>NZ_JAHKNG010000002.1 GCF_018860165.1 Paracoccus marinaquae
TCTGTCGATCCGATACACGGAACGGCTGGCCGAGGCAGGCATCGACACCTCGGTGGGCAGCGTTGGAGATTCCTATGACAATGCCCTGGCCGAAAGCATCATCGGTCTCTTCAAGGCCGAGGTCATCAAGTTCCTTGGCCCCTGGAAATCCGTCGGTCAGGTCGAATGGGAAACCCTGAAATGGGTCGACTGGTACAACAACACCCGCCTGCACAGCGCCATCGGATACGTCACACCACAAGAAGCAGAGGAGGCCTTCTACGAAACCTTGAATGCTGCCGAAAAAGCAGCCTAATCATTGAAACAGAAACTCTCCGGTAAACCCGGGGCGGTTCACCTGGATGATCTGATCATAGGCCGGACGCTCGCGCCACGGTCCCTGCTGGCCGAAGCCCGAGATGGCGCAATAGATCAGCCGCGGATTGACCGCCTTCAGCATCTCGTAGCCGACACCGAGCCGGTCCATGACGCCGGGCCGGAAATTCTCGACCAGAACGTCGGCGGTCCCAACAAGGCGCTTCAGCAGCGCCTTGCCCTCGTCATGCTTCAGGTTGATCGTGATGGATTTCTTGCCGGCATTCTGCGCGAGAAAGGAGACCCCCATACCGCGCTTGTTCAGATCGGCATCGGCGCCAAGGTTGCGTGCCAGGTCGCCCTTGCCGACGGACTCGACCTTGATGACCTCAGCGCCCAGATGCACCAGCTGGTGGCAACAGAACGGCCCGGCCAGCACATTGGTCAGATCGAGAACGCGGATGCCTTCGAGCGGCTTCATGTTCTGGCTGGTCATCAGACGATTCCCCGCAGCGGGATGACACCGAACAGGATGGCGCCGAAGAGCATCGCGAAGACCAAGCCAATGACCCAGAAAATCGAGGCGCGCTGATTGTCGCCGTATTCGACGCCAACAAGGTTCACCAGCAGATGGGTCGAGACGACCAGCGGGCTGCTGTCGATCACGGCATAGAACGTGCCCTGCATCACCACGGTCGGGATCGCCTGGCTGTGGTAGTGGAACGGGTTGTCGGCACCGGCGGGAAACAGCACGAAGGCTTCGTAGGGGCCTTTTCCGGCCAGATCGCCGCGCAGGTTGGCGTATTTCACGCCGCCGGCATTCGGCAGCTCCATCCAGTTCAGCTCGCGGGTCGGGGCTGAAACGATCCCGCCGGTCGCGGCGGTCTGGGCGGCGGCATCGACGGAGGTCAGCGCCAGGACGGCCAGCTATGCAAGATGGGTCACCGTGAACATCTCCTTGGCTTCCGGAGGGAAAGACGAACTCAGCCCTTCGCCAGCGCCAGCACCGCGTTGGTATCGAGGATGTCGGCGAAGGTGTCCGCCAGCGTCACCAGCGACGACTTGTGCAGGTCCGCATGGGGAACAGTCTTGCCGTCGGGGCCGGTGATGTCGCGGGTGGCGCAGGCATCGGCGGCGACGATGACGTCGTAGCCGAGCGGAACCGCATCGCGGGCGGCGCCGGCCACACAGGCATGGGTCATCAGGCCGGTGACGATCAGGGTCCTGATGCCGGCGGCCTTGAGCTGTGCGTCGATATCGGTGGTCGGGAACACGCTGACCGAGGACTTGCGCACCGTCTTGTGATGCGGCGCGGGCGTGATGTCCGGATGAAAATCGACCGTCTTGCCATCCTCGGCGAAGATCGGCGCTCCCGAGGGCGTGACATGCTGGATGTGGTAGACCGGCATGCCGAGCGCATCTGCCCGGTCGATCAGGCGCCTGGCATTGGCCAGGGCGCTGGCGCCATCCGGCACCGGCATGCGGCCTTCGAAATATTCCTTCTGGAAGTCGATCACCAGAACGGCGGTCGTCGCCGGATTGACGCTCTCCGGCGCATTGGCGCCGACCATGCTCCGGATGGTGGGATGAGTCACGGCGTGTCTCCTTTCGCTGTGTGTCGTGGAGTTGAATCTGGCGAATTTTTCCGTTCATGAAAGTGGCCTGATGGACAAGTTATGATAGGATTGGGCCAAATTCATCGGATCGGATCAGCCGCGCCATGCACACCATCGCCGTGATCGCCTATGAGGGCGTCATCCCGTTCCACCTGTCAGTGCCCTGCATCGTGTTCGGCGATGCTCTGCTCAGGCTTGGCGCGCCGCGTTACGAGGTGCTGGTCTGCGGCGAGACCGCCGGGCTGACACCGACCATTTCCGGCTTCCAGATCGAGGTGCCGCATGATTTCTCGGTTCTGGAGCGGGCCGATACCGTCATCATGCCGGCCTGGCGCGACACCGAGGACCCTCCTTCCGAGGCCCTGCTCGACGCGCTGCGCGGCGCCCATGCCCGCGGTGCCCGGCTGGTCGGCCTCTGCCTCGGCACTTTCGTGCTGGCCCGGGCCGGATTGCTCGACGGCCGCACCGCCTCGACCCACTGGGCCTGGGCCGACGAGTTCGAACGCTGCTATCCCAGCGTGGTGCTCGACCGCAACGCGCTCTATATCGACGAGGGCGATATCATGACCTCGGCGGGCACCGCGGCCACGATCGACTGCTGCCTGCATCTGGTGCGCAGCGACCACGGCGCCGAGATTGCCAACAACATCGCCCGGCGGCTGGTGATGGCGCCGCACCGCCATGGCGGGCAGGCGCAATATATCGAGATGCCTCTGCCCGATTCCGGCACCCGGGATCAGCTTTCCGCCACACTGGACTGGGCCATCGCCCATCTCAACGAGCCGCTGGGTCTGGAGGCGCTGGCTGGCCATGCCTGCATGAGCCGGCGCAGCTTTACCCGCCACTTCCGGAAGAAGACCGGAACCACCGTGACCCGATGGCTGCTGAATCACCGTCTCGCGGCAGCTCGGCGCCTGCTCGAAACCGGAGAATGCTCCATCGAGCATGTCGCCGAGATGGCCGGATTCGGCTCGGCAGTATCGCTGCGGCAGCATTTCGCGCGGGCGTTCTCGATCTCCCCGGCCAGCTATCGCAGGCAGTTCCGCGACAGCGCCGCGTGATCCGCCATGACACCCGCCAAGGCCAGGACAGGCGGGGCAGGGCGCCAAAACCATAGGTGTGCGTTCAGGCTCGAAGCAGGGCGAAGGCAACCACCCCTGTGTCGTGTAGTGTGGTGTGAGCCTTGCGTTGAAAACACGCGGGACAGAGCAGGTTCTGTGCAATACTCCCGAGATTAAGGGGGAGTAGATGCGCAACCAAGAACATGTCGCCGAGATCGAGCGCGTCATGCGCGGCCAGGCAACGGGTCGTGATGGCGTGGTGCTGGACAGCTGGCGGCGCTGCGTCGAGACCTATAAGCTGGACCCCGCGCGCCCCTCACCGGCTCATATCGTCACCGAGGCCGAGCTGCGCAGCCACCGCGAACAGTCCGAGCGGCTGATCGCCATTGCGCGGTCGGGGCTGGAGGCGCTTTTCCGGCAGGTGTCCGGGCAAAGCTATGTGCTGCTGATGGCCGATGCGCAGGGGGTTACGGTGGATTCCCTTGGCAAGCCGCAGGATCAGGAGGCGCTGCGCGAGGCGGGTCTGTATCTGGGCTCGGACTGGTCCGAACATCGCGCCGGAACCTGTGCCGTCGGGTCCTGTCTGGTGACGGGCGAGGCGGTGACGATTCACCAGACCGACCATTTCGATCTGCATCACACGCCCCTGTCCTGCACGGCCGCGCCAATCTTTGACATTTCGGGCAAGCTGTCCGCGGTGCTGGACCTGTCGCTTCTGCGCTCGCCGCAAGCCAAGGCCAGCCAGAATCTGGCGATGAATCTCGTATGCGCTGCGGCCCGGCGGGCCGAGATGGCCAATCTGATGGCGATGACCCGGCGCGAATGGGTCTTGCGGCTGTCGGCCAGCCCGGAATTCCTTGAGGTCGATCCCGAGGCGGCGATCGCACTGGATGGCTCGGGCCGCATTATCGGGCTGACCCATGCCGCGCAGCAGGTATTGGGGGGCGCCGATGGCGATCTGATGGGCCAGCGGCTGGACCGGCTGATGGAGATCGGCATCGACGACCTGCCTGAACTGATGCGCGGCCGCCCGACCGAGGAGCGGGTGATCCGGCTTCGTGACGGGCGGGCGCTGTTCGGCCATGCCATTGCCCCGCAGGTGCCTCGGGTGGCGCGCAGCGCCGGGGCGGTGCTGCCGGGCGGGCTGTCCAGCCTTGCGGGCCCCGATCCTGCCATGCAGCATGTGCTTTCGCGCGCCGCCAAGCTGGCGCGGACGCAGATCCCGCTGCTGCTGGCGGGCGAGACCGGAACCGGCAAGCAGCGGCTGGCCCGTGCGATTCACATGTGCGATCCGCAGCCCCGGCCCTTTGTCGCGCTGGATTGCGCCGGAGCCGACCCGGCCGCGATCGACGCGTTGCGCCCGCAGGCCGAGGTGCAGGGGACATTGTTTCTTCAGGGTGCCGACGATCTGTCGCCGGCGGGTCAGGCTGCGGTCCTGCGGCTGCTGGGCGACGCCAAGCTGCGGGTAATCGCCTCGGCGCGCGAGGATCTGGCGGCGATGACCCGGCAGGGCGCGTTCCGGGGCGACCTGTTCTTTCGCATTGCCGGGGTGGCGCTGCATTTGCCGCCCTTGCGGTTGCGGCAGGATTTCGACTGGCTGCTGGAGCGGCTGCTGCGGTCGCGCAACCCCGACGGGCTGCGCCTGACCCCCGCCGCGCGCGCCGAGCTGCAATCGCGTGTCTGGCCGGGCAATCTGCGCGAACTGGCCAGCGCGCTTGAGGTCGCCGTCAGCCTGTCCGAGGGCGGCACGATCGACATTGGCGACCTGCCCGATCCGGTGCTGGCGCAGCCTGCGGCCGAGACGGCCGGAAGCCTCGAATCGGTGCTCGATGCCTGCGGCTGGAACATGGCGCAGGTAGCGCGGCGGCTGGGGGTGAACCGCTCGACCATCATGCGCCGGGTCAAGCGCGCGGGCCTCGCGCCGCCGCAATAGGCTGGCGCGGCGTTGCGGGCGTGTTGCGCGGCGTTGCATCTGCAACCGCGGGGCAGGAAAACCCGGGCCTGCATGTGGCCCGCACCTGAAAATCCTGTCCCGGACGGGAGCCGCCCCTCATCCTGATCAGCGGAGGAGATCCGCATTTTCAGGAGGAGGATAACATGCTTGATTCCACTTTGACCGATCAGGTGCAGGCCGTTCTGGACGATTTCGGCGCCGCGCTTGAGGCCGGGGATATCGCCCGCGCCACGCAGATGTTCGTCAGCGATTGCTATTGGCGCGATCTGGTCGCCTTTACCTGGAACCTGCGCACGATGGAGGGGCGGGACCAGGTGGCGGACATGCTGACAAACCAGCTGGCCTCCGCCCGGCCCGGCAAATGGGCGCTTGAGCCAAACGAGATCCCTGCCCAGGACGGCGGCGTCATCACCGCCTGGATCTGCTTTGAAACCGCTGCGGGACGGGGCCGGGGCATGATCCGGTTGCGCGATGGCAAAATCTGGACGCTGCTGACCGCGCTTCAGGAACTCAAGGGGCACGAGGAATCCAAGGGCTTCGCTCGACCACTGGGCGCCAAGCATGGCGCCGGCAAGAACCGCCTCAGCTGGCAGGAAGAGCGCGACAGGGAAGCCGCCGAACTGGGCTATGACCGCCAGCCCTATACGCTGATCATCGGCGGGGGGCAGGGCGGTATCGCCCTTGGCGCGCGGTTGCGTCAGTTGGGCGTGCCCACGATCATCATCGACAAGCACGAACGCCCCGGCGACCAGTGGCGCAAGCGCTACAAGTCGCTGTGTCTGCATGACCCGGTCTGGTACGACCATCTGCCCTATATCAAGTTCCCCGACAATTGGCCGGTCTTCGCGCCCAAGGACAAGATCGGCGACTGGCTGGAAATGTATACCAAGGTCATGGAGCTGAACTACTGGACGAAAAGCGAATGCAGATCGGCCAGCTATGACGAGCAGGCGCAGGAATGGCGCGTCGTCATCGACCGCGACGGCGAACAGGTCACCATCCGGCCGAAGCAGCTGGTGCTGGCTACCGGCATGTCGGGCAAGCCGCGCGTCCCGACCTTCCCTGGCGCCGACAGCTTCGCGGGCGAGCAGCATCATTCCTCGCAGCATCCCGGCCCGGATGCCTATGCCGGCAAGAAGGTGGTCATCATCGGCGCCAATAACTCGGCCCATGACATCGCCGCCGCCCTGTGGGAACACGAGGCCGAGGTGACCATGATCCAGCGCTCGAGCACGCATATCGTGCGGTCGGATTCGCTGATGGAGATCGGGCTGGGCGCGCTGTATTCCGAACAGGCGGTGCAGAACGGCATGACCACCGAAAAGGCCGATCTGGTCTTTGCCTCGCTGCCCTACAAGATCATGCATCAATGGCAGATCCCGCTTTACGAGCAGATGAAGGAACGCGACAGGGATTTCTATGCCGGGCTGGAAAAGGCCGGGTTCAAGCTGGACTGGGGCGATGACGGCTCGGGCCTGTTCATGAAATACCTGCGCCGCGGCTCGGGCTATTACATCGACGTGGGCGCCAGTCAGCTGATCATCGACCGCGAGGTCAAGGTGGCGCAGGGCCAGATCGAGAAGATCGTCCCCGAGGGCGTGGAACTGAACACGGGCGAGGTGCTGCCGGCCGACCTGATCGTCTATGCCACCGGTTACGGCTCGATGAACGGCTGGGCAGCCGACCTGATGGGCCAGGAGGTCGCCGACCGCGTCGGCAAGGTCTGGGGGCTTGGCTCCGAGACCAACAAGGACCCCGGCCCGTGGGAGGGCGAGCAGCGCAACATGTGGAAGCCCACCCAGCAGGAGGCGCTGTGGTTCCATGGCGGCAACCTGCACCAGTCGCGGCATTACTCGCTGTATCTGGCGCTGCAGCTTAAGGCCCGGATGGAGGGAATCGAGACCCCTGTCTACAAGCTGCAGGAAGTCCATCACCTGTCCTGACCATGATTTTGCGCCCGGGGCCATGGTCCCGGGCATCACCATATTTTCAATCAAGGAGAATCGTCATGAAAGTCGCACGCTGGCACGCCGCAAGGGATATCCGCGTGGAAGAGGTCGATGAGCCCAGCCCCGGTCCGGGGCAGGTCAAGATCAAGGTCGCCTGGACCGGGATCTGTGGCAGCGACCTGCATGAATATCTGGCCGGGCCGATCTTTATCCCGGTGGACCAGTCCCATCCGCTGAGCCAGGGCAAGGCACCGATTACGATGGGTCATGAATTTTGCGGCACCGTCACCGAACTGGGCGAGGGCGTCGACGGGCTGGCGGTGGGCGACCGCGTCGCGATCGAGCCGATCTTCGCCTGCGGCGATTGCGCGGCCTGCCGGGATGGCAAGTATAACCTGTGCGAGAATCTGGGTTTCGTTGGCCTTTCTGGCGGGTATGGCGGTTTCGCCGCCCATTCGGTCGTGCCCGCGCGGATGGTCCACAAGATGCCCGACGGGCTGTCGATGGAGCAGGGCGCGCTGGTCGAGCCGGCGGCGGTCGCGCTGCATGCGGTGCGGTTGAGCCAGATCAAGGCGGGCGACAAGGCGGCGGTCTTTGGCGCCGGTCCCATCGGGCTGCTGGTCGTCGAGGCCCTGCGCGTCGCGGGCGCCTCGGAAATCCATGTCGTCGAGCCATCCGATATCCGCCGTGCCCGCGCGCTGGAACTGGGCGCGACCAGCGCCATCGACCCGCGTGACAGCGACGCGGTCGCGGTGATCCGCGCCGCCACCGGCACCGGCGTCCACGTGGCCTTCGAGGTGACCGGCGTGCCGGCCGTTCTGCCCCAATGCGTCGACGCCACCACGCATGAGGGGCAGGTGCTGATCGTCTCGATCTGGGAGGGCGAGGCCGCGATCCAGCCCAATTACCTGGTTCTGAAAGAGCGGCAGTTGAAAGGCACCATCGCCTATCGCAACATCTATCCCGCCGTGATGGCGCTGATGGAGCAGGGCTATTTCAGCGCCGAGCGGCTGGTCACAAAACGGATCGGGCTGGATGATATCGTGGCGGAGGGTTTCGAGGCGCTGGTGGCCGAGAAGTCGCAGGTCAAGATTCTGGTGGAGGCCCCTGAGTGATGGATTGCGGCTTCTGGTGGTACACCGGAAGCAAGCAGCGAGAGGGAGTAGCCGGAGACGGGGAAGCATGCCGAAACGAAATCATGCCGGCGCGGGGCACCGGGCCGGCGCTTCCTCGATTTCCGTGCTGCTGAATTCGCGAGGGCCGAGGAACCTGCGCAAATGAAAGGTCGGGTCTGGATACTCGGCGGAACCGGTCAGGTGGGAGCACATGTCGCTCGCCTGCTGGAGGCCGATGGCGCCGGAATCGTTACGGTGTCGCGGCGTGGCAGTGCCGGGTATGAGCACGTGGCAGCGGATCTGTCGGCGCAAGACACGCATCTTCCGTTTGAAGCCGGGGATCGGGTGATCAACCTGACCGAGGCCACCGGCGCTGCAATCATGCGATCCGCGATTCGCCTGGGCGCGGTGCTCATCGAGACCTCCGCCACGCCGGAATATATGCTGTCGTTTCGCGATCTGGCGCGCCGTGAGGGCGGCCCGGGAATGCTGCTCGATTGTGTCGGCGTCGCACCGGGGCTGACGAACCTGATGGCACATGAACTGCGGCGCCTGCATCCCGACCTGCGGCGGCTTCATATCGGTGCCGAACTTGGCCTTGGCGCGCATGCCGGGCCGGCGGCAATGCGCTGGTTCTATGAAAGCCTCGGCACACGCCTTTCGGTGCGCAGGGACGGGCGCATGACCGAAATCGCGACCGGGCGGCTTGTGCGCCGGTTTCCCTTTGCCGATGGCAAGCCGGATCGCATCGCGCTGAACTTTCCGTTTGTCGAACAACGGATCCTGGCCGAAGAATTCGGGCCGTCGGTCGAGACGGTGCAGGTGTTTCTCGGCATCTCGCCGCCCTGGGTCACGCATCTCTTGCGCTGCGCCTTGCGCCTTGGCTTCGGCGGGCTTGGCGCGCGATTTGCCCGACCGCTGGCGCGCGCCACCCTTGCCGGCCCGACGCTGGGCGAGGCGACGACCCGGATCGTGGTCTGCGGCAGCGACAGCCGGGGACACAGGATCGTCCCCCTCCGGTTGGAAACGGGCGAGCCGAGCATCGCAACCGCAGCGGTCATTGCCGCCGCGGCGGGCCGGGCCCGTCCATCGCCCGGCCGGTCGATTTCCAGCATCGCGGATTGTCTGACCCTGGACGATGCGGTGCGGGCGATCCGCAACCTGCTTCCCGAGACAAGGCTCACCAGCGCGGACCGGGAGGCGGTGACGACCGCGGGCGGTGCCTGCGACCGTTCGGGAAGCACGTAGATGACTTTCAATGGCCGACCCTTCTGACGTCGGCGCTGTTACGGGTGCTGGTCTGGATGTGTGTTCGGCGCGCGCGGTTCGGCAACGATTGGGACCGTGACGCCGAAGCGACGCCTGCGTTCATACCCCGCTTTTCCAACCGCGCCGGAGCATCCGGAGGCAATGACTTTTCCGGCTGATCGCATGATCATTCCCCGCCGCTCATCGGAGAAACCGACCACCGATGGCTGTTTCCGGACCGGACTCGAGACATGAAGGGCGGAAGGCGGGAAGCGCCATGCTGGCGGCTATCGCCCTTGGCATGGCGGCGGCGAATTCTCCCTTGGTGGATACCTACAGGCTGATTCACCACTTCCCATTGCGGCTCACCTATGTGATCTACCTGTTCCTGATCATCGCGCCGCCGGCGATCTTGACCTACCATCACATGCGCTTGTTCGCCCTGACCATTGTGGCCGTGGTCGTTGTCGACATCCTGTTCCTGCGCTACGCTTACATCTCGTTCTTCTGTCTCTTGGCCGGGCTCGGCACCTTGCACCTGATATATATATCATTGTGCGTAACAAATGCGCGCGCGAATGTCCGGTCCTGTTCGCATGAGCCCCGGATGACGGACGCCCGCGCAAGGAAGGAACGGCGATGACAGGCATGGCAAAGGACGGCAACCCGGATGGCGCCCCGCTGGAGCGGACGCTGCGGATCGGCCGCGGTGCGTTTCTGGGCTTCCTGATGAAACGGCTTGGCAACCGGGCGGATGCCGAGGACGTGCTGCAGGACTTCTGCATCCGGGTTCTGGCCCGCAAGGACCAGCTGCGCGATGCCGAGCGGATGGACGCCTGGCTTTATGCGGTGTTGCGCTCGGCGCTCAACGATCATTATCGCAAGGCGGGCCGGTCGCGGCGCCTGAACGATGCGGTCGCGCTCGAGATGCAATCCGCCGAACTTGCCGAGGAACCGGTCGAGGGCAGGGTGGTGATCTGCCACTGCGTCAAGGGGCTGGTGGGAGGGTTGCGACCGGCGGATGCGGATCTGATCCGTAGCATCGACATCGACGAGGATGATCGCGCGACGGTGGCGGCCGATCTGGGCGTGAAGCCGGGTGCCCTGAATGTCCGGCTGCACCGCGCCCGCACGGCCCTGAGCGAGGCGCTGCTGGCGCATTGCGGGCCGTGCTGCCGCCACGGCTTTGACGATTGCTCCTGCCCGCCCGCGGGATGCGAGCATCCGGTGGACGAGACGGATTGCGCGGACGAACTCTCCGCCGGCTGACGCTGGCCATGTAACCAATCCGTGTGACTGGCGTCCTCTTGCAGACGGGCGATCGCGCCCGCGCGAGAGGGGGCTTTTCATGACACGTTCGCGGCCGATGCGACCGGCCACCACCGTTCCCGCGACCGATTCAATACCCGAGATCGAGGACCTGCTCATGGGCGTCTATTGCGCCTGTGAGGAGGATCTGCGGGTTCATGTCGCCTCGCTGGCCTGCCAACTGTTCCGCCGCGTCGATATCGGGGGCGAAGATCTGGCCGCGGTGGCGCGGTCCCTCGATCTGGAAACCGGGGACGCCGAGGCGATCCTTGCCATCGTCCGCCGCGACTTGGCGAACGCCATCGTTGGCCGCCTCTCTACGGTTGCCGACCCATCAAAAAGGCGTCGGAAGCGGCACTGACACCCTTGGGGCATGCGCAGCGCTGTACCGTAGCCTTGTTGCGCAAAGAGCGTGCAGCCCGGACCTCCCCTATCCCAGACGGAATTTTCCCACGGGCTCTGTGTCAGGGATGCCAAGCACGGTGTAGCCGTTCAGCACGGCGGCGCGGACCTGGAGTTCTGCGACCTGGCGATCGAAGTCGCGTGCCATGAGGCTCTGCCCCAGCAGCTTCACGCAGTGCATCTTCGTTTCAGTGCGACTTCGGCGGTGATAGGGAATGGTCACCGCCAAGGACTTCTGTCGTCTGCTCAGCGTGCTGAAGTCCGGCACCGACCAGTCGAGGCCGACCAGGCCTAACAGGCGCTCGACGAACCCGCCTCGCCATGGTCACTCGTCAATGGCGCAACAATGACGACCATGCCGGACAGCACCTTCATCGAGAGCCAGGTCTGGATGGCGGCATCGCTATGCTGCGGCTGCCTGCCTCGCTTGCCGGTCGGTGCCGACATCCACGCCATGTCCGGATCGAACCAGATCGTCAGTGAGCCACGCTGCTTCAGCGCTTCGTTGCAGGTCGGCCAGTTCTTGGCCTTGCAGCCCGGCGGGATGGGTCTGCACATGATGACCAGCTACCACGCTGGACGCACATGATGAATCCTCCACGGCATTTCCGCAACAAAGCCGTCGGGGAGCGGTTACACGATCAACGCCGTATGGTTGCGCAAAATAACTATAGACATAGAACTAAAATACGTTTAGACATATTTTGGGGCTTGGGAGGGTCGCTGCTGTGCTCGGCAAGGGTGTCAAATCGCTTGAGGACTTGTCCGGTGGCCTTCGGCTGCGTGCAAACGCAGGTTCTGGGGCTGTTGTCCGATTTGACATGAATCTGGTCCGTAGGGGCACGGCCACGCCATGCCGTGGAAGAATGGCGGTGGCACCACTCATGAGATTGCGACGTTTCCTCCGGGTGCCGGGATGGAGGATTTCGATTTCCGTGTCAGCCTGGCAGAGGTCGCCGCCGGCGGCCCTTTCTCGCGCTTCGAGGGTGTTGATCGGACGCAGTGCCTCATGCAGGGCGCCGGCATGATGCTGACGCTGCACGGACAAGGCCATGCGCTGGATGCAGCCCATCCCATGATCCGCTTTCCGGGCGAGGCGGAGGTCACGGCGCGACTGACCACCGGCCCGATCCCTGATTCGAACATCATGACCCGTCGTGCCCGGCTGCACCACCGGGTCGTGACGCTGGAGGTCGCCGGCAGGCCTCGTCCGGCTTTGCCCGCGACATGGGCTGTCATCTGCCGGCAAGGAAGAATTTCCGTTTCCGGGCAGGTTCTCGGCCCGAAGGACTGCATGTTTCCGGGCAGTGATGAAGCACAGATCGACGGTGAGGGGGCCGTCCTTATCGCTCAGTGCGAATCGGTGTGAGGAAGCTCGGGAACATCTTTCAGGATCACCGCACGGCAAACGGGAAATACATCGGTTACACATTCCAGAGGGAGGGAAAGTTGGATACCACAAAGCACACACGCATGAACGCGCCGGTTTTTATCCCGGCATTCGCCATCATCCTGATTGCTGTCGCAGTCGGACTGCTGAACAATGAGATGCTGGTCCGCGTGGCCAAGGCCATCTTCTATTTTTCGCTTTCCGATTTCGGCTGGCTGTATCAGCTTCTGGCCTTCGCCGCGCTGGCGATCACGGCCTTCATCTTCTTCTCGAAGGCTGGCAAGATCCGCCTTGGCGGGGAGGACGCGAAACCTGCCTTCTCGCTGCCTTCGACCTTCGCAATGGCGCTGACAGGCGGCATTGCCACCGGTGTCGTGACCTATTCGGTCAATGAGCCGATCATCTATCTTGGCAATGTCTATGGCGAGATCGCCAACCAGTCCTTCCAGCCCGGCAGCGCCGAGGCCGCGATCTTCGCGCTGGCCCGCAGCTTTCATAACTGGAGCTTCATTCCCTACGCCATGTATTCGGTCGTGGGTCTGATGATCGCCTATATGCACTATAACCGCAAACAGCAGTTCTCGATCGCCTCGACCCTGGTGCCGTTGTTCGGCGAACGGGCGATGCAGCCATCAGTCCGTGCCGTCATCAACGTGATCTCGGTGCTGGCGATCGCGCTCGGGCTGGCTTCGTCGCTGGGCGCGGGCCTGGCACTGATCAGTTCCGGGATGGAGGCGCAATACGGTGTCCAGTCCAACCCGACGACGTGGCTGATCCTGACCGTCGTGATCGCAGCAGTGTTCATCTCGTCGGCACTGTCGGGTCTGCGCCGGGGCATCCAGTTCCTGTCCGCGATCAACGCCTACGTCTTTTACGGCCTCGTGGTCGTGCTACTGCTGATCGGGCCGGTCAACTATGTCCTCAGCCTCTCGACCACCTCCTTCGGCTATTGGCTGAACAATTTCTTCACCTGGTCCTTCGATACCAAGGAGCATGGTGGCGAGGCGCTGGTGACCTGGTGGACGATGTATGACTGGTCGATCTGGATCGCCTATGCGCCGCTGATGGGCCTGTTCCTCGCCCGTATCTCCTACGGCCGGACGCTGCGCGAGTTTTTGATCATCAACTGGATCCTGCCCTCGGCCTTCGGGATGGTCTGGTTCGCCATCTGGGGCGGATCCGCAATCAAGTGGCAGCTTGACGGCACCCTCGATCTGGTCGCCATCATCACCGAGAATGGCGCCGTGGCCGGGCTCTGGGGCTTCCTGCAGAACCTGCCTCTGGCGGCGCTTTTCGTGCCATTGATCATCTTTACCCTGATCATTTCCTTCGCCACGGCAGCCGACTCGATGAGTTCCACCATCGCCTCGATCTGCACCCGCGATATCACTGCCGACGAGGAGGCGCCGAAAAGCCAGAAGCTGATCTGGGGCCTGTCGATCAGCGCCATCGCCTATGTCATGGTCGCCTTCGGCGGCGGCGCGCAGGGCGTGGACGGGATCAAGTTCCTGGCAGCGGCCGGCGGCTTCACCGTACTGTTCCTGTTCATCCTGATCGTCGCTTCGGCCACGCGTGAATTCGCCCTCGGGCGGGGCCGGCCTTTGAATGCGGACGAGGTCAGCCCCGCGTCCATTCAGGACACAGCGCTGATTGTCGCTCATGACTGACCGGGCGCATCAGATCATGTCAGGTGATGGTCCCATCGCCTGGCAAGACATCGTGAAGGTCGCCCGTCACGGCGCCGATCTCCAACTGACCGAGGTTGCCTGGGCGCGCATTCGCCGCGCCCGTCGGGCGGTGCTGGAGATCGCGGATTCCGGCCGGCCCAGCTATGGCATCAACACCGGCCTGGGGGCACTGTGCGATATCGTGCTGGATCGCGACGAATTGCACCGGCTGTCGCGCCATACATTGCGCAGCCATGCCTGTGGCGTAGGTGAGGATCTGCGCGCCGAACAGGTCCGCGCCATCATCGCGGCGGCGGTGATCAACTACAGCCACGGCCATTCCGGCATCGACGAAAGCATTGTCTCGGGGCTTTTGGCGCTGCTGGAGCATGACATTCTGCCCAATGTGCCGGCCGGCGGCTCGGTCGGCTATCTGACCCATATGGCGCATATCGGCCTGGCCCTGATCGGCGAGGGCGAGGTCGATATGAAGTGCCAGCGGATGCCGGCGCGGCAGGCGCTGGCATCCGTCGGATTGCAGCCGGTCACGCTGGGGCCGAAGGACGGGCTTTCGCTGGTCAACGGCACACCGGCGATGACCGGGCTGGCCTGCCTCGCGCTGGCGGACGCCGAGCGGGTGGCGGGCTGGGCCGATGTCACCGCAGCACTGAGTTTCGAGGCTCTGGGCGGCCAGATCGACGCCTTCGATCCGGTCGTCATCAGCCTGAAGAAACATCCCGGCATGCAGGAAAGCGCTGGGCGGCTTCGTTCCCTGCTGGCTGGCAGCCAGCAGATCGCCGGCAGCAGGGGACGCCGGCTTCAGGACGCGCTGAGCCTGCGCTCGATCCCGCATGTCCATGGTGCCTGCCGCGATCAGTTGGCCCATGCCGCGCGGCAAATCGAGGCCGAACTGAACTCGGCCACCGACAATCCGCTGGTGGTCGAGATGGGCGGCCGTTTCCGCGTGATGTCCCAGTCCAACTGCCACGGGGAATCGGTGGCGATGGCCTGCGACCTGTTATGCATCGCAGCGGCCGAACTCGGCAGCATCTCGGAGCGTCGAAGCTTTCGCCTTGTAACGCCTCAGACCAGTGAATTGCCGGCCTTCCTGACGGGCGATGGCGGCGTGAAATCCGGCATGATGATCGCCCAGTACACCGCCGCCTCGCTGGTCGCCGACAACAGGCGCCTGGCCGTGCCGGCGGTGACCGACAATTTCATGACCTCGGGCCTGCAGGAGGACCATGTCAGCCTGGGCGAAAGTGCCGCCCTGAAGCTGGATCAGGCATTGCGGAATACCCTGCAGGTGCTGGCGATCGAATATCTCGTCGCCGCGCAGGCGCTGGAATTTGTTGACGCCAGACCGCTCGGCCGGGGCACGGCCCGGGCTGTCGCTCTGCTGCGAGAGCAGGTCGCCGCGTATGAAGAAGACCATCCGCTGTTTCTGGATTTCAGGGCGGCAGCGGCCATGATGCGTGATAGCGATGCCAAGGTGTTCTGGGATGAGGAGGTGTCTGCATTTAGCTGATCACGGCCATCTCAGGTTGACGGCGTGAAGTTCCCCGCAGGAGGTCGCCGATGCCGTTTTTGGGACGACCGCCATATGATCCCGCCCCTTCGCTGACCGGAGCCAGCCTCGCCCGGCCCGGTTAAGGCGCCGTTAAGGCGCCGGGCGTTGTCGGTGTACGCGCGGTGCCCGCCCGGTGCGCGCCCCGTGCCTGCCCGGTGCCGCCGATTCCGGGCCCCGGTCTCGGCCGGAATCCGCCCCGCCCCGCCGGCCTGCGGCGGCCCGCCGACGGCGCCGGGCCTGCTGGGCAGGGACCTGCCCAGATCGGCCGCTCTCGCAAAAAAGGGCTGGATGCGCGGGCAGGCTCTGCTAGCCCTGTCCTCCTGTCACAGAGGGAGACCGGGATGGTCACGGCGACTGCGGATGAACGCTATTTCCTGAGCCTAATCAACCAGTCACGGGCTGGCAGCGGGCTGTCCGCGCTGCAGCTCGAGACGCATCTCAACGGCTCGGCCGATCAGCATACCGGCTGGATGCTGTCGACCGGGCGCTTCTCGCATGAGGGCGGCGGGGGCAGCAGCCCGACCGCGCGGATGCGCGCCGCCGGCCTCGATCTGTCGGGCAGCTGGAGCACGGGCGAGAACATCGCCTATGTCAGCCTCGACAACGATGGCACCATCCGCGACGAAATCCAGCAACTCCACACCAACCTGATGAACAGCCCCTCACATCGCGCGAACCTGCTGTCCTCGTCTTTCGAGCTTGTCGGGATCGGGCTGAAGGTCGGCTGGCTCACGGTTGATGGCCGCAGCTACAAGGTCTTGATGGCGACCCAGAATTTCGCGGTGACCCAGGGCGACTATCAGCTGGACACCGCGCCTGGTACGGTCCCGCCGAGGGCCAGTCTGCCGAATCTGGCGGTTGCCGATCCGGTCTATGCGGACTGGGTCAGGTTCTTCGACGGTGAACTTGTCCGCGCCGACGGCAGGGGCGGCCCCTTGTCCGGCACCGCCCGCGGGGACGATCTGCGCGGGGCCGCCGGGGCGGATGTCGTGGTGGCCGGCGGCGGGCATGACTGGGCGCTTGGTGGTGCCGGCAACGACAGGCTGCACGGCGGCATGGGCAGTGATTTCCTGCTGGGGCAGGACGGGGCGGACCTGATCCGCGGCAATCAGGGCTTCGACCGGATTTCGGGCGGCAACGGCGCCGACCGGCTGTTCGGTGACCTCGGCAACGACGTGCTGCGGGGCAATCTGGACCGCGACCAGTTGGAAGGCGGCGACGGTCACGACCGACTGTCGGGCGGTTACGGCGACGACCTTCTGCGCGGCGGCACCGGCTCGGACCTGCTCCGCGGCGATGCCGGGCGGGATGTGCTGAACGGTCAGGCCGGGAATGACCTCATCGTCGGCGGCACCGGAAACGATGTCCTGCGCGGCGGGGCCGGCGCCGACAGATTCGTCTTCGGCGGCCAGACCGGGGTGGATCGTATCCATGACTACAACCCGGCCGAGGATCGGATTCTGGTCGCCGAAGCGTTCCTGGGTGGTCCGGTCGCGACCTGGCTTGAGGATCATGTGAAAAAGACCCCCGACGGGGTTGTCATCGAGCTTGCCGGCACGAACCGGGTGCATGTGCTGGGCGCCGACCTCACGGTGGCGGCGGTGACGGACGACATCTTCATCGTCTGATGCCTCGCCGCAGGACCGTCATGCCGGTCGCCCGTGCCGGCTCATGGCCGCGACGACTGCGGTAACTGGACCGGAAGCCGCAAACGCCATACCCTCCGGCGCGGGCCTTCGCTATGCTGTCCCCGTTCTTCCTGATGCCGCTGGCGGTCGGGTTCACGCAGGTTCTGACGCCGGAGGCCAGAGATGCCCGACACACCGCTGGTCATCGCCCCCAATCTCAAGCGCCGCCTGTCCGGGGTGACCGCGACCGTCGTCCGGCTGATCCCGGTGCAGGCGCGGATGATCGCGATCCGCGCCACCGGCCCCGGCCTGCCGCCCGGGGTGCCGCATATCCCGCTTTTGCGCGTGGCCAGCCTGCCACGCGACCGCTGGCGGGTCTGGCACGCCCGCCGCAATACCGAAATGGCGCTTGGCCTGATCCTGCGCCACATCCTGCGCCGCCGGTTCCGGCTGATGTTCACCTCGGCCGCACAGCGCCACCATACCGGCTTCACCAGATGGCTGATCCGCCGTCAGGAGGCGCTGGTCGCCACCACGCCGCAGGCCGCCGGCTATCTGGAACGGCCGGCGCAGGTCGTCATGCATGGGGTGGACACCGAAATATTCCAGCCGCCGGCCGACCGTGCCGCCCTGCGTGCCGAGCTGGGTCTTGACCCCGATGCGGTGCTGGTCGGCTGTTTTGGCCGCATCCGCGAGCAGAAGGGCGTCGATCTGTTGACCCGGGCCGGGCTGCGCCTGCTGCCCGACCGGCCGCGTGTGCAGATCATCTTCACCGGCCGCATCACGCCCGACAACCGCGCCTTCGCCGACGGGCTTCTGTCCGAGATCCGCGATGCCGGGCTTCAGGACCGGATCCGCTTTCTGGGCGAACTGCCATGGGACCTGCTGGTGAAACACTATCAGGCACTGGACCTGTTCGTCGCGCCGGCCCGCTGGGAGGGGTTCGGCCTGACCCCGCTTGAGGCGATGGCCTGCGGCGTCCCCGCCATCGGCAGCCGCGTCGGCGCCTATGAGGCGCTGATCCGCGACGGCGAGACCGGCAACCTGGTCGAGACCGGTGATCTTGACTCGCTCGCCCAGGCGCTGGCCCGCTGGCTGGACGACGATGCCGCCCGCGCCGCCGCGGGCCTCGCGGCGCGCGCGCATGTCGAGGCTCGCCACAGCATCGAGGCCGAGGCAAGCGCGCTGGTCGCGATCTATCGCGATCTGCTGGCCCGGCCATGACATGACCCGGCTCGGCTTTCATATCGCACGGCTGATGCGCGACGAGGCGGGCCTTGCGCGCCTTTCGGTGCCGCAGGGACAGTTGCTGGACGCGCTCGAAGGAAAATCCGTTGCCCTGATCGGCAATGCCCGGGCGCTGGCTGAAACCGGGCATGGCAAGGCCATCGATGCGGCCGATCTGGTCATCCGCATCAACCGCGCGCCCATGCCCTCGCCCGACAGCCACGGAACCCGGACCGACTGGCTGGCCCTTGCGGTGCGGCTGGCCGAGGCCGACCGCAGCCGGCTTGGATCGCCGCGCCTGTTGTGGATGTCGCCCAAGCGCAAGCGGCTGGACTGGTTCAGCGCCACCAGCCCGGGCTTCTATCTGCATCCGCTGGGCGATTACTGCGCATTGCGCGAAAGCCTTGCGGCACCGCCCACCACCGGCGCGATGATGATCGACCTGCTGCTGCGGTCGCGGCTGTCCAGCCTGACCCTCTATGGTTTCGACTTCTTTGCCAGCCTCAGCCTCTCGGGGCGGCGCACGGCCCAGCAGGTGCCGCATGATTTCGGCTCCGAGGCGGAGTGGGTGGCAGGCTGTGCCCGCGCGGATGACCGGCTGTCACTTGCCCCGTGATCGTCCGGCCAGCGTCCGGCCCGGGTGATCGGCAGGCCGGCCTGTGGCCGTCACAGCGGCCCGGTCTGCCATAGCCTGACCTTCAGCCCGCCATGCGCAACGATGGGGCCGGGTGCCTGAAAGGGCAGCCCCGTCGCCCGGGCCAGCCCCGCCTCGCTGGTCACGATGCCGACGCGCCAGCCGGACAGGCGGTCGCGGAACACCTCGCCCATCACCGTATGCAACCCGAAGAGCGGCCCCTTGTTGCCGACCCGCGCGCCATAGGGCGGGTTGACGATGACCATGCCGGCGGGGCCGTCGGGGCGCGGCAGATCGGCCAGCGGGTGGCACGCGAACCGGGTCCAGTCGGCCACCCCGGCGCGTTCGGCATTGGCCGCGCTCATCCGCACCGCGCCGGCATCGCGGTCGCTGCCGAAGAACTGTACCGGCGGGGTCCGTACCGCCCCCATGTCGCGCATGTTCCGCCAATCGGCGGCATCGAAATTTGACAGGCTTTCAAAGGCAAAGCCGCGTGATCGCCCCGGCGCCAGACCGGCCGCGATCTCGGCTGCCTCGATCACGAAAGTGCCCGAGCCGCACATCGGGTCCAAGACCGGCTGGCTGCCGTCAAAGCCCATCTCGCGCAGGAACATCGCCGCCATGGTCTCGCGCATGGGTGCCTTGGCGACCGCCTGCTTGTGTCCGCGCTTGTGCAGCGATTCGCCGGTGGTATCGAGGCTGATCGTCACCAGATCGTCCTCGATCCGCACCTTGATGACGATGCCCGCATCCGCCGCGATGGGCGCGCCAAGCTCTTCGGTGATGGCGCGTTCGATCCGCTGGGCGGCGGCGCCGGCATGATAGATGCGGCTGGCCCGGCAGGTGGCCTCGACCTTCACCGGCAGGTCGGGGCGCAACAGATCGCCCCAGGGAAACCTGCGTGCCCGCTTGTCCAGCTGCGCCAGATGCAGCGCCCGGAACTGCCCGATCCGGGCCAGCACCCGCGTCGCCCCGCGCAGCATCAGGTTCGCCCGCCGGACATCGGCCCAGCCGCCCCGGATCGTCACCCCGCCCGGGCCGATCTCGGGCGCCCAGCCCAGATCACGCGCCTCGGCGGCGAGGGGCGCCTCCAACCCCGGCGTCGCCACCAGAAAAATCTCGAAAGGATCGTCGGTCATGGCGCAGCCCTATCGCGCCCGCGCGGGATTGGCGAGGCTCAACGGCCAAAGCGGCGGGTGATGCGCAGCGCCTGGCGCGCACGTTTCGCGGCCTTGCGCGCGGCGCGGGCCTGTTCGGGCGACAGCGCCGCAGGACCGTCGCCCTTCGGCTTCGACAGGTGATCGATGCCCTTGCCCACACCCCAGTTCGTCAGGCGCCGAAGAAGCATGTTCAGAAGTCTGTTCGCGTTCATCCGGCCCTCCTATTCATCCTCGAAGAGATCGTCGGCCGGGCCGTCGACCGCATCGTCCCCGTCGTCATCCTCGGGCAGGACCGGCAGCGCCATCCCCTCGGTCGGCGGGCGCGATTCCAGCAGGCCGGCCGCCCGCAATTCCGTCAGCCCCGGCAGGTCGCGCGCCGATTCGAGGCCGAAATGATCGAGGAACGTCTCGGTCACCACGAAGGTCGCCGGGCGGCCCGGCGTCATCCGGCGGCGGCCCATGCGGACCCATTCCATCTCGATCAGCTGGTCCAGCGTGCCGCGGCTGACGGCGACGCCTCTGATCTCCTCGATCTCGGCGCGGGTGACGGGCTGGTGATAGGCGATGATCGCCAGCGTCTCGACGGCGGCGCGCGACAGGCGGCGCTGCTCGATCGTCTCGGACTGCATCAGGAAGCTGAGATCGGGGGCGGTGCGGAAGGCATAGCCGTCGCCGATCCGTTCGATCGTCACCCCGCGCCCGTCATAGCGGCGGCGCAGCGCGGCCAGCGCCTCGGCGGGATCGCAGCCGGCGGGCAGGCGCGCGGCCAGATCGCGCGTGCTGAGGGGGGCGGCGGCGGCGAACAGGATCGCCTCGACCATCCGTTCCTGCTGGGCGATCGGCGGGGGCGGGAAATCCGGCGCGGGCGCGGCGTATTCGTCGCTGTCGGGACTGTCGTTCTGGGTCAGGTCGGTCACGTCAATGGTCGGTTGTGGGGCGGCGTCTGAAACTGATGGGCGCGAAGCTGTCGGACTGACGTATCTCCAACCGGCCCTGGCGCGCAAGTTCCAGCGAGGCGGCAAAGGTCGCGGCGGTGGCCGAGCGGCGGCGCTTGCCATCGCTTTCCCAGCCATCGGGCAGAAAGTCGGACAGGTCGGTCCAGTCGCCGGCAAAGCCGATGATCCTGCGCATCCGGTCCAGCGCCTGTTCCATCGAATAGATGTTCCGCCGCTCGAAGGCATAGGGGCGGAACTCGTCCTTGGTCTTCAGCCGGGCATAGGCGCGCATCAGGTCGATCAGCCCGGCCTGCCATTCGGTGCGCCGCTTGCGGGCCACGGTTTCGGGTGCGCCGCGCTGGAAGCGGCTGATCCCCAGCCGGTCGCGGCCCATCAGCTGCGCCGCCGCCTGCCGCATCGCCTGCAGGCGTTCGAGCTGGAAGGCCAGATGCGCTGCCATGTCCTCGGCCGAGGGACCCTCGGCCTCGGGGTCGGGCGGCAGCAGCAGCCGCGATTTCAGGAAGGCCAGCCAGGCGGCCATGACCAGATAATCGGCGGCCAGTTCGATCCTGAGCTTGCGGGCCTGCTCGACGAAGGTCAGGTACTGTTCGGCCAGCCGCAGGACCGAGATCGTCATCAGGTCGACCTTCTGGGTCCGCGCCAGCGTCAGCAGCAGGTCGAGCGGGCCTTCATAGCCATCGACATCGACGATCAGCGATTCCTCGGCCCGGCGCTGTGCCACCGCGCCGGCATCGAAAGGATCGGCCGTCGCCCCGTCATCGGGGACGGGCTTCAGATAGGGCACGTCGGGTGTGGGATGCGCCACTTGGCCTCCGCTGGATGCTGGCGGACAGGGTCTGCGCAACTGCCGCGCAAGTCAAGCTGCCGGGGCGAGCGGGGGGCCTGCGTCCCGCGACCGCCGGGGGCTTCGCGCCCCCGGACCCCCGCGGGATATTTTCGTGAAGAAGAAAGGGTCAGGCGGTTGCCGACGCGGTGAGGCGGCGCCATTCGGCCAGGAGGGCGCTGCGGTCGTGATCCTGCGGCGGATGGCGCAACTGCTGCGCGGCCGCGGCGCGGCGCAGTGCCGCAGCGGTCATCGGGCCGGCCGCGGCGACCACAGGTTCCATGCTGGCGATGCTGCCATTGCAATGCAGGACCAGGTCGCAGCCGGCCTTGAGCGCTGTGGCGGCGCGGTCGGCCTCGGAGCCCGAAAGCGCCCTCATGGTGATGTCGTCGGTCATCAGGAGGCCGTCGAAGCCGATCCGGTCGCGGATCAGGGCGATCATGCGGGGCGAGGCGGTGGCGGGTGCATCGTCCAGCGCGGTGAAGCGGATATGGGCGGTCATGCCCATCGGCAGGTCGTTCAGCGCCCGGAAGGGGGCGAAATCCAGCGCCTCGAGATCGGCCAGGGTGGCGGTCACCACGGGCAGGTCGTGATGGCTGTCGGCGATGGCGCGGCCATGGCCGGGCAGGTGTTTCATCACCGGCAGCACGCCCGCGGCCAGCAGGCCGTCGGCGGCGGCGCGGCCGAGTTCGGCCACGCGCGCGGGATCGCTGCCAAGGCAGCGGTTCCGCAGGAAGGGATGGGTGTCGGATCGGGCGATATCCAGCGTCGGCGCGCAATCGGAATCGATGCCCGCGTCGCGTAACTCCTGCCCGATCAGATGGTAGCGCAGCCACATCGCCCGCGCCCCGGCCGTCGCCTGATCCAGCGGTGCGGGCCATTCCGCCCAATGCGGGGCGCGCAGGCGCTGGACCCGACCGCCCTCCTGATCGACGGTGATGACGGCGTCACGGCCCACCGCCGCGCGCAGGTCGCCGGTCAGGCGGCGCAGCTGGTCGGGGTTGTCGATATTGCGGGCGAAGAGGATGAAGCCCCAAGGGTCGGCCGCGCGGAAGAAATCCCGCTCGGCCCCGGTCAGTGCGGTCCCGGCGATGCCGCCGAGGATCGTGGCATTGGGCGCCATTATTGCGACAGGGCGAGGCAGTCCGTGCCGCCCGATTTCAGCGCCGCGCAGAACTGGCGCGCTTCGCCGATCGAGTCGAAACCGGCGACGCGCAGGCGCCAGAAGGTGCGGCTGTTGGCCTGATGCTGCTGGATCACCTGCCCCTTGCCCGAGAAGAGCGCGCCGAATTTTCCCGACAGGCGGTTCCATTCGCCGGCGGCGAGGGCGTTGCTGTCGAAGGCGCCGATCTGGACCAGCGGGCCGCTGGCGCTGGAGGCTGCGACGGGTGCGGCTGCCGGGCGTCCGGCCGGGGCGGCGGCGGCGGGGCGGGCGTCGCCTGCCTGCTGGGTCACGGCCGCGGCGATGCGCAGGCTGCGCGGCCGGGGCGCCGGGCGCGAGGAGGTGCTGATGATGCCCGGATTGGCCGCCGCCTGCGCCTCGATCAGCGCGGCGGTGATGGCGTCGGTCTGGGCCGGTTCGCCGAACTCGTCGGTCACCACCGCGTTGACCGGCCCCTCGGATGCGGGGGCGTCGATGATCGAGGCCTGGGCCACGTCGCTGGCAGCCATCGCCAGCCGCTCGGCCTCGGCCGAGGCAGCGGCCTGGGCTTCGGCCAGCGCGCGGGCCTCGCTGTCGGACATGGGCATGATCGGCTCGCCATCGAAGCTGAGCGGCACCTCGGAAGGGTTGGCCGGTTCATGCGCGACCGCGCCCAGCCGCCCCATCGCCACATCCTCTTCGGTCAGATCGGTCGCCATGGGCGCGATCGCGACCTGCGCGGCGGGTTCCGGTTCGACCCCCTCGGCCACGTCATTGACCGCATAGCCGGTATAGCTGGTCAGCTCGCCACCCGGATCCTCGGGGGCCGAGCGGGCCTCGCCCTCGATCGCCTTGATGACCGGCACGCCCGAGACATCGCGCGACACCAGTTGCCAGCCCCAGGCCAGCAGCCCGACCATCAGCGCGACCGAAGCCAGGGCGCCAAGGTAATGGGTCAGCCGTGCGATCCGGGCCGAAAAGCTGTCGGCGCCGTCAGGATCCGCCGCGAATCGGCTTTGGTCCTGGTCGGGCCGGTCATCCTCCCAGCCGCCCTGATCGTAAGAGAATTCGCGCCGCACCTTGTGACGCGAGAATACATAACCGCCTTCGCGGAAATCCATCACTGCCATTGCCTGCCTGCCTGCCGGTTGACCCGGTTTACCGTTGACTGCTCGTTACGTCCGGCGGGGCACTTGTTTGGATCAGCGCATTTCCTCGGCCGGAGTGACGCCAAGGATAGCGAGACCGGATGAAATGACAACGCCAACCGCCCGGGCCAGCGCGATTTTTGCTTGCGTCGTTGCCGAATCGCCATCCTGGACAAAGCGCAGCGTGGCGTCGTCATTGCCCCGGTTCCACAGCGAATGCAGCTCGGATGCGATTTCGTAAAGGAAAAATGCGACCCGGTGCGGCTCATGCGCGCGGGCGGCATGCTCGACGAGGCGTGGCCATTCGGCAACTTTCCGGGCCAGGTCAAGCTCTGCCGGATGCGAAATTTTTGCCAGATCGGCGGCCAGAAGCGCCTTGTCCGAGACGTCGATGCCGGCCTGGGTCGCCCGGCGCAGCACCGAATGGATGCGCGCGCTGGCATATTGCACATACCAGACCGGGTTGTCCTTGGACTGTTCCAGCACCTTGGCAAAGTCGAAATCCAGCGTCGCATCGTTCTTGCGGGTCAGCATGATGAAGCGGGTCACGTCGGCGCCCGCCTCGTCCACGACATCGCGCAGGGTGACGAAGGTGCCGGCGCGCTTGGACATCTTGAAGGGCTCGCCGTTCTTGAACAGCTTGACCAGCTGGATCAGCTTGATGTCCAGCGGCACGCGCCCGTTCGACAGCGCCTTCACCGCCGCGTTCATGCGCTTGACATAGCCGCCGTGATCGGCGCCGAAAACGTCGATCAGCTGATCGAAGCCGCGATCGATCTTGTCCCAGTGATAGGCGATATCGGGGGCGAAATAGGTCCAGGCCCCGTCGGATTTCTGGATCGGCCGGTCCACGTCGTCGCCGAATTCGGATGAGCGGAACAGAAGCTGCTCGCGCGCCTCCCAATCCTCGGGCAGCTTGCCCTTGGGCGGCTCCAGCACGCCGCGATAGATCAGCCCGGCGCCTTCCAGCTGCGCGATGGCCGCCTCGATGCGGCCGGTGCCGTAAAGCGCCTTCTCGCTGGAATAGAGATCCATGCGAACGCCAAGCGCGGCCAGATCCCGCCGGATCTCGGCCAGCATCGCCTCGGTGGCGAATTCGCGGATCTCGGCCAGCCAGTCTGCTTCCGGGCGGTCCAGAAGGCTGGTGCCGTATTTCGCCTTCAGCGCCTCGCCGACCGGGATCAGATAGTCGCCGGGATAAAGGCCCTCGCGGATCGCAGGCTCCAGCCCGTTGGCCTCGCGATAGCGCTCATACGCGGAACGCGCCAGAACATCGACCTGGGCGCCGCCGTCATTGATATAGTATTCGCGGGTCACGTCATGGCCCGAGAAGGACAGCAGATTGGCCAATGCGTCGCCGAAGACTGCGCCGCGCACGTGACCCACATGCATCGGGCCGGTGGGGTTCGCGCTGACGAATTCGACATTGACCTTCTGGTCCGCGCCGATGGCCGAGCGGCCGAAATCGCTGCCGCCGCGCAGGGCAGCGGCGATGACGCCCCGCCAGACCGAGGGTGACAGGCGCAGGTTCAGGAAGCCCGGACCGGCAACCTCGGCCGCGGCGATGCGGTCGTCGGTCAGACGGGCGGCCAGCCGGTCGGCGATCTCGCGTGGCTTCATCCCCGCAGGCTTGGCCAGCACCATCGCGGCATTGGTGGCCATGTCGCCATGGGCCGGATCGCGCGGTGGCTCGACCGCGACATTGGCGTAGTCGAGACCGGCGGGCAGTTCGCCCGCCTGCGCCATCTGGCCGAGCGCATCGACGACAACCCCGCGAAGATCGGTGAAAAGGTTCATATCTGGCTTCCTGACTGACAAGCTGTGGGTTAACGCCTGCACCCGGGAAAGGTCAACAGCGAGGCGGCGCGGCGACCATACACATGTGCCGACCGGTATCCGGGGCGCCGAAAACGGGCTGGCGCGGCCTTTTCGGGGGCGAACGGGTCAGGAGACCCGGCATTTCGCCTATTCATCCCATTGCGTATTCGCAAATCCGATACAACATTCCCATAAAGTGGTGCCGTTGCTGAACGAGGTGCCGTCCCATGCAACCATTCAGGCGAGGCCGGTATCAGGCCAGGCTGGCCGAGACCGAAGCCGATGTCAGCGCAGCACAGCGCCTGCGCTGGCTGTGCTTCATCGCGCGCAACGGGGTTGCCGATGACGGCGCCCTGCGCGATGCGGATGCGCTGGACGCGGAATGCCATCACATGCTGATCGAGGAGGTCGCGACCGGCAGGCTGGTCTGCTGCTATCGCTTTCTGCCGCTGTCCGGCGGGGCCGAGATCGCGCGCAGCTATTCCGCCCAGTTCTACAACCTCAAGGCGCTGGAAGCCTTTGACGGGCCGATGGTCGAGATGGGGCGTTTCTGCATCCATCCCGAATGGCGCGATGCCGACATCATCCGCTGCGCCTGGGCGGCGATGACGCGCTATGTCGACGAGGCCGGTGTCGAGATGCTGTTCGGCTGCTCGAGCTTCGTGGGCACCGAGCCCGAGGCACATGCCGAAGCCTTCGCCATGCTGAAGGAACGACACCTGGCCCCGCGCCGCTGGCTGCCGCGCGTCAAGGCACCGAAGGTGTTCCGCTTTGCCCGCGCATTGCGGCTGCGCAAGCCCGATCCCAAGCGCGCCATGGCCTCGATGCCGCCGCTTTTGCGCAGTTATCTGGCGATGGGCGGCTGGGTCAGCGATCATGCGGTGGTCGATTCCTCGCTGCGCACCATGCATGTCTTCACCGGGGTCGAGATCCGCGCCATTCCACCCGCAAGGCGGCGCCTGCTGCGGGCCACGGCGGGCTGAGCCGCCGCGGCCTGTTGCTTTGCCCATCCCGGCCCCTGCCGGGACGGGGCCGGGTTCAGATCACGCCGAAAGCCAGCATCGGCTCGGCCACGCGGATGAAGCCGGCGATATTCGCGCCGGCCACATAGTCGCCGGGCGCGCCGTATTCCTCGGCCGTGGCATAGCAGCTGTCATGGATGTCGCGCATGATGTCGGCCAGCTTGGTCTCGGTCTTCTCGAAGGTCCAGCGGTCGCGCGAGGCGTTCTGCTGCATCTCCAGCGCCGAGGTGGCGACGCCGCCGGCATTGGCCGCCTTGCCGGGGCCGAACTTGACGCCGGCCTGCTGGAAGGCGCGGATCGCCTCGGGGGTGCAGGGCATGTTCGCGCCTTCGCCCACGGCCAGAACGCCGTTCTTGATCAGCGTCTTGGCATCCTTGCCGGTCAGTTCGTTCTGGGTCGCCGAGGGCATCGCCACCTGGCATGGCACATCCCAGATCGAGCCATCGGCGGACTTGACGTAATAGGCGCCGCTGCCCTCGCCCTTGAGGCGCGCATATTCCGAGATGCGGCCGCGGCGGACCTCCTTGATCTGCTGGACCAGTTCCAGATCGAGGCCGTTTTCGTCCACGATATAGCCCGAACTGTCCGAGCAGGCGATGACCTTGCCGCCGAATTCCTGCACCTTCTCGATGGTGTAGATGGCGACATTGCCCGAGCCCGAGACGACGACGGTCTTGCCGTCGAAGTCATTGCCGTCGGTTTGCAGCATGGCGCGGGTGAAGTAGGTGTTGCCGTAGCCGGTGGCCTCTTTCCGGGCCAGCGAGCCACCGTAGAACAGCCCCTTGCCGGTCAGCACGCCGGCCTCGTAGCGGTTGGTCAGGCGCTTGTACTGACCGAACATATAGCCGATTTCGCGCGCGCCCACGCCCATGTCGCCGGCCGGCACGTCGGTATATTCGCCGATATGGCGATAAAGCTCGCTCATGAAGCTCTGGCAGAAGCGCATGACTTCGGCCTCCGATCGACCCTTGGGATCGAAATCCGAGCCGCCCTTGCCGCCGCCGATGGGCAGGCCGGTCAGCGCGTTCTTGAAGGTCTGCTCGAAGCCCAGGAACTTGATGATTCCGACATTCACCGAAGGATGAAAGCGCAGCCCACCCTTGTAGGGGCCCATGGCCGAGGAAAACTGCACCCGGAAGCCGCGGTTGATATGGACCTTGTTCTGGTCGTCGGTCCAAGGCACGCGGAAGATGATCTGCCGCTCGGGTTCGCACAGCCGCTCGATCAGCGAGCTTTCAAGATATTCGGGGCGTTTCGCCACGACCCGGCCAAGGCTTTCCAGCACTTCGCGGACGGCCTGATGGAACTCGGCTTCGCCGGCATTGCGGCGCAGGACCTCCTCGTAAATCGGGGCCAGTTTGTCATCTATCTGGGGCACGGGTTCACTCCATCGTGGGAATCGACCCTCCGCTTAGCCCTCAAATTCGGCAGTTTGAATAGCCCATGACGGTGAATCGGGCAGAAAAGACGGAAAAACGGGCAGAATGACGAAAGCCCGCCAGTCCGACGGGCTTTCGGATCATCTTTAGGTCTGATCCGGACAGGTCTCAGCCGCGACCGGCCTCCAGCGCGTCCTCGAAGGTGCGCAGCCCGGTGGTCGGCGCCTGCACCAGCACCGCCATGTTCCCCGGCTTGTGCTGGTTCTTGTACATCTTCATATGCGCCTGCGGGATTTCGGCCCAGGGAAAGACCTCGGACATGCAGGGGTCGAGGCGGCGTTCCAGCATCAGCTTGTTGGCGGCGCTGGCCTGTTTCAGATGCGCGAAATGGCTGCCCTGCACGCGCTTCTGGTGCATCCACAGATAGCGCACGTCGAAGGTGCAGTTGAACCCGGTGGTGCCGGCGCAGATCACCACCATGCCGCCCTTCTTGCAGACGAAGGTCGAGACGGGGAAGGTCGCCTCGCCCGGATGCTCGAAGACGATGTCGACGTTGTTGCCCTTGCCGGTGATATCCCAGATCGCCTTGCCGAACTTGCGGACCTCGTTGAACCAGTCCTTGTATTCCTGCGTGTTGACCTTGGGCAGCTGGCCCCAGCAGTTGAACTCCTTGCGGTTGATGACGCCCTTGGCGCCCAGGCCCATGACGAAATCGCGCTTGTCCTCTTCGCTGATGACGCCGATGGCATTGCCACCCGCCGCGTTGATCAGCTGGATCGCGTAGGAACCAAGCCCGCCCGAAGCGCCCCAGACCAGCACGTTATGGCCCGGTTTCAGCTCGTGCGGTTCATGCCCGAACAGCATCCGGTAGGCGGTGGCCAGCGTCAGCGTGTAGCAGGCCGATTCCTCCCAGGTCAGGTGGCGCGGGCGCGGCATCAGCTGCTGGGCCTGAACGCGGGTGAACTGGGCAAAGCTGCCATCCGGCGTCTCGTAGCCCCAGATCCGCTGCGTCGGCGAATACATCGGATCGCCGCCATTGCATTCCTCGTCGTCGCCATCGTCCTGGTTGCAATGGATCACGACCTCGTCGCCGACCTTCCAGCGCTTGACCTTCTCGCCCACCGCCCAGACGATGCCTGCCGCATCCGAGCCGGCGATGTGATAGGGCGCGCCATGGCCGTCGAAGGGGCTGATCGGCTGGCCGAGGCCGGCCCAGATGCCGTTGTAGTTGACGCCGGCCGCCATCACCAGGACCAGCACCTCGTTGCTGTCGATCTGGGGCGTGTCGACGACCTCAAGCTGCATGGCCTTGTCCGGCTCGCCATGCCGTTCGCGGCGGATCGCCCAGGCGTGCATCGATTTCGGAACATAGCCCAGGGGCGGCATCTCGCCCATATTGTAGAGGTCCTTTTCGGGCGCGTCATAGGGCGCGATCGGGGTCGGGGCGTCGAGGGCCATCAGCTTCTCCTTGCGTCTTGCCGCGGCGCAGAATCGCCGCGGAGATTGGCTCGTCCTACGATGCGCGGCGCAACATTGCAACCACAGCGAAGTTGAATTTGTAATAATCTGTCCGAAAGTTCAATGCGCCTGCCGCAGCGCGGCGATCCTGCCTCAATCTTCGGCTGCCGCGGGGTTTTCCAGACCGTCCAACGCCCATTCGTAGATTCGCGTGTCGGTGCGGAAGGTCCAGATGCGGGCCGAGCCGATGTCCATGATTTCGGTGACGATCACGCACCACAAGACCGACAGCACGATCCCCGGACCGCGCCCGCGCCGCCCGGTAAGCCCGAACTGATAGCCGACGGCGGCAATGCCGAGACCGCTCATGACCAGCAGCAGCCAGATCACCTGCTCGGGCATGCGGTATTCCATCGCCAGCTGCATCGCGGTCGAGGAATCGAAGGCGGCATTGATGGCGTTCATCAGCGAAACCACGTCAGGCGCCGGCCGTTCGGCAACGAGGCTGCTCAGCTGTGCCCAGATTTCGCCCTGCAGCTTCTGTGTCTCGGCGGCGATACGGGCCAGTTCCCCGGGCTCTCGGCTGGCGCCGGCATAGGCATGGCGAATCTCGAGATAGGTCTTCAGCTTCGCCGCGATGCCGTCGGGGCCGCCTTCGGCGATGGCCGATGCCTGCATCAGGGCCGTGCCGATCGCATTGACCTCTTCCAGCGTCGCGTTGATGCGGCGATCGAAGCGCGAACTGGCATTGGACAGGTTCAGCGCCAGCACGAAGGCCAGAAGGCCAAGGATGCTGCCGACGACCAGGGTCGCGCCTTCATCCGCCTTTTCGCCGTTTCGGGCGCGGCGCCCGCGCCCGATCCGCAGCCCGAACTCGAGGAAGGCCAGCAGGACGATGAAGAAAACGGCGACGAAGGCCAGTCGCGATTCGAGGGCATAATTGAAGAACGGCGCAGTCATTCTGACGAACTCACCTCCGGAACGTCGCGTGATCCTGTAACCCGGGCGAGGATAATCGAGCCGTGGCAAACGACAAGGGGAGGCAGGGCCGTGCCGCAGCGCAGCGAATTGACAAGGTCAGGATGTTTCGCCTATCCCTGCGGCTCAGTAACAAAGTTACAACCGACATGCAGGAGCGAGAGATGACCGAAGCCGCCTCCCCGAGCCCCTCGAAGGACAAGCCCTGGCTGTTTCGCACCTATGCCGGACATTCCACGGCGGCGAAATCGAACGAATTGTATCGCACCAACCTGTCCAAGGGGCAGACCGGCCTGTCGGTGGCCTTCGATCTGCCGACCCAGACGGGCTATGACAGCGATCACGTGCTGGCCCGCGGCGAGGTCGGCAAGGTCGGCGTGCCCATCTGCCATCTTGGCGACATGCGGGCGCTGTTCGACCAGATCCCGCTCGAGCAGATGAACACCTCGATGACGATCAACGCGACTGCGCCCTGGCTTCTGTCGCTGTATATCGCCGTGGCCGAGGAACAGGGTGCTGATGTCGGCCAGTTGCAGGGCACGGTCCAGAACGACCTGATCAAGGAATACCTGTCGCGCGGCACCTATATCTGCCCGCCGAAGCCCAGCCTTGCGATGATCACCGATGTTGCCGCCTATACGCGCGAGCATCTGCCGAAATGGAACCCGATGAATGTCTGTTCCTACCACCTGCAGGAGGCCGGGGCGACGCCGCAGCAGGAACTGGCCTATGCGCTGGCCACCGGCATCGCGGTGCTGGACGACCTAAAGGGCAAGGTGCCGGCGGATGAGTTCCCGGCCATGGTCGGGCGGATCAGCTTTTTCGTGAATGCCGGCATCCGCTTTGTCACCGAGATGTGCAAGATGCGTGCCTTCACCGAGCTGTGGGACGAGATCACCCGCGACCGTTACGGCATCGAGGACGAGAAGTTCCGCCGCTTCCGCTATGGCGTGCAGGTCAACAGCCTTGGCCTGACCGAGCAGCAGCCGGAAAACAACGTCTATCGCATCCTGCTGGAGACGCTGGCGGTGACCTTGTCGAAGAACGCCCGCGCCCGCGCCGTGCAGTTGCCGGCCTGGAACGAGGCGCTTGGCCTGCCCCGGCCCTGGGACCAGCAATGGTCGCTGCGGATGCAGCAGATCCTGGCCTATGAGACGGATCTTCTGGAATATGGCGACCTGTTCGACGGCAACCCGGTGATCGCCGCCCGGGTCGAGGAGCTGAAGACCGGCGCGCGGGACGAGTTGAAGCTGCTTGACGACATGGGTGGGGCGATCGCCGCCATCGACTACATGAAGTCGCGGCTGGTCGAATCGAATGCCGAGCGGCTGAACCGGGTCGAGGCGGGCGAGACCGTCGTGGTCGGCGTGAACCGCTGGCAGCAGGGCGAAGCCTCGCCGCTGACGGCCGGCGACGGCGGCATCATGGTCGTCGATCCGGCGGTCGAGCAGGACCAGATTTCCCGGCTCGAGGCCTGGCGGGGGGCGCGCGACGAGGGTGCCGTCGAGGCCGCCCTCGCCGCGCTGCGCGTGGCTGCGCAGAAGGGCGAGAACATCATGCCCTATTCCATCGCGGCGGCGAAGGCGGGGGCGACGACCGGCGAATGGGCAGGCGTGATGCGCGCCGTGCATGGCGAATATCGCGGGCCGACGGGCGTGTCGTCCTCGCCCTCGAACCGGACCGAGGGGCTTGAGGAGATTCGCGAGGCGGTGGACGCGGTCAGCACCCGCCTCGGCCGGCGGCTGAAGTTCGTGGTCGGCAAGCCGGGCCTCGACGGCCATTCCAACGGCGCCGAGCAGATCGCCTTCCGCGCCCGCGACTGCGGCATGGACATCACCTATGAAGGCATCCGCATGACCCCCGAACAGATCGTCGCCAAGGCGGTCGAGGACGAGGCGCATGTCGTGGGTCTGTCGATCCTGTCGGGCAGCCACCTGCCGCTGATCGAGGAGGTGATGGAGCGGATCCGCGCCGCCGGTCTGGGCCATATCCCGGTGATCGTCGGCGGCATCATCCCCGACGAGGACGCCCGGCGCCTGCTGGCCATGGGGGTGACGCGGGTCTATACGCCCAAGGATTTCCAGCTGAACACGATCATGATGGATATCGTGGCACTGGTCGAGCCGGGGGCTGCGGCGGCATAGGCTGCAGCAACCTCGGGGCGTGTCCGGGTCGTTACCGGCCGCGACCCGTATCCGTATCGCGATGGCGAAGATGCGCCGTCGCGACAGAAGCCAGCAGGATGATCAGGCTGAGCGCCAGAACCGGGGCCGGCCCGTAGCGCAGCCACAGGGTTTCAGGCAAGGCTCCGGGCAGGGGCGTGTCGATCTTGCCCGCGACCCCGAGGGGCAGCGTGTCGCGTATCTGGCCGCGCGCGTCGATGACCGCGCTGACGCCGGTATTGGCCGCGCGGATCAGCGGCAACCCGGCTTCGATCGCCCGCAGCCGCGCCTGTGCGAGATGCTGATAGGGGCCCGAGAACCGGCCGAACCAGCCGTCGTTGGTGGCCTGCAGAATCCATCCGGGGCGCTGGTCGAGACCGCGCAGATGCTGGGGAAAGATCGCCTCATAGCAGATCAGGGGCTGAAAGCCCGGCAGGCCCGGGGCCTGCAGCAGCGCCGGGCCCTCGCCCGGGGAATAGCCATTACCCGCCTGCGCGGCGAAGGCAGTAAAGCCAAGACGCGCCAGGGCGTCGCCCCAGGGCATGTATTCGCCGAAGGGAACGAGGTGAAACTTGTCATAGACCTGCTGCACCGCCCCCTCGGGCGACAGCAGGGCGAGGCTGTTGTAGAAACGTGCCCCTTCGCGGCGCTGGATGCCCAGAACCAGCGGCGCCTGGGCCGATTTCGCCATGGCCGGCAGCACCTCGCCCGCATCGTCGAGCAGGAAGTTGACGGCGGTTTCGGGCCAGATGACCAGATCGCGCGGCCCGGGCTCGGCCGAAAGATCAAGCAGCCGGCGGAAAAAGACGGAGGACCATTGCGGATCCCATTTCAGCCGCTGCTCGGCATTGGGCTGGACGATGCGCAGCGACAGGTCGGCATCAGGTGCCACGGGTTGCGCCAGACGCGCCAGACCCGCCGCCCAGAGACCGCCCAAGAGCAGGATCGCCGCCGTGACGCCTGGAAGGAGGCCCGGAACCGGCCCTCGGGCCGGGGACCAGAACAAGGGTGGCAGCGCGGCAATGCCCAGCGTGACGAGGCTGAGGCCGATGGCACCGCCCCATGCCGCGGTCTGCGCCACCGGGGTTTCCGCCCAGACATGCCCGATCAGGGCCCAGGGCAGGCCGGTGAATATCCAGCCGCGCAACCAGTCGGACAGAACGAGGACCGCCGCGATGGACAGGACGCGGGCCCGCCAGTCCGGGGTAAGCCGCACCGCGAGCCAGACCGGCAACGCCCAGAACAGCGCCCCGCCCAAGGCCATCAGGAACAGCGCGAAAGGGGCCATCCAGCCATAGATCTCGGGCTCGACCAGAAAAGGCTCGACGATCCATGACATGGACAGCCCGAACCAGCCGATCCCGGCCGCAAGGGCGTGCCAGAAGGCGATGATCGCACGCGGGCTGCGGGCAAGCCGCCCCAGCAGCAGCGCGAAGGCGATCAGGGTGATGCCCCAGATGCCGAAGGGCGCAAGCCCCAGGGCGGCCGCGGCCCCAAGCCCCAGGTCAAGCAGCAGCTGGCCGAGGGCGGGGCGCCCCTGTCGGGACAGATGCGGCGGGCTGACAAGGCTGCGCGGCATCGCAGTCACGGGCGGGATCAGGCGTCGGCGCCGGCTGAATCGGCGGATTCGTCCTGCTGCGCCCCGTCCGCGGTCGAGGCTTCTGCCGCAGTCTCGGATTTTTTCCGGCGGCTGCGTTTGGGGGCGGGCTCTGCAACGGCTTCGGCCTCATCGGCCTTCTTGCGCCGGCTGCGCTTCGGCTTCGGCGCCTCTTCGGCTTCGGCTTCCGCCGGTGCCTCTTCGGGTTTGGCTTTCCGGGCGCGCGGCTTGCGGGCTTTCGGCTTTTCCTCGGCCTCGGCGGCGGGTTCTTCCGTCTCGGCCTTCTTGCGCCGGCTGCGCTTGGGCTTTTCGGCCACCTCTTCCTGCGCGGGCGCGGCATCCGCCTCGGGCTCGGCTTCGGGCTGCGTCACCGGGGCTTCGACGGCCATGGCTTCGGCGGCTACGGCCTCAAGCGGTGCGGACTCCGCAGCCACGATGGCCTCGTCGGTCGCCTTTGGCTTGCGCCGGCTGCGCTTGGGCCGCGCGGGTTTCTCGGTCGCGGGCGCGGGGAGAGGCTCGGCCGTCACCACCTCTGCCCGTGCCTCTGCCTGCGGCGCGCTTTCGGTCTCGTCCATCGGCGGGCGCAACTCGACCAGCATGAACTGCGGGACATGATCGCCCATCCCGACGATGGCGGGGCCGCGATAGTCGTCCCCCCGGCCGCGCCTGCGGTTGTCGCGGTGCTGCTGGTCGCGACGCTCGTGCCGGTGCGGTTCCTGACGCTCGGGGCGTGCGGCGGCCGGTTCCGGGCGGGTATCCTTGCCCGCAGGCTCGTCGTGCCGTGCCTCCGCCGAGCGGCGGCCGTCCTGCGAGCGTTCGTCGTCGCGCCGGCCGCGGCGGCGGCGGTCGCCCCGGCCACCCTTGCGGTCGTCGCGGTCCGCGCGCGGCGCCGAGGTCGCGGCCTCGGACAGCGAGAACCCTTCGGGTGCGGCGGCGCGGGGCAGGGTCTGCTTCACCAATTGCTCGATCGCGGTCAGGTATTTCTCGTCGGCCGGGGTCGAGATGCTGATGGCCGTGCCTTTGCGGCCGGCGCGGCCGGTCCGGCCGATGCGGTGGACATAGTCCTCGGCATGGCTGGGCAGGTCGAAATTGAACACATGGCTGACGGCCGGGATATCCAGCCCGCGCGCCGCCACGTCCGAGGCGATCAGCAGCTTCAGCTTGCCGTCGCGGAACCCGTCCAGCGTCCTCGTGCGGTGGCTCTGGTCCAGATCGCCATGGATCGGCGCCGCGTCATAGCCGTGTTTGTGCAGCGATTTCGCCAGGATATCGACATCGGTCTTGCGGTTGCAGAAGATGATGGCGTTGGTCAGCCCCTCGCCCTCGGCGTCGATCAGGGCGCGCAGCAATTCGCGTTTCTGCTTGGCGCTCTGGTCGCGGCGGGTCGGGGTGATCTCGACCAGCTTCTGGGTGATGGTTTCGCTGGTGGTGGCCTGCCGGGCGACCTCGATCCGCTGCGGCGCATGCAGGAAGGTGTTGGTGATTCGCTCGATCTCGGGGGCCATGGTGGCGCTGAAGAACAGCGTCTGGCGGGTGAAGGGAGTCAGCTGGAAAATCCGCTCGATATCCGGGATGAAGCCCATGTCCAGCATCCGGTCGGCCTCATCTACGACCATGATCTGCACCCCGGTCAGCAGCAGCTTGCCGCGCTCGAAATGATCCAGCAGCCGGCCCGGCGTGGCGATCAGCACATCGACGCCGCGGTCGATCAGCTTGTCCTGTTCGGCAAACGACACCCCGCCGATCAGCAGCGCCTTGGTCAGCCGGGTATGCTTGGCATAGGTGTCGAAATTCTCGGCCACCTGGGCGGCCAGTTCGCGCGTCGGGCACAGGACCAGCGAACGCGGCATCCGCGCCCGCGCCCGGCCACGCCCCAGCAGCGTGATCATCGGCAGGGTGAAGCTGGCGGTCTTGCCGGTACCGGTCTGCGCGATGCCCAGCACGTCGCGGCCTTCCAGCGCATGCGGGATGGCGCCGGCCTGGATCGGGGTCGGGTCTTCGTAACCCGCCTCGGCAACGGCCTTCAGAACCTTGGGATCGAGTTTCAGATCGGAGAATTTCGTCATACGGGGCTTTCCAGGCTGCGACGCCAGAATGAGTAATGCGTTCCGTGACCGCGCGCCCCAGTGGCGCCCTTGCGGCCCTTGCGGGACGCAATCATGCACGCCCCTTCGGTCGACCCGCCGGATGCGGGTCAGGCTTCGCCTAGACCAAAGCTGGCAGCAGGTCAATATTTCCAGACGAATCCTCAGCAAAATGGCATGTTTCGGGAACCGTTCGGGGGTTGGACCGGTTCCGGGCAGGCAAAATTCGCAAAAGGATGTTCATGGCGACGGAACTGACCGGCGGGCTGGACCCGATACAGGCCTTCGCGATCGTCGGGATTGCAGGGGTCGGCGCGCAGTGGCTGGCCTGGCGGTTCCGCCTGCCGGCGATCGTGCTGATGCTGGCGGCGGGGCTGCTGCTGGGGCCGGTCAGCGATATCTTCGTCCCCGCGCGCGACATCGGTGCCATCACCGGGCCGCTGATCTCGCTCGCCGTCGCGGTGATCCTGTTCGAGGGCGGGCTGACGCTCAGCTTCAGCAAGCTGGCCGATGCCCGTCCCGCGGTGCGCCGGCTGGTCTATGTCGGCGCGCCCCTGGGCTGGGTGCTGTCCTCGCTGGTGCTGGTCTTCGGCGCCGGGCTGGGATGGGAGGCCGCCATGGTCTTCGGCGGCATCATGATCGTCACCGGCCCGACCGTCATCGCGCCGCTTCTGCGCCAGGCCCGGCTGACCTCGCGTCCGGCGCAGGTGCTGCAATGGGAGGGGATCGTCAACGACCCGATCGGGGCGCTGGTCGCGGTGGTGGCGCTGGAGATCGTGCTGGTGCTGCGCACCGGCGTCACCTGGGGCGAGGCGGCGGGACAGCTGCTGCTGGGCATCGGCTTCGCGGCCCTGATCGGCATCGCCGCCGGCTGGCTGATCGTGCAGTCCTTCCGGCGCGGCTGGGTGCCCGAATACATGAAGGTGCCGCTGCTGTTCGTTGCCGTGCTGGCCGTCTTCGCCGGCTCGGACAGCCTCTTGCATGAAAGCGGGCTGCTGGCGGTGACGGTCATGGGGCTGATGATCGCCAATGCCGACCTGCCCAGCTATTACGAACTGCACCGCTTCAAGGAACATGCGACGATCCTGCTGGTCTCGGGCGTGTTCATCCTGCTGGCCGCAAGCATCCGCTTCGAGACGCTGGCCCAGCTCAGCTGGTGGCGAGCGGGGCTGTTCGTGGCGCTGGTGGTGATGGTCGCCCGTCCGCTGACGGTGCTGATCTCGCTCATCGGGACCAATCTGCCGATGAGGGAGCGCCTGCTGATCGCCCTGACCGGCCCGCGCGGGGTGGTGCTGGTCGCCGTCTCGGGCGTCTTCGCCGAACGCCTGGTCGGCGAGGGGATCGCCGATGGCGGGTTGATCGCGCCATTGGCCTTCGTGCTGGTGCTGGTCACGGTGGTGCTGCACGGCTTCACGCTGGCGCCCTTGGCGCGGCGGCTGGGGCTGACCTCGGGCGACCGGCCGGGGCTCCTGATCGTCGGCGGCTCGATCTTCGCGACCGGGCTGGCGAAGGCACTGGAAAAGGCGGATGTGAACGTGCTGGTGACCGATCCCAACCGCGGCCATCTGCGCAGCGCGCGCGCGGCCGGTATCCAGACCTTCTATGGCGATATTCTGGGCGAGGCGGCCGAGCATAATGTCGAATTCCTGGCCTTCGGCACGATCCTCGCGGCCTCGGACAACGATGCCTACAACACGCTCGTCGCGACCGATCTTGCGCCCGAATTCGGCCGTGACAGCATCTGGCAGCTGGCCCGCCACAAGGAGGACCGGGCCCGGCACGTCCTGCCCACGCAACTGGGCGGCCGGGCCATCGCTGGCAATCGCACGCTTGCCCAGTATCTCGATCTGATGGCCGAGGGCTGGATCTTTCGCACCACCCGCCTGACCGAGGAATACCGCCTCGATGACTGGCGCACCGCCCGCGAAGGTGCAATTCCGCTGGCCGTGATCCAGAACGACCAGCTTTGGTTCGTGGGCGGCAAGAACGATCTGATCGACAAGCCGGGGGTCCGGATCGTGTCGCTGCTGCCGCCCGAGATCGCGGAACGGATCGCGTTGGAAAACGAGGCTCAGGCTAAGCCGGGCGAAAAGGCCCGCAAGGTGGCACGCGCCGAGGCCGAGGCGGCCAGACGCGGCGAGGGCAGCGGCAGCGTCCCGGGCGGCGAGGCCCGGCCGACGGTCGAAAGGGCGAAGGACGATCCCGACCTGATCGAAACCCGGTGCGACTGAAGCGGCGTCAAGGCCGTGGTGAGGAAACACCCCGGATATCGGGTGGGGGCCTTGGTGGCGGAAGGGCGAACCTGCCTCACCGGCCGCGGGCCGGGCACTCAGTCAGGCGCGGCCTTGTCGTCCGTCCGGTCGCCCAGCACGTCCTCGATATAGATGCGCCGGACCAGGATCATGGTCACGACCAGCAGCGGCGTGGCCAGCAGCACACCGGCAAAGCCGAACAGCGCGCTGAAGGCAAGGATCGCCAGCATTGTCAGCACCGGCGGCAACTCGACCGCCCGGCTCTGGATCATCGGCATCAGGATGTTGCCCTCGACCTGTTGCACGATGATGAACAGCAGCGCGACCTGCACCGCCAGATCCGGGCCCTGGGTCAGGCCGAACAGTACTGCCGGCACGGCCGAAAGAAACGGGCCGATATAGGGGATGATGTTGGTGACCCCCGCGATGACGCCCAGCAGCAGTGCCAGAGGCACGCCCAGAAGCCACAGGCCCAGCCCGATCGCGACCGCGACGATTGCCATGTCCAGCGCCTGCCCCGACATCCAGCGGCCGAGGGCCTGGCCGATCTCGTCCACGATCCGGGCCATCCGGTTGCGATAGGCGGGCGGCACCAGCCGCAAGGCGCCGTTGCGGTAGAGCGGTCCGTCCAGCGCCAGAAACAGCGCCATCGTCGCCAGCAGCACCAGATTGGCCATGCTGCCGATGACACTGCTGATGGTGCCGGTCACATAGCCGAAGATCGACGGCAGGCTTGCGGCGCCCGAGGTCTGACCGCCGGAGGCGCCGGCCTCGACCCGGCGCTCGATGAACTGGGCGATCGGACTGGCGGCCAGCCAGGCCTCGATCCGGCTCCAGGCGTCGGGCAGGCTGGCCACCAGCTGGCTGAACTGCTCGGATACCGCCGGTCCCGCCAGAACGATGGCAAGCATCAGTCCGCCGATGGCGATCAGGACGGTGACGATCACGCCCAGCCTGAAATTCATGCCCAGCCGGCGATGAAGGAAGCCGGCACCGGCGCGCAAGGCGATGGCCAGAAGGATCGCCGCAAATCCCAGCAGCAGGATGCTGGACCATGTCCAGATCGCCGCCAGCAGCAGGGCGATGGCGAAGACCGTGGCGATACTGGCCAGGGGCGGGCGCGGACGGGGGCGCGGTTGCGGGCGGTCGGCAGCCGAGGCGGGCATATCGGTCATGTCGGCGCTTTCCGGCTGATCACGGTCTGTCCCCGCCTCTAGCACGTTCCGCGATCAGGGTCAGCCGGATCGTCCCTTTCCGGCCACGCGGCGCGGTCCGCTGCGACCTGCGGCTTGCCGGGCCGGGGCAAGCCTGCTAACCGGACGCGGATTTCGCAAGCAGGCGGGCGCGGTCCGCCGCAGACAGACAAGGTGAGACCATGGCCATCGAACGCACCCTTTCGATCATCAAACCCGACGCGACCAAGCGCAACCTGACCGGCAAGATCAATGCCAAGTTCGAGGAAGCCGGTCTGCGCGTCATCGCCCAGAAGCGCATCAAGCTGTCGCCCGAACAGGCCGGCAAGTTCTACGAGGTCCACAAGGCGCGCCCCTTCTATGGCGAACTGGTCGAGTTCATGGCCTCCGAGCCGGTCGTCGTGCAGGTGCTGGAAGGCGAGAGCGCGATCACCAGAAACCGCGATGTCATGGGTGCGACCAATCCCGCCGACGCCGCGCCCGGCACGATCCGCAAGGAATTCGCCCTGTCGGTCGGTGAGAACTCGGTCCACGGATCCGACGCGCCGGAAACCGCCGCACAGGAAATCGCCTTCTTCTTCTCGGGGCTGGAACTGGTCGGCTGAGCCGTCAGATTGCCGGCAGACGAACGGGGGCGTCCGGCCCCTTCGAAAATCTCTGATGTCCGTGCCATTCCCGACAGCTTGGGCGCGCGCGATCAGGGAACGAAAAAAGGGCGCGGCCGTTTCCGGCCGCGCCCGATGCCTGTCTGATCGGGTTCAGAGGAAGAAATCTCCGGCCCAGTAGTTGCCCGCACTTGCGGCGCCATCCACGATCCGGACGCTCATCTCGGGCGTGACGTCGTTGTCGGTATTGACCCGCAGCCAGGTCTCGCTGCCGACATTCTCCATCCAGATCCTGCCCGCGCCGCCAGCCGTCGTGCCGTTGAAGACAAAGGCTTGGTTGCCCGCAAGATGGACATTGGCGTCGATCGACGACAGGTCGATCTTGTCCTCGATCGTCGACACGAACTGGATCCCCGCGCCCTGGAAGTCGGTGATCCGGTCATAGGCCGAACTGATCCCGTAGGGCGAATCGGTGGTGCTGTAGAACCGGAACACATCCTCGCCGCCCGAGCCGGTCATCACGTCGGTCCCGGTGCTGCCTGCCAGCGTATCGTTCCCCGACCCGCCATTCATCGTGTCGTTGCCGAGGCCGCCATGCAGGAAGTCGTTATCGCCGCCGCCGAACAGGCGGTCATTGCCGGCATCGCCGTAAAGGCTGTCGCTGCCGTTATCGCCCGACAGCAGGTCGTTGTCGTTCCCGCCGCGCAGGTAATCATTACCATTGCCGCCATAGACGGTGTCGAGACCGTTCTGACCATAGAGGAGGTCGTTGCCGTCGAGGCCGGAGATGCGATCGTTGCCATCGCCGCCGTATATCCGGTTGGCGTCAACGGTTCCGGTCAGCGTGTCGTGGCCGCTGCCTGACAGCAGATTCTCGAACTGGGTATAGCTCTCACCGGTGAAATTGGTGACGCCGGTGGTCAGGTTGACACTGTAGTTGCCGCTGAAGGTTGCGGTGTTCAGCCAGTCGACCCCGGCGCCGCCGCGCAGGGTCTCGGGCGTGCCGATGCCGGCATAGACATAGTCGTCGCCGTCCTGGCCGTCATAGATGCCCGCGCCGCTGGAGTGGATGGTGTCGTTGCCGCTGCCGCCATAGACGGTATCGGTTCCGCCGCCGCCGACGAGGCTGTCATTGCCGGCGCCGCCGCTGATGTAGTCGTTGCCGCCCAGCCCGTCGATCCGGTCATCGCCGTTGTTACCATACATGTAGTTGTTGCCCGAGGTCCCGGTCAGGGTGTCGTTGCCGCTGCCGGAATAGATGTTCTCGAACTGGGTAAAGCTTTCACCGGTATAGTTGGTGAGGCCGGTGGTCAGGTTGACGTTGTAGGCGCCGCTGAAGGTCGCGGTGTTCAGCCAGTCGACCCCGGCGCCGCCGCGCAGGGTCTCGGGCGTGCCGATGCCGGCATAGACATAGTCATTGCCGTCCTGGCCATCATAGATGCCCGCGCCGCCCGAGCGGATGGTGTCGTTGCCGCTGCCGCCATAGACGGTATCGGTTCCACCACCGCCGACGAGGCTGTCATTGCCGGCGCCGCCGCTGATGTAGTCGTTACCGCCCAGCCCGTCGATCCGGTCATGGCCATTGTTGCCATACATGACGTTGTTGCCCGAGGTTCCGGTCAGGGTGTCGTTGCCGCTGCCGGAATAGATGTTCTCGAACTGGGTAAAGCTCTCACCGGCGAAGTTGGTGAGGCCGGTGGTCAGGTTGACATTGTAGTTGCCGCTGAAGGTGGCGGTGTTCAGCCAGTCGGTGCCGGCGCCGCCGCGCAGCGTCTCGGGCGTGCCAAGGCCGGCATAGACATAGTCGTTGCCGTCCTGGCCATCATAGACCCCCGCGCCGCTGGAGCGGATGGTGTCATTGCCGGTTCCGCCATAGATCGTGTCGCGGCCACCGGCCCCGCCCAGGCGGTCGTGCCCGCCGAAGCCATAGATCAGGTCTGCAGCCGTTGTACCCGGGATATTGTCGTTACCGTTAGTGCCAAAAAGCGTAGCCATGAGGTTCTCCTTTTCAGTCCTCGTTTTCCTGCTACCCCTGTCTCCGGGGCTGTCCCGCCGGTGTGATATGTCGTCGCACGTGAAAGCGGTGTGAAAGCTGTTTACGGAAGATTTATCTTTTAAGATCAGTGTATTGGCGTTTATCCGGCAGTTTCCGGAGGTGCCGGAAATCAAAATGTGAGAAAGCTTTCAAAGCCAAATCAAACGTTTGCAAGGATCGGTCTGCGCGAATCTGTGCAACGCCGGGTTGTGAATTTGACTGTCGCCGCCAATTCATGCCGGGCCGGGGCTTCCTTTTGGCGGGCTCGCAAGGGATCTGATGCCGAAGCGATCATCCCCCGTCCGGGCTCGGGTGCCGGCTTGCCATTGCGCCGAGGAATTGATATTCAAATAGAAGAATGTGAAATCGAAGGATCTGCCGAATGGACAGCAAGGCCAGCATCAGCGAGATGAAGGATCAGCTTCGCAATCTCAACCGGGCGCTGCCCGAACAGACGCGCGGCTATGGCGCCATGCAGAAGGCGATCAAGGAGGGTGGCGTTCTGGGGGTGAAGGAAAAGGAATTCATCGCCCTGGGCATTGCCATCGCCACCCGCTGCATGCCCTGCGTCGAGTTTCACGTCGATGCGCTGATGAAGGCCGGTGCCACGCGCGAGGAGATGGGCGATGTCTGCGCCATGGCGATCAACATGGCCGGTGGCCCGGGCCTGATGTATGCGGCCAAGGCGCTGGCCGTCTGGGACCAGCTGGCCGAGGCGTGATCAGCCCAGATAGGCCCGCAGGCCCGGCGGCGGATCGTCCAGAAGCGGGCCGGTGGGGGCGGGCGGCTGGGCGATGCCGCCATCGATCAGGACCGTCTCGGGGGCAAAGCTGCGGGCATCCTGCGGGTCGTGGGTGACGATCAGCACGGTGGCGCGGGTCTCGGCCGCGATGCGGGCCAGCAGGTCCAGCATCTCGGATTTCAGCGCCGGGCCAAGCGCGGCGAAGGGTTCGTCCAGCAGCAGCAGCGGCCGGGCGCGCAAGAGGACGCGGGCCAGTGCCACCCGGCTCTGCTGGCCGCCCGACAGGCTGGCGGGGCGGCGATCCTCCATCCCGGCCAGCCCGACCTCCTCCAGCACCTGCGCGACACGCGCGCGCTGCGCCCCGTTCAGCCGCAGATCGGGGCGCAGGCCAAGGCCGACATTCTGCGCCACGCTCAGATGCGGAAACAGGTTCTGATCCTGAAACAGGAACGACACCGGGCGCCGGCCCGGGGGCAGGGCGGTGATGTCCTGCCCGTCCCACAGGATCCGGCCGCTGTCGGGGGCCAGAAACCCGCCGATCAGGGACAGCAGCGTCGATTTGCCTGCGCCCGAGGCGCCGATCACCGCGATCCGCGCGCCCCTCGGCACCGTCATGCTGGCGCGCAGGGCATAGTCGGCGCGGATCACGCTGATGTCGCGCAGTTCAAGCAAGGCGGCCTCCGCGGTCGAACAGCCAGAACAGCGCAAAGCTGATGACCATCAGCAGCACCGCGCAGGCCGAGGCGTCGGTCATCCGATAGGAATTCATCAGCTGATACAGTTTCAGCGGCAGCGTGGGCTGGTCGCTGGCGAACAGGGTGATGACGCCCAGATCACCCATCGCCAGCGCCGCCGCCAGCCCGCCGGCGAAGCCCAGCGGACGGGCCAGGCGCGGCAGGGTGACCAGCCGCAGCCGCGCCAGCCCGTGCATCTCCAGCGAATCCGCCAGCCGGCCGTAATCGGCGCGCAGGGTTCGCGCCGCCGGGATCAGGGCGCGCAGCCCGAAGGGCAGGGCCATGATCGCGTTGATTGCCACCGTCACCGGCAGCGCCAGCGCATCGGTCGAAAACCAGCCGCGCAGCAGGATGAACAGCCCGGTGCCCAGCACCAGCGGCGAGGCGACAAGCGGCAGCATGCCGGCCGCCTCGATCCAGGCCGCGCGGCCGCGCGCGATGGCCAGCGCCAGTGTCAGGCACAGCACCAGCGCCAGCAGCGCCGAGACCAGCGCCATGACGACCGAGCGCAGCGCGGCTGCCCAGACCTCGGGCGGCAGGGCGGGGATGCGCGGCAGGCCCTGCGCGGTGACGGCAAGGATCGGCCAGAGCAGGAAGGCCGTGGCGGCCACGATGGCCAGCGCATCGGCGCCCTGCCGCCAGCCCGCTGGACCCTGCGGCCCCTGTGCCTCGTCCAGCCCGGTGCCGAAGGCTGCGGGGATGGCGATCCGGCGGGTCAGCAGCATGGCGGCAAGGCAAAGCCCGATCTGCACAAGCCCCAGCGTCGCCGCCCGTCCCAGATCGAAATCGAAGCGGAAGGCCTGATAGATGGCCAGTTCCACGGTCGTCGCGGACGGACCACCACCAAGCGCCAGCGCCACGGTAAAGCTGGTCAGGCAGACCAGAAACACCGCCAGCCAGACCCCGGGCAGCACCGCGCGCAGCATCGGCCGTTCCAGATGCCGGGTCAGGTTGGCGGGCGCGAAGCCAAGGCTTTCGGCCAGCCGGAACCGCTCGGCCGGGATTGCCTGCCAGCCCTGCAGGATCAGCCGTACCGACAGCGGCAGGTTGAAGAACACATGCGCAAGGATCACGCCCTGCCAGCCATAGACGCTGAATTCCGGCAGGCCGAGGGCGCGCAGCCCTTCATTGATGGCGCCGTTGCGCCCGAAGACCGCGATCAGGCCCATGATCGCCACGATCACCGGCAGGATGAAGGGCGCACCCAGCAGCGTCACCAGCGCCGCGCGCCCCGGAAACCGCCGCCGCGCCAGCGCGCGGGCGACCGGCATGGCCAGCGCCGCCGACAGCAGGCCCGAAACCGCCGCCTGCCAGATTGTGAACCAGACCGCCCGCCAGTCCCAGGCGCCCAGCCCCGACAGCCCCCTGGCCTGCAGGGCGACGGCCGCCAGCGTGCCGAGGATCAGCGCCGCAAGCCCGGCCGCGACCGCCGCGCCGCCGGCCGCGGGCCTTATTGCGAAAACGCCCGCAGCCATTCGTCCAGCGCCGGCTGTCGCAAGCTTTCGGCCTCGTCCTCGCTGTAGAACAGGGTCGTTTCAGGGCGAGGCAGGTCGCGCATGACCTCGGGCCAGTCGGCCTGATCCAGCCGCGAGGGCAGCGACCAGTTGGCATGGGGAATGGCCGACTGGAAATCGGGCGTCAGGATCCAGTCCATGAACTGCTGCGCCAGTTCCGGCTGATCGGTGCCCTTCAGCTGCGCGGCCAGTTCGGCCAGCAGATAGTGACCCTCGGGGAAGATCGCGGCGCGTTTGGTCAGATCCTCCTCGGCCTCGATGTGATAGGCGGGCGAGGTGGTGAAGGACAGCACCATGTCGGCCTCGCCATCGGTGAACATGCCGTAAGCTTCCGACCAGCCCTTGGTCACCGTCAGCACCTTGGGCGCCAGCTTCGCCCAGGCCTCGGCCGCGCCGTCGCCATAGACGGACTTCACCCACAAAAGCAGCGCCAGCCCCGAGATCGAAGAACGCGGATCCTGAATGACGATCTTCAGATCCTCGGGTGCGGCCAGCAACGCGTCAAAGCTGGAGGGCGGGTTTTCCAGCCGCGTCTCGTCATAGATGAAGGCCGTCTCGGCCCAGTTATAGGGCAGGAAGATGTCGTCGTTCCATGCGACCGGCAGCGACAGATCGCCGGTCTGCTGACCATGCGGGGCGAAGAGGCCCGAGGCGCGCGCCCGCGCCGTCACATCGGTGTTCAGGCCGAAGACGATATCGGCCTGCGTGCCCTCGCCCTCCATCAGGATGCGCGGCAGGATCTCGCCGGTCACGAATTTCAGGTCGCAGTCGCAGAAGGCCTCGAAACCGGCCTCGATCTTTGGCCCCGGCCCCCATTCGCTGGCGACGTAATCGCCGGCATAGACGGTCAGGACGGGCTTGTCCTGCGCGGCGGCGGGTGTCGCGGCCAGCAGGGCAAGGGCAAATGCGCGGGTCTTCATCGCTGCCTCCTTTCGGTCGGTGTTTCGAAAGAAAGGACAGCGAAACCTTCCCTCCGCCGGGTGCAAGCCGGATCAGGTTCAACGGGTCCGCGTTCGCGTCTCAGCCCGACCATGGGGCACCCCGAGGTAGCCGCCGAATGTAAAGGTTCCACAGCCGGACGCAAGCGGATAGAAACGCCCGGAACCGCAGGCGAAGGACCTCCATGAGCGATCAGCCGACCCCGATGATGGCGCAGTATCTGGCGATCCGCGACGCCAATCCCGGCGCGCTGCTGTTCTATCGCATGGGCGATTTCTACGAGATGTTCTTCGAGGACGCGGTGCAGGCCGCCGCCGCGCTGGATATCGCGCTGACCAGGCGCGGCACCCATCTGGGCCAGCCGATCCCGATGTGCGGGGTGCCGGTCCATGCGGCGGAAAGCTATCTTCTGACGCTGATCCGCAAGGGCTTTCGCGTCGCCATCGCCGAGCAGATGGAGGATCCGGCCGAGGCGAAGAAGCGCGGCTCGAAATCCGTGGTCGCGCGCGACGTGGTGCGGCTGGTCACGCCCGGCACGCTGACCGAGGAATCGCTGCTCGAGGCGCGGCGGCACAATTTCCTTGCCGCCTTTGCAACCGTGCGCGAGGACACGGCGCTGGCCTGGGTCGATATCTCGACCGGCGCCTTTCAGGTCATGGATTGCCCGCTGCCGCGTCTGGCGCCGGAACTGGCCCGGCTGGCGCCGCGCGAATTGCTGGTCGCCGATGGCGCGGGCCTCGACGATCTGGCCGCCGAGGCCGGGGCGGCGCTGACCGATCTGCCCGCCGGCGCCTTCGACAGCGCGGCGGGCGCGCGGCGGCTGTGTTCGCTTTACGGCGTGGAGACGCTGGACGGGTTCGGCGCCTTCAGCCGCGCGGAACTGTCGGCCATGGGTGCGGTGGTCGACTATCTTGAGATGACGCAGAAGGGCAAGCTGCCGCTGTTGCGACCCCCGGTCCGCGAACGCGCGGGCGGGGCGATGCAGATCGACGCGGCGACCCGGCGCAATCTGGAACTGACGCAGGCGCTGTCGGGCGGGCGCGACGGCAGCCTGCTGCACGCCATCGACCGCACGGTGACGGCGGCCGGTGCGCGCCTGCTGGAACGCCGAATCGGCGCGCCAAGCCGCGACCTGGCGTTGATCCATGCGCGGCAGGAAGCGGTGGCGATGCTGGTCGATGATGCCCGCCTTGTGGCCGATCTGCGCGAGGCGCTGTCGCGCGTCCCCGACATGGATCGCGCCCTGTCGCGCCTTGCCCTGGAACGCGGGGGGCCGCGCGATCTGGCCGCGATCCGGGCCGGGCTGACGCAAGGCGCGCAAATCGCCACGCGGGTCCCGGCGGATGCAGCCGAGGTGTTGCGTCAGGCGGGGCGTGATCTGACCGGCCATGACCGGCTGATCGACCTTCTGGACGACGCGCTGGTGGCCGAACCGCCGCTGCTGGTGCGTGATGGTGGTTTCGTCGCCCCCGGCCATGACGATGATCTGGACCAGACCCGCAGGCTGCGCGACGAGGGGCGCGGGGTCATCGCGGGCCTGCAGGCCGATTATGCCGCGAAGGCCGGGGTGGCCAGCCTGAAGATCAAGCATAACAACGTGCTGGGCTATTTCATCGAGACCACGACCACCCATGCCGAAAGGATGATGGCCCCGCCGCTGAACGAGACCTTCATCCACCGCCAGACCACCGCCAACCAGATCCGCTTCACCACGGTCGAGCTGTCGGAACTGGAAACCCGCATCCTCAATGCCCGCGACCGCGCGCTTGAGATCGAGCGCGGCATTTTCGAGTGTCTGCGCATGGCCGTGCTGGACCGCGCCGCGCAGATCGGGCAGGCCGCGCGCGCGCTGGCCGAGATCGACCTTGCCGGCGGCTTCGCGGATATCGCCACCGGCGAGGGCTGGAGCCGCCCGCGCGTCGATGACAGCCGCGCCTTCATGATCGAGGGTGGGCGGCACCCGGTTGTGGAACGCGCGCTGAAGCGCAAGTCGGAATCCTTCGTCGCCAATGACTGCGACCTGACGGCGGGCGAGACGCCTGCGATCTGGCTGCTGACTGGCCCGAACATGGCCGGCAAATCGACCTTCCTGCGCCAGAATGCGCTGATCGCGGTGCTGGCGCAGGCCGGCGCCTTCGTTCCCGCCCGCCGCGCCCATATCGGCATGGTCAGCCAGTTGTTCAGCCGGGTGGGCGCCGCCGACGATCTGGCGCGGGGCCGGTCCACCTTCATGGTCGAGATGGTCGAGACGGCAGCGATCCTCAATCAGGCCGACGATCATGCGCTGGTGATCCTGGACGAGATCGGCCGCGGCACCGCGACCTGGGACGGGCTTTCCATCGCCTGGGCGGTGATGGAGCATCTGCACGGGGTCAACCGCTGCCGGGCCCTGTTTGCCACCCATTACCACGAGATGACGGCCCTGACCGCGCGGCTGGAGGGCGTCGAGAACGCTACCGTCGCTGTGCGCGAATGGGAGGGCGAGGTGATCTTCCTGCACGAGGTCCGCAAGGGCGCGGCCGATCGCAGCTATGGCGTGCAGGTCGCGCGGCTGGCCGGTCTGCCGGCCTCGGTCGTGGACCGCGCCCGCGAGGTGCTGCATGCGCTGGAATCGGGCGAGCGCGAGGGCGCGGCGCGTCCGGCCGCGCTGATCGACGATCTGCCGCTGTTCCGCGCCGCCCCCGCCGCGCCGGTCGCGGTGAAGCCGAAGGACAGCCCGCTGGACGCGCGGATGAAGGACGTGCATCCCGACAGCCTGACCCCGCGCGCGGCGCTGGATCTGATCTATGAACTGAAATCCCTGACCGGAGAACACGCATGAGCTTCAACACTTTCGGCCGCGAATTCCGGTTCACCACCTGGGGCGAAAGCCACGGCCCGGCCCTGGGCGCGACGGTTGACGGCACCCCGCCCGGCGTGCCGCTGGACGAGGGTTTCATCCAGCAATTCCTTGACCGCCGCCGTCCCGGCACCAGCAAGCACACGACGCAGCGCCAGGAGGCCGATCAGGTCCGCATCCTGTCGGGCGTGTTCGAGGGGCGCACGACCGGCACGCCGATCCAGCTGATGATCGAGAATACCGACCAGCGCAGCAAGGATTACGGCGAGATCGCCACCAGCTTTCGCCCGGGCCATGCCGATATCACCTATCACCTGAAATACGGGCTGCGCGACTATCGCGGCGGCGGGCGGTCATCCGCGCGCGAAACGGCCGCGCGTGTGGCGGCGGGCGGCGTGGCGCAGGCCGTGCTGGCGCATCTGCTGCCGAGTCTGAAGATCACCGGATACATGGTGCAGATGGGCGCGATGCATCTGGATCGCGCGCGTTTCGATGCCGGCGCGATTGCCGGCAACCCGTTCTTCCTGCCCGACGCGACTGCGGTTCAGGCGTGGTCCGACTATCTTGACGGCATCCGCAAGGACCAGAACAGTGTCGGCGCGGTCATCGAGGTGCTGGTTCAGGGCTGCCCGCCGGGTCTGGGCGCGCCGGTCTATGCCAAGCTCGACACCGATCTGGCCGCGGCGATGATGTCAATCAACGCGGTGAAGGGGGTCGAGATCGGCGAGGGCATGGCGGCGGCGATGCTGACCGGCACCGCCAATGCCGACGAGATGCGGATGGGCAATGACGGGCCGATCTTTCTGTCGAACCATGCCGGCGGCATCCTTGGCGGCATCTCGACCGGGCAGGACATCGTGGTCCGGTTCTCGGTCAAGCCGACCAGTTCCATCACCACGCCGCGGCGCACCATCAACCGGCGCGGCGAAGAGATCGACCTGATCACCAAGGGGCGTCACGATCCCTGTGTGGGCATCCGTGCCGTGCCGGTCGCCGAGGCCATGGCGGCCTGCGTCATTCTGGATCATCTGTTGATGGACCGGGCGCAGACCGGCGGCAGCAGGGGTGAAATCGGGCCTCTGTCACAATCCTGACGTGAAAACCGTGTAATAATCGGGACTGTCGCAAAACTGTCATGCCTGCTTCGCAATAGTGTCACCCCCGACGCTTAGGTGACGGTCAGCCCCCAAGGGCACAGACCGACCCAGGAGAGATCCATGACATCCGTGAAATTCACCGTCTCGGCGCTGGCCGTTATTGCCGCGTCCGCGACGATGGCCTCGGCCCGCGAGAACATCCAGACCGCCGGTTCCTCGACCGTGCTGCCCTATGCGACCATCGTCGCCGAGGCCTTTGGCGAGAACTTCGACTTCCCGACCCCGGTCGTCGAATCGGGCGGCTCGGGCGCCGGCCGCAAGAAGCTGTGCGAGGGCGTGGGCGAGAACACCATCGACATCGCCAATTCGTCCAGCCGCATCTCGCAGTCGGACATCGATCTCTGCGCCTCGAACGGCGTGACCGAGATCATGGAGGTCCGCATCGGCTATGACGGCATCGTCTTCGCCAGCGACATCAATGGCGCCGAATTCGCCTTTACCCCGGCCGACTGGTTCAATGCGCTGGCCAAGGATGTCGTCGTCGACGGCGCCGTGACCGCGAACCCGAACACCAGCTGGTCGCAGGTGAATGCCAACCTGCCCGAGCAGGAAATCATGGCCTTCATCCCCGGCACCAAGCACGGCACCCGCGAAGTCTTCGACGACAAGGTGATCCTGGCCGGCTGCGAGGAATCGGGCGCCATGGCCGTCTTTGCCGAAGCCAATGGCGGCGACGAGGAAAAGGCCGAGGAAATGTGCACCGCGCTGCGCACCGACGGCGTGTCGGTCGATATCGACGGCGACTATACCGAGACCCTGGCCCGTATCGACGCCAACAAGAACGCCATCGGCGTGTTCGGTCTGTCCTTCTATCAGAACAACACCGACAAGCTGAAAGTGGCGACCATGTCGGGCGTCACGCCATCGACCGAATCGATCGCCTCGGGCGAATATCCGGTTTCGCGCCCGCTGTTCTTCTACGTCAAGAACGCGCATCTGGGCGTGATCCCCGGCCTGCAGGAATATGTCGAGTTCTTCGTGTCCGATGACATGGCCGGCCCGAACGGCCCGCTGGCCGATTACGGTCTGGTGTCCGACCCGGAACTGGCCGCGACGCAGGAAATGGTTGCGAGCGGCACCCCGATGGGTCCGCTGCAGTAATCCCTGCCGAACAAGCTGGGGCGACGGCCGGTCCGTCGCCCCGTCCCCAACTCTCACAGGTATCCCATGAGCATTGGCCTTCTTCTGCTGATCGTGGTCGGCTTGGGTGTGATCGGCTATTTTCTGGGCCGCCGCCGGGCACTGGCCAGCGTTTCCGGCGACCCGCGCCGCCTGCATTCCCTGCCCAGCCAGTACGGGCAGTCGGTTTTCCTGTTCACCGTGGTGCCTGCGCTGCTGCTGCTGGTCGTCTGGCTGATGGCCCAGCCGCAGGTGATTGACCGGCAGGTGCGCGGCATGGTCGCCGCCGACGGCTCCGAAGGGGCCGCGCTGTCGCTGAAGATGGCCGATGTCACCCGCATTTCGGAGGGGCTGGACGCGCTGGTTGCGCGCTCTGCCGTGACCGAGGAACAGCTGGATTCGATGCGCGCCGATTTCAGCGACATCCGTGGCCGACTGGCCGAGGTGGGGGTGGCGGTCGGCGCCGATGTCGAACCCGACGTTTTCCAGGCGGCCAAGGCACGGCGCAGCCTGGTCGGCACCAGCGCCCTCATGATGAGCCTCGCCGTGCTTGCGCTGGCCGCAGCAGGCTTCGCCTTCGCGCTGAACCGTATCGGGCCGGAATTCCGCGCGCGGAATGTCTCGGAGGCGGTCGTCATGGCGCTGCTGATCGGCTCGTCACTGGTGGCGATCCTGACCACCCTTGGCATCGTGCTGTCGCTGATCTCGGAGACGCTGCGCTTCTTTCAGGTCTATCCGGCCAGGGAGTTCTTCCTGTCGGGCGTCTGGAACCCGCAATTCCGCGGCGGCTCGGATCTGGGTATCTGGCCGCTGATCTGGGGCACGCTCTACGTGTCCTTCATCGCGCTGCTGGTGGCGGTGCCGATCGGGCTTCTGGCGGCGATCTATCTGGCCGAATATGCCGACAAGCGGGTTCGCGGCGTGGCAAAGCCGATGATCGAGATCCTCGCCGGTATTCCGACCATCGTTTACGGCCTGTTCGCGCTGATCACCGTCGGCCCGTTGCTGCGTGACTATTTCGCGCAGCCGCTGGGGCTGGGGAATTCGTCCTCCTCGGTGATGACCGCCGGCCTGGTCATGGGGGTGATGCTCATTCCCTTCGTCAGTTCGCTCTCTGATGACATCATCAATGCGGTGCCGCAGGCGATGCGCGACGGCTCTTACGGGCTGGGTGCGACCAAGTCCGAAAGCATCAGGCAGGTGATCCTGCCCGCGGCCCTGCCCGGCGTCGTCGGCGCCGTGCTTCTGGCCGCCAGCCGCGCCATCGGCGAGACGATGATCGTGGTGATGGGGGCGGGCGCGGCGGCCAAGCTGTCGCTGAACCCGTTCGAGGCGATGACCACGGTGACGGTGAAGATCGTCAGCCAGTTGACCGGTGATACCGAATTCGCCAGCCCCGAAACGCTGGTCGCCTTCGCGTTGGGTCTGACGCTGTTCGTCTTTACCCTCGGCCTCAACGTGCTGGCGCTCTACATCGTCCGCAAATATCGGGAGCAATACGAATGACCGACGCGACCGCCAACAATGTGCCCGCCTCGTCTGTCCACGGCGGATCGCTGCTGTCGCAGAATGTGCGCACGCGCCGCCGGAATGCCGCGGAACGGCGCTTTCGCCTCTATGGCGTGATCGCGATCGGCCTGTCGGTCGCGGCCCTTCTGCTGCTGGTCAGTTCGGTTCTGAACAACGGCGTCTCGGCCTTCTTTCAGACCTATGCCAAGGTCGAGGTGATGCTGGACCCCGAGGTGCTGGATCCGAAGGGCAACCGTGATCCGGCCGAGATGAGCAAGGTCACCACCATCGGCTACGGCAACCTGATGAAAGACGCCTTTCCGGCGGCGCTGCAGAAGGCGGGCATTTCCGTCGAGGGCATCACCGACAAGGAAATCGGTGACATGCTGTCGAAAGAGGCCCCGGCGCAGTTGCGCAACCGGGTCCTGGCCGATCCCGACCTGCTGGGCCAGACGATCGAATACTGGGCGCTGGCGACCGGCCGTATCGACGGCTATCTGAAGGGCCGGGTGACCATGGCCTCGGCCGAGCTGGACAGCAATGTCAGCCCGGCGCAGCTGCGGCTGGCCGACCAGATGCGCGAAGCCGACATGCTGGAAACCCGCTTCAACTGGGATTTCATCACCTTCCCCGACGCTTCGGAACTGCGTCCCGAGGCCGCGGGCCTGGGTGTAGCCATCATCGGCTCGGCCTACATGATGCTGATCGTGCTGTTTCTGGCGCTGCCGATCGGGGTCGCCGCCTCGATCTATCTTGAGGAATTCGCCCCGCAGAACCGCCTGACCGACATCATCGAGGTGAACATCTCGAACCTCGCCGCGGTGCCGTCGATCGTTTTCGGGATCCTCGGCCTCGCCGTGTTCATCAACTATGCGGGGCTGCCGGCCTCGGCACCCATCGTCGGTGGTCTGGTGCTGACGCTGATGACCCTGCCGACGATCATCATCTCGACCCGCGCGGCGCTGAAGGCTGTGCCGCCTTCGATCCGCGATGCCGCGCTTGGGGTGGGGGCATCGAAGATGCAGTCGGTCTTTCACCATGTCCTGCCGCTGGCCCTGCCCGGCATCCTGACCGGCACGATCATAGGTCTGGCGCAGGCCCTGGGCGAGACGGCGCCGCTGCTGCTGATCGGCATGGTCGCCTTCGTGCGCGACTATCCCAGCTGGCCGGTCGATGGCTTTTTCGAACCCGCCTCGGCCCTGCCGGTGCAGGTCTACAACTTCACGACGCGCGGCGATCCGGGCTTCGTCGAACGGGCCTCGGGGGCGATCATCGTCCTGCTGGTCTTCCTGCTCTGCATGAACCTGCTGGCCATCTGGTTGCGCCGCAAGTTCGAGCGTCGTTGGTAATCCGGGCCGAAGGAGGCAAATATGTACGATATAAACCGCGTGGAGAGCTCCGTGACCCAGGGCGACATCAAGATCTCGGCCAAGGACGTTCAGGTCTATTACGGCGACAAGCACGCCATCAAGGATGTGAATGTCGAAATCCTCGACAAGACCGTGACCGCCTTCATCGGCCCCTCGGGCTGCGGCAAGTCGACCTTCCTGCGCTGCATCAATCGCATGAACGACACCATTCCGATCTGCCGTGTCGAGGGCAGGATCGCGCTGGAGGGCGAGGATATCTATGACAAGCGTGTCGATCCGGTGCAGCTGCGCGCCAAGGTCGGCATGGTGTTCCAGAAGCCGAACCCCTTTCCGAAATCCATCTATGACAACGTGGCTTACGGCCCGCGCATCCATGGCCTGGCCCGGAACCGTGCCGAACTGGACGAGATCGTCGAGAAGTCGCTGCGTGGCGCGGCATTGTGGAACGAGGTCAAGGACCGCCTGGCCGAGCCGGGCACCGGCCTGTCGGGCGGGCAGCAGCAGCGCCTGTGCATCGCCCGCGCCGTGGCCACCGCGCCCGAGGTCCTGCTGATGGACGAGCCCTGCTCGGCGCTGGACCCGATCGCAACCAGCCAGGTCGAGGATCTGATCGACCAGCTTCGCGCCGATTTCTCGGTCGTGATCGTGACCCATTCGATGCAGCAGGCGGCGCGGGTCAGCCAGAAGACGGCCTTCTTCCACCTTGGCAATCTGGTGGAATATGGCAGCACGGACGATATCTTCACCAAACCGCAGGATTCGCGGACCGAGGCCTATATCTCGGGCCGGATCGGCTGACGGGCAGGGAGGCAGGCAGGATGAACCGGGACAAACATATCTCTTCGGCGTTCGACCGCGATCTGGAAACGATCCAGGCGCAGGTCGTCAAGATGGGCGGCATGGTCGAGGCGGCGATCAACGACGCCGCCGTCGCGCTGGAGAATCGCGACGAGGATCTGGCCGAACAGGTCCGTCGCCGCGACAAGGCGATCGACGCGCTCGAGGCCGATATCAACGAAGAGGCGGCGCGGCTGATCGCGCTGCGGGCGCCCACGGCGACCGATCTGCGCATGGTGCTGGCGGTCATCAAGATCAGCGCCTCGCTCGAGCGGGTGGGCGACTATGCCAAGAACATGGCCAAGCGTACCGAGGTGCTGTCGCATCTGCCCAATATTGTGGGTTCGGGGATCGCCCTGCGCCGGATGAGCGTGGCGGTCAACCGGATGCTGCAGGACGCGCTGGACAGCTATATCCGCCGCGATGCCCAGCTGGCCGAGGATGTCCGCCAGCGCGATCTGGAAGTGGACCAGATGTATAACGCGCTGTTCCGCGAGTTCCTGACCCACATGATGGAGGATCCGCGCAACATCACCTCGTGCATGCATCTGCATTTCATCGCCAAGAACACCGAACGGATGGGCGATCATGCGACCTCGATTGCCGAACAGGTGATCTATCTGGTGACGGGCGAATTGCCCGACGATGCGCGCCCCAAGTCGAACGCCGTTCCCACTGCCGGCGCGGAATCGACCGAGGTCTGACCGGATGGTGCGACAATCACCCTGTGTTCTGGTCGTCGAGGACGAGGGCGCGCAGCGCGAGGTGTTGCAATACAACCTCGAGGCCGAAGGCTTCGAGGTTGTGGTTGCGGACAATGGCGAGGACGCGCTGCTGCTGGTGCAGGAGGAACAGCCCGACCTGATGGTTCTGGACTGGATGCTGCCGCGGGTCAGCGGCATCGAGGTCTGCCGTCAGGTCAAGGCCGATCCGGCGACGCGCTCGATCCCGATCATCATGCTGTCGGCGCGGGGCGAGGAGGGCGACCGGGTGCGGGGGCTGGAAACCGGTGCCGACGACTATGTGGTCAAGCCCTATTCGGTGGTCGAACTGATGGCGCGGCTGCGGACCCAGCTGCGCCGCACCCGCCCGGCCAGCATGGGCGAAAGGCTCAGCTTCGGGGATATCATCCTTGATGCCGCCGAGCATCGCGTGTTCCGCGCCGGCCAGCCGCTGCATCTGGGGCCGACCGAGTTCCGGCTGCTCAGCACGCTGATGGAAAAGCCGGGCCGGGTCTGGACGCGCGAGCAGTTGCTGGACCGGGTCTGGGGGCGTGACATCTATGTCGATACGCGGACCATCGACGTGCATGTCGGCCGGCTGCGCAAGGCGCTGATGCAGAATGGCGGCGACAATCCGGTTCGCACCGTGCGCGGCACCGGCTATGCCCTGGGCTGAGGCCGGGCCGGCCTTCGACCCAGAAAGTCCAGAACCTCGGCCCGATCCGGGATCGCGTCGCCCGCACCCTTGCGGGTGACCTTCAGTGCCGCCGCCGCCGAGGCCATGTGCAGGGCTTCGGGCACGGTTTCCCGGCGATCCAGCGCCGCGGCGAAATAGCCGGCGAAGGTGTCGCCGGCGCCGGTCGTATCCACCGCCTGCACCGGAAAGGCCGGCTGCCGGTCGATCTGCCCCGTTCGCAGGTCGCGATACTCGGCCCCCTTGCTGCCGCGGGTGACCAGCAGCCCCTCCACCGGCAACTCGCCCGGGATCTCGCGGAAAAGCTGCTCGGCCTCGCCCTCGTTCATGGCGAGAATCGAGGCATGGGGCAGAACCTGCCGCAGGGCCGCAATCTCGAAGGGGGCGGCGGAATAGAGGACCCGCGCCCCGGCCGCACGGGCGATGCGGGCGGCCTCGACCTGACAGTTGGTCTCGTTCTGGATCAGCAGCAGATCCCGCCCGGTGATCCGGCCCAGGGTCCGCGACAGGTCCGCCTCGTCAATGGCCCGGTTGGCGCCGGCATGGATCACGATCGAGTTCTCGCCGGCGCCGTCCACCAGGATGATCGCATGGCCGGTGGCCAGATCCGGCCGGCGCTGCAGGTCGGCGGTGCCGACGCCGGCATCGCGCAGGCGTTCGATCACCCAGTCGTCGCCCGGTCCCATGGCGCCGATATGCCGGACCTCGGCCCCGGCCCGGGCCGCCGCGACCGACTGGTTCGCGCCCTTGCCACCCAGACCGACCGAATGATGCCGCGCGGCAATGGTCTCGCCGGGCCGGGGCAGGTGGTCCAGCCGGTAGACGTGATCGATATTGATCGAGCCCAGGTTCCAGATCGCCATTCTCGCCCCTCCTGTCGCGGCCTAACTGACGGGTGCGCGCGGGGCTTGTCCAGCAACGAAAAAACGCGCCCCGAAGGGCGCGTTTCGTTGCCTTGCAGTCTGGAACCGGCTCAGCTTCCGAGATGCTTGCCCTTGTGGGGCGCCCAGAGCCGCTTGTTGGTCAGATAAAGCAGCGCGGTCAGCACGATCAGGAACAGCACCGAGACAAGGCCGACCTGCTTGCGGTCCATCATCTTCGGCTCGGCCGTCCACATCAGGAAGGCCGAAACGTCGCGGGCCATCTGGTCGACGGTGGCCGGGGTGCCGTCCTCATAGGTGACCAGATCGTCCGACAGCGGCGCCGGCATGGCGATATAGCCGCCCGAGAAGGCGGTGTTCTGGTAGAAAACGCTGCCCGCCTGTTCCATCTCCTCGCCGGTATAGTCGGTCAGGATGGCATGGATGTATTCCGGGCCGCCAATGCCGTTGAACAGCTGGCTCATGCCGGTGCCGTAGGGGCCGTGGAAGCCCGCCCGTGCCTTGGCCATCAGCGACAGGTCCGGTCCCATGCCATCGCCCGAAATCGCCGGGAAATGGTCGGTCGGCAGGCGCGGACGCTCTTCGTCGGTTTCCGGGTCCAGAACCTCGGTCAGGCCGGCCGCATAGGCGCGGACCTGGTTTTCGGGCAGGGCGGGGCCGCCCTCGTCCGCGAGGGTGCGGATCGGCACGAATTTCAGGCCGTGGCAGGCCGAGCAGACCTCGGTATAGACCTGCAACCCGCGCTGCAACTGGAACTGGTCATACTTGCCGAAGGGGCCTTCGAAGCTGAACGCGATGTCCTCGATATGGGCTTCGGCTTCCTCTTCGCCGGCTTCTTCCTCGGCCGCGGCCTCTTCTTCCTCACCGGTGGTTTCACCCTCGGCGACGGTCGGCTCGGCAGCCTCTTCCGCTTCGATTGCGGTTTCGGCGGCCTCGCCGGAAGGCTCCTGTTCCTCCGCGGCGGTCACTTCCGCCGCCGGGGCATCCTCCGCCGGCGCGGCTTCGTCCTGAAGCACTTCCTCGGCTTCGGGCTGATCGGCGGATTGCTCCGGCGACAGCTCTTCCGTGGCCTCCTGCGCGATCGCCTGGCTGCTGACGGCCTCGTCAGCAGCCGGTTCGGTCGGTGCGCTTTCCTGCGCCAGGGCAAAGCCGGCCGCAGAGATCGTCAGGGCCGCGACGGCCGTGAGCGTCTTGGTTCTCAGGGTCATTGATGGCTCTCCTTACTCGGCAGGCTGCGCTTTGGCGCCATAGTGATCGTCGAAGTCCGCCTCGATGGTGGTCGGCATCGCTTCGGGCTTCTCGATCACGCCCAGCAGCGGCAGGATCACCAGGAAATAGGCGAACCAGTAGGCCGCGCCGGCAAGGGCGATATAGGGATAGATCCCCTCGGCGGGCATCGCGCCGGCCCAGGTCAGGATCACGAAGTTCGCCGCGAACAGCCAGAACCACCACTTGAACTGCGGGCGATAGCGGCCCGAGCGCACGCGGCTGGTATCAAGCCAGGGCACCAGCGCCAGGACCACGATCGCGCCGAACATGGCGATGACCCCGAAGAACTTGGCGTCGATGATGCCGAAGCTCAGCCATTCGACCAGCATCACCACCCAGACATCGGCGGTGAAGGCGCGCAGGATCGCGTAGAAGGGCAGGAAATACCATTCCGGCACGATATGCGCGGGCGTCGAAAGCGGGTTCGCCTCGATATAGTTGTCGGGGTGGCCCAGATAGTTCGGCATGAAGCCGACGATGGCGAAGAACACCACCAGCACGATGCCAAGCGCGAACAGGTCCTTGATGACGAAATAGGGCCAGAAGGGCAGGGTGTCCTTCTTCGCCTCTTCCTTGCTGGTGCGGCGCACCTCGACCCCGGTCGGGTTGTTGTTGCCGGTGGTGTGGAAGGCCCAGATATGGACCACGACCAGCGCCGCGATCACGAAGGGCAGCAGGTAATGCAGCGAGAAGAAGCGGTTCAGCGTGGCATTGTCCACTGCCGGCCCGCCCAGAAGCCAGGTCTGGATCGAGGGGCCGATGCCGGGGATCGCGCCGAACAGGCCGGTGATGACCGTGGCGCCCCAGAAGGACATCTGCCCCCAAGGCAGCACATAGCCCATGAAGGCGGTGCCCATCATGCACAGATAGATCAGCATGCCGACGATCCAGGTCACTTCGCGCGGGGCCTTGTAGCTGCCGTAGTAGAGGCCGCGGAAGATGTGGATATAGACCGCCAGGAAGAACAGCGAGGCGCCGTTGGCGTGCAGGTAACGCAGCATGTAGCCGCCGTTCACGTTGCGCATGATGTGTTCGACGCTGGCGAAGGCCATGTCGACATGCGGCGTGTAATGCATCACCAGAACGATGCCGGTGATGATCTGCAGCGCCAGGCAGAAGGCCAGGACGATGCCCCAGATCCACCACCAGTTCAGGTTCTTGGGCGTCGGGATCATCAGCGTGTCATAGACAAGGCTGACCACCGGAAGACGGCGGTGCAGCCATTTCTCGAAGCCCGATCCGGGCTCGTAATGGTCGTGTGGAATACCGGCCATGTGGTGCCCTCCTCAGCCCAGCTTGATGGTGGTGTCGTCGACGAATTCGGCGACCGGGATATACAGGTTCTCGGGCGCCGGACCCCTGCGGATACGCCCCGAGGTGTCGTAATGCGAGCCGTGGCAGGGGCAGAACCAGCCGCCGAAATCACCGGAACCCTCGCCGATGGGAACGCAGCCCAGATGCGTGCAGACGCCGATCATCACCAGCCATTCGCCGGCCTCGTCCATGACCCGGTTCTGGTCGGTGGCGGGCTCGCCCGGCTTGTTGGCATTCTCGGCGTTCTGGTCGATCAGATCGCCCAGATCGACGGCGCGCGCGGCCTCGATTTCCTCGGTGGTCCGGCGACGGATGAACACCGGCTTGCCCAGCCATTTCACGGTCAGCTGAGTCCCGACCTCGACGCCACTGATATCGACCTGAATCGAGGACAGCGCCTGGACGTCTGCCGAGGGGTTCATCTGGTTCACAAGCGTCCAGGCGGCGGCACCGGCGGCCACCGTGCCTGCACCCGCCGTGGCATAGTAGAGGAAATCCCTCCGGGTGCCTACGTGGTCATCTGCGTGGGACACGGGTCATACTCCATTTCGGGCCGGAAGCCCGGCCGATACGACTTTCGGGGCTGCAAGAGAATGCAACCTTCGCGTCGCGGTTCTAGCCTTCAAAAATCTGTCAGTCCAGCCGATAACCCGGCGCCGCGCGCTTCATGTGGCCGCATCTGTTGGATTTATGTCGCGTGGTCCCCGCCGCGACGGGCGCCGCAGGTCATGCGGCGGCGGTCCGGTTTTTCGCGCCATGACAGCGGTCACATCAGCCAGATCAAGGACTCAGAGCAGGCCCTCCGCGCGAAAACTGAGTTCGCGTGATCTGCCGATGATGATGTGGTCGTGGATGGTGATGCCCATGCTGTCCGCCGCCTGGGCGATGCGGGCGGTCATGGCGATATCGGCCTCCGAGGGTGTCGGATCGCCTGATGGGTGATTATGCACCAGAATCAGCGCCGAGACGTTCAGTTCGAGGGCGCGGCGGATGATTTCGCGCGGATAGACGGGGACGTGATCGACGGTGCCGCGGCCCTGTTCCTCATCTGCGATCAGCACGTTCCTGCGGTCCAGATACAGCACCCGGAACTGCTCGGTCTCGCGATGTGCCATGGTCGTGTGGCAATAATCCAGCAGCGCCTGCCATCCCGACAGCGCCGGGCGGTTCATCACCCGCGCGCGGGCAAGCCTCTGGGCCGCGGCCTCGATGATCTTCATCTCCACCACCACGGCGGGGCCGACGCCTTCGACCTCCTGCAGGCGCGGGGCGGGCGCGGTCAGCACCCGGTTGAAATCGCCGAATCGGTCGATCAGGCGCCGGGCCAGAGGCTTGACATCCTGTCGCGGGATGGCGCGGAACAGGACCAGTTCAAGCAATTCGTAATCGGGCATCGCGGCGGCGCCGCCCTGCAGGAACCGTTCGCGCAGCCGCGCCCGGTGATCGGCCAGATAGGAGGGGGGCGCCTTGCCGCCCTGACCCACCGGCCGCATGACCGGACCCGGCGCCGCCACATCGTCGGGGGCGGGGGCAAAGAGGGGCAGGGGCGTTTCGCCAAGCGCGCGATTCGGGTCCATGCGCGCAGCATGGCGCGCAAGCGGTGAAGAAACGGTAAACGCGGCCTCAGCTGGTCATGTCGTCCCAGAAGCCCTTGACCTTGCGGAAGAAGCTGTCCGATTGCGGGCTGTTGTCGGCCTTCTCGGCGTCGAATTCCCGCAGCAGCTCGCGCTGCCGGGCGGTCAGGTTCACCGGCGTCTCGACGACCAGTTCGATCAGCATGTCGCCGGCTTCGCCATTGGCACCGGCTCCGTGGCGCAGGGGCGGCATGCCCTTGCCGCGCAGCCGCATCTGCCGTCCGGACTGGCTGCCCGCGGGCACCTTCACCCGCGCCCTGCCGCCATCGATGGTCGGGACCTCGACCTCGCCGCCAAGGGCGGCGATGGCCATGCCGACCGGCACCTGACAGGCCAGCGTCTTGCCGTCGCGCAGGAAAATCTCGTGTTCGCGGATCTCGATGAAGATATAGAGATCGCCCGACGGGCCGCCGCGCAGTCCGGCCTCGCCCTCGCTGGCAAGCCGGATACGGGTGCCGGTCTCGACCCCGGCGGGGATATTGACCGACAGCGTGCGCTCGCGCTCGACCCGGCCGGCGCCGTGGCAGGCCTTGCAGGGATTCTTGACGATCTGGCCTTGGCCACCGCAGGTCGGGCAGGTGCGCTCGACCGTGAAAAAGCCCTGCTGGGCGCGGACCTTGCCCATGCCGGCGCAGGTCGGACAATTGGCGGGCTGGGTCGCGCCTTCGGCGCCGGTGCCCTGGCATTCGGTGCAGGAGACCGAGCCGGGAACCTGAATGGTCTTCTGCAGCCCGGCATAGGCCTCTTCCAGCGACACCCGCAGATTATAGCGCAGATCCTGCCCGCGTTGGGCGCGCGCCCGGCCGCCGCCGCCCCCGCCGCGCCGGTTGCCCATCATGTCGCCGAACAGATCCTCGAACACATCGGCGAAGGCCGTGCCAAAATCGCCCGGATGGGCGCCGCGGCCGCCGAAGCCGCCATTGCCCATGCCGCCATTCTCGAAGGCGGCGTGGCCAAAGCGGTCATAGGCCGCCTTCTTCTGGCCGTCCTTCAGGCAGTCATAGGCTTCGTTGACTTCCTTGAAGCGCGCCTCGGCCTGAGTGTCATCCTTGTTGCGGTCGGGATGAAGCTCTTTCGCCTTGCTGCGATAAGCCTTCTTGATTTCGTCCGTCGAGGCCCCGCGCGTGACACCCAGAACCTCGTAATAGCAGCGCTTGGCCATCTCGTTTCCTGTTCATCTCCCCCAAGCAAGCGGCCGGCCCGCGATCCGCGGGCCGGCCCCAAGGGGTGCGGCCCGGATCAGCCGCGTTTGTTGTCGTCGCCGAGATCCTCGAAATCGGCGTCCACGATGTCGTCGTCGACATCGCGCGGCGAGTCGGCATCCTGATCGGCGCTTTCGGCATCATCCTGCTGCGCCTTGTAGATCGCCTCGCCCAGCCGCATCGAGGCGTCCATCAGGTTCTGGATGCCCGACTTGATCTTGCCGGCATCCTCGGATTTCAGCGCCTCTTCCAGCGCGCCGATGGCCAGTTCGATCGCCTCGACGGTCGAGCCGTCCACCTTCTCGCCATGCTCTTCCAGCGACTTCTTGGTCGAGTGGATCAGGCCTTCGGCCTGGTTTCTGGCCTCGACCAGTTCGCGGCGGCCCTTGTCGGCCTCGGCGTTTTCCTCGGCATCCTTCACCATCCGATCGATATCCTCGTCGGACAGCCCGCCCGAAGCCTGGATGGTGATGTTCTGCTCCTTGCCGGTGCCCTTGTCCTTGGCGGAAACCGACACGATGCCGTTGGCGTCGATGTCGAAGGTCACCTCGATCTGCGGCAGGCCGCGCGGCGCGGGCGGAATGTCCTCGAGGTTGAACTGGCCAAGAAGCTTGTTGTCCGCGGCCATCTCGCGCTCGCCCTGGAAGACCCGGATCGTGACCGCGTTCTGGTTGTCCTCGGCGGTCGAGAAGATCTGGCTCTTCTTGGTCGGGATGGTGGTGTTGCGGTCGATCAGCCGGGTAAAGACACCGCCCAGCGTCTCGATGCCGAGGCTCAGCGGGGTAACGTCCAGCAGCACCACGTCCTTGACATCGCCCTGCAGCACGCCGGCCTGAATGGCGGCGCCGAGGGCCACGACCTCATCGGGGTTCACGCCCTTGTGGGGTTCCTTGCCGAAAAACTCGCTGACCTCCTGGATGACCTTCGGCATCCGGGTCATGCCGCCCACCAGAACCACCTCGTCGATTTCGGCCTTGGAGACGCCGGCATCCTTCAGCGCGTCGGCGACCGGCTTCATGGTCCGCTTGATCAGGTCGCCGACCAGCGATTCCAGCTTGGCGCGGGTCAGCTTCATGACCATGTGCAGCGGCGTGCCGGAATTCTTGTCCATCGAGATGAACGGCTGGTTGATCTCGGTCTGGCTGGAGGAGGAGAGTTCGATCTTGGCCTTCTCGGCAGCTTCTTTCAGGCGCTGCAGGGCCATCTTGTCGCCGGTCAGATCGACGCCATGTTCCTTTTTGAACTCCTCGGCGAGGTAGTTCACGATCCGCATGTCGAAATCCTCGCCGCCGAGGAAGGTGTCCCCGTTGGTCGATTTCACCTCGAACAGGCCGTCGTCAATCTCAAGGATGGTGATGTCGAAGGTGCCGCCGCCGAGGTCATAGACCGCGATGGTCTTGCTTTCCTTCTTGTCCAGACCATAGGCCAGCGCGGCCGCGGTCGGCTCGTTGATGATGCGCAGAACCTCAAGGCCCGCGATCTTGCCGGCATCCTTGGTCGCCTGACGCTGGGCGTCGTTGAAATAGGCCGGAACGGTGATGACGGCCTGCTTGACCTCTTCGCCCAGATAGCTTTCGGCGGTCTCCTTCATCTTCTGAAGGATCATGGCGCTGACCTGCGCCGGCGAATATTTCTCGCCGCGGACCTCGACCCAGGCGTCGCCATTGCCGCCATCGACAATGGCATAGGGGACCAGTTTCTTGTCCTTCTCGACCGCCTCGTCGCCGATGCGGCGGCCGATCAGTCGCTTGACGGCGAAGACGGTGTTGGTCGGGTTGGTCACGGCCTGACGCTTGGCGGCCTGGCCGACCAGTCGCTCGCCCTCGGTGAAGCCGACGATCGAGGGCGTGGTGCGCGCGCCTTCACTGTTCTCGATGACCTTGGGCTGGCTGCCGTCCATGATGGCGACGCAGCTGTTGGTGGTGCCCAGGTCGATGCCGATAACTTTGGACATGTATAATAACCTCTCTTGCGGCGATGTCTTGGGCCTCGGGTCCGTTGTGGCCCCCGTGGCCCGATCCCATTCTTCGATATGACCCGGAAGGCTCCGGGTGCTTCGGGGCTGTATATAGGGATGGTTTTCAGGCCCGCAAGCGTCCGCAGCGTCCAATTCGACCCGCAAATGCGGAAGAAACGGTCAGGAAGCCGCGGGAGGATCGCCCGCCTACTGCGTTGCGCCCCAGCTGATGGATTCGTATTTGCGGGTCGAGAAGTTGATCAACAGCCCCACCATCAGCGCCGCAAGCGAGAACCACAGCGCGTAAAGCGGATAGGTCTTGTGCGGCGTGTAGTTGATGAACATGTAGCCACGCTCCTGGTCGATGACGTGGAACAGCGGATTCCAGATGAACCATGGCAGCATGAAATTCGGCAGGACATTGGCCACGAACATCTTGCCCGAGGCGAACATGTTCACCCGCTGATAGATGGTGGTCAGGATCTTCGAGGTCTGGGGTGACCAGGGCCGGATGCCGAGGAAGATCAGCCCGACGCAGACACCGGAAAACCAGGCCAGCAGATACATGGCCAGACAGCCGACGGGATCGGCGATGGCGACCGGATTGACCAGCACATGATAGAGCCACAGGATCGTCAGAAAGCTGATCGTCTGGCGGTACAGTACGGCCAGCGCCGCCGCGGCGATCAGCACCGCGGGGTTCAGCGGCTCGTGCTTGATCAGCCCGCCCGAGACCGAATGGCTGTTCGAAACCGCGCCGACGGTCTGGACATGGGTCATGTACAGGAAGATGCCCGACATGATGAACATGATGAAATCCGCCCGGATCGGCGATTGGCGGATGCCGATGATCACGAACATCAGCAGGAAGGCACCGATGAAGATGCCCGATTGCAGGATGGTCAGCAGCAGGCCGACCACCGCGTTGCGATGCGCGGTGCGCAGGTCGTAGACCGTCTGGTGATAGATCAGCGACAGCGTCGTGCCTGCGGCCTCGAGGATGGTGCTGTTGCGGCGCTGGATGAACACTGGACGGATCCGCCTGTCGTTTAGTTCGTGCTGTTTCGGTCATGGCGACCGGACCGGGTGCGTCCGGCCGGGTCTGGCTGGTGCTTGCCCAACCCGCCTGCCAAGATCATAAGGGGATGGAAGCAACCGCACAATTCCGCGGTGGATGCCGGGGCGCCGGATGGGAAGGAATAGTGAATGCAATTTGATCGACTGACCGCCGAAATGCGCCGGCTTGCGCTGCAGGCCGGGGCCAGGATCATGGAGATCTATCAGGCCGAGGATTTCGAGGTGCGGGCGAAATCCGACGATTCGCCCGTGACCGAGGCCGACGAGGCCGCCGATGCGCTGATCTCGGCCGGGCTGCGGGCGGCCTTTCCCGATATCGCGCTGGTGACCGAGGAACAGGCCGCGACCCATGACCAGACGGCCACGACCTTTCTGATCGTCGATCCGCTGGACGGCACCAAGGAATTCGTCCAGCGCCGCGGCGATTTCACCGTCAACATCGCCTATGTCGAGGACGGTGTGCCGCTGCGCGGCGTGGTCTATGCGCCGGCCAAGGGCCGCCTGTTCTATACCACCGCCGATGGCCGCTCGGTCGAGGAGCGCGGCCCCTTCGGCGACGAGCCGGGCGAGACCGTGCCGGTCGGTGTGAACCCGATGCCCGACAATCGCGGGCTGATGGTGGTGGCCTCGAAATCGCACCGTGACGCCGCGACCGACGACTATATCGCGCAATATGGCGTGCGCGACATGACCAGTGCCGGCTCGTCGCTGAAATTCTGTCTGGTGGCGACCGGCGAGGCCGATCTCTATCCGCGCCTCGGCCGGACCATGGAATGGGATACGGCGGCGGGTGATGCGGTGCTGCGCGGCGCGGGGGGCGAGGTGGTGCGCTTTGACGATCACCGGCCGCTGGCCTATGGCAAGCCGGGCTTCGAGAACCCCTTCTTCATTGCCTTCGCGCCCGGTGTCCTGCTGGTGAAGGACTGAGATGTCGGTCGTCATCATCATCCCCGCGCGCCACGCCTCGACCCGCTATCCGGGCAAGCCGCTGGTCGATCTGAGGGGGGCCTCGGGCCAGCCGCGCAGCCTGATCCGGCGCAGCTGGGAGGCGGCGATGGCCGTCGCCGGTGCCGACCGGGTGATCGTGGCCACCGACGATATCCGCATCCGCGACCATGCCGAAGCCTTCGGGGCCGAGGTGGCGATGACCTCGGAAAGCTGCCGCAACGGCACCGAGCGTTGCGCCGAGGCAGTGGGCAATCTGGGTCTGTCGCCCGAGATCGTGGTCAACCTGCAGGGCGATGCGCCGCTGACCCCCGCCTGGTTCGTCGAGGATCTGGTCGCCGGGCTGCGCGCCGATCCGGCCGCCGAGGTGGCCACGCCGGTGCTGCGCTGTTCCGGGCGGATGCGCGCCGATCTGATCGCCGACCGCAGGGCCGGGCGCGTGGGCGGGACCACGGCGGTCTTCGGCCATGACCGGCAGGCGCTGTATTTCTCGAAAGAGGTGATCCCCTTTGCGGCGGGCGATGTCGCGGATGACGCGCCCAGCCCGGTCTTTCACCATGTCGGCGTCTATGCCTACCGCCCTGACGCGCTGGCCGCCTATCCCGGCTGGGACGAGGGCCGGCTGGAAAGGCTGGAAGGGCTGGAGCAGTTGCGTTTCCTCGAACGCGGCCGCCGCATCCTCTGCGTCGAGGTCGATGCGCGCGGCCGCCAGTTCTGGGAGTTGAACAACCCCGAGGACGTGCCCCGGCTTGAGGCGATGATGCGCGAGATGGGGCTCGATTGAAACGGGCTCGCCGCTATCCGAACGGGTGATGCGTCGAAATGAAGCGACCGTCTTGTTGGGGACCTGCCTGACGGATTATTGTATGGCGCGAGTCTTGCAGCCATTCGCGCTGTGAAGTGTTGTGCCATGATCGCCGCGATCATGAATGCGGTGTTCGACGTTTAAGCAAAGGTGTCAGGAAATGAGTCGCAAGGTAACCAAGGCAATCTTCCCCGTGGCTGGTCTGGGAACGCGATTTCTGCCTGCGACCAAAAGCATCCCGAAAGAAATCATGACGCTGGTCGACCGGCCGCTGATCCAATACGCGATCGACGAGGCGCGCGCAGCCGGAATCAAGGAGTTCATCTTTGTCACCTCGCGCGGCAAGGGTGCGCTGGAAGACTATTTCGATCACGCCCATGAGCTGGAATCGAGCCTGAAGAAATCGGGCAAGACCGAGCTTCTCGAGGTGCTGCGCGCCACCAACATGGAATCGGGCGCCATCGCCTATATCCGCCAGCACAAGGCCCTGGGTCTGGGCCATGCGGTCTGGTGCGCCCGCCGCCTGCTGTCCGAGGATGAGCCTTTCGCGGTGATTCTGACCGATGACGTCATCAAGGGCGAACCGCCCTGCCTGCAGCAGATGATCGAGGCCTATGGCGAGACCGGCGGCAGCATGGTTGCCACCATGGAGGTCGCGCCCGAGAAGGCGCAGGCTTACGGGGTGTTGGACATCGCCGAGGATATGGGCGCCATCGTCCGCGCGCGCGGCATGGTCGAAAAGCCGGCTCCTGGTACCGCGCCCTCGAATCTGGCGGTGATCGGCCGCTATATCCTGGCGCCGACGGTGATGCAGAACCTCAACAAGCTGAAGGCCGGTTCCGGCGGCGAGATCCAGCTGACCGATGCCATCGCGGACGAGATCGAGGCCGGGCGCGGCGTCTATGGCCTGCGCTTTCGTGGCCTGCGCTTCGATTGCGGCTCGAAGGCGGGCTTCCTGCAGGCGACCGTGGCCTTCGGGCTCGAGCGCGACGAGTTGAAGGAGGAATTTGCCGAATTCCTGCATGACATCGTGTCGATGCGCCGGGCGGCAGAGTAGCGCATGTCCGACCGGGTTCTGGTGACCGGCGGCGCCGGCTATATCGGCTCGCATGCCTGCAAGGTGCTGGCGCGGGCGGGGTATGAGCCGGTGGTGCTGGACAATCTGTCGACCGGCTGGCGCGAGGCGGTGAAGTTCGGCCCGCTGGTCGAGGCCGATCTGATGGATCGCGCCGCGCTGGATGCGGCCTTCGCCGAATACCGGCCCGTTGCCGTCCTGCATTTCGCCGCCCTCAGCCAAGTGGGCGAGGCGATGGCCGAACCGGGCAGGTACTGGCGCAACAATGTCGGCGGCTCGCTCAATCTGATCGAGGCGGCGGTGGCGGCGGGGTGCCTGGATTTCGTCTTCAGTTCGACCTGCGCCACCTATGGCGACCGCGATGGCGAGGTTCTGGACGAGGACACGCCGCAGGCGCCGCTGAACGCCTATGGCGCCTCCAAGCGCGCGATCGAGGACATGCTGGTCGATTTCGGCGCGGCCCACGGGTTGCGGCATGTCATCTTTCGCTATTTCAACGTCGGCGGCGCCGACCCCGAGGCCGAGGTCGGCGAGTTCCACCGCCCCGAGACGCATCTGATCCCGCTGATCCTCGATGCGGTGGACGGGCGGCGCGCCGCGCTGACCATCCACGGCACCGATTATCCGACGCCGGACGGCACCTGCATCCGCGACTATGTGCATGTGATGGATCTGGTCGATGCGCATGTCGCCGGGCTGGAATGGCTGCGCGCCGGCAAGGGCAGCCGGGTGTTCTGCCTCGGCACCGGTGACGGCTTCTCGGTCCGCGAGGTGGTCGAGGCGACGCGGCATGTGACCAACCGGGCCGTACCCATGCAGGACGGGCCGCGCCGAGGCGGCGATGCCGTCAAGCTGGTCTGCGGCAGCCAGCGTGCCAGGGACGAACTGGGCTGGCGGCCCGCGCGCTCGACCATGAAGCAGATGATCGGCGACGCCTGGCGCTGGCACCAGAACGGCCACTACGAGGCCTAGGGTGGCGCGCGGGCGCCTGCGCCGGGCCTGGTCGGCCTATCGCCTGCGCTGGAAACGCCGTGCGATCCTGTGGCGTGTGCTTCGCGCCGGGCGACAGTTGACGCCGCTTTGCGACCGGACCGCCGCCATTGGCCGGGGCGACATCCTGCTGTTCGCCACCCTGCGCAACGAGATCGGCCGCCTGCCCGAGTTTCTGGCCCATTACCGCGGGCTTGGCGTGGCACAGTTCCTGATCGTCGATAACGCGAGCGATGATGGCTCGGCCGAATTGCTGCGGGCCGAGGCGGATGTGTCGCTGTGGCGGGCGCAGGGCAGCTATCGCGACAGCCGCTTTGGCATGGACTGGCTGGGCGCGCTGCTGCTCCGGTACGGGCATGGCCACTGGTGCCTGACGGTCGATGCCGACGAACTGCTGGTCTATCCCGATTGCGAGCGGCGCAAGCTGCCCGACCTGACCGCGCATCTGGAGGCGCGCGGCATTCCCGGCATGGGGGCACTGATGCTGGATCTTTATCCCGGCGGTGCGCTTGACCGGGCCGAGGCGCCGGCCGGCGCGCCGCTGACCCGGCGTCTGCCGTGGTTCGATGCCGGACCCTATCGCTGCCGGATCCAGGAACCCCGGCGCAATCGCTGGGTGCAGGGCGGGGTGCGCGAACGGGTATTCTTCGCTGATCGTCCGCGGCGGGCACCGACCCTGAACAAGCTGCCGCTGATCCGCTGGCACCGGTCCTTCGCCTATGTCAACTCGACCCATTCGATGCTGCCGCCGCGGATGAACGACCTCTATGACGGCCCCGGTGATCCGCGCCTGTCGGGGGTGCTGCTGCACAGCAAGTTCCTGCCCGAAATCGTGGCGAAATCCGCCGAGGAACTGTCCCGGCGCCAGCACTTTGCCGATCCCGATGCCTATGCCGGCTACCATCGCGCCCTGACCCGGGCGCCGGTGCTGAAGGGGCCGGATTCGCTGCGCTATCAGGGCACGCGGCAGCTGCTGGATCTGGGGCTGATGGGCGCGGGCGACTGGCTGCATCCTGCCTCGCCTGATGCGTGAATTCCCTTGCCAATCTTTTCCCGAGGCCGCATGTCGGGGTCAATGATCCGATGTGCCACAAGCGATGCGGGGCGGGCCGCGCGATGATGCGTTTCAACCGATTCCGCCTGCCCGCCAGAGTTCGCCGCAGGGCCGAGCGGCAATGGCTGATCGGCCGGGCGATCCAGCGGCGGGGCGCGCTGCGCGCCGTCGCCGACCGCACTGCGGCGATCCGGCCCGCCGATATTCTGGCCTTCGTCACGCAGCGCAACGAACGGATCCGCCTGCCCTATTTCCTGGACTATTACCGCGATCTGGGCGTGCGGCATTTCCTGTTCGTGGACAATGCCAGCGACGATGGCAGCACGGACTATCTGCGCCGGCAGGAGGATGTATCGCTGTGGCGGGCCGAAGCCAGCTACAAGCGTGCGCGTTTCGGCATGGACTGGATCAACTGGCTGCTGTGGCGATACGGCCGCGATCACTGGTGCCTCAGTGTCGACCCGGACGAATTCCTGGTCTATCCGCATTGCGACTGTCGCCCGCTGGCGGCGCTGACCGACTGGCTGGATGCCTCGGGACGGCGGTCGTTTCCGGCCATGCTGCTGGACATGTATCCCCGCGGCGCGCTGGAGGACGAGACCTATCGCGAGGGCGGCAACCCGTTCGAGATCGCGGGCTGGTTCGATCCGGCCAATTACTCGATCGCCAAGAACAAGTATTACGGCAATCTGTGGATTCAGGGTGGGCCGCGCAGCCGGGCGTTCTTCTCCTACGATCCGCTTGCCGGGCCGGCGCTGAACAAGATCCCGCTGGTGAAATGGCAGCGGCGCTATGCCTATGTCAGCTCGACCCACATGCTGCTGCCGCGGGGGCTGAACCTGGTCTATGACGAGAATGGCGGCGAGATGGCCTCGGGCTGCCTGCTGCATGCCAAGTTCCTGTCCACCTTCTCCGAGAAATCCGCCGAAGAACTGGACCGCCGCCAGCACTATGCCGACAGTCAGGAATACCGCGCCTATCATGCCGGGCTGCAGGGCGGCACCCGCCTGTGGTGCAGCGAGTCCCGCGAATACCGCGACTGGCGACAGCTTGAGGATCTGGGGCTGATCTCGCGGGGGAACTGGGCATGACCGCGCCGGTCCGCCTGGGGGTGATCCTGCTCTGCCATGACCGGCTGGACGTCGCGGCGCGGATGGCGCGGATCTGGGCCGAGGGCGGGGCGCGCGTGGCCATCCATGTCGATGCCAAGACGCCGGGGGCCGAGATTGCGACCCTGCGCACCGCGCTGGCCGATCTGGAGGGTATCCTTTATTCGCGGCGCCGGCGCTGCGACTGGGGTCGCTTCAACCTGGTGCGGGCCACGCAGGACGCCGCCGAGGAACTGCTGGCGGCCTGCCCCGATCTGACCCATGTCTATCTGGCCTCGGGCGCCTGCCTGCCGCTGCGGCCGGTCGCCGAACTGGCCGCCCATCTGGCCGCCGATCCGGGCCGGGACCATATCGAAAGCGTCAGTGCGCATGATGTCGGCTGGACCGTCGGCGGGCTGAACGACGAGCGGTTCACCCTGTATTTCCCCTTCGACTGGCGGCGGCAGCGGGGACTGTTCGACCGCAGCGTCGAGTGGCAGCGCCGGTTGCGCGTGCGACGCGGGATGCCGCGCGGCATTTCGCCGCATCTGGGATCGCAATGGTGGTGCCTGACCGCGGCGACCCTGCGCGCCATCCTGACCGATCCGCGCCGGGTCGAGTTCGACCGCTATTTCCGGCTGACCTGGATCCCCGATGAAAGCTACTTCCAGACGCTGGCCCGCCGCCATTCGGTGACGATCGAAAGCCGGTCGCTGACGCTGGCCAAGTTCGATCACAAGGGGCGGCCCTATCAGCTTTATGACGATCATATCCCGATGCTCGAGGATTCGCGCTGTTTCGTGGCCCGCAAGGCATGGCCGGGCGCGACGAAGCTGCTGGCGCATTTCCCGCGCCCGCCGGCCGAGCTGCCGGATCCGGCGCCGCCCCGGCCGGCGCGGATCGAAAGGCTGATCAATCACACCGTGCGCCGCCGGGTGCTGGGGCGGCCGGGCCTCTACATGCAGAGTCGCTATCCGCGCAAGGATGCCGAGAACGGCAAGACCTCGGCGCCCTATGCGTTGTTCCAGGGCTTCAGCGACATCTTTCCGGATTTCGAGACCTGGCTGGCCGAACGGGTTCCGGGCGATGTCCATGGCCATCTGTTCGGCCCGGAACAGGTCGAATTCGCCGGTCGCCCCGAAATCGGACCGGGCGCGATCTCGTCCAACCCGCTGCTGCGCGACCATGATGCGCAGGGCTTCCTGACGGCCCTGATCCGCATCACCGGCCGGATGCAGATCTTCCAGTTCAGCCCGCGCGACAATCAGGTGCTGAACTGGTTCATCGCCACCGATCCCAACGCCCATGTCTTCGTCATTACCGGCGCATGGATGCTGCCGCTGCTGCATTCGGGCATGCCCTTCGACGATATCCGCCGCGTCAGCGCCCAGCTTCAGCGGGCCGAACTGGAACATGTCGAGGTGCTGAATTCCGTCTGGGTGAAGGCGCGGGCACAGGTGTATGAACTGGCGGATTTCCTGGCCCGGCCAGAGGTTCTGATGGGCGAGGTGCTGCGCCAGCTTGACCCGCAGGTGGTCCCGATTACCTCGCTGCCGGACATGCGCGATCCGGCGGGGCTGGCGCAACTGCTGCGCCGCCTGCGCAATTCCGGCTTGCAGCCGCGTCTGATCGGTGCCGAACTGCCGCCCGCCGATCCGCCCGGGACCGAAAGAAAGGCCGCCGAATGACCTCTGGCTTCCGCAGTTTTGTCATCTTTGCCGAGATGCGCACCGGCTCGAACCTGCTCGAGGCGACGCTGAACCGGATCAGGAAGGTCACCTGCTTTGGCGAGGCTTTCAACCCCTACATGATGGGCTGGCCCGACAAGGACGAACTTCAGGGCATTTCCCGCGAGGAGCGCGAGGCCGACCCGATGCCGCTGCTGCACAAGCTGTTGGACAAGCCGGGGCATCTGTCGGGGTTTCGCTATTTTCACGACCACGATCCGCGCGTCCTCGACGCGATCCTTGATGATCGCGGCTGCGCCAAGGTCGTTCTGACCCGCAACCCCCTGGACAGCTATGTCTCGACCCGGCTGGCATGGCAGACGAACCAGTGGAAGCTGAACGAGACCGAATCCCCGATCCCGGCCAGGATCACCTATGACGGCCCCGAGTTCCGGCAGATGCTGGCGGATGTCGAGCAGTTTCAGTTGCGGGTGATGCAGCGCCTGCAGGGCACCGGGCAAAGCGCGTTCTGGCTGGGTTACGAGGATCTGCGCGATGCCGGCGTGATGACCGGGCTTCTGCACTGGCTGGGGCGGACCGATCTCGAACGGGTGCAGCCGGCGCGCGATCAGGTGCCGCAGAACCCGCGCGAACTGGCCGAGAAGGTCGAGAATTTCGACGAGATGCAGGCGGATCTGGCGCGCCTCGACCCCTTTGAGATGCGCCGGATCCCGAATTTCGAGCCTCGCCGCGGCCCCGCCGTGCCCAGCTTCGAGGCCAGCGAGGCCGGGGCCGGACTCTTGCACATGCCGGTCCCCGGCGGTCCGACCGAGATGGTGCAGGGCTGGCTGCGGTCGCTGGGACGGGCGTCGGGCGATTTCACCCAGACAAGTCTGCGCCAGTGGAAGCGCAGGCATCCCGGCCATCGCAGCTTTTCCGTGCTGCGCCATCCGCTGCACCGGGCATGGGACGCCTTCCTGCATCTGCTGGCCGTTGCCGGCCCCGACCTGCGGCAACTGATGCGCGAGGTGTACCGGGTCAACCTGCCCGCAGACGACATGCTGACGCAGATGCAGGACGATCTCGCCGCCACGCTGTTCGCCGAGTTTCTGGATTTCATGCGCCGCAACCTGAACGGCCAGACGACGCTGCCGGTGCATCCGCATTGGGCCAGCCAGTCCGAGGTGATCGCCGGTTTCGCGCGTTTCGCCCTGCCCGACATGCTGATCCGCGAGGATCGCCTGATCGAGGAAATGGGGTTTCTCTGCGCCGGGGCCGGGATCGACGAGATGCGGTCGGATGGGCTGGCGGCCGAATCCTGGCCGGATTTCCTGTCCGATCCGCATCTTGTCGCGGCCTCGAAGGCCGCCTATCTGCGCGATCATATCGCGTTCGGATTTCCCGACCGCCCCTGACGGGCAGGGGCGGCCCCGCCTCAGCCTTGCAGCAGCGCGGCCAGTTCCGCCTGTTTTTGCTGCACAAGGGCCGCGTCGCCATCGGATTCGAGGTTCAGTCGCACCACCGGCTCGGTATTCGACTTGCGCAGGTTGAAGCGCCATGTGCCGAAATCCAGCGACACGCCGTCCAGATCGTCGCGACCATCGGCCTCTGGCTCGTACCGGTCGATCAGCCGGGCGATGGCCGCGTCGGGATCGTCGATGTGATAGTTCGTCTCGCCCGAGGACGGGTAGAGCCGCATCCGCTCGGACAGCAGTTCCGCCAGCGTCTGGCCCTTGCGCGACAGCAGTTCGATCATCAGCAGCCAGGGGATCATGCCGCTGTCGCAGTAATAGAAGTCGCGGAAATAGTGGTGCGCCGACATCTCGCCGCCGTAGATGGCACCGACATCGCGCATCTTGCGCTTGATGAAGGCGTGCCCGGTCTTGCTGACCACCGGCTCGCCCCCCGCCGCCTCGATCATGGCGCGGGTGTTCATGATGACGCGCGGATCATGCACGATCTTCTCGCCCGGCGACTTTTCGAGAAAGGCGGCCCCCAGCAGGCCGACGATATATTCGCCCGGAATGAAGCGCCCGTTCTCGTCGAAGAAGAAACAGCGGTCGAAATCGCCGTCCCACGCGACGCCAAGATCGGCGCCCTCGGCCTTGACCCGCGCGACCGTGACCGGCTGGTTCTCGGGCAGCAGCGGGTTCGGAATGCCGTTCGGAAAGCTGCTGTCCACATCGTGATGCATGCGCACGAATTCCAGCGGCGCGCCGCGCCGTTGCAGCTCGGCGGCGATGGTGTCGAAGGTCGGGCCAGCGGTGCCATTGCCGGCATTCACCACGATCTTCATGGGTTTCAGGACCGAGACATCGACGAAATCGGCCATCGCCTGGGCGTAACCGGCGCGGGCGTGGCTGAAATCGGTCACGCTGCCCTTCGTGGCCGGGGTGAAGCTGCCCGAGGTGGCCAGATCCACGATAGGCGGCAGTTCGGTGGCGGGATCCAGCGGGGCCGAGCCACGCCCGACGATCTTCATGCCGTTATAGTTGATCGGATTATGCGACGCCGTGACCTCGATCCCGCCATCGGTGTCGTGAAAGCCGGTGTGAAAATAGACCTCTTCGGTGCCCGCCAGACCCAGATCCAGCACATCGGCGCCGCCATCGGTCAGCCCCTCGATCAGCGCCGCCGCAAGTTCGGGCGAGCTTTCGCGGCTGTCGCGCCCGACCACGACGCGGCGCGCGCCCCGCGCCTGCGCGAAGGCCCGGCCGATGCGATAGGCGACATCCGCGTCAAGATTCTTGCCCAGTTCGCCGCGTACGTCATAGGCCTTGAAGCAGGTGATCTCCCGCCGGCCAAGCTGATCCCGGTTGCTCATCCTTGCGAATCCCTCCTGCGCAGGTCTGACCAGCGCTAACATGTTGTCCTCAAAATTCAAGCTGCGCCGGCCCCTGCAGCCTTTCATGGGGCATCTGGTCCCTTGGGCCGAGGTGACGCGCCCCGGAAACAACGCTAGATCAGCTGCGGGCACAAGGAGAAACGCGATGGATACCAGAACCCTGATTGCCAGCTATTACGAGGCCTTCAATGCCGGCCAGACCGACCGGATGCTTGACCTGCTGCATGATGAGGTCGAACATCACGTCAATGAGGGCGGGATCCGTCGCGGCAAGGCGCTGTTCGCGGAGTTCAACCGTCACATGACCGAAAGTTACAGGGAGGATCTGACCGACATGGTGATCTTCGCCAATGAGGCCGGCGACCGCGCGGCGGCGGAATTCGTGGTCAACGGCACCTATCTGAAGACCGATGAGGGGCTGCCCGAGGCGAAGGGCCAGACCTACCGGCTGCCGGCAGGCACCTTCTTCAGCATCCGCGATGGTAGGATCGCCCGCGTGACCACCTATTACAACCTTGCCGACTGGACCCGGCAGGTCTGCGAATGAGCGTGACCACCCGTGTCCTGACCGGGGATGCACTGGCGGCCGCGCTGCCGGACGTGGCGCGGCTGCGCATCTCGGTCTTCCGCGACTGGCCCTATCTCTATGACGGCGACGCGGATTACGAGGACGACTATCTTCGCGCCTATCAATCGCCCGGCGCCGTCGTGGTCGCGGCGCTGGATGGCGATCGCATCGTCGGAGCGGCCACCGGGGCGCCGATGGCCGATCACGCCGCCGATTTCGGCGCCGCCTTCGCGCTTTGGCCCGAACCGCTGTCGCAGATCTTCTACTGCGCGGAATCGGTGCTGCTGCCGGAATATCGCGGGCGCGGCATCGGTCACGCCTTCTTCGACCTGCGCGAGGCCCATGCCCGTGGTCTTGGGCTGCGCTGGTCCGCCTTCTGCAGCGTGATCCGCCCCGACGACCATCCCGCCCGCCCGGCCGACTATCGCCCGCTGAACGAGTTCTGGCGCAAGCGCGGCTATACGCCGCTGCCGGGCGTGACCGCCAGCTTTTCCTGGAAGGATCTCGGGCAGACGGCCGAGACCGAGAAGCAATTGCAATTCTGGATGCGACCGCTGTGAGGATCGCCGCCGCCGCCTATCCGATCGACTGGTTCGACAGTTTCGACGATTACGAGGCCAAGCTGACCCGCTGGGTAGAGGATGCGGCGGGCGCCGACCTGCTGGTCTTTCCCGAATATGGTGCGATGGAACTGGCCTCGCTTGGCGGGCCGGAGGTCGCGGGCGATCTTGAGCGGTCGCTGCACGAGGCGGCGGCCCATTCCGACGCGGCGGCCGATCTGCACGCGCGGCTGGCGGCGGCGCAGGGCTGCCATATCCTTGCGGCCTCGGGGCCATGTTTCGATGCGGGCGCGCGGCCGGTCAACCGTGCCGTGCTGTTCGGCCCCTCGGGCCGGATCGGTCATCAGGACAAGCAGATCATGACCCGGTTCGAGCGGGAAAGCTGGCATGTCGTGGCTGCGCCGGGGCTTCGGGTCTTCGAGACGGCGCTTGGCCGGATCGGCATCCTGATCTGCTATGACAGCGAGTTTCCGCTGCTGGGCCGGGCGCTGGCCGAGGCCGGGGTCGAAATGCTGCTGGTGCCAAGCTGCACCGACACGGTGGCGGGCTTCAACCGGGTCCGCATCGGCGCCATGGCCCGGGCGCTGGAAAGCCAGTGCGTGGTGGTCCATGCGCCGACGGTCGGGTCCTGCCACTGGAATCCGGCACTGGATGAGAACCGTGGCCGGGCCGCGATCTATGGGCCGCCGGACGGGTTCTGGCCCGAGACGGGGATCATCGCCGAGGGCGAGATGGATCGCCCCGGCTGGGTCTTTGCCGAGGTCGAGCTTGCCCGCGTCGGCCGCAGCCGCCGCGAGGGCGCCGTGCTTCCCTTCGCTCACTGGCCGGAATCCGTGCAGTCGGCGCGCCGCTAGGTCAGGTTTTCCTGTCTGTTCGGGCAGATTTCACACTTCCTTAACCAAAACCGCTTTAATTGGGCGATATGTACGCCATATCTTGCGGTCATGTTACATGTGAACGACCAGATCGCGATTGAAGAATGGGAACTCTCGGAGCAGTTTACCCGTTCTCAGGGTCCGGGGGGGCAGAACGTGAACAAGGTCGAAACAGCGGTCGAGCTGCGCTTCGAGGCGGCGCGCTCACCCAATCTGCCCGAGCCGGTGAAGCGCCGGTTGCAGCGGCTGGCGGGGCGGCGCTGGACCTCGGATGGCGCGGTTCTGATCCTTGCGCAGGAGACCCGCAGCCAGGCCCGGAACCGCGAGATCGCACGTGACCGGCTGGCCGATCTGATCCGCCGCGCGGCGGTGGCGCCGAAAAAGCGTATCGCGACCCGCCCGACCCTTGGCAGCCAGCGCCGGCGCCTGCAGGCAAAGTCGGTGCGCGGTCAGGTGAAGGTGCTGCGCGGAAAGGTGGACTCCGAGGAATGAGCGTGCTTCGCAATTCCCTGCGGATACTGATCGGCAAGCGTCCGCCGCCCATCCAGGTGGGGGCGCTGTGCATCGATGACGATACCGGACAGGTGCTGCTGATCACCAGCCGCGGCACCGGGCGCTGGATCATTCCCAAGGGCTGGCCGATGGAGGGCCGGACCCTGCCGGGGGCGGCCGCGCAGGAGGCGTGGGAGGAAGCCGGCGTCAAGGGGCGCGTCAGCCACGAGGAAATCGGCCGCTATACCTATGACAAGGATCAGGACAGCGGCTTCACGGTGCCGGTCGAGGTCCGGGTTTTTCCGCTGCAGGTCGCCAGCGCGTCGAAGGCATTCCCCGAGGCCGATGAGCGGCGGCGGCGCTGGTTCGATCCCGCCGACGCGGCCGAGCAGGTCGAGGAACCCGGCCTGCAACAGATCATCCGGAGGCTGGTCAAGGTGCCACGGGCGGGTTAGGTCGGGCAGGAGGAGCCAGGGAGAAACCGGCATGGGGCCCAAGCAGGGTCCGGCAGGGCTGCAGTGATGCGCAAGGGCCGGAGCTTTCACATACTCGACAAGGATCTGGGCCGGCTCACCTATGCCGAAACCGCGCAACGCCATGCGCTGCGTCCGCTTTTGCGGATGGGGCTTGCGGTGCTGTCGCTGGTCGCGGGGCTGGTCGTCATCATGTGGATGGATGTCGGGCCGAATCTCTATGCGGGACTGGTTGCGGGGCTGATCGTGGCCGGCTGGCTGGGGCTGGCGATCGGCTCGAACGATGTCGCCAACTCGCTTGGTCCGGCCTTCGGCGCCGGGGCCATCGGCCTGCTGCCGGGGTTGGTTCTGGTGGCACTGGCCGAAATCGCCGGCGCCAGCCTTGCCGGCGGCGCGGTGACGCACCGGCTGGCCAGCGGCATTGTCGATGCTGCGCCATTGGCTTCGGGGATCAGCACGCGGCTGGTCATGCTGTCGGCGCTGGTCGGGGCGGCGGCGTGGATCACGACGGCGACCGGCCTCGGGCTGCCGGTCAGCACCTCGCATTCCATTGTCGGCGGGATCGCCGGCGCCGGGCTGACGGTGCTGGGGGCCGGGGCGATCGAGTGGGGCACGCTGGGCATGATCGCCTCGATCTGGGTGGTGGCGCCCCTGGCTGCGGGCGCCCTGGCCGGGCTGTTCGTGATCTTTCTGCGCCTCAGGGTGCTGGAGGCGCCCGATCGGGCGGCCTCGGCGCGGCGCTGGCTGCCGCTGATGGTGGCGGCGATGACCGGCCTCTTCGTGGCCTATCTGGCCGAAATGCTGGCGCGGGCATCCTATATCAGCCATGGCGGCGCCGGGGCGGCGGGCGTGGCGGCGGCGATCCTCGGCTGGCTGGTGATGCGCCGCCTGCTCGAGGCGGAACTGGCCAGAACGGACGGCCATCCGGGCAGCAAGCGGCTGTTGCGGCCGCCGCTTCTGCTGGCGGCGACGATGATGGGCTTTGCCCATGGTGCCAATGATGTCGGCAATATCGCCGGGCCGCTGTCGGTGATCCTGGCCGGCGAGGTATCGGCCGCCAGCTCATTTGCCGTTCCCGTCGCGGTGCTGCTGCTGGCCGGTCTGGCCATCGCCCTGGGCACGATGCTGTTCGGGGGTCGCCTCGTGATCACCGTCGGCAGCGCCATCACCCGGCTGAATGCGGGGCGGGCGCTCTGTGTCTCGCTGGCGACGGCGGTGACCGTGCTGACGGCTTCGACCTTCGGGCTGCCGGTCTCGACCACCCATGTCGCGATCGGCGGCATTTTCGGCGTGGGTTTCGCGCGCGAATGGCTGGACCGGCGCAACATGAAGTTACGCTCGCCCCTGCCGGCCGAAGAAACCCGGCGCCGGCTGCTGATCCGGCGCAGCCATGTCGCCACCATTTCGGCGGCATGGGTGGTGACCGTGCCGGTGGCCGCAGCGATCGCCGCGCTGTGTTGCCGGGCGATCATCTGGGCGACCGGCGTCTGAGCCCGGCTCTCAGACCAGCACCTCCTGCACCGTCTGGTGGTGGACGCCGAAGACCCGCTTGTAGCGTTCGATTGCTTCGGCCGGCCCTGTCGCCTTGGCCGGGTTGTCCGACAGCTTGACGGTCGGCCGCCCGTTCGCCGCGACCGCCTTGCAGACCAGGCTGAACGGCGCCAGCCCGTCGCCCGGCACCAGCCCGCGGAAATCGTTGGTCAGCAGGGTGCCCCAGCCGAAGCTGACCTTGACCCGGCCGTGGAACTGGTGGTGCAATTCGATGATCTTCCCGACATCCAGCCCGTCCGAGAAGATGACCAGCTTCGAGCGCGGATCCTCGCCGCGCTCCTGCCACCAGCGGATCGCGGTCTCGGCCCCGGTCGCGGGATCGCCGCTGTCGATGCGGATCCCGGTCCAGCCGGCCAGCCAGTCGGGGGCGCCGGCAAGAAAGCCCTCGGTGCCGTAGGTGTCGGGCAGGATGATGCGCAGATTCCCGTCATGTTCCTCGTGCCAGTCGGCCAGCACCTCATAGGGGGCCTGCCGCAGTTCCGCATCGCTGTCGGCCAGCGCGGCATAGACCATCGGCAGTTCATGCGCGTTGGTGCCGATCGCCTCGATGTCGCGGCGCATGGCGATCAGGCAGTTCGAGGTTCCGGTGAACCGCTCGGCCAGGCCCTCGATCATGGCCTGCACGCACCAGTCCTGCCACAGAAAGCCGTGCCGGCGGCGGGTGCCGAAATCGGCGATGCGCAGGTCGGGCAGGTCGTGCAGGGCCTGCACCTTTTCCCACAGCCGGGTCATGGCGCGGGCATAAAGGACCTGCAACTCGAACCGCCCCAAGTCCTTCAGCACCGCGCGTGAGCGCAGTTCCATCAGGATCGCCAGCGCCGGAATCTCCCACAGCATCACCTCCGGCCAGCGCCCCTCGAAGGTCAGCTCGTATTGCCCGTCGCGCTTTTCCAGCTGATAGGGGGGCAGGCGCAGCCCCTCGAGGAATTCCATGAAATCGGGGCGGAACATCTGCCGCTTGCCGTAGAAGGTATTGCCGCGCAGCCAGGTGCTTTCGCCGCGGGTCAGCGACAGGCTGCGGACATGATCCAGCTGCTCGCGCAGCTCGCCCTCGTCGATCAACTCGGCCAGGCGGATGGATTTCGTGCGGTTGATCAGGCTGAAGCGGACATTGGTGTCGGGGCGGTTGCGGAACACCGACTGGCACATCAGCAGCTTGTAGAAATCGGTATCGATCAGCGACCGGATGATCGGGTCGATCTTCCATTTGTGGTTATAGACCCGCGTGGCGATATCGACCATGATCCGACCTCCCTCATCCGGCCCCTTTGGTGCCCCGAAAACGCCACATTGCGCAAGCCTGCGCAATTCAAGCAAATTTTCAATTTCTGGTTGTATGCATCCGCTCACATGATAGATGTTTGATGCAAACCTTCTTCGAGGAAATTCCATGGCTTACGCGACAGTTAATTTTCACCATCGACAATCCGGCCGTATCAAGAACGCGCCTGTCGGATTTTCTTGGACTACGTTTTTTTTCGGCCTTTTCCCCGCGTTATTGAGGGGGCACTGGGTCGGGGCGATCGTGATCGGACTGCTTTCTTTCGCGACCTTTGGGTTTGCCGGACCCGTGATCGCGTTTTTCTATAACAAGTGGTATATCAATCACCTGATCGGCGAAGGCTTCAAAGTATCCAGTGCAAGCCAGGATATCTCGTATTTGAGCCAGCGACTAAAAGTGGCCCTGCCCTTGGACGAAGATCAGCCGCAATCACTCGTCGCTTGAACGTGCATTGATACTAGCGGCCCAGCGGGCCGGGGCGGCGTTCCTCGGACAGCATCACGTTCGCCTCGACCTGCCCGATGCCGGGCAGGGTCATGATGCGGCGGCGCAGGATGCGCTCGAAGTCGGAAATGTCGCGGGCGGTGATGCGCAGGCGATAGTCGAACTGGCCCAGGACATGCTGGACCGTCTGCACCTCGGGGATGGCGGTCACCGCGCGCTCGAATTCTTCCAGCGAGGTGCGGCCCTTGGCGGCCAGGCGGATGCCCAGGAACACGGTCACGCCGAAGCCGAGCGCGGCATTGTCCACGACCACCCGCCGGCCGGCCAGCACGCCCTGTTCGGTCAGCTTGCGGATGCGACGCCATGCCGCCGGCTGGCCGATGCCGACCGCCCTGCCGATCTCGGCCGCGCTGCAGGTGGCGTCCCCGGTCAGAAGCCGCAGGATCGCCAGGTCGGTGGCGTCCAGCGCCGTCACAGCGCCAGCTCCGCGCTGTCCTTGATGGTCGAGACCAGCATCAGCGCATCGCTGTCCGACACATGCGGCAGGGTCAGGATACGTTCGCGGTAGATCTGCTGCCAATGCGCCATGTCCCGCGCGATCACCGAAAGCCGCAGATCGACGCTGCCGAGGAAGGTCTGGATCTCGATGACCTCGGGCACCTCGCGCGCGGCCGAGATGAACTCGTCGAAGGCGCGGGGATCGGTCTTGTCCAGCGTGAAGCGCAGGCTGACCTCGACCTCCCATCCCAATGCCCGCCAGTCGATGCGGCTTTGGATGGCGCTGATGACCCCGGCCTCGCGCATCCGCTCCAGCCGCCGCCACAGGCTGGCCGCGGTGACGCCGGCACGTTCTGCCAGGGTGGCACTGGACGCGCCGGGATCGGCCAGAAGCTGACGCAGAATGCGCCGATCCGTTGCATCGGGCATGAATTTCATGAAATTTTCGCCTTTCTCGACATGATTATTTCGACAATCTTGCACATCCTGCGAGAATTCAACATCCCTGATGCGCCGGAAGGGGCTAGAACCCTGGCATCGGAGAGGAAAGGACTCAAGATGCGCGTTTATTACGACCGCGATTGCGACGTGAACCTGATCAAGGACAAGAAGATCGCCATTCTCGGCTATGGCAGCCAGGGCCATGCCCATGCGCTGAACCTGCGCGATTCGGGTGCCAAGAATGTCGTCATCGCCCTGCGTGAAGGCTCTGCCACGACCAGGAAGGTCGAGGCCGAAGGGCTGAAGGTGATGGGCATTGCCGAGGCCGCCGCATGGTGCGACCTGATCATGTTCACCATGCCGGACGAACTGCAGGCCGAAACCTACAGGAAATACGTCCACGACAATCTGCGCGAGGGCGCGGCGATCGCTTTCGCCCACGGCCTGAACGTGCATTTCGGCCTGATCGAGCCGAAGGCCGGCGTCGATGTCATCATGATGGCGCCCAAGGGTCCCGGCCACACCGTGCGCGGTGAATATGTCAAGGGCGGTGGTGTGCCCTGCCTCGTGGCGGTGCATCAGGACGCTTCGGGCAAGGCGATGGATCTGGGCCTCAGCTATTGCTCGGCCATCGGCGGTGGTCGTTCGGGCATCATCGAAACCAATTTCCGCGAGGAATGCGAAACCGACCTGTTCGGCGAGCAGGCGGTGCTGTGCGGCGGCCTGGTCGAACTGATCCGCATGGGCTTCGAGACGCTGGTCGAGGCGGGCTACGAGCCCGAGATGGCCTATTTCGAATGCCTGCATGAGGTGAAGCTGATCGTCGATCTGATCTATGAGGGCGGCATCGCCAACATGAACTACTCGATCAGCAACACGGCCGAATATGGCGAATATGTCAGCGGCCCGCGCATCCTGCCTTATGACGAAACCAAGGCGCGGATGAAGGCGGTGCTGCGCGACATCCAGACCGGCCGCTTCGTGCGCGACTTCATGCAGGAAAACTCGGTCGGCCAGCCGATGTTCAAGGCCACCCGTCGGATCAATGACGAACACCAGATCGAACAGGTCGGTGCCAAGCTGCGCGAGATGATGCCCTGGATCTCGAAGGGCAAGATGGTCGACAAGGCGCGGAACTGAACCGCAAGAACCCGAAAGCCCCGCCTTGGCGGGGTTTTCTTTAAATGATGCCATGCGCCTTCAGCAGCGCCTCTGCGTCGCCTGAAACCCAGCCGAAAATCTTCGGCTCGTCGCCGAGCTTCTGCAGGAAATAGTGTACCTCGAAGTCGATCGGCAGATCCGGCGCCTTGTCGCGGGCATAGACGGCCGTCCAGCCGACATGCGCGACGCAATGATATTCGTCCAGCGGTGAGACGCGGAGATCGCGTATCCGCATCTCTTTCGTGCCGACCTTCCGGTGATGGACGTATTCCCGCGCGATCGCCTGACCAAGCTGCGCATCGTTCCTGCCGGCCAGCACGCCCTGCGGCGCGGCGCCGATGAACTCTGCCGCGAAGAGTGAGGTGATCCGGTCCACATCGACCTCGCCGCCAAGCGCCTGCCGGCACAGGCCTTCATAGAGGTCGAACAGATCCTTCACGTCGTCGTCGGTGATCACGGTTTGCCCCCGATGGCGGGAACCGCCCGCCCCGGCGGGGGCAGGCGAAGGGTTCTGTCAGGACTGCGCTTCCAGCTTGTCCTGGGTCCGCGTCTCGAAATCGCCGGCGTCATGCCGTTCGTGCAATTGCCCCGCCGGATCGCCCGAGCTGCGGTTGACCATCAGCCCGCGCTGCACCGCCGGGCGCGCCGCGATCTCGTCGTTCCAGCGCACGACGTTCCTGTAGCTTTTCCCGTCAAGGAAGGTCGCGGCATCGCCATAGACGCCGCCGGTGGTGATCCGCCCATACCACGGGAAGATCGCCATATCAGCGATGGAATAGTCCTCCCCCGCCATGAAGCGGTTCCCGGCCAGATGCCGGTCCAGCACGTCCATCTGGCGCTTGACCTCCATCGCATAGCGGTCGATCGCATATTCGATCTTGACCGGGGCATAGGCGTAGAAATGCCCGAAGCCGCCGCCGAGGAAGGGGGCCGAGCCCATCTGCCAGAACAGCCAGTTCAGCGCCTCGGTCCGGGCCGTCGGGTCCGCGGGCAGGAACTCGCCGAACTTCTCGGCCAGATACAGCAGGATCGAGCCCGACTCGAACACCCGGCGCGGCGGGGTCACCGAATGATCCATCAGCGCCGGGATCTTCGAGTTCGGGTTGACGCCGACAAAGCCGCTGCCGAACTGGTCGCCATCGCCGATGCGGATCAGCCAGGCGTCGTATTCGGCGCCCGCATGGCCCTTGGCCAGCAACTCTTCCAGCATGATCGTGACCTTCTGCCCGTTCGGCGTGGCCAGCGAATAAAGCTGCAGGGGGTGCTTGCCGACGGGCAGTTCTCTGTCATGGGTCGGGCCGGCAATGGGCCGGTTGATGCTGGCGAATTCACCGCCATTCGCCTTGTCCCAGGTCCAGACCTTGGGCGGGGTATAGTCATTGCTCATCGATATGTCCTGTCTGCTGCGCGCGGCCCGTTGCCGGGCATTCCCCTTCGCCGGCAACTTGTGCGCCTTGGACGAGGCTTTCAACCGCCGGCGCAGAAAAACCCGCCTTCGCGCAGACAGAAACCCGGCGCGGGAGGGAGGCTTCCCGGCCGGGCAGGCGGCGCGGAGGGACGCGCCTACTGGCTTGCCGCCAGTTGGTTATGCTTACGCTGGATGAAGTCCTTGGCCGTCTCGACCGCGACGGCGGCGTCGCGGCAATAGGCGTCGGCACCGATGGCGCGGCCGAATTCCTCGTTCAGGGGTGCGCCGCCGACCAGCACGATATAGTCGTCGCGGATGCCCTGTTCCTTCATCGTGTCGATCACGACCTTCATGTAGGGCATGGTGGTGGTCAGCAGCGCCGACATGCCGAGGATGTCGGCCTCTTCGCGGGCGATGGCCTCAAGATATTTCTCGACCGCGTTGTTGATGCCCAGATCGATGACCTCGAAGCCGGCGCCTTCCATCATCATCGAGACCAGATTCTTGCCGATATCGTGGATGTCGCCCTTGACGGTGCCGATCACCATCTTGCCCATGCGCGGCGCCCCGGTCTCGGCCAGCAGCGGCTTCAGGATCGCCATGCCGCCCTTCATCGCATTCGCCGCCAGCAGCACCTCGGGGACGAACAGGATGCCGTCGCGGAAATCGTGACCGACGATGGTCATGCCGGCGACCAGTGCCCTGGTCAGCACGTCATAGGGCGCCCAGCCGCGTCCCAGCAGGATATTGACGCCTTCTTCGATTTCATCCCTCAGGCCGTCATAGAGGTCGTCCATCATCTGCTGGACCAGATCCTCGTCGCTCAGTTCGGACAGGATGATTTCGTCGTCGTCCTCGGCCATGATCGGACTCCTCATGCTCTTATCTGCCGAATGACGCCGAAACGGCGCGGGTGACGGCCATAAAGCGACATGACGAGGATCGCAGGCGACGCCGCTGTAGAATCCCTTTCAAATGTTCCTGTAATGTTCTATCCTGACCCCATGCTGCCGCCCCGCAATCCCGATGAAAGGCTAAAGGCCCGAGGCGCCGATACCCGCCCCGAAGGCCGGTTCGAGCCGCATCGCCGCATCCGCGAAGCGGATGGCTGGGACATCCCCGAGGACGAACACCTGCTGCGGACCGAGGTGGTAAGCGAAAGCCCGCGCAGCATCATCACCCGCAACACCTCGCCCGATATCGGCTTCGACCGCTCGATCAACCCCTATCGCGGCTGCGAGCATGGCTGCATCTATTGCTATGCCCGGCCCAGCCACGCCTATCTGGGCCTGTCGCCGGGGTTGGATTTCGAGACGAAGATCACCGCCAAGCCCGGTGCCTCAAAGCTGCTGGAGCGGGAACTGGGCCGGCCGTCCTACAGGCCGGCGCCGATCGCCCTGGGAACCAATACCGATCCCTATCAGCCGATCGAAGCGAAACTGGCGATCATGCCGGGCATCCTGCTGGTGCTGCGCGACTGGAACCATCCGGCCACGCTGGTCACCCGCGGGCAGACGGTGCTGCGCGATCTGGACCTGTGGGCCGAACTGGCGGCCAGGGACCAGGCGGCGGTCGGCATCAGCGTGACCACGCTGGACCCGGCCCTTGCCCGCGCGCTGGAGCCGCGCGCACCCGCGCCTGCGACCCGGCTGCGCATGATCCGCGAGCTGGCGCGGGCGGGGGTGCCGGTTCGGGTCATGGTCGCGCCGGTGATCCCGGTTCTGACCGAGTCCGAACTCGAGGCTATCCTCACCGCCGCGCGCGAGGCTGGCGCGACCACCGCCAGCATGATCCCGCTGCGGCTGCCGCATGAGGTCGCGCCGTTGTTTCGCGACTGGCTTGACCGGCACCGGCCCGGCATGGCCGCGCATGTGATGAACCGGGTGCAGGCGATGCGGGGCGGTCGCGACAACGATCCACGCTTCGGTCACCGTTTCCGGGGCGAGGGGATCGAGGCCAAGCTGCTGCATCAGCGCTTCAGGCTGGCCTGCCGCCGGCTGGGCTATCGCGAGGGGATGCCGGCGCTGGATTGCAGCCGCTTCGGCCCGCCACCGCGGGCGGGCGACCAGTTGTCGCTGTTCTAGCCGCGCCGCCTGCCGCGCCGCTCGCGCGAGGCGGTGGCATCCTCGCCGGTGCCGTCGCCGGTCGAGCTGAACCCGCCCAGCCGCTCGGCGATCAGTTCCAGTGTCGGGCGCCCGCCGTGCGGTCGGGTTTCCAGCGCCTCGCGCATGGCGCGCAGATGCTCGGGCATGGTGCCGCAGCAGCCGCCGATGATGCGCACGCCCAGATCGCGGGCGAGGCAGGCATAATCCGCCATCAGTTCGGGCGTGCCGTCGTAATGGATATGGCCGGCCTCGAAGCGCGGGATGCCGGCATTGCCCTTGGCGATGATCGGGCGTTCGTTGCCCGAGGCCAGAAAGCCGGTCACCGTACGCAGCAGGTCAGAGGCGCCGACACCGCAATTCGCGCCATAGGCGACGGGCGGGTTGGGCAGTTTCTCGACCAGGGCCGAAAGCTGCGCCGAGGTGATGCCCATCATGGTGCGGCCCGCCGTGTCGAAGCTCATGGTGCCGCACCAGGGCATGTCGACCAGCAGGGCGGCCTCGGCGGCGGCGCGGAACTCTTCGGCCGCGCTGATCGTCTCGACCCACAGCACATCGGCGCCGCCGGCCTTCAGGGCCTCGGCCTGCTCGTGGAACATCTCAACCGCGGCCTCATGGGTGAGACTGCCCATCGGCGCCATGATGTCGCCGGTCGGGCCGATGCTGCCGGCGACGATCACCGGCCGGCCGGCGGCATCCGCGACCTCGCGGCCGAGTTCCGCCGCGGCGCGGTTCAACTCGGCCACGCGGGCCTCGGCCCGGTGCAGCTTGAGGCGGCTGGCATTGCCGCCGAAACTGTTGGTCAGGAACAGGTCCGAGCCGGCCTCGACCGCACCGCGATATAACGCCCGAATCCGGTCGGGGTGATCGACATTCCACAATTCTGGCGGTTCGCCCGATTCGAGGCCCATGTTGAACAGGTTGGTTCCCGTCGCGCCGTCGGCCAGGAGCCAGTCGCGTTCGGCAAGAAGGCGGGTCAGCGGATCACTCATTACACATCCTCGGGTGGTTCGCTCGGAAGTTGCAGGGCTGTCTCACATGATGGCGCCTGCGTCAAATCCTACATCTGCGGATCGGTCGATGCAGTTTCAACAACGGAAAGAAAAAACCGCGCCGGTCGCCCGGCGCGGTCGAAACGGTTCCAGGATGCGGGACGGTCAGCCGCGATCGGCGTCGCCGTCGTCATCGTCGGTCGAGGCGCCGCCGATATCGTCGAACAGTTCGGCGATCTCGAACTCGGCTTCGGCATCGGCCTCGGCGGCCAGATCCTGGATCGATTTGCCCTGTGCCTGCAGTTCGGCCTCTTCGGTCGAGCGCGCGACGTTCAGGGTGATGATGGCCTCGACCTCGGGGTGCAGCACGATGGTCACGTCGTGCAGGCCCAGTTCCTTGATCGGGTTGCCGAGGACCACCTGCTTGCGGTCGACGGTAAAGCCGGCCTCGGTCGCGGCCTCGGCGGCATCGCGGGTGGTGACCGAGCCGTAAAGCGCGCCGGCATCGGATGCCGAACGGATCACCACGAAGGTTTCCCCGCTCAGCTTGTCGGCGACTTTCTGCGCGTCGGACTTGGACTCGGCGTTGCGGGCCTCAAGCTGCACCTTGCGGTTCTCGAAAGCCTTGATGTTGGCGTCCGAGGCGCGCAGCGCCTTGCCCTGCGGCAGCAGGAAGTTGCGGGCATAGCCCTCTTTCACCTTCACCACTTCGCCCATCTGGCCCAGCTTGGCCACGCGTTCCAGCAGGATGACTTGCATCGGTCTTCCTCCTTATTTCACGGCGTAGGGCAGCAGGGCGAGGAAGCGGGCGCGCTTGATGGCACGGGCCAGTTCACGCTGCTTCTTGGCCGAGACGGCGGTGATGCGCGAGGGCACGATCTTGCCGCGTTCGCTGATATAGCGCTGCAGCAGACGGGTGTCCTTGTAATCGATCTTCGGCGCATTCTCGCCCGAGAACGGGCAGACCTTGCGACGACGGAAGAACGGTTTGTTCGCCATGGATCAGTCTCCTCAGTTCCGCTCGCGGCGTTCGCGGCGCTCGCCACGGTCACCGCGCTCGCCACGCTCTTCGCGCTTCTGCATCTGCACCGAGGGGCCTTCCTCGTGCGTGTCGACGCGGATGGTCATCACCCGCATCACGTCGTCATGCAGGCGGGCCAGACGCTCCATCTCCTGCACCGCGTCCGCCGGGGCGTCCGAGCGCAGGAAGGCGTAATGCCCCTTGCGGTTCTTGTTGATCTTGTAGGCGAGGGTGCGGACACCCCAGTATTCGTTGTCCACGACCTTGCCGCCATTGTCGGCCAGTACGGTCGAGAAATGTTCGATCAGCCCTTCGGCCTGCGTGTTCGACAGGTCCTGACGGGCGATCAGCACATGCTCATACAGAGGCATGGCGATCCTTTCGGTTTCGGGCGCACTTCATAGGCGGGCAGTTCCTTCCGCACCCGCCACGAGAGGCTGCGCGGTTGCAATGTCTCGGCGGAAGGATGGGGCCTTATAGCGGCGCATGCTGCGAATGCAAGGTGATTCGCCCGCGGCCGAGGCTTGATCCAAATCATGGATGCACCCAACTCATATAGATATTCATCTATCGAGATGTGAAATATGGGAGGGAAATATGGGCAACACAGGAATCGCCATCGGCCGCCGCCAGCTGTTCGGCCTTGCCGCCGGCGCCGGGGCTGCGGCGCTGGCAGGAAGGGCAGGCGCGGCGCAGGCTGCGCCGGTTCGGACCAGCGCGCGGATCGTCATCCTCGGGGCCGGTGCGGCCGGCGCGGCCATGGCCAACCGGCTGGCGGCGCGGCTGGAGGGGGCGACGATCACCATCGTCGATGGCCGCCTGCAGCATTGGTATCAGCCGGGTTTCACGCTGATCGCCGCGGGGCTGAAACCGGCCGATTACGCGGTCAGCACGACACAGCAATGGTTGCCGCAGGGCGTTCGCTGGGTGCAGGACCATGCCGCCGCCATCGATCCCGAGGCGCGGCGCGTGACCACGGTTTCGGGCGAGGTGTTGGATTACGACTATCTGATCCTCGCCACCGGACTGTCGCTGGACTGGTCGGCCATCGAGGGGTTCGGCATGGCACAGGTCGGCCGCAACGGGCTGGGTGCGGTCTATGCCGGACCCGAGCAGGCGGCGGCGACATGGCGCGCGATGGACGAATTTACCCGCAAGGGCGGCACCGGCCTGTTCGGGCGCCCGCCGACCGAGATGAAATGCGCCGGCGCGCCGTTGAAATACACCTTCATCACCGATGACCGGGCGCGCAGCCAGGGCAGCCGCGCGGACAGCCAGTTCATCTATGCCGCCCATAACGACACCCTGTTCTCGGTGCCGGTCGTGGACGAGAAGGTGAAGCTGCTGTTCCGCGACCGGGGTTTCGATATCCGCTGGAGCCACGTCCTGAAGGCGGTCGATCCGACGGCGCGGCAGGCGGTCTTCGACACGCCCGAGGGGGAACGGGTGCTGGATTACGATTTCATCAACGTGATCCCGCCGCAGCGTGCGCCGCAGGTGGTGCGCGACTCGGGCCTGTCCTGGGCCGACAAATGGGTCGATCAGGGCTGGATCGAGGTCGATCAGGGCAGCTTGCGTCATCTGCGGTTTCCCAATGTCTTCGGCGTCGGTGACATCAACGGCGTGCCCAAGGGCAAGACGGCGGCTTCGGTCAAATGGCAGGTCCCGGTGGTTGAGGATCACCTGCTGGCCGAATTGCAGGGCCGCGAGGGCCGCGAAATCTACAACGGCTATACCTCCTGCCCGCTGATCACCCGGATCGGCCGGGCGATGCTGGTCGAGTTCGACTATCAGAACAACCTCACCCCGTCCTTCCCCGGCGTCATCGCGCCCCTGGAAGAGTTGTGGGTATCCTGGCTGATGAAGGAAATCGCCCTGAAGCCAACCTATAACGCCATGCTGCGCGGAAAGGCCTGAGCCATGAAGGATCTGACTTTTGGAACCCTGATCGCGGTGTTCGAGGAAATCTTCGGCCGCGCGACTTTCTGGACGATGGTGGTGCTGGCGGTTCTCGTCACGCTGCTGTTCGTGATGACGCTGATCCGCGAGCGCGGCGTGATGTCGCGCAGCTTCCTGCTGGCGCAGCTGTGGTTTCCGCTGGGCGCCGTCGCGATGGTCTGGTTCGTGATGTGGATCACCAGTTCGCGCCTTGGCGATATCGGCGGGCCGATCGACTGGATCATGCTGCTGGGCCTTGGGGTCTGGGGCGGTCTTGGCGCGGTCATGTGGGCCTATGTGATCGGCGCCGCGGTCCGCCGGCGCGGCGGCCGCATGACAGGGGCAAGGATCGCGCAATGACCAATGGCGACACGACGGCAACCCGCGACCGGCTCGAACATTTCCCGATCACCTTCTTCGCGACCACGATGGGATTGGGAGGGCTGGCCCTGGCGCTGCGCGCGGCCTTCGGCGCGGCCTCACCGCCGTTTCTGGCCGCGCTGGCGGTGACGGCTGCGGTGTTTCTGGCCGTGGTCCTGTTCTATCTGCTCAAGCTGATGCGCCATCCGGCGGCGGTCGCGGCCGAATGGCGTCACCCGGTGCGGCTGGCCTTCTTCCCGACCGTCACCATCTCGGCGCTGATCCTTGCCACGGCGGCGCTGCCGGTGCTGCCGGGATCGGCGCGGCTGCTGTGGATCGTCGGGATGGCGGGGCAGGGTGTGCTGACGCTGGCGGTGGTCTCGGGCTGGATCGGATCGCGCAGCTTCCAGCATGGCCATGTCTCGCCGGCCTGGTTCATCCCGGCGGTGGGCAATGTCATCGTGCCGATCGCCGGGGCGGAACTGGGCTGGATCGAGACCGGCTGGCTGTTCTTCTCGGCCGGGATGATCTTCTGGCTGGTGCTGCTGGCGCTGGTGTTCAACCGGCTGATCTTTCACGATCCGCTGCCGGGCCGGCTGCAGCCGACGCTGGTCATCCTGATCGCCCCGCCGGCCGTGGCCTATATCGCCTGGGTGCGGATGACCGGCGGGCATGACGCCTTCGGCCATATCCTGCTGAGCCTTGGCTATGTCTTTGCCGCGCTGGTCGCCACGCAACTGCCGCGAATCCTGCGGCTGCCCTTCGCGCTCAGCTTCTGGGCGCTCAGTTTTCCGGTCGCGGCCCTCTCGGTCGCCAGCCTGCTGCATGGCGAGGTGGCGCAGTCCCCGGCCCATCACGCCGTCGGGCTGGCATTGCTGGCCGGGCTCTCGGTGCTGATCGCCCTGCTGGTATGGCGTACCCTGCGCGCGGTCGCCGCCGGCCAGATCTGCCAGCCCGAATAGGAAATCTCCATGAGACCCATGCCGAGGCTGGCATCGGAAAATGCGACCGCAAGCCAGCCGCCGGTGGTGAACCCGGCCACGCGATAGCCCGGCCCGTTCCGCACAGCAGAAGGGGGCGGAGCCGCCCCCTGTCCTTCCTCAGCCGGCCCTACTTGACATACATCGGCTCGGGCTCGGGCGTGGCTGCGCCGCGCACCGGCAGGATCGGATGCACGACCTCGGGTTGCTCGCCCGTCAGCGTGCCGAGGAAGGCCACGATATCCTCGACCTGACCCTCTTCCAACTCGGTGCCCAGCTGCGCCGAGGACATGACGCGCACGGCTTCGGGCAGATCCCAGACCGCGCCGGAATGGAAATAGGGCGCGGTCAGCGCGACGTTGCGCAAGGGCGCGGCGCGGAAGACATATTCGTCATCCGCCGTCTCGGTCACGGCAAAGCGCCCGCGGTCGCCCTCGGGCAGGACCGAGCCGCCCGGCCGTTCGATCAGGCCGAAGGGATAATATTCCTGCCCGCCGAGGTTCACGCCGCCGTGGCAGGCCGCGCAGCCGGTTTCCATGAAGGCGGCCAGACCGCGTTTTTCCTGATCGTTCAGCGCGCCATCCTGACCGTTCAGGAACTGGTCGAAGCGGCTGTTGGGGGTGATCAGGGTCGCCTCGAAGGCCTCGATCGCCCGGGCGAAATTGTCAAAGCTGATCGCATCCGCCTCGCCGGGGAAGGCGGCGGCAAAGGCATCGACATAGCCCGACATGGATTGCAGCGTTGCCACCACATTGTCGGGGGTGTTGTTCATCTCGACCCCCGCCTGCACCGGGCCCTTGGCCTGTTCGGCCAGATCGGGCGCGCGGCCGTCCCAGAACTGCGCGATGTTGAAAATCGCGTTCAGCATGGTCGGCGCGTTGCGCGGTCCCTGCTGCCAGCCATGCCCGATCGAGGTTTCCAGCCCGTCCACCCCGCCAAGCCCGACATTGTGGCAGGACTGGCACGAAAACAGCCCCGAACGCGACATGCGCGGATCAAAGAACAGCATCGCCCCGAGGTCGATCCGCTCGCGCGTCATGATGTTGCCCTCGGGCGCCTCGGCGGTCAGCGGGATGGCCGCGAAATAGGACAGGGCATCCTCGCGAAGCGTGGCATCGTCGATGGCGGCATCCTGGGCAAGTGCCGGGGCTGCCAGCGCGCCGAAGGCCAGAATGGCGAGAAGAGAAGTCTTCATGGCTGTCTCCAAGACATGGTCTTTGCGCGTCATCGCGATTCTTGCATGTATCCCGCGTCGCGACCATGACATGGATCAAAACTGTCGCCTGCCGGGGCGCTGATCGCGCTTTACGACGGGCTGCGCCGCGGGTAATCCCCGTCCATGCTGCCCGAAGACCGCCTTGACCAGATCACCCAGCGTTTCGAGTTCCTCGAAGCGCGGCTGAATGCCGGTGCCGCCCCTGACCAGATCGCCACCATCAGCCGCGAATATGCCGAGCTGAAGCCGGTGGTCGAGGAAATCGCCCGCTGGCGCGAGGCTCGCGACGGCATCGCCGAGGCGCAGGCCATGCTGGCCGATCCCGAGATGCGCGAACTGGCCGAGGACGAACTGGTGCGGCTGCGCGAGGGTCTGCCCGATCTGGAACAACGGCTGCGCATCGCCCTGCTGCCGAAGGACGCGGCCGATGCCCGGCCCGCGATCATCGAGATCCGCCCGGGCACGGGCGGCGACGAGGCGGCGCTGTTCGCCGCCGACCTGCTGGCCATGTATCGCCGCCACGCCGAGGCGCAGGGCTGGAGCTTCCAGCTGCTGGACCTGTCCGAAACCGAACTCGGCGGCGTCAAGGAGGCGGTGGCGCGGGTCGAGGGCGACGGCGTCTTCGCCCGGCTGAAATACGAATCCGGCGTCCACCGCGTGCAGCGGGTGCCGGAGACCGAATCCGGCGGGCGCATCCATACCAGCGCCGCCACCGTCGCGGTCCTGCCCGAGGCCGAGGAGGTCGATATCGACATCCCGGCGGGCGATATCCGCATCGACACGATGCGGGCCAGCGGTGCCGGCGGGCAGCATGTGAACACCACCGATTCGGCCGTGCGCATCACCCATATCCCGACCGGGATCGTGGTCACCTCATCCGAAAAGTCCCAGCACCAGAACCGCGCCAATGCCATGGCCGTGCTGCGCGCCCGGCTCTATGACATGGAACGCCAGCGCGCCGATGCCGAACGGGCCGCCGACCGCCGCTCGCAGGTCGGATCGGGCGATCGCAGCGAACGCATCCGCACCTACAATTTCCCGCAGGGCCGGATGACCGATCATCGCATCAACCTGACGCTCTATGCGCTGGACCGGGTGATGCAGGGCGACCTGACCGAGACCATCGACGCGCTGACCGCCCACGATCAGGCCGCCCGGCTGGCGGCTCAGGAATGAAGCTGTCGCAGGCGCGGGCGCAGGCCGCCGCGACCCTGCGCGCCGCCGGGATCGACGGTGCCGCCCGCGACGCCGACCGGATCCTTGCCGCCGTGCTGGGGGTCGAGCCTGCCCGCTTGCGAACCGCCGATGACCGCGACCTGAGCCCCGGGGAGATCGTCCGGCTGGATCAGGGCATCGCCGCGCGCGCGACCCGCCAGCCGGTCGCCCAGATCGTGGGGTTTCGCGATTTCTACGCCCATCGCTTTCGCGTCACCCGCGACACGCTGGACCCGCGCCCCGAGACGGAAACCCTGGTCGAGACGGCGCTGTCGCTGCCCTGGGGCAACGTGCTGGACATGGGTACCGGAACCGGTGCGATCCTGATCTCGCTGCTGGCCGCACGGCCGGGAAGCCGCGGGACCGGCACTGATATCTCGGCCCCCGCGCTTGAGGTGGCCCGCGACAATGCCCATCTGATCGGGGTCAGGGCAGATTTCCTGCGGGCCGACTGGTATGACGGCCTCGGCGGTCGTTTCGACCTGATCGTGTCGAACCCGCCCTATATCGCGCTGGCGGAAATGCCCGGCCTCGCCCCGGATGTCCTGCAATGGGAGCCGCATTCGGCGCTGACCGATGGCGGCGACGGGCTGGCGGCCTATCGCGCGATCGCGGCGGGGGCGTTGGCGCATCTGGCGCCGGGCGGTCATGTCCTGGTCGAGATCGGGCCGACGCAGGGCGCGGCGGTTGCGGCGGTCTTTCGCCAGCACGGCGCGGAAACCCGCCTGATTCCCGACCTGGACGGGCGGGATCGTGTCGTTCTGGCCCGTTTCGGGGCCTGAATCGGCAGATTGCCGGGAAAAAGCGGCCTTGCGCGTGTTTTTTTGCTTGTGTCGCCGCCCCCCGCGTGATTAGTCAGCACCGTGCCGGGGTCGAAGGGCCGCCGCACGGGTCAGCCTGACAACGCCGAAACCGACCGGGTGCGCGACGCATCCCAGAGCGGCTCAAGGCGGGGTTGAACGGCTGGGGGCGATTGTCGCCGCCGACGCCGCCCGGAATGCTGTCCAGACCAACCTGGAACCACTGACAGACAAACTGATGAGATCATCCAAATCCCGTTCGCGCAACAAGTCTAACCGCCAGCGCACGCTGGGGAATATCGTCAACCGCGTCTTTGACAGCTCGGGCCCCGAGGGCAAGGTCCGCGGCACGCCACAGCAGATCATCGACAAGTATCTGACCCTGGCCCGGGACGCGCAGCTGTCCAACGACCGTGTGGCCGAGCAGGCGTTTCTGCAGCATGCCGAGCATTACACGAGAATGCTGGGCGAAGCGCAGCGCGAGATGGCCGAGCGCCAGCAGCAATACCACCAGAATCAGCGTCAGAACGGCGATGACGAGACCGGCCAGCCGCGCGAGGGTGGCCAGAATGGCCGCGACTATGTCGATCGCGGCGGGCGCGACCAGCCCCGCCGGCAGGACAGCCCCGCCGCACCCGAGAGTTCTGCCGCGCCGGTCGCCCAGCCGGTGGCCGCGCCTGTGGCCAGACCCGCAGCTGCCCCCGCGCCTGAGGCTGCCGAGCCTGAACACGCGGCCGAGCCTGCCGTCACCGTCGAGACGGCGTCTGACGCCGAACCCGCCGCGCCGGTGCGTCGCGGCCGTGGCCGCCCGCGGCGCACGCCTCTGCCCGAGGCCCAGGCCGAAAGCCTGCCCGACGCGGTGTCGCTGGGTGACGGCGAGACATCGGCCCCGGTCGAGACGCCGGAAACCGAGGCTACCGCCAAGCCGCGGCGCCCGCGAACGCCGCGCAGCGCCACCGGGCGCACCCGTCGCAATGCTGCGGGAACCGAAACGGCGGAAGCCGCGGGCGAGGCGGGCACGAACCCGGCCGAGAACGGCACCGGTGAAGGCTGATCCGGCTTTCCCGACGGATATAAAACGGGCCGCCCAAGCGCGGCCCGTTTTGCTGTCCGGGCCGGCGTCCCTTGCCGTCATGCAGGGGGTTCACGAACCCCGCAACAGGCGGCGCGGAATCGCCGGGACCAGCCGCGACATGACCGGCAGCAGCCGGGCCTTGCCGATCCAGATCTCGGGGCGGCCCGTGCGGATCGCGGCGATGATCGCCGCTGCGGCCTCATCCGGCGTGATCTTGCCGCGCCCCCGGCCCCGCGTCATCGGCGTATCGACCAGCGGCAGGATCGCCTCGATCACCGCCACCCGCTCGGCCCCAAGCTGATAGCGCAGGCTCTGGGAAAAGCTGTGCAGCCCCGCCTTCGTCGCGCAGTAGAGCGCGGTTCGCCGCTTTGGAAAGCAGGCAAGGCCCGATCCGATATTGACCACCGCCGACCCCGGGGCATTGGCCCGCAGCCGATCCAGCAGCCCGTGGACCAGCAGTGCCGGGGCAAGCAGGTTGACCGCGACCTCGGCCTCCATCGCGGCGCTGTCGAAATCGGGCTCGGTCAGCGCGGCCGGGTATTGCAGCCCGGCATTGTTGATCAGCACCGAAAGATCGGCATGGCGCGCCGCGATCTCGGCCGCGACCCGCCTGACCTCGGCGCTGTCCGACAGGTCGATATCGATCATCTCAAGGCCGGGGCGGGGCGACAACCGCGTTGCGTGCCGCGCCAGGGTGATGACATGGTGGCCTGCGGCCAGCAACCGGTCGGTCATCGCGGCGCCGATGCCCGAGGTGCCGCCGGTCAGAAGGATTTTTGACGGAAGGGAAAGGGGTGCCTGCATTGTCGCTCGCCTGTATCTGTCCGGGTGTTGGAGCCGAATCCTATCACCGCCCGGAACGCGGCGCATGAACCCGGGTTCAGCCGCCGAGGAATCCGCGCCCGAGGCGTTGCTGCGCCAGATCCGCATCAAGGCACGGGCCGACGAGCTGTGGCATCTCCGTGATTGTCCCGCGGGCACCCAGGTGCTGGTGCAGGGCGTCGCCACGCCCGATCTGTTCGTCCTGCAGGGTGGGCTTGTGAAACTGGACTATCTGACCCCGGACGGTCGTGAACGGATCAAAAGCTTCATCGTCGACCGTGGCCTCTTCGCCATCGAGGATGCGGACCTGTCCTTCGGCGCCCGCACGCTCGAGCCGTCGCAGATCGTGCGGCTGCCGATCGGCTGGGCGCGGGCGCAGCTGGCGCAGGATATGGTGCTGCGGCAGGCCTATGCCGATTTCACCGACTGGCTGCGGCTGCGCAAGGCCCGGCGCGAGCAGTTGCTGCTCTGTGCCTCGGCCGAGGAACGCTATCGGCTGCTCTGCGAACACGAGCCCGGCCTGATCCGCCGCCTGTCGCAGGGCGATATCGCCCGCTATCTGGGCATCACCCCGGTCGCCTTCAGCCGGATCAAGCGGCGGCTGCGCGGCGGCTGACCCTCGCCATTCTATGGCGTACCTGCGTCACGCCGGGCCTGAAGCGCCCGTGCCAGCGTGCAGAAACGCTCAAGCTCGATCTCCTCGGCCCGCGCCGTGGGGGCAATGCCGGCCTGATCCAGCAACGCCTCGATCTGCGGGTGCAGGCCGCGCAGGCTGGCGCGCAGCATCTTGCGGCGCTGGTTGAAGGCGGCGGCGGTGATCTGCGACAGGATCGCCGGATCGGCAGGAAAGCGCGGTCCCGGCAGCGCGGTCAGCTGGACGACTGCGGAATGGATCTTGGGCCCGGGCACGAAGGCCTCGGGCGGCAGCGTCATCACGATGCGCGCATCCGCCCGCCATTGCGCCAGCAGGGCCAGCCGGCCATAGGCCTTGCTGCCGGGCCGGGCCACGATCCGTTCGGCGACCTCCTTCTGGAACATCAGCGTCAGCGATTGCCAGAAGGGCGGCCAGTCGGCCGGGGTCAGCCAGCGGATCAGCAATTCGGTGCCGATATTGTAGGGCAGGTTGGCGGCCACGCGGATCGGCGGGGTCAGATGCTGCAGCGGGTCGATCTGCAGGGCATCGCCATGGATGACGGACAGCCGGCCCGGATAGGCGGCGGCGATCTCGGCCAGCGCGGGCAGGGCGCGGGCGTCCTTTTCGATCGCCAGCACATGGCGCGCGCCCTCGGCCAGCAGGCCGCGGGTCAGCCCGCCGGGGCCGGGGCCGATCTCCAGCACGTCGCATTCGTCCAGATCGCCGGCCTGCCGGGCGATCTTGGCGGTCAGGTTCAGATCCAGCAGGAAGTTCTGGCCAAGCTGCTTCTTCGCCCGCAGATCGTGGCGGGCGATGACCTCGCGCAGCGGCGGCAGATTGTCGATGCTGCTCATCGCCGCTGGGCGGCCATGTCGCGGGCCATGCGAAGCGCGGCGATGGTCGAGGCAGGATCGGCGCGGCCCTGACCCGCAATGTCGAAGGCGGTGCCGTGATCGGGCGAGGTGCGGATGAAGGGCAGGCCCAGCGTGACATTCACCCCGCCGGCGAAATCCAGCGTCTTGATCGGGATCAGCGCCTGATCGTGATAGGCACAGACCGCCGCGTCCCAGCGGGCGCGGGCCGGGGCATGAAACATCGTGTCGGCGGGCAGCGGGCCCGCGATGTCCAGCCCCTCGGCCCGCAGCCGGGCGATCAGCGGGGCGATGCGGTCGGCCTCCTGCCGGCCCATCGTGCCGCCCTCGCCGGCATGCGGGTTCAGCCCGGCCACGGCGATGCGCGGGTCGGGGATGCCGAAATCGCGGATCAGGGCGGCATGGGTGATGCGCACTGCCTGTTCCAGCACCTCGTCGGTCAGCGCGGCGGGAACCTGTTCCAGCGGGATATGGATGGTCGCGGGCACCACCCGGCAGGGCGGCGTCACCGTGGTCGAGGCCAGCATCATCGCCACCGGCAGATCGCCGGCCAGATGGGCGAGAAACTCGGTATGGCCCGGAAAGGCGAAGCCCGCACCTTGCTTCAGCGCCTGCTTGCTGATCGGCAGGGTGGTGAGGGCCGCGGCCTCGCCGCGGGTGATCAGATCGACCGCGCGGGCGATCACCTCGACCACGCCCGCGGCATTGGCTGGGTCGGGACGGCCGGGCGTGCGCGGGGCGGCGAAATCGTGGCGCAGGACCGGCAGCCTGCCGACGGGCACCGGGTCCGAGGGGGCGGTGATCTCGCAGAAATCAGTGCCGGGCGGCAGGTGCCGCGGATCGCCGATCCAGACGAAATCCACCCCCGATGCCAGCGCCAGCGGGGCCAGTTCGGGGCCGATGCCGGCCGGCTCGCCGCAGGTCAGCAGGATACGGTGCGGCATCGGCTCAGGGCCGCCGGATGACCGCATTGGCGCGGAGCTCGGCCAGATAGGCGTCGGCGGCGAGGCTTGCCTTGCGGTTGAACAGCTCGTCGCGGACGAGGTCGCGGCTGGGCAGCGCATCGGCCGCCGGCACCGCGGCTTCGACCCCGTCATCGGGCAGGGCGGTGGTCGCCACCTCCTGCCGGGCCTCGGCCAGAAGGGCCGGCTCGCGCGAACACAGCACGACCAGATCGGCGGCGCCGCCATAGCTGACCACCCCGGTTTCGCCATCGTCCATCGAGGCCAGCTGCGTGGCGATCAGGGTCGGGATGGCGTTCTGCGACTGGGTCTGCCGCGTGATCATCGGCGCGACCTCGGGGCCGACCTCGACATAAAGATCGTCGCAGCCAAGGGTGCGGGCGGCGATCTGGGCGGCCTCGGCCGCCGAGGCCAGGCGCAGCGTCATGTAGTCAAGGACCTGCTCGCGGGCGCCGGGACGCAGGGTGCCCTGCTCGTCGCGCAGGAAGAACAGGATCACCGCGCCCTGAACGGTCAGCGGCTGGCTAACCTGCCCGGGACTCAGCGACAGCAGGATCGGGCGCAGCGAGGGCGGCAGGTTTTCCAGATCGACCCAGTTGAGGCGCCCGCCGGCACCGGCCGAACCGGCGGCCGAATATTGCCGCGCGGCGGCGGCGAACTGCGCCTCCGAGGTGACCGAGGCGGCGATCGAACTGGCGCGGTTCATGGCCGCCTGTTCCTGTCCCGGCGGTGCCGGAATGACCAGTTCGGAAACCAGCACGCGGCTGATGACCGGGGTTTCGATCTGGCGCTTCAATTCCTGATCGACCTCGGCATCCGAGACGGTGATCTGCGCGGTCAGCCGTTGGCGGACGACCGCGCGCCAGACGAGGCCGGCCTCGACGTAGTCGCGAAAGATCTGCGGCTCGACCCCGGCCTGGCCGAGGGCCTCGGTGAATTCCGCCGCGCTCATCCCGGCGCGGCTGGCGAATTCCTCGAGGCCGGTCTGCATCCCTTCCTCGGTCGTGGCGATGCCCATCTGCTCGGCCGCATAGAGGCGCAGCCGGTCGTTGATCAGCGCCTGCTCGACGGTGGCGTCGTCGCCGGCCGTGCCGAGGACCTGCATGAAACGGGCCCGCTGCGCGATCTCATAGCGGGTGACGGCACGGTCGTTGACATAGACGACCGGCTCGAACGGGTTCTGGGCGACGGCCGGGGCGATCGCGCCAAGAAACAGGCCCGCCGCCAGGGCGAAGCCGGGAAGGAAATGCCGCATCTGCTGCCCCCAAATCATTCGTTGCCGCAAGACTAGCGCATGCAACTGCGCCGCGCCACCGTGCCCGGGCCCTCATTCTGGCTGCCGAAACCGGCCAGCCGGACCGACAGGTCGAAACTGGTCTCGGGCCGCACGTCGCCCGTCTCGGTAAAGCGCCTGGACAGGCCCATTTCCACCGTCAGGCACTCGTTGCGATAGGTCAGGTCCAGCGAAGCCTCCTGCGCCTGATTGGCGGCAAAATCATAGCGCGTATCCGCCACCCCCCACCAGCCCTCGGCGATCTGCCAGCCGATATTGGCCACCAGTTCGCTGGTATCGTCGTCGCGCTGCTCGTTCTCGTCGCTGTCGATCCACAGATATCCCGCCGACAGTTGCAGATCGGGCCGGATCCAGCCGACGCGCAATTCGTTGCGCGAGAAGACGAAGGACTCGTTGAACAGGGCGCGGTTGGCGATCGCCAGACCGGTGCCGCTGTCGAACTGCGCGCCCAGAAGCCAGTCCGAGCTGCGCCCGGTCAGCGGCGAATCGGCTGCAAAAACCTCGTCCTCGCGCGTGCGCAGCACCTTGCCGCCGGTCACCCCCAGCGACCAGCCGGTCGGGTCGATCCGGGTCCAGGTGACGCCGATATTGGCGCGCAGCCCGTTCTCGCGCGCATCCCAGCCGGGGAACCGGTTGGCGGAAAAGAGATTGCCCTCGTCGAATTCGATCAGGCGGCTGTCCTCGTTCGGGATGTCGTCGTCCTGACCCGGCGGCGACCACAGGATCTGGGCCACCGGCTCGACCATATGGGTGGCGCCGGTGCCGTCGCTGCCCATCAGCGGCCAGCGCAGTTCGACCCCGACCACCGGATCGGCGCGGGTGACGATATCGTCGTAATTGCGGTCCTGCGAGATGCGGTAGATATCGGCGTCGAGGCCCGCGATCACGGCGCCGACGACCCCGCCCGGCAGGATCTCGCTGCGCCGCCAGTCAAGTCCCAGCGAGGCGCGCGCCATGTCCCGGCCGATCGCGTCCTGATCCGAGGGACGGCGCTGCGCGTGGATCGACCATTCCATCACCCCCATGCCGCCGATCAGGCCGGGGGTGAAGCGGCGCTGCCAGAGGATGTCGGCCACCTGCGCCGGCTCGGTCTCGTTGTCCACGTCCTCGCGCAGGGTCTCGTAATTGCCGATCCGGCCGAAGAACAGCAGCTCGCGGGTAACCCGTTCAAGGGTGATGCCGCTCCACAGCCGGTCGGCATCGCTGATGTCGTAATCCAGCAGATAGCCGCGATCCGAGGCCATCTGCAGTTGCAGCCCCATCCGGTAGCCGCGCGGCAATTCATAGACCGCGTTGGCGAAGATATAGCCGCGGGTCTCGCCCGGCTGGATGTCGTCGCGGGTGACGGCGCCGTTCCATTCGGCCGCGCCGCCCTGCCAGGCCTGCCGGTAACGCAGTTCCAGCGTCCGGGTCCAGCTGGCCGAGACATAGGGGGTGAAGGTCAGGTCGGCGTGATCGCCGAGGGTCTGGAAATAGGGCAGCTTGATCCCGAAGCCGAGATTCGATGTGGTCCGGATCTCGGGACGCAGAAAGCCCGACCTGCGCTCGACCGTGGGATCGGGCGCGGTGATGGTGAAGGGCAGGGCGGCAATCGGGACGCCGAAGGCGCGCAGTTGCGGCCGGTCGATGGTCATTAGCCGCGTCTCGGCGTCATGGGTGACGTTGCGGGCGCGGATCTCCCACAGCGGCGTCGGATCGTTGGCGCAGACCTGACAGCTCGAGGCGGCGACCTGCCTCAGGCTGGTCATGCGGCCGCCGCCGGTCCGGACCAGTTCCTCCGAGGCGAGCTGCAGTTCGCGGGCGATCATCAGCCGGGCCCCGCGGATGATGCCGTCCTGCAGCTTGCGGTCAAGCTGGGCGGAATCGGCAATCAGCACGGCCTCGTCGTCGGGGTTGATCGCGCCGGGGCGGGACAGGTGGATCGGCCCCTCGATGGTCAGGTCGCCGCTGGCGCCATCGACGATCAGCCGCGAGGCGACCAGCCGCGCGCCCTGATACCAGATCACCACCCCCCCCGCGGCGATCAGCGTCCGGTCGCCCTGCAGGATCATGGTGTCGGCCAGCACGGTGGCCGCATCCTCCTCCGCGCCTGGGGCCGGGCGGCTTTCCAGCGTGACATCGGCATCGGGCGCGGCGGTTTTCAGCTGTGGCGCGCTCGAGCCCGGATCGCCGAAGGTCAGATCGTCCAGCCGCGTGGCCGCCGGCGCCAGTGCCGCCTCGCCCGAGGTGGTGGTCAGCGGCGCCCCGGCCATGCCCGGCCCCGAAAGCCCCTCGCCTGCCAGCGACTGCGGCAGCGCCGGCAGCGGTGCCGCAGTCCACGCGGCCAGACCGGTCAGCAGACCGGCCGTTCGCGTCAGGCGTTTCAGCCCTGCAGGCGTCATCCGTCCTCCCGTTGCAGGATCAGCGCCAGCGCCAGCATCGCGCCGACCAGAGGCGGCGACCAGGCTGCCATGGCCGGGGTGATCTGCCCGTTATCGCCCAGAACCTGGGCCAGATTGCGCAAAAAGAACAGACCGATCCCGGCGCCGAAGGCCAGAAGGACGGCGATGCCGACATTCCTGCCACGGATATGCTGCATGGTGAAAGCGGCGGCGATCAGGACCATCGCCGCCATCAGCAGCGGCCGGGCCAGTTCCATCTGGAACCAGACGCGGTGGCGGGCGGCGGAAAAGCCGGCGCGTTCCAGCCCGGCGATGAAGCCCGGCAATTGCCAGACCGGCACCGATTCGGGGCGGCCGAACCCCTCGCGGATGCGCTGCGCGGTCAGATCCGAGGCCAGGCTCAGCGTCTCGGTGCTGCCGGCCGCGGCCTCCGGGTTCGGCTGGTCCAGCGGATAGTCGCGCACCCCGCTCAGCTGCCATTCGCCGCTGCCCAGCCGCGCCTCGCGCGCCTCGATCCGGCGCACCGGGCCGCTGTCCTGGTCGAAGACCATGAAGCTTGCGTCATAAAGGGTCGTCGCGTCCGGGCTGGCGCGGCGGGCGCGGATGACGATCTGGCCGGCCTCCTCGCCATCCTCGGTCACCGCCTGGCGCAGCCAGACCGCGCTGTCGCCGACCGAGACGGTCTGCCGCCCGTCGCGCTCGATCTCGGCCACCGCCTCGTCAAAATGCCGCCCCGTGACCGCCACCATCGGGTTCAGCAGCGCCACCGTCAGCGCGCCGACCAGCGCCGCCGTGACCGCCGGCGCAGTCACCACCTTCAGCCCCGAGCGGCCAGAGGCGCGGATCGCCACCATCTCCGAACTCCAGGCCAGCCCCAAAAACAGCGCGATCCCGGCCAGCACGGTGATCAGCGGCAGGATCGAGTAGAAACTGTCGGCGATGTTCAGCCCGGCCAGCCGCGCGGCGCCCGACAGGCCGATATCGGCCCCGGCAAAGCGGCGGATCATCTCGATCATGTCGACCAGCAGCAGGATCAGCAGGAAGACCCCGGCGATCAGCAGGAACTGGCGCAGAAACCGCCGCGCGACATAGCGGGCGAGGATCATGTCGCCGCCCCCCCGGAGCCGCGCCCGCCGCGCGGCCGCCCTGGCCGCGCCGCCAGCCACAGCAGCAGGATGCAAAGCCCGATCCCGACCAGCGCCGGCACATACAGCACGGGCCATTGCGTGGGATCGCGCCCGGCCTGATTGGCGGCGGCATTGGTCAGGAACTGCACCAGGATCAGCCCCATGATCGCCCAGATCACCTGCTTCCAGACGCCAAAGCGCGAATAGCCGCCGATCAGCAGCGTCGCAAAGCCGATCATCGCCGCGATCGGCGACAGCAGCGGCTGGGCGAAACGCTCATGCGCCTCGCGCCGGGCATCGGCCGGGTCGGCGCCGGTCGCCTCCAGCAATTCGCGGTCGGGACTGAGCAGCCGCAGGGTCGAATAGTCGCGCAGGTCGCTGCCGCGCCGGCCGCCGCCATGCAGCATCGCCCCGATGTCATAGCTCAGCTCGTCAAAGCGGGTGACCGCCAGCCGGCGCTGATCGCCCTCGATGCGCAGGTTCTGCGACATGCCGTCCAGCAGGATCAGCACCGGCCCGGTCTCGTTGCGCGCCGCCAGCGCCTCCTCCGAGGTATAGGTGTACTGGTCGGCCGGATCGCGGGCATCCTCGATGAAGACATCCAGCAGCCGCCCGTCGGCGGCAATGTCGCGCACATAGACGGTGATGCCGTCGGTCGGATACTGGAAGGTGCCCGGCCGCAGCGCCTGGACGGTGACATCCTCGGCCAGTTCGCTCTGCCGGTCCGACAGGCGCATGCGGGCGGTCGGGACCAGCCCGTGGATCAGCACCGTCACCAGCAGCCCGACGAACAGGCCGAAGACCAGCACCGGCTGCGCCAGCCGCCAGGGCGACAGCCCCGCCGCCTGCATCGCCACCAGTTCGGATTCGTTTGCCAGCCGGTTGGTGCCATAGGCGGTGGCCGCGAAGGCCGCCACCGGCAGCACGACCGAAATCACCAGCGGCAGGGTCAGGACGGTGAATTCCAGCACCACCAGCGCCGTGCGGCCGTCGTTCAGCAGGTCGTCGAACAGGCTGGCGGCCCGGTTGATCCAGTAGACCGACACCAGCACCAGCGCGAAAAAGCCGAACAGCGTCAGCATCTGGCTGAGAATGTATCGGTCGATCCGGGGCATCGCGGGCGCTGTCTTTCTGATCCAGAGGCACAGGTCCCTGATTAGCCCGAAGGAGGGCTCTGGCCAAGGCCCGGCGGCGAGTCTAGGCTCCGGCCCTGCCGAGATGCGAGGAGCCGGACATGACGCAGCCCGTGGAAATCACCTTCACCCAGATCGCCGCCGACAGGCTTGCAGGCCACGAAGGGCGCGTGGCGCTGATCGTGGCGCCGGATGGGCGGCTGCCTGCCGGCCTGCCGCGCGCCGCACGCGAGGCGGCGGCCCGCGCCCTGGCCTCGAAGGCGGGCAAGGCGCTGAAGCCGGGCGGATCGCTGGAGCTTGCTTTTCCCGCCGGCATGGCGGCCGAGGCGCTGCAACTTGTGGCCCTGCCTGCCGGTGCCGCCGTGTCGGACGCCCGCAAGGCCGGCGCCGCCATCGGTGCCAAGCTGGGCAAGGCGCATACGCTGGTTCTGGCCGGCGCGCACAAACGGGCGGCCGAGATCGCCCTGGGTCTGGCGCTGCGCGGCTATGATTTCACCGCCTACCAGACCAGGTCCGAGGCGGAGGATGCCGAAGCCGGCGAGGCTGCGGCCGAGGCCGGTGGCGAGGACAGTCCCGCCCCCGAAAAGGCCCGCGTCACCTTCATGGTGAAGGATCCCGAGGCGCTGGCCAAGGCGGCGAAGGACGGCGCGGCGGTGGCCGAGGGGGTGTTCTTCACCCGCGATCTGGTCAATGAGCCGGCCAATGTCCTGACCACCGCCGATTTCGCCGACCGCCTGAAGGCGATGGAGGAAATCGGGCTGAGTGTCGAGGTTCTGGACGAGGACGAGCTTCGCAAATTGGGGATGCGCGCGCTTCTGGGCGTGGGTCAGGGCAGCGAAAGCCCCTCGAAGGTCGTGGTGATGCGCTGGAACGGCGGCGGGGACGAGGCGCCGCTGGCGCTGGTCGGCAAGGGCGTCGTGTTCGATTCGGGCGGGATCTCGATCAAGCCCGCCGCCGGCATGGAAGAGATGACCATGGACATGGGCGGTGCGGGCGTGGTGGCGGGCGTGCTGCGCACCCTGGCGCTGCGCCGCGCCAAGGCCAATGTCGTGGGTCTTGTCGGGCTGGTCGAGAACATGCCCGATGGCCGCGCGCAGCGCCCCGGCGACATCGTGAAATCGATGAAGGGCGACACCATCGAGGTCATCAATACCGACGCCGAGGGCCGCCTCGTGCTGGCCGATGTGCTGTGGTATGCGCAGACCCGGTTCGAGCCTTCGGCGGTGATCGATCTGGCCACCCTGACCGGCGCCGTCATCATCGCGCTGGGACACGAGAATGCCGGCATCTTCGCCAATGACGACAAGCTGGCAGCGGGCATCCTGTCGGCCGCCGGCGCCGAGGGCGAGGGCGCCTGGCGGCTGCCGCTGGGGGCGGCCTATGACAAGCAGATCAAGTCTCGGCTGGCCGACATGAAGAATACCGGCGGCCGCCCGGCGGGCTCGATCACCGCGGCGCAGTTCCTGCAGCGCTTCATCCGCAAGGACCAGGCCTGGGCGCATATCGACATCGCCGGGGTGGCGTTGCCGCCCGCGGCCACCGATTTCGCCCCCAAGGGCGCGACCGGCTGGGGGGTGATGACGCTGGACCGGCTGATCCGCGACCGTTTCGAGGGGAAATGAGCCAGGCAACGCCCGCAAGCGGTGTACGCGCTGTGCACGTCCGGTGCCTGCCCGGTGTACGGGACGTGCGGGCCGAAACCCGGCATTTGCTGGCGTTTTCTGGCGGCCCGCCCGTCGCCCCATCACGCGCAACGCCCGCAGCCGTTGCGCAACGCTAGGGCCGGGCGATGGGCAATGCGCTGTTCTACCACCTGACCCGCTCGCCGGCCGAGAGCCTGCTTCCCGTCCTGATCGGCAAATCGCTTCAGGCCGGCTGGCGGGTCGAGCTGCGGGGAACCGATCCTCAGCGCATGGACTGGCTGGACCGGCAGCTCTGGCAGGGCGACGGCTTCCTGCCCCACGGCCTTGCCGGCGGCCCGCATGACGCCCGCCAGCCGGTGCTGCTGACGCTGGCAGGCCAGCCCGCCGCCAACGATCCGGCCTGCCTGATGGCGCTGGACGGCGCGGAGGTCGCGGCCGCGGAATGCCAGTCGCTGCAACGCAGCTGCATCATCTTCGACGGCGGCGACAGCGCCGCCGTCTCGCGCGCCCGCGACCAGTGGCGCGCCCTGACCGGGGCCGGAGTGACCGCCGAATACTGGTCCGAGGAGGCCGGCGGCTGGCAGCGCAAGTGAGCGGCCAGGTCGATGATCTCTCCATGGTTGCGCCACGGTGAAGTTCGCCCGGGAACTGCGCCGAAAATCATGGAACAAAGCCCCGGCTGACGGCACAATTCCCTCGCGGGAACAGCGCAAGCGAGGCGAATCATGGAAGGAAACACGCCCCACAGTACTGATGAGTTCATTGCCCGGCTGAGCGAGATGCATGCCAGCCTGCCACGCCGCCTGCGGCAATGCGCCGAATATGCCGCCCACCAGCAGGCCCGGCTGGCGCAGGCGACGATCGCCGAATTCGCGCGCGGTGCGGGCGTTCCGGCCTCGGCGGTGGTACGGTTCTGTCAGGCGATGGGGTTTTCCGGCTATGCGCAGATGCGCGACCTGTTCCGCAGCCCCTATGAATTGCCGCGCCCCGACTATGCCCAGCGGCTGGAACAACTGAGCCGCCAGGGAAGCGCGCGCCCGGCCGGGCTGCTGGCCGAGTTTGTCGAGGCCGGGCTGCATTCGCTGGAACGGATGATCGATACCGTCGATGCACAGGCGTTCGACCGCGCCGCCGGCATCCTGTCGAAAGCCGGGCTGGTGCATGTGGTCGGCCATGGCCGCTGTTTCGCCGCCGCCGCGCATACCGCCTATATTCTGGAGCGGGTCGAGGTGCCGGCCTTGCTGCACGGCGCCTTCGGCCAGATGAGCGGGGCGGGCTCGGTGCGAAAGGATGACGCGGTTCTGGCGATCTCGTTTTCCCCGCCGGTGCCGGAAACGCTGGATTTCTGCGATCAGGCCGCCGGCAATGGCGCCGAACTGGTCCTGATCGGGGATCCGGGGGTGGCGCTGCGGCTGGGCGACACGGCCCTGCCGCTGGTCCTGACCGAGGTCGAGGCGGCGGGCTTTCGCCCGCTGACCGCGACGGCCACGCTGGCGCTGGCGCTGGCGGCGGCCACCGGAGGGCTGCGTGCGCATCACCGGAAATCGGCGGGAAAATCCGGCCGTCGGGCCTCGGTATCGGCTGCGGCCGGCAGGCCGGGCTAGATCGTCTCGACCGTCAGATTTCCGTTGGTGTAGACGCAGATATCGGCGGCGATGGCCATGGCCTTTCGCGCCACCGCCTCGGCATCCAGATCGCTTTCCAACAGCCCGCGCGCGGCGGCCAGCGCGAAATTCCCGCCCGAGCCGATGGCGGCCACGTCATGTTCGGGCTCCAGCACGTCGCCGGCGCCGGTCACCACATAGATCTGGTCGCCATCGGTCACGATCAGCATCGCTTCGAGGTTTCGCAGATATTTGTCGGTGCGCCAGTCCTTGGCCAGTTCCACACAGGCGCGCTGCAACTGGCCGGGCGCGGCCTCAAGCTTTTTCTCCAGCCGTTCCAGCAGGGTGAAGGCATCGGCGGTCGAGCCGGCGAAGCCCACCACCACGTCGCGCCCGCCGGGTGTCAGGCGGCGGACCTTGCGCGCCGTGCCCTTCATCACCGTCTGGCCGACGCTGACCTGCCCGTCGCCCGCGACCACCACCTTGCCGCCGCGCCGCACCGCCAGAATGGTCGTGCCGTGCCAGCCGGGAAATGTGTCATCCGCCATGAGGGATCTCCGTGTTTGCGTGGGCTTTTGCCTTTCGGCTCAGATATGGGCGTGGCGCGGGCTTCGCAACCCGTTGAACCGGGGACGCGCGCGACCTAGCCTGCCGGCATGAGCCAGCCCCGCATCCTGCGCATCTATCTTCACCCGCCGATCCTGCACCTGGCGCAGGCCGGAAAGCTGGGCTTTCTCAACCGGATGCGCGGCCTGCTGGAGGCGCGCGGCTGGCAGATCGAGATCCGCCGCTCGGGTCCGCCGGCGCGGGCCGAGGCGCCAAGCCTGCCGGGCTATGCCCTCTTCAACATGGAAAAACCGACGCATGCGCGCGCCCTGACCTTCCGGCTGGCCTATCACTATCCGTTCTGGCGGCTCGAACGGATCGCCGAACGCTGGCGCTGGCCGGTTGCCCTCGCGCGTTTCGAGCCGGGCGAAATCGATCCCGGCATGGCGGGCGATTTCGCCACAAGGCTGCGCCACCGCGTCCTGCCCGGCCCCGAACCCCAATCCGGCGGCCATGTCCTGATCCCCCTTCAGGGCCGGATCCGCAAGGAACGCTCGTTCCAGACCATGAGCCCCGTCCGCATGGTCGAGGCCGTGGCCCGGACCGGGCGCGCCTCGATCGTCACGCTGCACCCGAAGGAAACCTGTGACGCGGGCGACCATGCCGCCCTGCAATCGCTGGCCGATCGGTTTCCCAACCTGAGTATCGGCGGCGATACCGCCCGGCTGCTGCGCGACTGCGCCTTCGTGGCCACGCAGAACAGCGCCGTGGCCTTCGACGGCTATATCCTCGGCAAGCCCGCGGTGCTGTTCGGGCAGTCGGATTTCCACCATATCGCGCTGAACGTGGCCGATCTGGGCACGGCCGAGGCGCTGGCCCGCGCCCCCGATCACCGCCCCGATTTCGCCGCCTATCTGCACTGGTTCCTGCGCCGGACCAGCCTCGACATGATGGCGCCGGATGCCGATGCGCGGCTGCTGGCAGCCATGAAAAAGGGCGGCTGGCCCGTGTAAGGCCGCCGCCCGGTTCCGGGGAAAGCCCGGATCAGACCGATTCTTCGATCCAGCTTTTCAGCGCCGCCTTGGGGGCCGCGCCCATGCGGTTCGAGATCACCTCGCCGCCCTTGAACATGAACAGTGCCGGGATGCCGCGCACGCCCAGGACGGCGGCCTGTTCCGGGTTCTCGTCCACATTCACCTTCACGATCTTCACCTTGCCGGCATATTCGTCCGACAGTTCCTCCAGCGCCGGGCCGATCTGCTTGCAGGGGCCGCACCATTCGGCCCAGAAATCGACCAGGACCGGGGTCTCGGCCTGACGCACTTCGGCGTCGAATTCGCTGTCACTGACATGCACGGTAGCCATGCTCTTGCTCCTTGAAGGTCGGGGCCGGTCGCTCCGGCGGGACGGTTCCCCTTCCAGCTATGGATGCGAGGGCGCCGGGTCAAGCCCGGCCATGGCCCGGTCCAGCAGCGGATCGGGAATTGCCATCAGGCTGCGGGTGGCGGTCCAGAGGATCGCGGTCTCGACCGCGCGCCCGGGCCAGATCGCGCGCAGGGCGGCGCGATAGGCGGCCATCTGGCGCAGGATCCCCACGGGGATGGCCTCGGGGCGCGGCGGCACCTCGCTGTTCGACTTGTAGTCGATGGCGAGGATGCGGCCATCCGCGACGATCAGCCGGTCGATGGTGCCATGCAGCACGCCGATGCCCGGCAGGGGCGCGGTCAGTGCCACCTCGCGCAGCACCTGCGCGGCCGGGTCGGGATCCATCACCTCGGCCAGATCCGGCGCCTCGATCACCTGCCGCGCCTCGTCCAGCAGCGCGGCCAGTTCGCCCGCGTCGGGCAGCCCGCCCTCGGCCCCGGCCAGTGCGGCGCGTGCCAGATCGGGCCAGTCCCCGGCCGGCGTGCCGGGCAGATGTTCCAGCAGCAGATGCAGCCGCGTGCCGCGCAGCATGGCGGCGGCGGGATCGGCATCCTCGACCGGCGCGGCGATCACCTTGGCCCCGCCAAGCGCGGTCGCCGCCACCGGCCGGCGCAGGGCGGGCGGCGTCGGAGCCGGGTGGCGCAGCCAGTCGGGCAGGGCGACATCGCGCCGGGCCGCCAGATCGCTTGCCGTGACCGCATCGGCGGGCCAGTCGCCGAAGGACAGCCGCAGCGCCGCGCCGATGCCCTCGATCGCGACCTCGCCACGATCCAGACCGGCGCGATCCGCGCCCGCCGCGATCGTCGCGTGCCAGCTGTCAAGACCGTCCCCGGTCTCGCCCGCCGCCGCCACGATCAGCCAGCTTTCCGCCCGCGTCATCGCCACATAGAGCAGCCGCCGGCGTTCCTCCTCCTGCCGGCGCGCTTCGGCCGCGACCGCCTCGGCCACCGGATCGGGGCGTTCGGCCGCGCCACCCCGCCAGACCGGCATGTCCGACAGCCGCACCACGCGCGCATGGTTGCCGGGGCGGCGTTTCTGCGTCTCGGGCAGGATCACCACCGGGCTTTCCAGCCCCTTCGAGCCATGCACCGTCATCACCCGGATCAGCCCGCCCGCGCCGCCGGGCAACTGCCGCTTGACCTCGACCTCGCCGCTGGACAGCCAGACCAGAAAGCCGGTCAGCGAGGGTGTCTCGACCGATTCGTAAGCCAGCGCCTGCGACAGCAATTCGTCGATGCCGTCCTCGGCCTCGGCGCCCAGCCGGGCCAGCAGCGCCGCCCGGCCGCCATGCCGGGTCAGCAGCCGCGAGATGATGTCATAGGGGCGCACGACATCGGCCTGACCCATCAGGTCGCTGATGATGTCGCGCGCGGCCAGGTGATCCGAGGCCCGCAGACGCTGGATCAGATAGGCCTTCCCGCGCCCGGCGGCCAGCCGGTAGAGATCGTCCTCGGACAGTCCGAACAGGGGCGAGCGCAGTGCAGCGGCCAGCGACAGGTCGTCCTCGGGCGTGGCCAGAACCGACAGCGTGGCGGTGATGTCGCGCACGGCCAGTTCGGCGGCCAGTTTCAGCCGGTCGGCCCCGGCCACCGGCAGGCCCGCCGCCTTGCATTCGCGCAGCAGATCCTCGAACAGCCCGGCGCGGCGCTGGACGAGGATCTGGATATCGCCCGGCCCGATGGCGCGCACCCGGTTCGACTTGGCATCATGGAAGGGCGTGCCGATCATGGCCCTGATCTGTGCCGCGACCGCACGCGCCAGCATGGTATCGGCGGCGTTCTCGGCCGGGGCATCGACCGGCGCGGTCCAGTCGCCGGGTTCGGGCGCCTCGGGTTCGGGCAGGGGCGGCCACAGATCGACCCGGCCGGGCAGGGTGTCGCGAAAGGCGATATGGCGCGGCGGATCGCCAAGACCCTGCGCCGCCTCGTCCTGAAACACCGCATCGACCAGCGACAGGATGGCTGGCGACGAGCGGAAACTGTGGGCCAGCCCGCGCTGCTGCATCGGGCGTTCAACGGCCTGAAAATCCTGATCGAAACGGGCGCGCATCGCCTCGAACACGGCGATATCGGCGCCCTGGAAGGAATAGATCGACTGTTTCGGGTCACCGACCACGAACAGGCTGCGCGGATGGTCCTGCGCGCCCGCGCCGCTGGTGAATTCACCGGTCAGGCTGCGGATCACCCGCCACTGCGCCGGGCTGGTATCCTGCGCCTCGTCGACAAGGATGTGATCGATGCCGCCATCCAGCCGCCACAGCACCCATTGCGCCATGCTGGCCTCGGACAGAAGCCGTGCCGCGCGCCGGATCAGGTCGTCGAAATCCAGCCAGCCATGCGCCGCCTTGCGCTGTGCCAGCCGGTGCGTGAAGGCATGGGCAAAACGGTGCAGCGCCAGCGTCCTTTGCGCCAGTGCCAGCGCCAGCACATCGGGCCGGGCCTCCTGCACCCGCAGCATCAGATCGTCGAGATTGGCCATGAAGGGGGCGCAGGGCCCCTCGCGCAGGGCCTTGGTCGGCAGGCTGCCGATCTTGGCGGTAAAGGGTTCCTTGGCGCCGGCGCCGGTCAGCAGCGCCCCGATCAGGACATGCAGGTCCGCCATGCCGGGGTTCCGGCCATTGACCTGCCGCAGCCTGTCGGCCAGCCTGCCGTCATTCGTGCCGCTTTCGGCAAGGATCGGCACCAGGGCATCGAACAGATCGCCCTCGGCGCCCTGAAAGACGTGATCCAGCAGCACATCCTCGGTCAGCCCGGCCCGCAGATCCAGCGTCGCCCAGATCGCATCCGCATCGGGCGGGGCGGCGAAATCGGCCTCGGACAATCCGGCCAGAAACCCGTCCAGATTGTCGCCGCCATGCAGCGTGGTCAGGTCCGCCATCGCCGGATCGCCCGCCTCGGCCATTTCCTCGACGATCTCGGCGCGCAGCGCCCGGGCCGAGCGGTCGTCGAGTTCGGCAAAGCCCAGGGGCACCCCAGCCTCCAGCGGAAAGCGCCGCAGCAGCGCCGCGCAGAAGCTGTGGATGGTCTGCACCTTCAGCCCGCCCGGCGTCTCGATGGCGCGGGCGAACAGCCGCCGGGCCTCGGCCAGATCGGCGGCATGGTTTTCGCCCAGATCGGCCAGCGCGCGCCGCAGGTCGGGCTCGGGCAGCATCGCCCATTCGCCCAGCCGCCTCAGCAGCCGGTTCTGCATCTCGGTCGCGGCGGCCTTGGTATAGGTCAGGCACAGGATCCGCTCGGGCTGGCAGCCCGACAGCAGCAGCCGCGCCACCCGGTCGGTCAGCACCCGCGTCTTGCCCGACCCGGCATTGGCGGTAAGCCAGGTCGAGCGCGCGGGATCGGCGGCCTCGATCTGGTTGCGGGTCGCGTCATCCATGATCGCCCACCTTTCCGGGTCGCGCCGGATCGGCCAGCGACCATTCGCCAAACCGGGCCAGATGGTCGTAATCGCCGGCATGGAGGGCCTTTTCCGGTGCCCTCCTGGCGGTAAACCCGGTGCCGCCGGTCAGATAGGCGGCGATCAGGCGGATAAACCCGGCCCAGTTCTCGGTCTCCATCTGCGGCGAATAGGCGCGTTCGTGCGTGCGCCCCTCGCCGCCCAGCTGGATATAGCGGATGCCCGCGACATCCACCGGCCCGAGGGCATCGAAACCGCCCCACCGCGCCATCGCCGCCTCGAGGATCAACTGCTTGTCAAAGCTCTGGATCTGCACATCCGAGGGCGGTTTGCCGGATTTGTAGTCATAGATCATCACCTGCCCGTCATGCAGCAGGTCGATCCGGTCGGGCCGCGCGGTCAGGCGGAACTCCATCCCCGGCACGCCTATGGCGCCGCGCCGTTCGATCACCTGCGGCCTGCCCTCGGCCAGCCGGGCCAGTTCATCAACCACGATCTGATCCGCGATCCCCTCGATCCGCGCCTGCCAGAAGACGCGGGCGGCGGGCCAGGGCACCTCGTTGGCCAGCACCTCGGCGGTGATGCGCAGGAACTCGGCCCGCAGCCGCTCGGGCGGCGTATCGGCCGAGGGGTTCGATTTCAGCAGCCGCTCGACAATGGCATGCAGGGTCTGGCCGCGCAGCGCTGCATTGGGTTCGGGCCGCAGCGGATTCAGCGGACGCAGCCCGAGGACGCGCTTGGCATAGACCGCATAGGGATCGCGGATCAGCAGTGAGACATCGGTGACCGGCAGTTCCCGGAAGGGCGGCGCCGGCGGGATGGGCGAGGGGCGCGGGGCCGGATCGACCGGCACCTCGGGCCGGGCCAGCGCCTGCGCCATGTCCAGCCAGCCCGCGCCCCGCGCCCGCATCGCCGCCAGTGCCTGCGGCCCGCCGGTCACCGAAAGGCCGGAGAGAAGATTGGTCAGCCGGTTCAGCCAGCGCGAGGGGATGGTCTCGGCCTCGGCATCGCGCCGGGCGCGGGTCAGAACGACGCGGGCCGCGCCCATGCCCTGCTGGAAATCATGGGCGGCAAGGCCGATCAGCCTTTCGGGCGAGGTCAGCCCGGCCTGCCGGCGCATCTGCCGCGACAGCCACGGATCGGGGGTCAGGGCGCGGGGCCAGCCGCCCTCGTTCAGCCCCGACAGGATCACCAGCCCGTCGGCGACGATCCGCGCCTCGCGCGGGCCGCGGATCTTCAGCAGCGGGTGAAAGGCCATATCGTCATGCGCCGTCTGGGCCTGCAACTCATCCATCAGCAGCGAGGCGAAGTCGCCCGGTCCCATATCGGGGCCTTCGGCGGCATGGCCGGCCAGATGATCCAGCACCGCGCGGGCCATCTGGCCGGGTTTCCTGCGCCACAGTTCGGACGCCTCGGCATCGCCGCCGGGGCCGCCGGCCAGCGCCTCGGCCATGGCGCGCAGGTCGGCCAGACGGTCGGGCAGCGGCCGCGGGCTGCGGTCAGTGGCGAAATGGGCAAAGCGGTCGAGGATCCCGGCCAGCCAGTCGGCCCAGAGCTTGCGCGCACCGTCGCCCCTTGCGCCCCAGTCGCGCAGCGCCGCGCCATCGGGAAAGACCGGGCCGCGGGCGCGCAGATGCAGTTCCAGCTCGCGCGCCTGCAGGCGGGCCTCGCGCGTCTCGACCGTGGCCGAGCCCGAGGCGGTTAGCGGGTGTTTCAGCAGGATCAGCAGCCGGTCGATGGTCAGAGGCTCGCCGAACAGCCCGGCGATCTGGCGCAGCAACAGGCCCTGCGCGGTCAGCGAGACGGGGCGCCCGGCGCTGTCATCGGCGCGCAGGTGCCAGCGGTCCAGCGCCGCAACGACTCGCCGGATCAGGTTGCCGTCGGCGGCGATCAGTGTCACCGGCTGCTGCCGCTCGGCCGCGTCGCGCATGACCAGCGCGATGGCTTCGGCCTCCTGCCCCGGCTGATCGGCCTCGATCAGGGTCAGCCCCTCGGTCGCGGCGGCCAGATCGGGCAGATGCGGGCCTTCGGCGATCCATTGATCGGTGACCGGCGCCGGCCGCAGCGCCAGCGAGACCAGCGCATTGCGCCCCGGCGCGGCCGCCGGGCGGTCGGTCCAGGGCCGTGGATGGCCCATCGCCCCGATCAGCGGCGCATAGCGGGATTGCGGATGATCCTCGGCCGCCTCCAGCCCGTCCCAGACGGGCTGCGGCTGATCGCGATCAAAGCCGGGCAGCACCACCGCGCCGTTCGGCAGCGCCGCCACCGCCCGCATGAACAGCCGCGTGGCCCCGTGCGAGCCGGTCGAGCCGGCCACGATCACCGGCGCCTCGGGCAGGTCGCGCCCCTCGGACCAGTCGTTCCTCGCGGCTTCGGCGGCGATGCGCTGGCGGGCGGCGCGATCGACGGGGGCGCCGGTCAGGTGGAACCGGGCGGCGATCTGCAGGAAGGCCAGCGCGTTCTGCCAATGGCCGGCATGATCGCCGGTGTCGATGGCCTCCAGTGCCCCGGCGCCGCGCCCCTCGGTCTGCATCTCGGTCATCAGATCGGCCAGTGAACGGGCCAGGGCCGGAACCGAATGGCCGGCCGCCAGATCGGGACGCGCCGCCAGCAGCCCGTCGATCAGCCGCGCCAGTTGCAGCCTGCGCGCCAGCGGCGCGGCCAGCGGTCCCTGTGCCGCGGCCGGTCCCGCGCCCAGATCGGTGACCACGCGCAGCTGCGGCAGCAGCAACGGCCCGTGTCGGTCGAAAGCCTCCTGCAGGGCGCTGCGGGTGCGGCCGGAATTGGCATAGATGGTGACGCGGGCGATGGCCTCGGGCGGCTGGCCGGCCATGCGCTCCAGAAAACCGGCGACGAACTCGCCGGCGAAATCGACGCCGCAGGGCAGCGCGAAGAAGCCGTTCTGCCACTCAGCCATGGGCCAGCATCGCTTCGGCCAGCGGGATCGTCTCGGGCCGGCCGACATCGCACCATCCGCCCTCATGGACCATGCCGAAGGCGGTGCCGCGCGCGATCAGCAGATCCCAGAGCCGGTTCAGCGAAAAGACCTCGTCGGGGATCTCGGCCAGACGGTCGGGGCGGATGAGCTGTGCGCCGGCATAGACGAAATCGCCCTTGCGGCTCAGCCGGCCTGCCCCGTCACGCGCGAAATCGCCGGCGCCGACCCGCGCCCTCGCCCGCGCCAGCGGCACCAGCACCAGCAGTGCCTCCATCTCGTCGCGCCAGGCGGCGGCCAGTGCGGCCAGCGGGTTCGGGCCGGTCCAGACCACATCCGGGTTCAGCGTCATCACCGGCCCCGCGCCCAGCAGCGGCAGCGCCCTGCGCAGCCCGCCGCCGGTATCCAGCAGCAGATCGGCCTCGTCGCTGATCGCCACCTCCTGCCCGTCCAGATGCGCGGCGATCTGGGCGCCCAGATAGTGGCTGTTGACGGCAATCGGCGCAGCGCCGGCCTCGCGGCCCAGGCGCAGGGCACGGTCCAGCAGGGTCTGGCCGCCGATCTCGATCAACGGCTTGGGGCGGGTTTCGGTCAGGGGCCGCATGCGGGTGCCAAGCCCGGCGGCGAAGATCATCAGCGGGCGCATTGGCGGCGGATCCTTTCGATGATGGCGGCGTCGGGGGCGGGCAGGGTTGCGATCACCTCTGCCAGAGGCGCAAGCGCGGGATGCGACAGGTCGCGGCGGATATGGCCCCAGACGCGCGGCATGAACTCCAGATAGCGGGTCTTGCCGTCGCGCAGGCAAAGCCGGGTGAAGATGCCCATGATCCGCAGGTTTCGCTGGGCGCCCAGCAGCGCATATGCGGCGCGGAACCGCTCCTCGTCCAGCCCGGTCGCGGCCAGATAGCGGGCGATGCAGGCGGCCTCGATCGCGGGCGCGACATTGCGGCGGGCGTCCTGCAGGGCCGAGACCAGATCATAGGCCGGATGGCAGGCGACCGCGTCCTGATAGTCGATCAGGCCCAGCGGCGCCGTGCCGCGCCAGATCAGGTTCTCGGCATGGAAATCGCGCAAGGACAGGGCCGGCGGGGTATCGGCGGCCAGTTCCGCATGCAGGCGGGCGATGATCGGTGCGATGGCCTGCGCCGCCTGATCGCTGGCACCGGCCGCCTGCGGGTACCATTCGGCAAACAGCCCGACCTGATCGGCCAGCGCCGCACCATCCAGAGGATTGACGAAATCGGGCACCGGCTGGCGGTGCAGATCGACCAGAAGATCGGTGATCCGCTCATAGATGGCGGGCGCCATCCCGGGCCGCGTCTCCAGTACCCGCGCTACCAGATCGTCGCCCAGATCCTCGACCAGAAGCAGGCCGGCGGCAGGGTCCGCGGCCAGGATCTCGGGGGCGCCAAAGCCATGTGCGCGCAGCCAGTCGGTCATGGCGGCGAAACGCGCGCAATCGCCCGCCGGATCGTCCATCAGCACCGCGCTGTCGCCGCCATGGACCAGCCGGAAATAGCGCCGCGCCGAGGCGTCGCCCGCCAGCGGCAGCACCCGCGCCGCAGCCCATCCGGCAGTGCCGACGAAACGCGCGCGCTCGGCCGCGCGGGCGGCATCGCCACCGATCAGCGCGATCCGGCGCGTCTCGGGCCCGTCGCCGTCCACGATGGAAACGGTCAGCGCACCCTCGGGCAAGGCCTCCATCCGGTCGGGCCATTCGATCAGGCAGATGGCATCCTCCATCGCCTCGTCGAGGCCCAGTTCCTCCAGTTCCGACGGATCGCTCAGGCGGTAAAGATCGGCATGCCAGATCTCGGTCCCCATCGGGTCGTCATAGGTCTGGACCAGGGTGAAGGTGGGGCTGGGAACCTCTTCGGCGGCGTCGCCCTGACGGGCGCGAATGAAGGCGCGGGCGAAATGGGTCTTTCCGGCACCGACGGGGCCGTCCAGCAGGATCGTGTCGCCCGGTCGCGCGGTTGCGGCCAGCATGCGGGCCAGCGCGGCGGTCATCTCTTCGTCGGCGGTCAGGCGCGTGGTCATGTCCTGCTTCTATCCGGTGGGACGGGGGGCGCAACCGGTCTTGCCAAGCGCTTTCTTTTGTCTTGCGTTTTTGTGGTCTGGTTTCAGATGGAGAGGGTTGTGACCTGGTATTGTTCTGCGGGATGGGACAGGCGGGCTTCGGTCAGGTGGGCCTCTCCCATGAAGGTTTCGCGGCTGACGATGAGCAGGGGGGCGTGTTCGGGGACGGCCAGGATTTCGGCGATCTCGGCTTCGGCCGCGGCGGCCGAGATGCGGGTGATGACGCGGGTCGCGGGCACCTCGCGGACCAGCCATTCATTCGGGCCGGTGACCCGGAAGGGCTGCTCGGCGGCCTGGGGCAGCGTGTCGAGGTTGATGGTCCGGTGCTCGAGCTGGAACGGCGCGCCATCGGCGAGATGCAGGCATCTCACCCAGAGCAGCCCGTTGCGCGTCCCGATCCCGTGCAGGCCCGGTTTCACCTCGCGCTCCAGCAGCCGGTAGGAATAGGCGTGGCCGCGGCTTTCGATTTCCTCGCGGATCAGCGGGATATGCAGCTTCGAGGTCTGCGAGGTCTGCCCGACGACGCGGCTGCCGGCGCGCTTGCGGCGTTCGATCAGCCCCTGCTCGACCAGCGTGGACAGCGCCCGCCGGACGGTGCCGCGGGCGGCGCCGAATTCCTCGGTCAGGACCATCTCATGCGGGATGTCGGAACCGACCGGCCATTCGCCGTCATTGATACGGCGCAGCATCTCTTGTCGGATTTCGTCATGGCGGCTCATGCTGCGATCATAGGGGGCAGAAAAATGTTTGACCATGGGCTTCTATGTCTAGACATAGAACGATAAATATGGTTAAACATTTTGTGAGGAGGAGCCCGATGATTCGTTTCATTCTGACCAATGCCCGCCTGCTGACCTGCGCCGAAGGGGCACAGGGATATACCCTTCAGGATGCCGATCTGGCGGTGGAGGGCGACAGGATCGTCGCCATCGGTGATATCCCCGCCGATTTCGCCACGGCCGAGCGGCGCGATCTGGGCGGCCGCATCGTCACCCCGGCGCTGATCGACTGCCACACCCATATCGTCCATGGCGGCGACCGGGCGCGGGAATTCGAGATGCGGCTGGAAGGCGCGTCCTACGAGGACATCGCCCGCGCCGGCGGCGGCATCCTGTCCAGCGTCACCGCCACCCGCGCGGCCGGCGAGGATGAACTGGTGGCCAGCGCCCTGCCGCGCCTGGATGCGCTGCTGGCCGAGGGTGTCGGCACGATCGAGGTCAAGTCCGGCTACGGGCTGACCATAGCGGATGAGATGAAGATGCTGCGCGCGGCGCGGCGGCTGGCGCGGGAACGCCCGGTCCGGATCGTGACCAGCTGGCTTGCCGCGCATGCGGTGCCGCCGGAATACAAGGGCCGCGCGGACGCCTATCTGGACGAGGTGGCGATTCCGGGGCTGCGCGCCGCGCATGAGGCCGGCCTTGTCGATGCGGTCGACGGCTTCTGCGAGGGCATCGCCTTTCTGGCGCCGCAGATCGCGCGGCTCTTTGATGTCGCGGCCGAACTGGGCCTGCCGGTCAAGCTGCATGCCGAACAGCTGAGCCATCAGGGCGGCTCGCGTCTGGTGGCGGCGCGCGGCGGGCTCTCGGCCGATCACGTCGAATATGCGACGGCCGAGGACGCCAGCGTGATGGCCGGGGCAGGGACCGTGGCCACGCTGCTGCCCGGCGCCTTCTACACGCTGCGCGAGACGCAGATGCCGCCGATCGGGGCCTTCCGGGCCGCCGGCACGCGGATGGCGCTGGCCACCGACTGCAATCCGGGCACCGCGCCGCTGACCTCGATCCTGTTGACCATGAACATGGGCGCGACCCTGTTCCGCCTGACGCCCGAGGAATGCCTGCGCGGCGTGACCGCACATGCGGCGCGCGCGCTTGGCCTGACCGATTGCGGCATCCTCGCGCCGGGGATGCGCGCCGATCTGGCGGTCTGGAACATCGCCCACCCGGCCGAGCTGTCCTATCGCATCGGCTTCAACCCCCTGCATGAACGTTACTTTGGAGGAGTAAAATGCTGACGACACTGGTCCCCGGCGAAGCCACGCTGAGCCAGCTCGAGACGATCTGGCGCGAGGGTGGGCCCGTGCGTCTGGCCGATACCGCCCGGCCCGGGATCCTTGCCTCGGCCGGCAGGATCGCCGCCGCCGCGGCGGGCGATGTCGGTGTCTACGGCGTCAATACCGGCTTCGGCAAGCTGGCCTCGGTCCGCATCGCGCCCGAGGATACCGCCACGCTGCAGCGCAACCTGATCCTGTCGCATTGCTGCGGCGTGGGTGAGCCGCTGGACCTCAACGCCGTGCGGCTGATGATGGCGCTGAAGCTGCTCAGCCTCGGGCGCGGCGCCTCGGGCGTCCGTCCCGCGATCGTCGAGCTGATCGAGGGCATGCTGGAACGCGGCGTGCTGCCGGTGGTGCCCGAACAGGGCAGCGTCGGGGCCTCGGGCGATCTGGCGCCGCTGGCGCATATGGCGGCGGTGATGCTGGGCCATGGCGAGGCGTTCCATGATGGTCAGCGCCTGCCCGGCGCCGAGGCGCTGGTACGCGCCGGCCTGACGCCGGTGATCCTCGGCGCGAAAGAGGGGCTGGCGCTGATCAACGGCACCCAGTTCTCGACCGCGTTGGCGCTGATCGGCCTCTTCCGCAGCTGGGCCTGCGCCCGCGCGGCGCTGATCACCAGCGCCATGTCCACCGATGCGATCATGGGCTCGACCGCGCCGATGCATCCCGACATCCATTCCCTGCGCGGCCATGCCGGGCAGATCGAGGTGGCGGCGATCACCCGGGGCCTGCTGGAGGGCAGCGAGATCCGCGAAAGCCACCGCGAGGACGACCTGCGGGTGCAGGATCCCTATTGCATCCGCTGCCAGCCGCAGGTGACGGGGGCGGCTATCGACGTGCTGCGCTTTGCCGGCCGGACGCTGCTGACCGAGGCCAATGCCGTGACCGACAACCCGCTGGTGCTGTCGGACGGGCAGATCATCTCGGGCGGGAACTTCCATGCCGAGCCGGTGGCCTTCGCCGCCGACCAGATCGCCCTGGCCGCGGCTGAGATCGGCGCCATCTCGCAGCGCCGCGTGGCGCTGATGGTCGATCCGGCGCTGAACTTCGGCCTGCCGCCCTTCCTGACGCCGCAGCCCGGCCTGAACAGCGGGCTGATGATCGCCGAGGTCACCACCGCCGCGCTGATGAGCGAGAACAAGCATCTGGCCGCGCCCTGCTCGGTCGATTCCACGCCGACCAGCGCCAATCAGGAGGACCATGTCAGCATGGCCGCCCATGGTGCACGCCGGCTGGGGCTGATGACCCGCAACCTCGCCGTGATCGTCGGCGTCGAGGCGATGTGCGCCGCGCAGGGGATCGAATTCCGCGCGCCGCTGAAGACATCCGCGCCGATCGCGCGGGTGATCGAGGCCATCCGCCAGCGGATCGCGACGATGGGCGAGGACCGCTATCTCGCGCCCGATCTGGCCGCCGCGCAGGCGATGGTCGAGGACGGCACCCTGGCCCGCGCGGCCGCGATCCGCATCGACATCTGATCAGTGTCTGAATTTCAAGTTTGAGGAGGAATCCATGACTACCAATCCCCGCCACAATGTCCGGGACATCTATCCCGATACCGGAACCGAGCTGAAAGCCAAGAGCTGGCTGACCGAGGCGCCGCTCAGGATGCTGATGAACAACCTGCATCCCGACGTGGCCGAGAACCCGCATGAACTGGTCGTCTATGGCGGCATCGGCCGCGCCGCGCGCACCTGGGCCGATTTCGACAAGATCGTCGCGACGCTGAAGGACCTCGAAGCCGACGAGACGCTGGTTGTCCAGTCCGGCAAGCCGATCGCGGTGGTCAGGACCCATGCGGATGCGCCGCGCGTGCTGATCGCAAACTCGAACCTGGTGCCGCATTGGGCCACCTGGGACCATTTCAACGAATTGGACAAGAAGGGCCTGGCCATGTACGGCCAGATGACCGCCGGCTCGTGGATCTATATCGGCAGCCAGGGCATCGTTCAGGGCACCTACGAGACCTTCGCCGAGGCCGGGCGCCAGCATTACGACGGCAATCTCAGGGGGAAATGGATCCTGACCGCCGGTCTGGGCGGGATGGGCGGCGCCCAGCCGCTGGCCGCCGTCATGGCCGGGGCCTGCTGTCTGGCGGTCGAGTGCGACGAGACCCGCGCCGATTTCCGCATCCGCACCCGCTATTGCGACGAGAAGGCGCAGACGCTGGACGAGGCGCTGGCGATGATCGACCGCTGGACAAAGGCAGGCGAGGCAAAATCGGTGGCGCTGATCGGCAACGCGGCCGAGGTCTTCCCCGAGATCCTGCGCCGCATGCAGGCCGGCGAGCCTCTGCCCAACGGCCGGCCCGATATCGTCACCGACCAGACCTCGGCCCATGACCCGATCCATGGCTATCTGCCGACCGGCTGGACCGTTGCCGAATGGCGCGCCAAGCAGGAGATCGCGCCGAAGGCCGTGGAACGCGCCGCGCGCGCAGCGATGCGCGATCATGTCGAGGCGATGGTCGGCTTCTGGAACGCCGGCGTGCCGACGCTGGATTACGGTAACAACATCCGCCAGGTGGCGCTGGAGGAGGGGCTCGAGAACGCCTTTGCCTTCCCCGGCTTCGTGCCCGCCTATATCCGGCCGCTGTTCTGCCGCGGCATCGGTCCGTTCCGCTGGTGTGCGCTGTCGGGCGACCCCGAGGATATCTACAAGACCGATCAGGCGATCAAGGAACTGTTCCCCGAGAACGCGCATCTGCACCGCTGGCTGGACATGGCCCGCGACCGCATCGCCTTCCAGGGTCTGCCGGCGCGGATCGCGTGGATCGGGCTTGGCGACCGCCACCGCGCCGGGCTGAAGTTCAACGAGATGGTCGCGAGCGGAGAGCTGAAGGCCCCGATCGTGATCGGCCGCGACCACCTCGACAGCGGCTCGGTCGCCTCGCCCAACCGCGAGACCGAGGCGATGAAGGACGGCTCGGACGCGGTCAGCGACTGGCCGCTGCTGAACGCGCTGGTCAACACCGCCTCGGGCGCCACTTGGGTGTCGATCCATCATGGCGGCGGCGTCGGCATGGGCTTTTCCCAGCATGCCGGCGTGGTGATCTGCGCCGACGGCACGCCCGAAGCCGCCAAGCGGCTGGAGCGGGTACTGTGGAACGACCCGGCCTCGGGTGTGTGGCGTCACGCCGATGCCGGCTATGACATCGCGCTGGATTGCGCGCGCGAACACGGGTTGCGCCTGCCCGGTATTCTGGGCTGATCCCTGCGGGGCCGGTTCGCGCCGGCCCCGCTCAACCACCGGCAGAGGAGCCAGCACCATGATCGAGTTTCGCGACCCGTCGCCCTGGACCGGGCGCAGCGACCCCGAGGACGGGGATCTGGCCCTGCGCATGCACCATCTGGCCGGGCGCGCGGATGCCCCGGTCGCGCTGATCGGATTTGCCTGCGACGCGGGCGTGCGGCGCAACAAGGGCAATCCCGGTGCCGCCGAAGGGCCTGCCGCGATCCGCGCCAGCCTTGCCAATCTGGCCGCGCCCGGCGATCCGCGCGGCTTTCACGATGCCGGCGATCTGACCCTGACCGGTGAGGATCCGGGACCCGGCCAACAGGCGCTGGCCGAACATCTGGCGCCGCTTCTGGCGCGATACGGCCGCGCCCTGGTGCTGGGCGGCGGGCACGAGACCGCCTGGGGCAGCTGGCAGGGCCTGCGCCGCGCGCTGCCCGGGGCAAGGATCGGCATCGTCAATATCGACGCGCATCTGGACATCCGCGCCATCGGCCCCGCCGGCCCGTCCTCGGGCACGCCCTTCCACCAGATCCGTGAGGCCGACCCGGAGGGCTTCGATTACGCGGTCCTGGGGCTGGCCGAGGAGGGCAATACCGAGGCGCTGCGCAGCCGCGCGCGCGACTGGGGCGTCGCCATCATCGAGGATCATGCCCTGCAGATCACCGCCGATGCGGGCTTTGCCGTCATCGACGCGATCTCTGCGCGCAACGATGCGATCTATCTGACCATTGACCTCGACGTGCTGCCCGCAGCCCAGGCTCCCGGCGTCAGCGCCCCCGCCGCCCGCGGCATGCCCCTGCATGTCGTCGAGGCGCTGGTCGCGCGCGTGCTCGCCTCCGGCAAGGTCCGGCTCGCCGATATCGTCGAACTGTGCCCGCCCCGCGACCAGAACGACCGCACCGCCCGCACAGCCGCCCTCATCGCAAGACGCCTGCTGACGGCAAGCTGAGGGCGGCGCCAACCGACGCCGCAGCAACAGGGAGAAGAGACCGAATGTCGGACAGGACTGCGCGCCAGCCCCGCTACCGATCCGGTGATCTCGATGGGATGGGCCCGATGGCGGCAGGTGATTGCGGGCGGGGCGCGTCTTGATGTGATCGCGCCGATGCCCCGGTCGCGGATGACCGTGGGCAGGGCGAGGCGGCACGCACGGGGCCGCCGCCTCGGATCGCCTAACCCGCGTCGGCGCTAAAGCCGGCCGCCTCGATGGCGCGGCTGGCGCAGGCCTCGTCATTGTCGGAGGTATCGCCGGTGATCCCCACGGCGCCCAGAATACGGCCGTCGCGGCGGATCAGCACGCCGCCCGGAACCGGCACCAGCGCACCGCCGGTCAGCCCGTTCAGCGCCTGCACGAAATAGGGTTGCTCCTTGGCGCGCTCGAAAATGGCGCGAGAGCCCATGCCGAGCGCGATCGCGCCCTTGGCCTTGCCCTGCGCGATCTCGGGGCGCAGCGTGCTGGTGCCGTCCTGCCGCAGCAACACCTTGAGATGCCCCGCCGCGTCCAGCACGGCGACCGTGATCGGCTTCAGCTTCATCTCCGTGGCGATCCGCAGGCAGCTCTCGGCCATCGCGCGCGCCTCTTCCAGTGTCAGATCCATTTGTCCTCCGTTCCCGATTTGATCCGTTCCCCCGGGCACATTCATCAGCCGGCTGGTGCTGCCCGAAATCGTCCTCCCCGACCGGTCGCTGATAGCCTGACGCGGCGGCAAGGTCGAGAATGGAGTATACACCACATGAAAACCGCAGGATTTTCATATTCTTGAAAACAGTTTCGCGCAAAAATGTGACAATCGCGAACCTGTCGTCTATGATCCCGGCAAGCCGATTGTGCTTGCGGCCGCCCGGCGGGTGGCCAGTCGCGGGGCCCCTGCGCCCATTCGATGAGACAAGAAACGAAAGGACATTTCATGAACCCGCTGAAACCAGCGCTGGCCTTTCTGGGCCTGATGGCGGCTGCGCCGGCCGCATTCGCGGCCGGAGAGTGCGGCGATGTCAGCATTGCCGAAATGAACTGGGCCTCGGCCGGTCTGGCGGCATGGGTCGACAAGATCATCCTCGAGGAAGGCTATGGCTGCGACGTGGCGCTGGTCACCGGCGACACGGTGCCGACCTTCACCTCGATGAACGAGAAGGGCGAACCCGATGTCGCGCCCGAACTGTGGGTGAACACGATCAAGGTGCCGCTGGACGCGGCCGTCGCGGAGGGCCGGATCCTCGTTGCCTCGGAAATCCTGACCGATGGCGGGGTCGAGGGCTTCTGGGTGCCGACCTGGCTGGCCGAGAAGGAGGGGATCAGGACCATCGAGGACGCACTGGCCCGCCCCGAACTGTTCCCCGGGGCCGAGGACGACAGCAAGGGCGCCTTCTTCAGCTGCCCCTCGGGCTGGGCCTGCCAGATCCTCGCCCAGAACCAGTTCCGCGCCCTGGGCGGCGAGGGCAAGGGCTTCGAACTGGTCGATCCGGGCTCGGCCGCCGGGCTGGACGGCGCCATCGCGCGGGCCTTCAACCGCGAAGAGGGCTGGCTGGGCTATTACTGGGCGCCGACCGCGATCTTGGGCAAATACGACATGACCCGGCTGGATCTCGGGGTTGAGCATGACCGCGAGCATTGGGACAGCTGTACCTCGATCAACAACTGTCCCGATCCGAAGCTGAACGAATGGCCGCGTTCCGCCGTGTTCACGGCCGTGACCAGCGAATTCGCCGAAAGCAACGCGGTCACCATGGATTATCTGGGCAAGCGGGCCTGGGCGAATGACACGGTGAACGAGTTGCTGGCCTGGATGGGCGACAATCAGGCCACCAACGAGGACGGCGCCTGGTATTTCCTTGAGAACTACCCCGATATCTGGAGCGCCTGGCTGCCCGGGGACGTGGCCGCCAGGGTCAAGGATGCGCTCTGAGGCGCGGCGGACAGGGCGTCACCTGCCTGCCCCGCCAACCCAAATGCCGGAGGCCTGACAAAGAGAGACAATGGACCTGGTTGATTTCCCATCCATGAGCCGCGGTGATCTGCGCGACATGCGTATCGCCATCGATACCGCCTTCCGCGATTTCACCCGCGCCTATGGCGATACGCTGGAAAGCATCTTCCACCCGATCCAGGTGCTGCTGGTCTTCATCGAGGATCTGCTGATCGACGCGCCCTGGATCGTCGTGCTGGCCGGGCTGGCCGGGCTGGTCTGGGCGCTTGGCCGCAGCTGGAAGATCGTGGCGGGCACCGTCATCGCGCTGCTGCTGATCGGCTATTTCGGGATGTGGGAAGACACCATGCGGACCATCGCCATGGTCGCGGTCTGCACGCTGATCGCGGTGGTGATCGGCATCCCGGTGGGGATCCTGATGGCGCGCTCGGACCGGGCCAACGGGGTGATCACGCCGATCCTCGACATGATGCAGACCATGCCCAGCTTTGTCTATCTGATCCCGGTGGTGATGATCTTCGGGCTGGGCAAGGTGCCGGGCGTCATCGCCGTGGTGATCTATGCCGTGCCGCCGATCATCCGCCTGACCAATCTGGGCATCCGGCAGGTGCCTGCCGACGTGCTGGAGGCGGCCGAGGCCTTCGGCTCCAGCGCCGGGCAGAAGCTCAGGGAAGTGCAACTGCCGCTGGCGCTGCCCACCATCATGGCCGGCGTCAACCAGACCATCATGATGAGCCTTGCGATGGTCGTCGTCGCCTCGATGATCGGGGTGCGCGGGCTGGGCCAGCCGGTGCTGCAGGCGATCAACAACCAGTATTTCACCCTTGGTGTGATGAACGGGCTGGCCATCGTCGCCATCGCCATCATCTTCGACCGCTCGACCCAGGCTTATGGCAAGCGGCTGCAGCGGCATCTGGAGGCGCAGCATGGCTGAGGCGACCCACGACATCGAGATCCGCGACCTCTACAAGATCTTCGGCCCCAACGGCGCGGCGCATGTCGCCGATGTGAAGGCGGGCATGAGCAAGGAGGACCTGAAGGCTCGCCACGATCACGTTCTTGGCCTCGATGACATCAACCTGACCATCCCGGCCGGCCGGATCCAGGTGGTGATGGGGCTGTCGGGTTCGGGCAAATCGACGCTGATCCGGCACATCAACCGGCTGATCGAGCCGACCGCCGGCAAGGTGATCTTCGAGGGTCGCGACATCGTGCAGATGGGCCCGGCCGAGTTGCGCGATTTCCGCCGCGAAAAGACGGCGATGGTGTTCCAGAAATTCGCCCTGTTCCCGCATCGCACGGTGCTGGAAAACACCACCTACGGGCTGAATATCCGCGGCATCCCGGACGGTGAGGCCGAGGAACGCGCCCGCCGCTGGATTGCCCGCGTCGGGCTGGAAGGGTTCGAGGGCAGCTATCCCAACCAGTTGTCGGGCGGCATGCAGCAGCGCGTGGGTCTGGCTCGCGCGCTGACCAACGATGCCGGGATCCTGCTGATGGACGAGGCGTTCTCGGCGCTGGATCCGCTGATCCGCACCGACATGCAGTCGGTGCTGCTGGATCTGCAGCAGGAGTTGCAGAAGACCATCGTCTTCATCACCCATGATCTGGACGAGGCTCTGCGACTTGGCGACCGCATCGCCATCCTGCGTGATGGCCGCATCATCCAGGAGGGCACGGGCGAGCAGATCGTGCTGCGCCCGGCGGACGATTATATCAGCAGCTTCGTGCGCGACGTGAAGCGCGGCCATGTCATCACCGCCCGCACCGTCATGCGCAGGGTCGAGCCGGTGGAAACCCCGGTGACGCTGCCGGCGACGGCGCTGCTGGAAGAGGCGGCCCGTGCCATGACCGATGCGGATGCGAGCCGGGCCAATATCGCCGCGCAGGACGGCGCGCATCTGGGCGTCGTCACCCTGTCGAAATGCGTGGCCGAGATGATCGCCCCCGATGACGGCGATGAGGCGGACGCGAAAGCGCAGGTCGCCTGAACCGGCCGGGCGCTTTATGTCTTACCATGCGGGGCCGCGGCGCTATGATGGCCGCGACCCTGACCGAAGGTTGACGCATGAAGACGATCTATGTCCTGAACGGCCCGAACCTGAACCTGCTGGGCAGGCGCCAGCCCGAAATCTATGGCCGCGAGACGCTGGATGATGTCGGGCACTTGTGCCGCGATGCGGCCGGCGAGGGTTACCAGATCCGGTTGCTGCAATCGAACTGGGAAGGCCAGATCATCGACTGGATCCACGAGGCGCGCGAGGCTGCCTGCGGCATCGTCATCAACCCGGCGGCGCTGACCCATACCTCGGTCGCGGTTCTGGATGCGCTGAACACCTTCGAGGGGCCGGTGATCGAGGTCCATATCAGCCAGGTCCACAAGCGCGAGGCCTTTCGCCACCATTCCTATGTCTCGATGCGCGCCGACGGGGTGATCGCCGGGCTGGGGATCGAGGGCTATGCCGCCGCCACCCGCCGCATCGTCTCGCTGACCCGCGACTGAGGCGAGGCAGGCGGCTCAGCCGCCCTGCCGGGCAAAGCCGGTGGCCAGCGTCCGGAACCGCTTCATCGCCGCGGTGTCGCGCCGCCCGGCCCGCGACAGCAGCGAGATCCGGTGCGACAGCGCCCCATCCTCGGTCACCCGGCGCAATTCCGCGCCGCCGGCCACGGCATTGGCGAAATGTTCGGGCAGATAGCCCAGCACCGGCAGCGAGCGCAGGATCACCGCCACCGCCTCGAGATTGGCGGCGACCGCCGCGGCGCGGCCGATGGTCGGGCCCTGACCCTCCAGCGGCGTCAGTTCATAGCTGCGGCGCACCCATCTTTCGGCCTCAAGCTGGCGGCTGCTGATCGCGACCGGGGCGGCGTCGAACAGCGGATGCGGCGGGCCGCAATAGATGAAATGCCGTTCGACATAAAGCGGCGCCAGATCGAAACGGGTATCGGCAGGAAAGGCCCCGATGGCCAGGTCAAGGGTCCGGTCGAGGACCTGCTCGGCCAGGGTGGACTGGATGTCCTGCACGATTTCCAGGCTGACCTCGGGCGCGCGCTCGTGAAAGCGGCGCAGCAGTTCGACCGTCGGAAACCGCGGATCGGTCGAGGTATTGTCCATCAGCCCCAGCCGCAGCGTTCCGACCGCCCGCCGCGACAGGTCGGCGGCGGTTTCGGTGAAATCCTCGATGGCAAGGTTCAGCCGCGCATGCGCCTCCAGCATGGCCCGACCGCGCTCGGTCAGCCGAAAGCCGCCGGGACCACGCTCGCAGAGGCGAAAGCCCAGCCGTTGTTCAAGCCCGGCCAACTGCGCGCTGATCGTCGATTGCCGCACGTCCAGCCTGCGCTCGGCCGCGGCGAAACTGCCGCATTCATAGATGGTCTGGAACACCCGCAGCGCGCGCAGATCGGCGGCGGAAAGCGAACTGAGCATCGGGCGACCCCCGGAAAGCTTCGATTTCAATCGAAGCATTTTATCGAACCGGCGTGATGGGCCAAGGGGGCGGGCGATGATATTTCTGCCGCTCAAGCCGAAATCACGAAACCGCGACGATATGCCGAGACAACCGGAGCCAGCCTGGCAGCCGTCTTGTCGCCGGAGGAGGGGAAACACGCATGACCGATAATCCGCAGTTCAACCAGCCGCTGGGCGGCAACCAGATGCCTCGTTTCGGCGGGCCGGCCACGATGATGCGGCTGCCTGTGGCCGACAGTGCGGCGGGTCTCGATGCCTGTTTCGTCGGCATCCCGATGGATATCGGCACCTCGAATCGCGCCGGCACCCGCCACGGGCCGCGCCAGATCCGCGATGAAAGCCGGATGATCCGCCCCTACAATATGGCGACCGGGGCCGCGCCCTTCGCGCGCATGCAGGTGGCCGATATCGGCGATGTGCCGATCAACACCTTCGATCTGAAGAAATCGGTCGCGATCATCGAGGATTTCTATGACCGGATCCTGTCGCATGACGCGATCCCGATGACGCTGGGCGGCGACCACACGCTGACCTGGCCGATCCTGAAGGCCATGCGCAAGAAGCACGGGCCGGTGGCGCTGATCCATGTCGATGCCCATTCCGACACCAACGAGGCCATGTTCGGCGAGACCGTCGCCCATGGCTGTCCGTTCCGCCGCGCCTGGGAGGATGGCTGCCTGCTGAACGACCGCGTGACCCAGATCGGGCTGCGCGCCACCGGCTATGCGCCCGACGATTTCGACTGGGGCCGCAATCAGGGCTGGCGCGTGGTGCAGGCCGAGGAATGCTGGTACCGCTCGCTGGCGCCGCTGATGGACGAGGTGCGCGCGCGGGTCGGCGATGCGCCGGTCTATCTGTCCTTCGATATCGACAGCCTCGACCCGGCCTTCGCGCCCGGCACCGGCACGGTCGAGCCGGGCGGGCTGTCGATCTGGCAGGCCTACGAGATCGTGCGCGGCTGCGCCGGGCTGAACCTTGTCGGCTGCGATCTGGTCGAGGTCTCGCCGCCCTATGATCCCAGCGGCAACACCGCGCTGATCGCCGCGAACCTTCTGTATGAAATGCTCTGCGTGCTGCCCGACCGGCGCAATCAGGGCTGAAAGGAAACCACATGAGCGATAATGTGACCGCCGCCGCCACCCCGCGCGGCCTGTGGGTGAAATTCGCCCTGCCCTCGCTGCTGGGCGCCATCGTGTTCCTGTTTCCGGTCCCGAACGGGGAAAGCTTCACCATCCCCTTCGGCGTGCTGATCGACTGGGTGAACGAGAATTTCGGCACCCTGGTCAGCGGGCTGCTGATCGCGGTGACGGTGATCTCGGCGGCGGTGACAGTGGCCTTCTCGGTCTTCGGGCTGGGTCCGAAACAGGGCTTTCTGCGCCATGTCTTCCAGGTCTCGCCGACCTGGATGGTGCTGCGGGTCCTGGGTGCGGTGTTCTGCCTGCTGTACTTCACCGGGACCGGGCCGGATTTCGTCATCTCGGACGCGACCGGAGGCACCGTCGTCGGCTTCCTGATGAAGAACCTGCTGGCGCTGTTCTTCTTTGCCGCGCTGGCCCTGCCGCTGCTGACCGATTACGGCTTCATGGAATTCGTCGGCGCCTTCCTGTCGGGGGTCTTCAAGCGGCTGTTCAGGCTGCCGGGGCGCTCGGCCATCGACGGGCTGGCCTCGTGGCTGGGGGCCGCACCGGTCGGAGTCATGCTGACGGTGCAGCAATACGACATGGGCGTCTATACCCGGCGCGAGGCGGCGACGGTCGCCACCACCTTCTCGATCGTCTCGGTGCCCTTCTGCTATGTCATCGCCAAGGTGGTGGGGCTGGAAGGGGTGTTCTTCAGCTATTATGCCTCGGTCATCCTGATCGGTTTCGTCTGTGCGCTGGTGCTGCCGCGGATCCCGCCGCTGAGCCGCATGCCCGACACCTATGCCAACGGCGCCGTGCCGCATGACGACGACGTGGTTCTGCCAGGCGAAACCCTGTTGCGGGCCGGCACGCGGATGGGGCTGGCCCGCGCCGCCGCCGCGCCGGGACCGGCCGGGTTCCTGCGCAACGGCGTGCAGAACCTGATCGGCATCTGGTTCGGTCTTGTGCCCGCCACGCTGGCCATCGCGATGATCGCGCTGATCGTGGCCGAATACACGCCGCTGTTCACCTGGCTGTCGATGCCCTTCGTGCCGGTGCTGGAATGGGCCGGCGTGGCCGATGCGCAGGCCGCCGCGCCCGGGCTGGTGATCGGTTTTGCGGACATGTATCTGCCCGCCCTGATCGGCGCCGATATCGCCAGCCAGGAGACGCGCTTCCTGATCGCCATCCTGTCGGTCTCGCAACTGATCTACATGTCCGAGGTCGGCGCCCTGCTGCTGCGTGCCAATCTGGGGCTGAATCTGGGCCATCTGGCCATGCTGTTCGTGATCCGCACCATCATCTCGACCCCGATCGCCATCTTCCTGGCCAAGGTCGTGGTCTTCTGAGGAAAGGTTATCCCATGGTTACCGCCGCCCATCCGCCGACCGTCCTGGTGACGCTGGATCCCGCCTCCGAGCATGACCGGACGCATCTGTTCGACATCGCTGAGGGTCATGCCGCCATGCTGGGGGCGAGGCTGGTCTTTCTCAGCGTCGTGCCCGAGATCTATCTGTCGACCTCGACCGATCCCGAGGGCGTCATCGCCGGCATGACCGCCCATGCCGAGCGCGAGCAGGCGAGGCTGCTGGAAGGGCGCTGGCCCGATGCCGGGGCAGCCCCGAGGCTGGTGCGCTATGGCCCGGTGGCCGGCACCATCATCGAGGTGGCCAAAGAGGTCGGGGCACAGCTGATCGTCATGCATGCAAGGCGGCCGGGCATCGCCACCTATGCCCTTGGTTCGGTCGCCTCGCGCGTGGCCAACCATGCCGAGGCCTCGGTCCTCGTCATCCGCGACCCGGAGGCCGCGCGATGACCACGGTTGGCGAAATCCTGCCCCGTCTGCTCGAGGCGCGTGGCATCGACACCGTCTTCGGCATCCCCGGCGTCCACACCGTGGAACTGTATCGCGGCATGCCGAATACGGCGCTGCGCCACGTCACCCCCCGGCACGAGCAGGGGGCGGGCTTCATGGCCGATGGCTATGCCCGCGCCAGTGGCCGGCCGGCGGCCTGTTTCATCATCTCGGGGCCCGGCATGACCAATATCGCCACGGCGATGGGTCAGGCCTATGCCGATTCGATCCCGATGCTGGTGATCTCCAGCGTGCTGAACCGCAACGAACTGGGCCGGGGCGAGGGCCGGCTGCACGAGTTGAAGAACCAGAGCGCGCTTGTCGGCGGTGTCGCCGCCTTCAGCCATACGGTAATGTCGGCCGAGGAACTGCCGGCGGTACTGGACCGGGCGGCTTCGGTCTTTCACGCCGCCCGGCCGCGGCCGGTGCATGTCGAATTGCCGCTGGACGTGATCGTCGCGCTCGCCGACGGGCTGCCGGTCGCGGCGGCGGCGCGGCCCACCCCGCCGCTGCCCGACCCGCAGGCCGTGGCGCAGGCGGTCGACTGGATGCGCGGCGCCCGCGCGCCGCTGGTGATCCTTGGCGGTGGCGCGGTCGCGGCCGGCGAGGCTGCCCGGACCATGGCCGAGGCGCTTGGCGCGCCCACGCTGTTGACCATCAACGCCAAGGGGCTGCTGCCGCCCGGCCATCCGCTGCTGGTCGGCACGCTGCTGCCGCAGCCCGCGGTTCTCGACGCCCTGCGCGAGGCCGATGTGGTCCTGGCCATCGGCACCGAACTGGGCGAGACCGACACGCTGCTGTTCGGCGCACGCCCGCAGATCGGCGGGCGGCTGATCCGCGTCGATGTCGAGGCCGAGCAGATCGCCCGCAACGCGCCGGCGGCCCTCGGCATCGTCGCGGATGCCGGGGCCTTCTGCCGGGCACTGGCCGCACAGGCCGGCCCCGGAACGGTCATGCAGAGCCAGCGGGCTGCGGCGCTGCGCGATGCGGCCTGGCAGCCGATCCCGCCCGCATATCGCATCCATGGCCGCATGTTCGACCTGATCGCCGGGCGCTGGCCCGGGCTGATCGTCGCGGGCGATTCCACCCAGCCGGTCTATGGCGCGAACCTGACCTATGACGCGCCCGGCCCGCGCGGCTGGTTCAATTCCTCGACCGGCTACGGCACGCTGGGCTATGGCCTGCCGGCGGCCATCGGCGCCAAGCTGGGCTGCCCCGAGCGCCCGGTCATCGGGCTGATCGGCGACGGCGGGCTGCAATTCACCATCGCCGAACTGGCCACGGCGGTCGAACTGCGCCTGCCGCTGCCGATTCTCTTGTGGAACAATCGCGGCTATGGCGAGATCAAGACCTATATGCGCGACCGCCGGATCCCCGAGATCGGCGTCGATATCCTGACCCCGGATTTCCAGACCATCGCCCGCGGCTTCGGCGCGCAGGCGGTGACCGCCGACAGCCCCGATGCGTTGCTTCGGGCGCTGGAAGTCGGGTTCGCCACGGCCGGCCCGACCCTGATCGAAATCGACGATGCAACTGCACAAGGATGGTTCCAATGACCCTGTCCCCGCTGACCCTGCGCGACCGCCCGCTGTTCATCGGCGGCGAGTGGTGCGTATCCGAGGGTGCCGTCATCGAGGTGCGGGATCCCTGCCGCAACGAGGTTTTCGCCCGCATCGGCACCGCCAGCCCGGCGCAGGTGGCCAGCGCCTGCGAGGCCGCGGCGCACGCATTTCCGGACTGGCGCCGGACCACGGGGGCCGAGCGCGGCGCCGTTCTGGAAGCCTTTGCGCGCGGGCTGCTGGCGCGCCGCGACGACCTGATCGCGTTGCAGATGCTGAACAACGGCAAGCCCCGTGCCGAGGCCGAACTGGACCTGGCCGATGCCACCGCCTGCTTCGATTATTATGCCGGGCTGGCGCGCAACCTCGACCAGCCGTCGGGGCCGGAATCCCTGTTCGACGGGGATTTCAACGGCTATCGCCGTGCGGCGCCCATCGGTCCTGTCGGGCTGATCGTGCCGTGGAACTTTCCCCTTGTCACCAGCGCATGGAAGATCGCGCCGGCGCTGGCGGCGGGTTGCACCGCCGTTCTGAAGGTGTCGGAGATGACGCCGCTGGCGGAACTGGCCTATGGCGACATCGCCGCCGAGATCGGCCTGCCCGCCGGTGCGCTGAACATCGTCACCGGGCTTGCCGATGCCGGTCGCACCCTGGGCGAAAGCCCGTATCTGGCGAAACTGTCCTTTACCGGCTCGAACCCGGTCGGTGCGGCGGTCATGGCGGCGGCTGCGGCGCGGACGCTGCCGGTCTCGCTGGAACTGGGTGGCAAGTCACCGATCGTGGTGATGGCCGATGCCGATGTCGAGACGGCGGCGGGCCTGGTGCTGGACGGCATCTTCATGAATTGCGGGCAGATGTGCTCGGCGACCTCGCGGCTGATCGTCGAGGCGCCGCTGGCCGGGCGGCTGACCGAGGCGCTGGTCGAGGGGGCGCGGAGCCGCGTTCTCGGCCCGCCCGAGACGGGGCAGATGGGGCCGGTGACGACGGCACCGCAATACCGCCGGGTGCTGGCCAGTTTCGAGCGGGCACGGGCCGAGGGCGCGCGCTGTCTTGCCGGCGGCCTGGCCCGCGATGATCTGCCGGGGCAATTTGTCGCACCGACCATCTATGACGAGGTCGCCACGGACAGTTTCCTGTGGCGTGACGAGCTGTTCGGCCCGATCCTGTCCATGCGCCGGGCGGCGGATGAGGCCGAGGCGGTGGCGCTGGCCAATGACACCGAATTCGGTCTGGCCGCGACGGTGGTGTCGGGCGACCGCGACCGGGCACTGGCCATCGCCGGGCGTGTCGATGCCGGTCATATCTGGATCAACGCGCCGCAACTGATCGCGCCCGGCTCGATGTGGGGCGGGTTCCGCGCCAGCGGCATCGGGCGCGAGCTTGGCCCGGCCGGGCTGGCCGCCTATCAGCAGCAGAAGTTCCTGACCGCGCCGGTCTGAACGCGCTCTGGCCCATCCGGTTCGGCCCGGGTGGGCGGCTGTCATATTCCCGTCGCGTGTTTGGGCCATTGAACCCGCAGACAAGAATATGGAGCCTTCGATGTTTCTGCGACTGACCACCGGTGCCCTGCTGGCGATGACCACGGCGCTGCCTGCGCTTGCCGCGCCGAATTTCAACCGCATCGCCGCATTTCCCGTGGCCGACAATGCGCCGGAGGGCGGTGACAGGGCCGCGGAAACCTCGTCCGAGATCATCGCGGCGACGGAAGACGGCAACACGCTGGTCTATACCGACAGCCCCGCCGGAGCGGTCGGCCTGATCGACATCGCCGACGCTGCCGCGCCCAAGGCCCTTGGCCGGATCGCGCTGGAGGGTGAGCCGACCTCGGTCACGGTGATCGGCCGGACCGCGTTCATCGGCCTGAACACCTCGGACAGCTATGCCGCGCCTTCGGGGCAGTTGCTGATGCTGGATCTGGACAGCCGCCAGCAGACGGGCGCCTGCGACCTGGGCGGGCAGCCGGATTCGGTCGCGGCCGCGAAGGATGGCAGCTTTATCGCCGTCGCGATCGAGAACGAGCGTAACGAGGATGCCGGCGACGGCGGGTTGCCGCAGATGCCGGCAGGCTTCGTCGTGAAGCTGCCGGTGACCGACGGCGCGGCCGATTGCGCCGCCCTGCAGAAGATCGACCTGACCGGGCTCGCTGCGGTGGCGCCCGAGGACCCCGAGCCGGAATTCGTCGATGTGAACGGGCTGGGCGAGATCGTCGTCACCTTGCAGGAAAACAACGAGATCGTCGTGATCGGCGCCGACGGGCAGGTTGCCAACAACTTCAGCGCCGGCACGGTTTCCATCGACGGGATCGACACCGAGGATGACGGCAGGCTGGATTTCACCAGCGCGATCACCGACATTCCGCGCGAACCCGATGCCGTGAACTGGATCGACGACGAGCATTTCGCCATCGCCAACGAAGGTGACTGGCAGGGTGGCAGCCGCGGCTGGACCATCTTCCGGAAGGACGGCACGCTGGTCCATGACAGCGGCAACGGCTTCGAGCGCGCCATCGCCGCGATCGGCCATTTCCCCGAGGGCCGCGCCGACAACAAGGGTGTCGAGCCGAAATCGATCGAATTCGGCATCTTCGACGGCCAGCCGCTGCTGTTCGTGGGATCGGAACGCGGCTCGGCCGTGGGGGTCTATGACGTCAGCGACCCGGCCGCGCCGCAATTGCTGCAACTTCTGCCCTCGGGCGTCGGGCCGGAAGGCTATGTCGTGATCCCCGGGCGCAACCTGCTGGTCTCGGCCAATGAGACCGATCTGGGCGAGGACGGGCTGGCGCGTTCGCATGTGATGCTGTTCCAGCGCAGCGAAGGCCCGGCCGCCTATCCGATGCTGACCTCGGCGGGCAGCGATGAGCTGATCGGCTGGGGCGCGCTGTCGGGCCTTGCCGCCGATCCGGCGCGGCCGGGCATCTTCCATGCGGTCTCGGACAGCGTCTATGGCGCGCAGCCGCGCATCTTCACCATCGACGCCAGCCAGACGCCCGCCCGGATCACCGCAGCCCTGACGGTGACGCGCGATGGCGCCCCGGCGCAGCTGATGGACATGGAAGGCATCGCCAGCGATGGCGAAGGCGGGTTCTGGATCGCCAATGAGGGCCGCGCCGACCGGATGATCCCGCATGGCATCATGCATGTCGGTGCCTCGGGCGAGATCGACCAGCAGATCGGCTTGCCCGACGCGCTGAGCGTCGCGCAGACCCGTTTCGGCTTCGAGGGGATCGCGCAATCGGGCGATCTGCTGTGGATGCCGCAGCAGCGCGAATGGAAGGACGATCCGGCGGGCATGACCAAGCTGGTGGCGTACAATACCGACAGCAAGGAATGGGGCGCGGTCCGCTATCCGCTGGAGCCGAAGGGCGAGGGCTGGATGGGCCTGTCCGAAATCGTAATCTTTGGTGACTTTGCCTATATCGTCGAGCGCGACAACCTGATCGGCGACATGGCGGCGGTGAAGAAGATCTTCCGCGTCAGGCTGGCCGACATGGTGCCGGCCGAACTGGGCGGCGAGTTGCCGGTGGTGGCGAAGGAAGAGGTCCGCGACCTGATCCCCTACCTGACCGCGACCGGCGGCTATGTCGTGGACAAGGTCGAGGGGCTGGCCATCGACGCCGCGGGCAACGGCTGGGTCGTGACCGATAATGACGGCGTCGACGACAGCTCGGGCGAGACGCTGTTCTTCCCGATCGGCCCGGTCGAGCCGGCGGCCACGAACTGATCGACGCCTGAGGGCGAAGGGGGCGGCGCAGGGCGGGGGCCTTGCGCCGCCTTTTTCGTCAGCGGCAGGAGGCCGGGTTCACGCCAACGCCGCGCAGCGCCCAGTCGGTCATCTGCGCGGTCAGTTCCTGCCCGGCCAGATCGAAGGCCGGGACCAGTTCGGATGTCTTGGTGCCGGCGGCGGGCATGGTCACCTCGAAGCTGCCGCGCGAGACGATGCTGGCATCCATCTCGCGCACCAGCTGGGCGCTGACGCGCAGCCGGACCAGGGTTTCCTCGCCCGCGACCTCGGCGTTGAAATCGTCGATCTCGCTGATCAGCGCGTAATCGCCGGCAAGGCCCAGCGGCGCGCGGCCGACATGGCCGAAGACGTCATAGCTGCCCAGCCCCTGCACCAGCAGGCGTTGCAGCGTGACCGGCACGGTGTCGCCCCATTGCGCGTCCGGCAGATATTCGGTCTGCAGCGGCGAGGGCCGGATCATGATCCGTTCGCTGTCAAGCGTGCCGCGGGTCTTCGGCTGTTCGACCACCAGCTGCGCGATCCGCCCGCGACCGCAGCGCGTGGCCTCGAAATCGGGGGCGCGCAGTTCGTAGACGTCAAGATCGGGGCCGCCCTGCAGCAGCCCGGCGCAGCCGGACAGGGTGGTGGTCAGGGCCAGAAGCAGAAGGGGCGTGCGCATCGGGAACCTCAACGGCGGAATTCAGGGACGCGCGGACCGGTCAGGATCTGCGCCGGGTTGCGTTTCAGGGCGTCGACGAACTGGTTCACATTGCCGACCAGTCCGCGCAGCTCGACCGACAGGCGCGAGAACTGCGGCAATGCCTCGGTGGCGAAAGCCTGCACCGGTTGACGCGCGCCGTCCAGCAGATCGCGCAGCGAGGCAAAGGCCGAGGCCGCTGAATCGGCGGCATTGCCGACCTGATCGACGATTCCGGGCAGCCGGTCCGAGACGCTGCCGATGGCCTCGCTGACGCTGGTCAGCGTGACCCGCAGATCGGCGATGATCGGGCCGAGATCGGTGCCGAAAATCTCCTGCGCGGCCTCGAAGGCGCCGGTTCCGGCATTCAGCGTGCGGTCCAGCGCGTCAAAGCTGGTCTCTGCCCGCGCGGCCAGTTGCGACAGATCGGTTTGCAGCGTCGCCGCAGTCTCGTCCAGCCGCCGGGTCAGATCGGTCAGATCGCTGTTCACATAGCCGCGGACAGCCTCCAGCGTCTGGGTCGCGGTGGCGAAGGTGCCATCCGCCGTCTGTGCCGCCTTCGAGAAATCGACCAGCGCCGTGTCAGCCGTGCCGCTGAGCCGATCCAGGGTCTTTCCGAAGGCCGAGATGCCCTCGGCCGCCTCGCCGATGGCGTCCGTGGCCGAAGAGACATCGGCCATGGCCCGATCCAGATTGCCGCTGGCCCGTTCGACATTGCCGAGGATATTGCTCACGCGGGTCTGGTTCTCGTCGCCCAGAAGCCGGGTCAACTGGTCGGCGACGGTGTTCAGCCGCTCGATGATTTCGGGGCCCTGTTCGGCCAGGGTCTGCAGGGCCGAGCGGGTGGAGCGGATGACCGGGATCGACTGGTCGGATTGCTCGCGCAGCAGCGGCGTGGCGGTGTTGCCCGAGGTGATCGAGACATAGGACACCCCGGTCACGCCCAGCGACTCGATCGAGGCGCGCGAGGTGACCCGGATCGGCGTACCCTCGGCCACTTCCAGCCGCACCCGTACCGGGCCGTCGCTGTCGGGCGCCAGCCGCATGTCGACCACCGTTCCCACGTTCAGCCCGGCAAAGCGCACCTCCGAGGACACCGCCAGTCCCGACACTTCGGTGAAATAGACGTCATAGCGATCGTAGGTCCGGTCCAGCTGCAGCTTGGCGAACCACATCAGAAAGCCCAGCAGGGCCAGAAATCCGGCCGTGGTGAAGGCGCCGATCAGGATGAAATTGGCCTTTGTTTCCATGCTCTAGCCTTTGCCTTCATCCAATGGCTGCGCCGCGCGGGCGCGGGGGCCGTGGAAATATTCATGCACCCAAGGGTGATCGATCTTCAGCATTTCCGCCATGGTGCCGGTCGTCAGCACCCGTTTTTCCGCCAGCACCGCGATCCGGTCGCAACAGGCATGCAACGTGTCCAGATCATGGGTGACCATGAACACCGACAGGTTCAGCGTGTCGCGCAGCGCCACGATCAGCCGGTCGAAGGCACTGGCCCCGATCGGATCCAGCCCGGCGGTGGGCTCGTCCAGAAAAACGATCTCGGGGTCCAGCGCCAGCGCCCGGGCCAGCCCGGCCCGCTTGCGCATCCCGCCCGACAGATCCGAGGGAAACTTGTCATTGGCGAGCCGTGGCAACCCGGCCATCGCCACCTTCAGTTCGGCCAGCGCGCGGCGCCGGTCATCGCCGAGGCCGGGCACGGCGCGCAGCGGCACCTCGACATTCTCGCGCACGTTCAGGGCTGAAAACAGCGCCCCGTCCTGAAACATGACGCCCCAACGCTGTTCCAGCGCCTCGCGGGCCTCGCCGGTCAACTCGTCCAGATCCATCCCGAACACCCGGATCGAGCCGGCCGAGGGCCGGTTCAGCCCGACGATGCTGCGCAGCAGGACCGACTTGCCGGTGCCCGATCCGCCGACCACGCCCAGAATCTCGCCCCGCCGGACATCCAGATCCAGCCCGTCATGGACGACATGGCTGCCGAACCGGGTCTGCAGGCCCCGGACCTCGATGACATTCTCGACGCTCACAGATTGACCTCGGAGAAGAAGATCGAGAACAGCGCATCGGCGATGATGACGGCGAAGATCGCGTTGACCACGGCGGTCGAGGTCTGCCGGCCCAGCGAATCCGCGTCCTTGCCGACCTTCATGCCGGCATGGCAGCCGATCACGCCGATGATCAGCGCAAAGACCGGTGCCTTGACCAGCCCGACGAGGGCGTTGGAGGCTTCGACATCGGACAGGCGGGCCAGAAACATTGCCGGCGAGATGCCAAGCTCGATCCAGGACATCACCGCGCCGCCGACCAGACCGGCCACATCCGAGATCAGCCCGAGGATCGGCAGCATCAGGACCAGCGCCAGAACCCGCGGCAGGATCAGCACCATGTCCGGATCCATGCCCAGCGTCCGCATGGCGTCGATTTCCTCGTGCATCTTCATCGAGCCGATGGCCGCGGTCAGTGCCGAGGCGGTACGGCCGGCGACGATGATCGCGGTCAGCAGGATGCCCAGTTCGCGCAGCACCGCGATGGCGATCAGATCGACGACGAAGACCTCGGCGCCGAACTGCCGCAGCTGGGTGGCACCCTGAAAGGCCAGCACCACGCCGATCAGGAAGGACATGAGGGTGACGATGGGCACCGCGCGCAGCCCGGTTTCCTGGCAGTGATAGACCAGCGAGGTCAGCCGGAATTCGGACGGGTGGCGCAGCGCCCGCAGCAGCGCCGCGACGAAGCGGCCCAGATATTCGGCCAGTTCGCGAAAGAAGACCAGCCCGGAGACCACCCGCCGGCCCGCCCGGTCCAGCATCTGCCGCCAGCGCGGCATGTCCGGCGCGGGGTCGGGCACGGGTTCGGTCATGGCGCCGGCGACAGTGTCCAGAAGCTCGGCATGGCGCTCGGACAGGCCCGACAGGGTCGCGCCGGCGGCCTGCTGGCGGGACAGATACCACGCGCCGGCCGTATCCAGCCGCGACAGCCCCGACAGATCCAGACGCGGGACCGCCCCGTCCGGCAGGGTGGGCAAGGTCCAGACCACCAGATCACCTTGCAGCGCGACCGTTCCGTCGCGGTCCGAGCGCGTCAGTTGCGCCCTGTTGGGGTCGGGTGAGGACATTGGACCTCTGATCCGTAAACGCTTGCGGATCCATCGCCCGGATGGCCGGCCATGTCAAACCGGCGCGGGCGCAAAGTTCTGTGATACGATCATGGCAAATGATATATCGAACCGCCTTGCCTGCCCGGACTTTTGTTCTAGGATCGTGGCCGGCACGAGACGGGGATGACAGGATGGGCAAGCAGGGGGACTGGTATCTGCCAGAGATCCGCAAGGATGACGGCATGACCACGCAGGACTATGCCTATCGCCGGATATTCAACGCCATCATGCTGGGCGCGATTCCGCCGGCAACCTCGCTGACGATGCGGGGGCTGGCGGCCTATCTGGACCTCAGCCCGACCCCGGTGCGCGAGGCGATCCGGCGGCTGAGTTCGGATCAGGCGGTCGAGGTGCTGGATAATCGCCGCATCCGGGTGCCGCAGATGCGGATCGGCCGGTTCCGCGAGTTGATCGAACTGAGGATCGTGCTGGAATGCCACGCGGCGGTGCGCGCCTTGCCGCATCTGGCCGATATCGCCATCGCAGACCTGGCCGCCGTGGACGCGCGAATGGATGCCGCGCTTGGGATGCAGGATTACGACCAGTTGACCCATCTCAACCACGAATTCCACCGCCGGCTGTATCTGTCCAATCCCGATCAGGCCATCATGCCGCTGATCGAAAGCGTCTGGCTGCAGCTTGGCCCGTTCCAGCGACAGGTGCTGAAGGGGGTGCAGAGCTATTATCTGGTGGATCATCACAAGACGATCCTGTCGGCGCTGCGCGATCGCGACGCCGACAGGCTGACGGTCGCCATCGCCGACGACATTCGCGATGGCATCGGCCGGTCCGGCGCCGAGGCGCTGGAAGGAAGCCAGGACCTTCCTCCGGCCGGTTGACCGTCCTTAGTCTGCCCCCGGGGGCAGGGGCAGAAGAACGGGGCACCCGGCATCTGCGGGCGCCCCGATCGAATTCGGAATGCGGTTTGCGATCAGGCCGCGGTCGCGGGCTTCGCCGGCTCGGTCTTGGCGACTTCGACCTTGGCGGCTTCGACCTTGGCGACCGGCTCGGCGGTGTTCTCGACCAGGTCCTGCAGCGGGGCCCAGGCTTCCAGGGTCCGGGCCTGAGCCAGGTCAACCAGCGATTTCAGCTGGCTGGCGACGCAGTTCAGGCGGCGGGTGGCGAAGTCCTTCTGCATCTCGGCAACGGCCTTCAGGCTCGGCGCTTTCAGCACTTCGCGGCCATAGGTGACGCTGTCCTCGATGCCTTCGCGGACATGCTCCAGCACGGTGCGGTCGAATTCCAGCACGCCTTCATAGGTGGCGCGGCCCGAAGCGACGACGGCCTGCGAAACCTTGCGGACGTTCTCTTGCGCGTTCTTCAGGTTGCCGGCGGCATTGCCATAGGCTTCGTGGAATTTCGCGGACAGCTTCCCGTCTTCGGCTTTGGTCGAGACGGCGGTGGTGGCTGCTTTGGCCATTGGTTCTCTCCAGGTTCGGGCGGCGTCTGCCGCTTGATGAGGTGAATATGGAAGACCCGATGCTGCATTGCAATATCAATCCATGCTGCGATGCAGCAAAATTGCGCGGGATTCCATATTCCCATTTTGACTCAGATGGTTGGAGATTATGTGACGCTGCGTGACTTAGTGACGCATCCTCGGGAATTCCGGCGATTTCCGCGCCCCGGGCGAGGCTGCGGCTGGCGGTGCAACGATGTTCCAGCCGGCCGCAGCGATGCGCCGCGATTCCACGCCCCATCTTCATCGCCCCGATGATGGCGAGGGCCGGCGTTCCGGTGACAGGTGCGATCAGGGCCGGCGCCGTCGATGTCTGCCTGCGGCACCCCGTCGCCACCGTCTGGGCGGATGCCCTTGTCGAAAAGGCCCCGGCGGCGGGATGCCGGCCGGGGCTAAGGGGGCGTCAGAAGGCGCGGCTCAGCGAGACCTTGAAGTTCCGGCCCGGCGCCGGTCCGGTCACATAGGTCGCGGGCACGTATTCGCGGTTGGTCAGGTTGTCGATGCCCATGTTCACCTCAAGCCCGTCCAGCGCGCCCTGCTGCGGCGTCCAGATGGCGAAGATGTCATAGACGCCATAGCCGCCGCGATGGCTGTCATCGGGCTTGTCCCGGCCCTGGGCCAGGGTGCCGCGGGCGCCCAGCTGCCAGTCCGGCGTGGCCTGCCAGACCGCCGACAGCAGCAGGGTGTTGTTCGGCAGGGTGTCGAGGACCTCGCCATCCTGATCCTCGCCGTCAACGACCGACACGCCGGCGTTGAGCAGCCAGTCGCCCGACAGATAGCTGGCCTCCAACTCGCCGCCGCGCAGATAGGCGCGGTCGATATTGACATAGGACGGGGTCGGCGCGGGCATGTTGGTGCGCATGATCATGTTGTCGATGCGGTTGTGGAACAGGGTCAGTTTCATCGACGCCTCGTCGCCGGCCCGCAGCAGGTCGGTCGAGGCATAGCTGACGCCGATCTCGATGTTCCGGCCTTCCTCGTTCTTGAGATCGGGTGAGGGCGCGCCGCCCATGAAGCCGTCGTAAAGCTCGTCCACGGTCGGCAGACGGTTGACCAGGGCCAGCGAGCCGAACACCGACCAGGCATCCGTCAGGCTGTACATGAGCGCGATCTGCGGCTCGAACGAGTTGCCGTCGACCTCGTCGGTCACGCCGGCGACGCTGTCCTTCGCCTCGGTATTCTGGCGCTGGTAGCGCAGGCCCGCATTCATGCTGAACCGGCCCCATTCCGACTGCGACCAGGCGAAGATCGCGGCCGAGCGCGTATAGCCCTCGGGATGCGAGGACGAGGTGGTGCTGTTGGACCGGTCCTGCTTCGAGGTTTCGGCGCCGATGGTCAGGAAATGGTCGAAATTCTCGCCCGACAGGTCCGAGACGTTCTGCGCCCGCAGCCGCCACAGGGCATAATCGCGCCGCCCCAGCAGGCTGTCCATGATCGGCTCGTCCGGGTCGCTGCCCTGCTTCGTGTCCTTGATCGTGTTGGTGTAGGACAGGCTGACCATCGTATCGATATAGCGGTTGTCGGCCGGTGCCCAGCCCCATTCCAGCCGGGCGACCTGATCGCGGGTCAGGATGTCGCCGACGCCCCAGCCGGGAAAGCCGGGGAACAGACCGATCTGCGGGCCGTCAAGCTGGTTGAAATCCTGGTCGTCGCCCTCGGCCTCGAGATGCTGATACGAGGCCTCGACATACTGGTCGCCGAAGGTCTTGGTGGCCTTCAGCAGGACGTTCGGGGTCTCGGAATTCGAGCGGACGATGACATCGCCATCGGCATCGGTCGTATCGCCCAGCTTGCGGAAGGCCAAGGCCGCCAGCGCCTGGAAGTCGTCGCTGGGCATCCAGCCCCAGGCGATGCTGCCGAAAGCCGTGTCGGGGTTCGAGGCATAGCCCAGCCTGACCCGGCCGCCGCTGGTCTGGCCCAGCGGGATCACGTCGGCGGCGTCGATCGTCTCCATCGAGATGATGCCGCCAAGCGCGCCCGAGCCATAGAGCGTCGAGGCGCCGGGACCACGCAGGACCTCGACCCGTTTCAGGAAGTCCGGCTCGACGAAGATCGAGCCCTGGCGATAGGATTCGTAATACTTTTCCTCGCCGTCGATCAGCTGGACGATGCCGGCCTCCGAGGCCGCGGTCCCCGGCGAGCCGAAGCCGCGGATGTTGAAGCCCTGCCCGAAGAAGCCGCCCGATCCGACCCCGGCGACGCCCGGCACGTTCTCGAGGATGTCGCCGATATTGCCGGCCTGGATCTCGTTCAGTTCCGCGCCGCCCACGACGCTGACCGATTGCGGCACGGATGAGGCGACCTGCTCGACCCCGGCGCTGAGCACGATTGGGTCGAGGGCGGTGGCCCTTTCGGCCGCGGGATTCTGGATGAGCGTGTCTTCACTGGCCGGAACCTCAAGCGCCGGGTCCTGCGCCGCGACCGCCGCAGGCAGCGCGGTCGATCCCAGCAAAATGGTGATTGCTGCAAAATGTCTGTTCATTGCCAGTCCTCTATCGGTGCCGGGGCGTTGTTTTTTGCGCTGGCGGCGGCTGGCGTCTTGCGTCCGCTAGAGAGTCTTATTAAAACTGTCAAGAACTGCGTCCGGCTGTTTGCCGGATAATTCCGAATGCTTGCAGCAGAGGCTCACCATGAATGATCTGACCCCCGCGCGGCTGCGCGAACTGAAGCGCGAGGCGACCGTGCGACCCTATGATCTGGCCGCGCAGCTTGGCGTCTCCGAGGCCGCGCTGGTCGAGGCCGATCTGGGCCTGGGCGTGACCCGGATCGACCCGGTTCCGGGCCGGCTGATTCCCGCGGTCGAGAGGCTGGGCGAGGTGATGGCGCTGACCCGCAACCGGTCCTGCGTGATCGAGAAGATCGGGCGCTATACCGATTTCCACGATGGCGACCACGCGGCGATGACGCTGAACCCCGAGATCGACCTGCGCATCTTCCCCGGCCGCTGGACCCATGCCTATGCGGTCGAGGCTGAAAACGCGAACGGCCCGCGCCGTTCGGTGCAGGTCTTCGATGCGGCGGGCGATGCGGTCCACAAGATCTATCTGCGCGAGGGCTCGGACCTCGGGGCCTGGTCGGCGCTGCTTGGCGAACTGGCGCTGCCCGATCAGGAAACGCCGTCCGAGTTCCGGCCCCGCGCCAAGACCCCGCCGGCGAAGATCGCCGAGGACCGCGCCGACAAGCTGCGCAGCGAATGGGAAAAGATGACCGACACGCACCAGTTCAACACGCTGGTCAGCCGCCTGAAGATGAACCGTCTGGGCGCCTATCGGCTGGTCGGCGCGCCCCATGCCCGGCCGCTGGACGTGGACGCGGTGCCGGCACTGTTCGAGGCGGTGCGCGACCAGAACCAGCAGGTGATGATGTTCGTCGGCAACATGGGCTGCATCGAGATCCATTCGGGGCCGATGCAGAACCTCAAGCCGATGGGGCCGTGGCTGAACGTGCTGGACGAGCGTTTCAACCTGCATCTGCGCGCCGATCATGTGGCCGAGGTCTGGCTGGTCAACAAGCCGACCAAGCGCGGCCCGGCGATCTCGGTCGAGGCCTTCGATGCCGAGGGCGCGGTGATCTTCCAGTGCTTCGGGATGCGGCCGGAAAAGGGCGGCGATGCCGAGGGCTGGGCGCACCTGGTCGAGGCGCTGCCGGCGCCCAAGGTTCCGGCATGAACGCCCGTATCTCGCTCGCCGAGCCCGCGCGGCCGGCCTGCCTTTGCATGACGCTGCTGCCGATGGCGGCGGCGCTGGCCGGGCTGCTTTGGGCCGCGCCCGCGCCTGCGGGTTCCTACCCCGAGGCGGGGCGGGTGCTGTCGATCGGCGGGGCGGTGACCGAGATCGTCTATGCCCTGGGCCAGCAGGACCGGCTTGTCGCCCGCGACACCACCTCCAGCTTTCCGCCCGAGGCCGAGGCCCTGCCCGATGTCGGCTACATGCGGGCGCTGTCCGCGGAAGGGGTGCTGTCGGTGGCGCCTGACCTGATCCTGTCCGAGGAAAGCGCCGGCCCGCCCGAGACCATCGCCGTCCTGAAAGAGGCGGGCATCCCCTTCGAGACCATTCCCGACGGCACCGGCGAGGGCGGGCTGATCGCCAAGATCGAGGCGGTGGCCGAGGCTCTGGGCGTCCCCGAGGCGGCCGAGGCGCCGGTCGCCCGGCTGCAGGCCGAACTGGATGCGCTGGCCGCTCTGGCCGGCAAGACCGAGACCCGGCGGGTGATGTTCATCCTGACCCTGCAGGGTGGGCGGGTCATGGCCGCCGGCCAGGACAACGAGGCGGATACCATCATCCGCATGGCCGGCGCGGTGAATGCCGTGCAGGGCATCGAGGGCTACAAGCCCCTGACCGACGAGGCGGTGACGGCCGCCGCGCCCGATGTGATCCTGATGATGCATCGGGGCGAGGCGACGGCCGATCTGGACGCGACGAATGACGAGCTTGCGGCCGTGCCCGCGCTTGCGACGACGCCGGCGGTGAAGAATGGCGCGGTGATCCGCATGGACGGGCTTTACCTGCTGGGCCTCGGGCCGCGCACGGGCCGGGCGGCGCTGGACCTGCATGACGCCATCTACGGGGGATCCTGATGGTGGCGCTGGACGCCCCGCGCGGCCGGCTGGCCGGCGACCGCAGGCATCTGGGCCGCGCGCTGGCGGCCTGGCTGACCCTGCTTTTGCTGGCGGTGTCGGTCCTGTCGCTGGGCAGCGGGGCATCCGGTGTCTCGGCCGCTGCCGTGCTGACGGACTGGGCCGCCGGGCGTGATCTGGCCGAGATCGACCGGGTGGTGCTGTTCGACATCCGCCTGCCGCGGCTGCTGTCGGGGGTTCTGGTGGGGGCCGCGCTGGCCGTCTCGGGGGCGGTGATGCAGGGGCTGTTCCGCAATCCGCTGGCCGATCCGGGGCTGCTGGGCGTCAGCGCCGGTGCCTCGCTGGGGGCGATTTCGGCCATCGTGCTGGGCGGGCTGCTGCCGCCGTCCATCGCCGCGCTTGCGGGCTGGCATCTGGTGCCGCTCGCGGCCTTCGCCGGCAGTTGGGTGGCGATGATCGTGCTTTACGGCATCGCCACGCGGCAGGGCCGCACCTCGGTCGCCACCATGCTGCTGGCCGGCATCGCGCTGGCGGCGATGATCGCCGCCCTGTCGGGGCTGATCATCTATCGCGCCAATGACCAGCAACTGCGCGACCTGACCTTCTGGGGGCTGGGCTCGCTGGCCGGAGCCAGCTGGACCAAGCTTGGCGCGGCGGCACCGATCATCCTTGCGGCGCTGGCGGTCACGCCCTTTCTGGCGCGTGGCCTGAACGGGCTGGCCCTGGGCGAGGCCGCCGCCGCCCATGTCGGGCTGCGCGTGCAGCGCGTCAAGGCCGGCGCGATCCTGTCGGCCGCGGCCGCGACCGGGGCGGCGGTCGCCATCTCGGGCGGGATCGGCTTTGTCGGCATCGTCGTGCCGCATCTTCTGCGCCTGCTGGCGGGGCCGGATCACCGCTGGCTGCTGGTCAATTCGGGGCTGCTGGGGGCCTCGGTGCTGATCGCGGCCGACATGATCAGCCGCAGCGTCGTTGCCCCGGCCGAGCTGCCGATCGGCATCGTCACCGCGATGATCGGCGGGCCGTTCTTCCTCTGGGTGCTGCTGTCGAACCGCCGGGTGCTGGACGCATGAGCCTGATCGCCCGCGACATCCACCTGCGCCTCGGCCGGACCGATATCCTGCATGGCGTCGATCTGACCGCCCCTGTTGGCCGGGTGACGGCGATCATCGGCCCGAACGGATCGGGCAAGACCTCGCTGCTGCGCGCCCTGGCGGGCGAGATCGTGCCGGTCTCGGGCCGGATCGCGCTGAACGGGCTGCCGATCGTCGGGATGCGCCCCGAGGTGCTGGCCGGGCATCGGGCCGTCCTGCCGCAGCAGAGCGCCATCAGCTTTCCCTTCACCGCCGCCGAGATCGTCCGCATCGGCCTGACCTCGGTTGCCGGGGACCAGATCCGTCAGGGCGCGCTGATTGGTGAGGCGTTGGCCGCGGTCGGGCTGCCGGGCCATGCCGGGCGTCTCTATCAGGAACTGTCGGGGGGCGAGCAGCAACGGGTGCAGCTGGCCCGCGCGCTGGTTCAGGTCTGGCAGCCGGTCGTCGATGGCGCGCCGCGCTGGCTGCTGCTGGACGAGCCGGTCAGCAGCCTCGACATCGCCCATCAGATCGCGGTGATGCGGCTGGCCGCCGATTACGCGCGGCGCGGCGGTGGCGTGGTGGCGGTGATGCATGACCTGAATCTGACCGGCATGTTTGCCGATCATGTGCTGCTGATGCGGGGCGGCCGCGCCATGGCCGAGGGGGCGCCGGCCGAGGTGCTGGACAGCGCGCTGCTGTCGGATGCCTATGGCTGCCGGCTGCGGGTGGGCGAGGTCCCGCGCGCGGGCGTCTGGCTGCTGCCGCACAGCGCCACCCTCTGAACCGCCTCGACTTTCGTCGCATTTATCGGTGCTGCGCCGGCGCTACTCTGGTGCCATGCGCTGGCTTGTCCTTCTGTTCGTCCTGCTTTCGGCCCCGCTTCGGGCCGAGCCGCTGGCGCGCGAGGCGCTGGCGGCGCTGATCTCGGCCCCCTATGCGCTTGGCGAGCCGTTGAATGACCGTGGCGTCTGGAGCCTGCTGAATTCCGGCGGCGGCGAGGCGGGATATGTGTTCGAGACCGGCCCGCTGGCGCCGTTGCCCGGCTTTTCCGGTCAGCCGATCAATATCCTCGTGCTGCTGGATCTCGACGGCGCCTTCATCGACACCCGGCTTCTGGGTCATAACGAGCCGATCTTTGTTTCGGGTCTGGGCGAGGCGCCGCTGCGTCAGTTTCTGTCGCAATATCGCGGCCATTCGATCAATCAGCCGCTGGTGGTCGGCAACCCTTATGGCGCGGGTTCGGGTTCGGATCTGGTCTATCTGGACGGGGTGACCAAGGCCACGGCCAGCATCCGCATCGCCCATGAATCGATCCTCGCCGCCGCACTGGCCGTCGCGCGCGAGCGGATGCAGGGCGTGACCGCTGGCCCGCCGCCGCGCCCGGACCCAGGATATGCCGAGACGCTGGACTGGGACGCGCTGATCGCCAAAGGTCTGGTGCGGCATCTGCGGGTCGGCAATGCCGAGGTGCAGGCGGCCTTCGCGGGCACGAAATGGGCGGATGACGATCCCGAGGCTGCGGGTGATCCCGAGGGGACCTATCTGGACCTCTATGCCGTCGATATCGGGCCGCCCGCCATCGCCCGGGCAGTGCTGTCCCCCGATACGCTGGCCGAGATCGAGGGTCTTGCGGCGCTGGCCCTCGATGACGAACTGCTGCTGCTGATCGAGGCCGGGCGGCACGGGCTGGTCAGCGACGCCTTCGTTCGCAACACGGCGCCCGATCTTCTGGGGGCGATGCAGGACGGCCTGCCGCTGGCGCTGCGCGACGCGGATATGCTGGCCGGGCTGTCCGGGGATATCCCCGAGGATTTGCAGAATGCGACCCGGATGATCCTGCGTCTGGACCGGCGGCTGGGGTTCGATCCCTCGCGCGACTGGCAGCTTGTGGTGCAGGCCCCGCGCCGTCACGGCATGTTCCAGCCCGAGACCGGCACCCGCGATTTCACCCTGGCCATGGGCCTGCCGGATCGCTTTTTCCGGTTTCCCGAACGCGCCGCACCACCCGCGCCGCCCTGGCTCGATGCGCTGCACAATCGCAGCACCGACCTGATGCTGCTGGCGGCGGGGCTTGCCGGGCTGTTCCTTCTGCTGTGGCGGCAGGGCTGGCTGGCGACGCGGCGCCGGTTCACCGTCATCCGGCTGGCGATCCTTGCGGTGACGATCGGCTTTGTCGGCTTCTGGGGGCAGGGGCAGCTGTCCATCGTCACGCCGCTGGCAGTAATCCGCAGCGCGGTGCAGGGCGGGGGGCTGGCGGTTCTGCTTTACGATCCCTTCTCGCTGCTGGTCTGGGTCGCGGCGATCCTCGGGTTTCTGCTGTGGGGCCGGGGGCTGTTCTGTGGCTGGCTGTGCCCTTACGGCGCGATGCAGGAATTCGCCCATCACCTTGGACGCCGCCTTGGTCTGCGCGAGTGGCAGCCGCCGCGCGCCGTCGGACGGGCATTGCTGTGGAGCGGGCCCGTCGCGCTGGTCCTGCTGGTCGCAACCGCCTTCCTTGCGCCCCAGCACGCCGAGACGGTGGCCGAGATCGAGCCGTTCAAGACCGCCATCACCACCCACTTCGCCCGGCCATGGCCCTATGTGCTGTGGGCCGGGGGGTGGGTGGCGGTCTCGCTGGTCTGGTTCAAGGGCTATTGCCGGACGCTTTGTCCGCTGGGGGCGCTGATGCGGCTGGGCGGGCTGTTGCGGCTGCGGCGCTGGATCCCGCGCCGGGCGGAATGCGGCAGCCCCTGCCAGCTGTGCCGGGTGCGCTGCCGCTATGACGCCATCGCGCCGAAAGGGCAGATCCGCTATTCCGAATGTTTCCAGTGCCTCGATTGCGTGACCATCCACGACGATCCGGCGCAATGCGTGCCGCTGCGCCTGCAGGCCCGGGGCCGGAGGCTGGCGGCATGATCGGGCGGCGGCGGGTGCTGACGATCATCGCGGGCGGGATCCTGGCCGGGCGGGGCGTCCGGGCGGCGGAATGGCGGGGCCGGGCTCTGGGGGCCGAGGCCCGGATCCTGATCCGCGGTGGCGCGGCGCCCGACGATCTGCTGGCCGCCGTCCGGGCCGAGATCGAACGGATCGAGGCGGTATTCTCGCTCTATCGCGATTCCGAACTGAGCCGGCTGAACCGGGACCGGCGCGGCGCGCCGTCGCCCGAGATGCGCGCGGCGCTGTCGCTGGCCCGGCGGGTCCATGTGGCGACCGGCGGGGCGTTCGATCCGGGTGTTCAGCCGTTGTGGCGGCAACTGGCCGAGGGCGGAGGGCCGGATCCGCGCGCGCTGGTGCCCTTTGCCGGGCTGCGCCAGCAGGGAACGGAGCTGCGGCTGGCGCCGGGTCAGGCGCTGACGCTGAACGGCATCGCCCAGGGCATCGCCACCGACCGGGTTGCCACGCTGCTGGCCGGGCGCGGTCTGGGGCAGGTGCTGGTCGATATGGGTGAGGCCCGGGCGCTCGAGGGCGATTTCGCGCTGGAACTGGCCGATCCCGCCGCCGGCACGCTGGGCCGCATCACCCTGCGGGCCGGGCGGGCGGTGGCGACCTCATCCCCCGGCGCGCTGCTGTTTCCGTCGGGGCAGGGCCATATCCTGGGGCCGCGGGGTCAACCCCCGCTCTGGTCCACGGTGTCGGTCGAGGCGGCGTCGGCGGCGCTGGCCGATGCCGCCTCGACGGGCTTCGTGCTGATGCAGCGCGAGGCCATCCGGCAGGCCGCGCGGCGGCTGGGGCTTGGGCCGGTGCGGCTGGTCGATCCTGAGGGCGGGCTGAGCACGCTTGATGGCCAGCCCGCCGCCTGAGCGATCAGAACGGGCTGTCGGGATAGTAGAACTGTTCCGCGTTCTCGGGCGTGATCAGCTGGCTGCTGATGATGAAACGCCCGGTCATCGGCGCGTTCGAGACAAAGCGCAGCGCCGTCATCTCGATGGCCGAGGAGATCAGCGCCGGCGGATAGGTGACGTTCACCGGCAGTTGCGGGTCGCCCTCCATGATCCGCTTGACCACCTCCTTCATCCCGGCGCCGCCGATCACCCACATTTCCTCGGTGCGGTTGGCGGCGGCGATGGCCTCCATCACGCCGATGGCCATGTCGTCGTCGGCCGCCCAGACGGCGTCGATCTCCGGGTATTTCGACAGATAGTCCTGCATGACGGTGAAGGCGTCGTCGCGGTTCCAGTTGCCGTGCTGCATGTCGAGGATCTCGATTTCGGATCCGTCCAGCGCCGCCTGGAATGCCTCGACCCGCTCATTGTCCAGCGTCGTGGGGATGCCGCGCAGCACGACGACCTTGGAACCGGCCTCGAGGTTCTGGGCGAAATATTCGCCCGCCACCCGCCCGAAGGCGGTGTTGTCACCGGCGACATACAGATCCTCGATGCCTTCCTGACTGAGGCCGCGGTCCACCACGGTGACGAATTTCCCGGCCTCCTTGACGGCGGCGACCGGCGCGGTCAGCGGCTCGGATTCGAAGGGCAGCACGACCAGCCCGTCGATATTGCGGGTGGCCATCATGTCCTCGATATCGTTCACCTGCTTGGCGGCATCGCCGGCCGTGGCCAGCACGAATTCAAGGTTCGGATAGGCCGCCGACAGCCGTTCGATACTGTCCTGCGCGTGCCAGTTCAGCCCGCCCATGAAGCCGTGGGTGGCCGAAGGGATCGACACCCCGATCACCTTCTTCTCGGCATCCTGCGCGCCGGCCGCGCCTGCGCCCGCCAGAATGGCGGCGATGGCGGCGGCTTTCATCAGGCTTCTGCGTTGCATGTTTTTCCTCCCTGTTTACCGCTCGTCGGCGGTGCGTTTTTCCCGCTGCAGGACCACAGCAAGAACGATGATGACCCCCTGGATCGCCCCGTTTAGATAGGGGCTGACCAGATCGGCCAGGTTCAGGATATTGTCGATGAGGCTGAGGATCAGGACCCCGACCACGGTGCCCCAGACCCGGCCCGTGCCGCCCTTCAGCGCGGTGCCGCCGATGATGACGGCGGCGATGGCCTCGAGTTCCCACAGCACACCCGTCGATCCCGAGGCCGAGCCGAGCCGCGGTACGTAAAGCACCACCGCCAGCCCGACCAGCAGGCCCAGCAGCACATAGGTCAAGAGCCGCACTCGGTTCACGTCGATGGCCGAATAGCGCGCCACCCGGTCGTTCGAGCCGATGGCCTCGACATGGCGGCCGAACCGCGAATGGCGCATGATCCATTCGCCGGCAAGCGCGACCAGCGCGAAGACGATGATCGGCCAGGTGATCCAGCCGATGCCGCCGTAATAGACCGGGCGATAAAGCGTGCGCAGCCCGTATTCGAGGCTGAGCGTGCCGCCATCGGCCAGCCAGGTGACCAGCGAGCGGAAGATGCCCATGGTGCCCAGGGTGACGATGAAGGGCTCGATCCGGGCCTTGGTGATCAGCGCACCGTTCAGATAGCCCGCCGCGATCCCGCCCGCGATGGCCACGCCCATGCCGATCAGGATCGTGCCCCAGTTCTCGCCCATGCCGGGCAGGGCGGCGTTCATGGCGATGATGGTGATCCCGGCCAGGAATGCGGCCATCGAGCCCACCGACAGATCCAGTCCGCCCGCCGTGATGACGAAGGTCATGCCCACCGCGATCATGCCGATGAAGGCCGAGCGCGCCAGCACGTTGGTGATATTCGCCGGCGCCAGGAAGGCGGGGTTCAGAAGCGCCCCGAGGATCACCAGCGCGATCAGCGCCACCAGCGGCCCAAGCGTATGCAGGTCCATCTTCATGCGGCTTCTCCGGCAACGCCCATGGCGAGGCGCACGATGTTGTCTTCGGTCATGGCGTCCCCCTCGACCTGCCCGGCCAGCCGCCCCTCGCGCATCACCAGCACGCGGTCGGCCAGTCCGATCACCTCGGTCATTTCGCTGCTGATGACGATCAGGCTGCGGCCCTCATCGGCCAGCTTGCGGATGAAGGCATAGATCTGCTGCTTGGTGCCCACGTCGATGCCGCGCGTCGGCTCGTCGATGATGATGATCTGCGGGTAGGGCAGCATGGTCTTGGCCAGCAGCAGTTTCTGCTGGTTGCCGCCCGACAGCTTGCCCGCCACCATCTCGCGGCTGGGCGCGCGGATGTCGAAATCCTGCGTGGCACGGTCCAGCGCCGCATCCTCGGCCCCGGTATCCAGCCGCCAGTTGCCGAAACGCTCCAGCGTGGCCAGCGTCAGGTTCTCGCGCAGGCCCTTGTTCAGCAGCAGCCCCGCCTCCTTGCGGTCCTCGGTCAGATAGGCGAGGCCGGCGGCGAAGGCGTCGCGCAGGTCGCGGATGGCCACGGCGCGACCCTCGACCCGGATATCGCCGGTCGCGGGCAGCAGCCCGACGATCCCCTCGGCCAGTTCCGTTCGGCCCGAGCCGACCAGCCCGGCGATGCCCAGCACCTCGCCCTTGCGAAGCCTGAGGCTGACACCATGCACCCGGCCCGGCACGGTCAGGTTCTCGACCTCCAGCGCGGGTTGATCCGAGGGGTTGCCCTTGGGCGGATAGAAATCCTGCAGCTCGCGTCCGACCATGGCGGCGGCCATGCCGTCCTCGGTCAACTCGCCCCGAAGTGCCTGCCGGACCACGCTGCCGTCGCGCAGCACGGTGATGCGGTCGGCCAGATGCGCGACCTCGTCCAGCCGGTGTGAGCAATAGAGGATCGCCACCCCCTCGGCCCGCAGCCGGTCGATCTGTTCGTAAAGCGTGCCGACCTCTCGATGGGTCAGCACCGCGCTCGGCTCGTCCATGATCAGCACGCGGGCATTGCGTGACAGCGCCTTGGCGATCTCGACCATCTGCCGGTCGGGCACGGACAGGTCGCGAATCGGCGTGCCGGGCGGGATCGGGCTGTGCAGCCGGTCCAGCAGCGCCTGCGTCCGGGCACGCATGGCGGCATGGTCGATGCGGATGCGGCCGATCTCGCGGCCCAGGAAGATGTTCGCGGCCACCGAAAGGTCGGGGGCGAGGTTGAATTCCTGATGGATGACGACGATGCCCTGCGCCTCGGCCTCGGGCCCGCTGGCAAACCGGACGGGCTGGCCGTCCAGCACGATCTCGCCCGCCGTGGGGTCCAGGAACCCGCCGAGGATCTTCATGATGGTCGATTTGCCGGCGCCGTTCTCGCCGATCAGGGCATGGACCTCGCCCGGCTCCAGCGCCAGATCGACACCGTGCAGCACTTCGATCGGGCCAAAGCTTTTCGAGACCCCGCGCAGCGCCAGAACCGTCATGACCCGACCTCGACCCAGGCACCATTCTCGGCCGAAGATCGCTGCGCCGCGGCGATGAAGGCCATGCCCGACAGCCCCGCATCCAGCCCCGGCACCCGGTCCTGATGCGCAAGATCGCCCCGGATGATCGCGGCGATGTCGGTATAGAGATTGGCAAACCCCTCCAGATAGCCCTCGGGGTGACCCGGCGGGGTGCGGAACGAGGCGCTGCGGTCCTGCGCGCGCGTGAGGAGCTGCGCCGGGCCGTCCTTGGGCGTCAGGATCAGCCTCTCGCTGTCCTGCAGGCGCCATTCCAGCGCGGCTTTCGTGCCGAAAAGGCGCAAGGAAAGCCCGTTTTCCTGACCGACCGCCACCTGACTGACCCACAAGCCCCCCTTGGCACCCGAGGCATAGCGCAGCGCGATCCGGGCGTTGTCATCGACCGGGCGTCCGGGGACCATGCTGGACAGATCGGCGCTCAGATGCGCGGGCGTCTGGCCGGTCACGAATTGTGCCAGTTGCCAGGCATGGGTGCCGATATCGCCAAGCGCGCCGGCGCCGGCACGGGCCGGATCGGTGCGCCATTCGGCCTGCTTTCCCTCGGCCGGATCGGCCAGCCAGCCCTGCAGATATTCGGCCTGGACCAGCCGCAATTCGCCAAGCACGCCGTCGGCCACCAGCGCGCGGGCCTCGCGCACCATCGGCAGGGCGGAATAGTTATGCGTCAGGAAGAAGCGCGCCGTGCTCGTGCGCGCGGCTTCGGCGATCTGCGCGGCCTGATCCGGCGTCGCCGCCAGCGGCTTGTCGCAGATGACATGGATGCCGGCCTTCAGGAAGGCCACCGCGGGCGCGGCATGCATGTGGTTCGGGGTGACGATGGCGACCGCCTCGATCCCGTCCGTGCGCGCAGCCTCGGCCCGCGCCATCGCGGAGAAATCATCATAGCTGCGCGGGATGCCCAGTTCCGCCGCGCTGGCCTGCGCGCGGGCCGGATCCGAGGACAGCGCCCCGGCCTCCAGCACATATTTGCCGTCCATCCGCGCGGCGATGCGGTGGATGGCGCCGATGAAGGCGCCGCTGCCGCCGCCGACCATGCCAAGCCGGACCGGCCTCATAGCCCCAGGACCCGGTCAAGCGCGGCCCGGTCGATCCCGGCGGCGGCGAAATCGTCAAAGGCATGCGGGGTAACGCGGATGATGTGATCGCGCACGAACGCCGCACCTTCGCGGGCGCCGTCCTCGGGATGCTTCAGCGCGCATTCCCATTCGACCACCGCCCAGCCGTCGAAATCGTGCTGCGTCAACTTCGAGAAGACGGCCCCGAAATCCACCTGCCCGTCGCCGGGGCTGCGGAAACGCCCGGCCCGGTTCACCCAGGACTGGAACCCGCCATAGACCCCCTGCCGCCCGGTCGGGTTGAACTCGGCATCCTTGACGTGGAACATGCGGATCCGGTCGTGATAGATGTCGATATGCTGCAGGTAATCCAGTTGCTGCAGAACGTAATGCGACGGATCGTACAGCATGTTCGCGCGCGGATGGGCGTTCACGCGGTCAAGGAACATCTCGAAGCTGATGCCGTCATGCAGATCCTCGCCGGGATGGATCTCGAAGCAGATATCGACGCCGCGATCCTCGGCCAGATCCAGCAGCGGCCGCCAGCGCAGGGCCAGCGTGTCGAAGGCGGTCTCGACCAGTCCCGGCGCGCGCTGCGGCCAGGGATAGAGATAGGGCCAGGCCAGCGCGCCCGAGAATGTTGCCATCCGGTCCAGCCCCAGCAACCGGCTGACCCGGATCGCGCGGGCGACCTGATCGACCGCCCATTCCTGCCGTGCCTTGGGATGGCCCCGCAGGGCGGCGGGGGCGAAGGCATCAAAGGCCGAATCGTAAGCCGGATGCACGGCGACAAGCTGGCCCTGCAGATGGGTCGAAAGCTCGGTCACCTCGACACCGTTCGCGCGCGCGGTGCCCAGAAATTCGTCGCGGTAATCCTGCGAGGCTTCGGCCCGGTCCAGATCCAGCATTCGCGGGTCATTGGTCGGCACCTGCACGCCCAGATAGCCGCAATCCGCCGCCCAGCGGGTGATGCCGTCCCAACTGTCGAAGGGTGCCGTATCGCCGATGAACTGCGCCAGGAACAGCGCCGGCCCCTTGATGGTTCGCATGATGTCACCTCTTCCCTGCGCCTAGGCTGCACTGGACTGCAATCGATTGCAAACATTTTCTTGCGGGACCGGTCCGGGGCGCCTAGTCTTTGACGATGGACAAATGCGCCACGCCGCCCGGACGGGCTAAACTATCGGATGTCGCGCGGCTGGCAGGGGTGTCGGCCTCGACCGTCAGTCGCGTGCTGTCGCGGCCCGGTCTGGTGGCCGATTCGACCCGCCAGGCGGTGATGGCGGCCGTTGCGGCCAGCGGTTACCGGATGAACCACGCGGCCCGGAACCTGCGCAAGCAACGGACCGGCTGTGTGGTCGCGCTGGTGCCGAACCTGGGCAATCCGTTCTTTGCCAAGATCCTCGACGGGATGGGCCGCGAACTGGCCGGGGCCGGCTATGACCTGCTGGTCGCGGACACGCTGGACGGGCAGGGCCGTCACGGCGATCTGCGCCGCTTCATGGACCCGTCGAGGGCGGACGGGATCATCCTTCTGGACGGGCTGGTGCCGCTGGCCGATCTGGCCGGGCGCGCGGATCTGCCGCCGCTGATCACCGCCTGCGAATGGATCGAGGACCGGGCGCTGCCGGGCGTGATGCTGGACAACCGCGCCGGCGGGCGGCTGGCGGTCACGCATCTGCGCGAACTGGGCCACGACCATATCGGCGTGATCGGCGGCCCGCCCGAGAACGTGCTGCACAAGGCCCGGCTTCAGGGGGTGCATGACGCCCTCGGCGATGCGCGACTGACCCTGCTGCCCGGCGATTTCACCCTGCAATCGGGGCAGGAGGCCGCGCAAGGCTGGCTGGCCCTGCGGCCCGGCGACCGGCCCGGCGCGGTCTTCGCCTTTTCGGACGAGATGGCCTGCGCCTTCATGGCCGGGCTGCTGCGCGCCGGCTTTGCCGCGCCGCGGGACCTGTCGATCATCGGCTTCGACGATATCGAGATGGCCTCGCATCTGGCGCCGGCACTGACCACGATCCGCCAGCCCAAGCGCGAGATCGGCCGACAGGCGGCAAGGCTGATCCTGAATTGGATCGAGGGTGAACGGACCGAAGCCGTCACCCTGCTGGAACCGAAGCTGATGCTGCGCGAGACGACGGGAACCCCAGGGTAGCGGGCGGTCATTCACGGAGCAGAATTCGGCAGTGCCGCATTGGCGTCTTGCGCCCGGATGCCGTGATTCATGTCCCGCGCGACCGGAGCCGCATTGTCCCAGAAAATATATCAGGAATTGACACGCGGCGTCTGGCGGGGGCAGAAACGCATGGCCGGCGGCGTCCTAGACGGGCGCGGAGCCTTCCGAGGAATGAGAGGACAGCATGAAGATCAAGCTCGCAATTTCAGCACTGGCCTGCGCGGCTGCCGCACCGGCATTTGCCGGCAAACCCGAGGTCGTCTCCACCTATGTCGCCATCGCCCATGCCGGTTACGAAGACAGTCTGATCAAGGCCCGCGAGTTGCAGGCCGCCGTCGATGCGCTGCTGGCCGAGCCTTCGGCGCAGGCGCTGGAGGCCGCGCGACATGCCTGGCTGGCGGCGCGCGTGCCCTATCAGCAGACCGAGGCCTATCGCTTTGGCAATGCCATTGTCGATGACTGGGAGGGCAAGGTGAACGCCTGGCCGCTGGACGAGGGGCTGATCGATTATGTCGATCCCTCCTATGGCGGTGCGTCGGACGAGAACGAATATGCGGCGCTGAACGTGGTGGCCTCGCCCAGCTTCTTGCTTTCGGGCAATGAGGTCGATGCCAGCCAGATCACGCCGGAACTGCTGGCCGAGACCCTGCACGAGGCCGATGCGATCGAGGCGAATGTGGCCACCGGCTATCACGCCATCGAATTCCTGCTGTGGGGGCAGGATCTGAACGGCACCGATCCGGGCGCCGGCAATCGCCCCTGGACCGATTATGCCGCCGCCGATGCCTGCACCGGCGGCAATTGCGACCGGCGCGGCGCCTATCTGAAGGCCGCGACCGACCTGCTGGTCAGCGATCTGGAATGGATGACGGCGCAATGGGCCGAGGGAGGCGAGGCCGCGACCTCGCTGGCCGCCGACCCGGACGCTGCCATCACCGCCATGCTGACCGGCATGGGCAGCCTCAGCTATGGCGAATTGGCAGGCGAGCGGATGAAGCTGGGTGTCATGCTGAACGACCCCGAGGAAGAGCATGACTGCTTCTCGGACAACACCCATAACAGCCATTACTATGACGGCATCGGCATCCGGAACGTCTATCTGGGCGAATATACCCGCGCCGATGGCAGCGTGGTCTCGGGCGAAAGCCTGTCCTCGCTGGTCTCGGCCGCCGATCCTGCGGTGGATCAGGCGCTGCGGGCGGGGCTGGACAACAGCGTGGCCAAGCTGGGCCGGATCAAGATCGCGGCCGAGGCCGGCACCTCCTACGACCAGATGCTGGGCGGCGAGAACCAGACCGGCGAGGCGCTGGTGATGGCGGCGGTCGATGCGCTGGTCGCGCAGACGCAGGACATCCAGCGCGCGGTCAACGTGCTGGGCCTGCAGGAAATCGGCTTTGAAGGATCGGACAGCCTCGACAACCCGGATGCGGTGTTCCAGTAAATCCGGCCCGCGGCGGCTTTGGCCGCTGCTGGCGATCCTCGGCGCCGGGGGGGCCTTGGCCGAACCCCCGACGCTTAGCGACCTGCACCTGTCGGTCGTGCCCCGGACCGAGAGCGAGGCCGGGCGCGTGGCCGGCGTGGTCGCGCCGACCGATGATTTTTCGGCACCCGAGCAGTTCGAGGCCAATCCCGGTGGCGGCGCGACCGTGCGGGCGCGCAGCGACGCCGATGCCTATTCGCTGCCCTCGGGCAATATCTCGTTCGAGGGCGAGCTGGATTTCAAGGTCGGCAATGGCCTGTTCCGCAAGCTGTGGGTGTCCTCGCCGTCCTCGACGCAGGCCTCGGACGGGCTGGGGCCGCTCTACAATTCGCGCGGCTGCCAGAACTGCCACCTGAAGGACGGGCGCGGCCATCCGCCTGATGCGCCCGGCGAGCCCGGCGGCTCGATGTTCCTGCGCCTGTCGGTGCCCGCGCCCGGCGATGCGGCCCGGACCCGGATCGAGGAATATCTGCTAAAGGCCGGCATGGATTTCATCCCCTCGCGCCCCGATCCGGTCTATGGCGGCCAGTTGCAGGACCTGTCGGTTGCCGGCATCCCGGCCGAGGGGCGGATGGTGATCGACTATGCCGAGACCGAGGTGGCGCTGTCGGGCGGCGAGAGCGCCAGCCTGCGCGCGCCGGTCTATCGCATCGACAATCCCGGCTATGGCCCGTTGCGGGACGATCTGATGACCAGCCCGCGCGTCGCCCCGCAGATGATCGGGCTGGGTCTGCTGGAGGCAGTGCCCGCCGCGGATATTCTGGCCGGAGCCGATCCCGATGACGCGGATGGCGACGGCATTTCCGGCCGGCCGCAGATCGCCTGGTCGATGCGATACGGCGCGCCGATGCTGGGCCGTTTCGGCTGGAAGGCCGGCAATCCCACCATCGAGGAGCAGTCGGCCAGCGCCTTCGCCGGCGATGTCGGCATCTCGAACCCGCTGAAGCCGGCGCCCGCGGGCGAATGCACCGACGCCCAGATCGCCTGCATCAATGCCCCCCACGGCGCCGATGATGCGCGCGGCGACGAGATCGACGCCGAGGGCATGGATTTCGTGACCTTCTACAGCCAGAACCTGGCGGTGCCCGCCCGCCGCGACATGGACGACCCGCAGGTGTTGCGCGGCAAGGAGGTGTTCTACGGCACCGGCTGCACCGCCTGCCATCGGCCGAAATTCGTCACCGCCCGGCTTGAGGATCAGCCCGAGCAGAGCTTTCAGCTGATCTGGCCCTACAGTGACATGCTGCTGCATGACATGGGCGAGGGGCTGGCTGACAACCGTCCCGAAGGCGTGGCCGACGGTCGCGAATGGCGCACCGCGCCGCTGTGGGGGATCGGGCTGACCGAACAGGTCAACGGCCACACCCTGTTCCTGCATGACGGCCGCGCGCGTTCGCTGCTGGAGGCGGTGCTGTGGCATGGCGGCGAGGCGCGGCCCGCCCGCGATGCCGTCGTCTCGATGCCGCCCGAGGATCGTGCGGCGCTGATCCGTTTCATCGAGAGCCTGTAGATGCGTCTTGCCCTGCTGCTTGCCTTTCTGCCGCTGCCCGCCCTTGCCGGCGTGGCCGAGGCGGTGGATGACCAGATCCTGCCCGCGACCGAACGCTTTGCCGCCTCGGCCGGTGCCTTGGCCGGGGCGGCCGCGGCGGATTGCACCGCCCCGGCGCTGCGCCCGGCCTATCAGGACACCTTCGATGCGTGGATGGGCATGTCGCATCTGACATTCGGGCCGCTGGAACGGGACGGGCGCGCGCTGACGATCGAGTTCTGGCCCGACCCGCGCGGCCGTGTCGCCCGCACCGTCAGGGGCTTGGCCTCGGAGGCGGATCCGGTGGTCGGGGATGCCGCGGGCTTCGCGCAGGTGTCGATCGCCGGGCGTGGGCTGATGGCGCTGGAGCAACTGCTCTATGACGAGGAATTGTCGGGCTATGGGGCCGGGGATTACCCTTGCCGCTATGCCACCGCCATCGCCCGGGATCTGGCCGCCATGGCCGAGGCCGTGCAGGCGGAATGGCAGGATCATTCCCGGCTGATGCTGAGCGCGGGTGAGCCGGGAAACCCCCGCTATCTGGCCGAAAGCGAGGCTTCGCAGGCGCTTTATACCGCGCTTCTGGGCGGCCTTGAATTCGACGCCGATCAGCGGCTGGGGCGACCCTTGGGCAGTTTCGACAAGCCACGTCCGCGACTGGCCGAAGCCCGCCGCTCGGACCGGCCGCTGCGCAATATTTCCCTGTCGCTGGCGGCGCTGCGCGACCTGGCCGTAGCGCTGTCCGACGCCCCGATCCCGGCGACCCAGGCCGCCTTCGAGGCCGCGCAGGCCACGGCCGGGGCGCTGGACGATCCGCGCCTTGCCGGGGTTGCCGATCCCGCCGGCCGGCTGAAGGTGGAAATCCTGCAGCAGCAGATCCGCGCGATCAGCGACGCCATCGAGGCCGAGATCGGCGGCGCCCTTGGCCTGACCGCCGGCTTCAACTCGCAGGACGGCGACTGATGCGGCGGCGCGGCTTCCTGACCGCCCTGCTGGCCGGTGCGATGGCGCCGCGTCTCAGCTGGGCCGATGTCGGCAGCCCGGCGGTGCTGGGCGCCGCGCGCGAGGCGGGCGGGGGCTACGCGCTGTTCGGGATCGGTGCCGATGGCACCGACCGGTTTCGCATCCCGCTGCCTGCGCGCGGCCACGCCGCCGCCGCCCATCCGACGGCGCCCGAGGCCGTCGCCTTCGCCCGCAGCCCGGGCAGCTTTGCGGTGGTGCTGAACTGCGTCACCGGCGCGGTTCTGGCCCGGCTGGAAGCCCCCGAGGGGCGGCATTTCTACGGCCACGGCACCTTCATCGCCGGAGGCGAAATCCTCTGCACTTCGGAAAACGATTTTGCCACCGGGCAGGGCCGGATGGGGCTGTGGTCGCGCGGCCTTGGCTGGCGGCGGGTCGGCGAGATCCCGACCCATGGCATCGGCCCGCACGAGATCAGGCGCATGGCGGGCGACGTGCTGGTCGCGGCGAATGGTGGCTATCGCAGCCATCCGGCGCAGCCCGGCGTCAAGCTGGACCTCGACCGGATGCGCCCGAACCTCGCCTATGTCAGCGCCGATGGTGCGCTGCTGGAGAAGGTCGAGCTTGCGGACGATCTGCGCCCGAACTCGATCCGTCACATCGCCCTCGGGCGCGACGGGCTGGTTGGCTTCGGGATGCAGTGGCAGGGCGACCCGGCCGAGGGGGTGCCGCTGCTGGGCCTGCACCGGCGGGGCGCGGCGCCGGTGCTGGACCGGATGCCGGTGCATGAGGCAAGGGCGATGGCGGGCTATGTCGGCTCGGTCGCTTTTGACGCGGCCGGGGACCAGGTCGCGATCAGTTCGCCGCGCGGAGGGCGGGTGCAGGTCTTCGATGACACGGGCCGGCATCTGCAGGCGATCCTGCGCGAGGATGTCTGCGGGATCGCGGCGGTCGCGGGCGGCGGGTTCCTGCTGTCGGACGGGCTGGGCGGGTTGATGCGGGCAGATGGCCAGATCAGGCCCCTGGCGAAACGGCCGGGCCGCGCCTGGGATCATCATCTGGTGCCGGTCTCGGCCTGAGCGTTGCGCGCAACGGCGCCGTGCGTTGCGTGATGCCGCTGCCGCGCGGCAATGTCCGGTCGGGCCAGGAATTGCTGGCTCTCCGGCTGCACAAGGCGCGCACTGGAAGCGCACCGGATGTACACAGCGCGTACACCGCGTGCGAACGCCGGGTGTTGCGGGTGGGACGGAGCGGATGCTTGCCGGCTTAACAGAATTGGCGGATAACTGCCTTCGGTTTGCTCTCTCCAGGGGATCAGATGCGCTTACAGATCGGCGACGCGGTGTTTATCCCCGGGCGCGACGCGGTCCGGCGCGGACATCTGATATGGCCCGTCGATTGCCCAATACCATTCATGGAAAATCTCACTTTAGATCAAACATATAGCGGAGATTGCCGGGTCGCGGATCGAGGGACAACCGTCTATGCGGGCCTCGCGCTCATGAGACGGCGGAAGCAGTATGCCGACGATGTGCTCGTGGTTCTTCTGCCCGATGTGGATATTGGGCAACTCTCTCCCGACGCAACAATCGACCTTGACCCTGATCGCCTCGAGTGACTGCAATGGGCTCGAACCCGTCATCCCTTGCCGCGTGGCGTCATGACCAGCGGTGACGTTGCCTGCCGGTGTCAGGCGGCGGGGGTCGTGGGGTAGGCTGTCAATCCGATCAAGCCCCGGTTCGATCAGAAGGAACGGCGGATGCCCGATGGCCGGGCGAGGGCGCGATAAATCCGCCAATGAAAACAGTCATGTGGGTAAGGGGCGGGCGATTGTAATTCGGTCCCCGAGGCGCTATCAAGGCGACACGGCCCCGTAGCTCAACTGGATAGAGCACGGACCTTCTAAGTCTGGGGTTGGGGGTTCAAGTCCTCCCGGGGTCGCCAGCACGATCCGCTTGCCGGCGACGGGTTCGACGCCCGGACCGGGCGCAGGCCGGGTCCTGCCCTTCGTCGGGCGGGGCGGGTGCTGCCGCGGTGCTGTCCAGGGTTGCGGCGCTGTTCGGCAGGATGATACGGCGGCTGGTCGCATTGCCGTCGGTATCGCGCGAAATGTCGCAAATGGTGTTGCCAGCAACGGGATCGGGCGCTTAACCTCGGCCTGCGCTGAAGAACCAAAACCATATCAGGGAGAGCGCTCATTGCTGGATCAAGGCACAGGCGACGCTTTCGTCGCCTTTGAGCATGTGCAGAAAAGTTATGACGGCCAGACACTTGTCGTCAAGGATCTGAACCTGTCGATCGGCAAGGGCGAGTTCCTGACCATGCTGGGGCCCTCGGGCTCGGGCAAGACCACCTGCCTGATGATGCTGGCCGGCTTCGAGACCGCGACTCATGGCGAGATCCGGCTGGACGGGCGCCCGATCAACCAGGTGCCGCCGCACAAGCGCGGCATCGGCATGGTGTTCCAGAACTATGCGCTGTTTCCGCATATGACGGTGGGCGAGAACCTGTCCTTCCCGCTGGAGGTGCGCGGCATGGACAAGGCCGAGCGCGAGCGCCGGATCAGGCGGGCGCTGGACATGGTGCAGATGGGCGCCTTTGCCAATCGCCGCCCGGCGCAGTTGTCGGGCGGCCAGCAGCAGCGCATCGCCCTGGCCCGGGCGCTGGTCTTCGACCCGCAACTGGTGCTGATGGACGAGCCCCTGGGCGCGCTGGACAAGCAGCTGCGCGAGCATATGCAGTTCGAGATCAAGCATCTGCACGAGGAGCTTGGCATCACCGTGGTCTATGTGACGCATGATCAGGGCGAGGCCTTGACCATGTCGGACCGGGTGGCGGTGTTCAACGACGGCCGCATCCAGCAGCTTGCCCCGCCTGCCGATCTCTACGAGCGGCCGGAAAACAGTTTCGTGGCGCAGTTCATCGGTGAGAACAACAAGCTGCCCGGCACGATCGAGGAACTGACCGGGACGCATGCGCTGGTGCGGCTGGCGACCGGCGAGGTGATCGACGCCACCCCGGTCAATGTCACCCAGAAGGGGCAGCAGACGCTGGTCTCGATCCGGCCCGAACGGGTCGAGTTCAAGCCCGAGATGATGCCCGCGGGCGCCCATATGGTCGACGCCACGGTGATCGAGATCATCTATATGGGCGATATCCTGCGGGCGCGGCTGCGCGTGGCCGGGACCGAGGATTTCGTCATGAAGATGCGCAACACCCTTGGCCAGACCCCGCTCGAGCCGGGGCAGCAGATCAAGGTGGGCTGGCATCCGGCCGATGCGCGCGCCCTCGATCCGGTCTGAGCCGGGGTCGGGCGTCTGAACCTGACGGCAGCCTCCCCGCCGGGGTCCTGGCTGCCGCTGCCCGATCCGGGCCAAGAATGACGGCCAAAGCGCCGCGCCCTTGAAGCAGTTGGAGCATTTCATGAAGAGAACACTTGTCCTGACCACCGCGCTTGGCCTGCTGGCCGGGCCCGCGCTGGCCGATATCAACCTGCTGTCCTGGGGTGGTGCCTATGGCAACAGCCACCTGGAAGCCTATGCCAAGCCCTTCGAGGCCGAGAGCGGCATCAAGGTCGTCATGGCCGATGCCGACAACCCGGCCACGCCGATCAAGGCGATGGTCGAGGCGGGCAATGTCTCGGCCGATGTCGCCTCGGTCGAATATGCCGATGCGGTGCGGCTGTGCGACGAGGGGCTGCTGGAAACCATCGATCCCGCGATCCTGGCGCCGGCCGCCGATGGCACCCCCGCGGCCGAGGACTTCATCGCGGGCGCGATCACCGAATGTTTCGTCGGCACCGATGTCTATTCGATGATCCTGGCCTATGACGACAGCAAGTTCGCCGATGCCAAGCCCGCGACCCCGGCCGATTTCTTCGATCTGGCAAAGTTCCCCGGCAAGCGGACCATGCGCAAGGGCGCCAAGTTCAACCTGGAATTCGCGCTGATGGCCGATGGCGTGCCGGCGGCCGAGGTCTATGACGTGCTGGGCACCCCCGAGGGCGTCGACCGCGCCTTCGCCAAGCTGGACACGATCAAGAACGACGTGATCTGGTGGGAGGCTGGCGCCCAGCCGCCGCAACTGCTGGCCGATGGCGAGGTGACCATGGCCTATGCCTTCAACGGCCGGATCTTCAACGCCGCCCAGGGCGAGGGCAAGCCGTTCAAGATCGTCTGGGACGGGCAGATCTATGAAATGGAGGGCTGGGTGGTGCCGAAGGGCGCGCCGAACCTTGCCGATGCGCTGAAGTTCATCACCTATTCGACCTCGCCCGCGCCGCAGGCCCGGGCGGCCGAATTCATCAGCTATGGCCCGCCGCGCACCTCGGCCGCAGCACTGGTCGGCAATATCGAGGGCACCGATGTGCCGATGGGGCCGAACCTGCCGACGACGGCCGAGAACCTGACCAACGCGCTTGGCTCGAACCTGGATTTCTGGGTCGATCACGATGCCGAGTTGAACGAGCGTTTCAACAGCTGGCTGGCCGGCTGACACGCCATGCGGGCGGCCCCCCGAGGGCCGTCCGCCGCCCCGCAGAAGGGCAAACAAGGGCGAGACCGAAAAATCGCCCGAACCAACGGGAGAAAAAACGTGAAAACAACACTGATTCTGTCCACCGCCCTTGCCGGCATGGCCTTCGCGGCCACGGCGCAGGAAGTGAACGTGGTATCCTGGGGCGGCGCCTATGAGGTCAGCCAGGTCGAGGCCTATAACAAGCCCTTCGCCGAACAGACCGGCATCAAGGTCAACATGATCGCCGCCGACAACCCGGCCACGCCGCTGAAGGCACAGGTCGAGGCCGGCAACATCACCGGCGATGTCTTCGATATCGAGGTGTCGGACGCGATCCGCCTTTGCGACGAGGGCGCGCTGGTCGAGATCGACCCCGCCGACCTGCCGCCCGCGCCCGACGGCACGCCCGCGGCCGAGGATTTCATCGACGGGGCGCTGCAGGATTGTGCGGTCGCCAATATCTTCTGGGGCACGGTCATCGCCTATGACACGACCAAGTTCGAGGGCAATGCCCCGGCCACGGCGGCCGATTTCTTCGATCTTGAGGCATTCCCCGGCAAGCGTGGCCTGCCCAAGACCCCCAAGCGCACGCTTTATCTGGCGCTGATCGCCGACGGGGCTGCGGCGGATGAGATCTATGACCTGCTGGGCAGCGAGGAAGGCGTCGAGCGCGCCTTCGCCAAGCTGGACACGATCAAGAACGATGTCGTCTGGTGGGAGGCCGGCGCCCAGCCGGTGCAACTGCTGGCCGATGGCGAGGTGACCATGGCCACCGGCTATAACGGCCGCTTCTTCGACGCCATGGTGGGCGAGGGCAAGCCCTTCGCGATCATCTGGGACGGGCAGTACATGGACCTGGACATGTTCGCGATCCCCAAGGACTCGCCCAACCCGGAGGCGGCGATGGAATACCTGAAATTCGCCACCGACACCCAGCGTCTGGCCGATCAGGCGAAATACATCGCCTATGGCCCGGCGCGGAAATCCTCGGCGGCTCTGGTCGGGCTCTATCAGGACGGCAAGACCGAGATGGGGCCGCATATGCCGACCAATCCGGAATACATGACCACCGCGGTCATGGACGATCCGGAGTTCTGGGCCGATCACGACGCCGAACTGACCGAGCGGTTCAACAGCTGGCTTGCCGGTTCGTGATCTGAAAACACCTCTCCGCGCCCTGCGGTTCGAGCGGGGCGCGCTGACTGCCGGGGAGATCATGGCGAACGCTCTTGACCCACATGCCGCCATTGTCACCACCGCCTCGGGCGCGGGTGACGGGATGCTGACCACCGCCGACGGCAAGCCGCTGGCCCGCGCGCTGGCGCGCAGCCAGTCGCGGGCCCGGCGCCGCGCCTTCCTGCTGGTGCTGCCGCTGCTGGCCTTCGTCGTCGTGACCTTCGTGGTGCCGATCGGGCAGATGCTGCAGCGGTCCTTCTATAATGACGGGTTCTCGGCCAACATGCCGCAGCTGTCGGCATGGTTCGACCAGAACCCGCGCGGTACCGAACCCGACGATGCGGCATGGGAGGCGCTGGCCGGTGATCTGGTCGCCTCGGCCGAGGTGCGCAGCATCGGTGTCGTCGGCACCCGGATCAATTACGACGTGCCCGGCACCCGTTCGCTGTTCACCTCGACCGGGCGCAAGGTCCGCGGCGGGATCGAGCCGCCCTATCGCGAGGCGCTGCTGGAGATGGACGAGGACTGGGGCAGCGCGCGGCTGTGGAACGCCATGCGCGAGGCGGCGACGCCGATAACCGCGAATTTCTATCTTGCCTCGCTGGACCGGCGCCGCGCCGAGGACGGCAGCATCGAACAGGTGCCCGAACGCCAGCGCGTCTATGTGATGCTGTTCATGCGCACCTTCTGGCTGTCGCTGCTGATCACCGGGCTGACCTTCATCCTGGGCTTTCCGGTGGCGCATCTGCTGGCGACGCTGCCGATGCGGAAATCGAACCTGTTGATGATCCTGGTGCTGCTGCCCTTCTGGACCTCGCTGCTGGTCCGGACGACAAGCTGGATGGTGCTGCTGCAGCAGCAGGGGGTAATCAACGACATCCTCGTCTGGCTGGGGGTGATCGAGAACGGCCAGCGGTTGCAGATGATCTACAACCAGACCGGCACGATCATCGCCATGACCCATATCCTTCTGCCCTTCATGATCCTGCCCCTTTATTCGGTGATGCGCACGATCAACCCGTCCTATGTGCGCGCCGCGCGCAGCCTGGGCGCGACAAGCTGGACCGCCTTCCGCCGCATCTATTTCCCGCAGACCCTGCCGGGGCTGGGGGCGGGGGCGCTGCTGGTCTTCATCCTTGCGGTCGGCTATTACATCACGCCCGCGCTGGTCGGCGGCTCGTCGGGGCAGCTGATCTCGAACCTGATCGCCGAGCATATGACCGGCACGCTGAACTGGTCGATGGCCGCGGCGCTGGCGGCGCTGCTGCTGGCCTCGGTCCTCATCCTCTACTGGCTCTATGATCGGCTGGTGGGCATCGACAACCTGAAGCTGGGGTGATCGCGCATGGCTGTCCCGAGTTACGCAAGCCCGCTGGAACGCGCCTGGCATTATGCCTATCTGGTGATCTGCGGGCTGATCTTCTTCTTCCTGATCGCGCCGATCATCGTGATCATCCCGCTGAGCTTCAACGCCGAGCCCTATTTCACCTTCACCGACAAGATGCGCAGCTTTGACCCCGAGGGCTACAGCCTGCGCTGGTATGACAGCCTGCTGACCTTCGGCATGGTTGCCCCCGACGGGCCGCGCGACGCCGCCTGGTGGGCCGATGCCTGGGCCAATGCGAAATGGGTGAAGGCGGCCAAGAACTCGATTATCATCGGGCTGTTCTCGACCATCCTTGCAACCGTGCTGGGCACGCTGGCGGCCCTGGGCCTGTCGCGCCCCGAGATGCCGTTCCGCCGCGCCATCATGGCGACGCTGATCTCGCCCATGATCGTGCCGCTGATTATCACCGCGACGGGGATGTTCTTCTTCTACTCGAACCCCTGCCAGTTGCTGGGCCTGTTCGGGCTGCCGACCAATTGCGGGCGGCTGGCGGGCACCTATCTGGGGGTGATCCTGGCGCATGCGACGCTGGGCATTCCCTTCGTCATCATCACCGTGACCGCGACGCTGGTCGGGTTCGACCAGTCGCTGAACCGGGCGGCGGCCAGCCTTGGGGCCAATCCGCGCACCACCTTCTTCCGGGTGACCATGCCGCTGATCCTGCCGGGGGTGATCTCGGGCGCGCTGTTCGCCTTTGTCACCAGCTTCGACGAGGTGGTGGCGGTGCTGTTCATCGCCGGCCCCGACCAGCAGACCATCCCGCGGCAGATGTGGAACGGCATCCGCGAGCAGATCAGCCCGGCGATCCTGGCGGTGGCGACGCTGCTGGTGCTGTTCTCGATCGCGCTGCTGACCACGGTGGAACTGCTGCGCCGCCGGTCCGAGCGAAACCGGGGCATCACCCCGCATTGACGCGCCGGGCGGTTGGCCGGTTCAGCCGACCGCCAGCATCGCCATCTCGCCGTCCCAGCTTGCCGCCAGCCGCTCGGTCGCGGCCCAGGCGCGCAGGCCCGAGCGGCAGCACATGACGGCGCGGCCCCCCGGGGCGGGGCGGGGCGTGTCGGGGCCGATCTCGTCCACGCTGAGGCGCAGCATCTCGGCACGCAAGGGCGGGCCTTCCTCGGGCGCGCGCAGGTCGATCAGCAGATCGGCCGGGCGCAGTGCCTCGGCGGCGATGAAGGGGATGCGCCGCGCGGGTTCGGGTGCGCCGCCGAAGTCGAAGCCGCCAAAGCGGAACCGCGCGGCATCGAAGCTGACGATCCGGCCCAGCGGCGAGGGGTCGAGCCCGGCCAGATGCGCCAGCGCCATCTGCGCCTGCAGGCAGCCCAGCGTGCCGACGACCGGGCCGAGGACACCCTCGCTGGCGCAACTGCCGGCGGCACGGGGCAGCGCGGGGAACACCGCCCGAAGCGAGGGCGCGCCGCCGCAGAAGCCGCCGGCATAGCCCTGAAGCCCGAGGGCCGAGGCCGAGATCAGCGGCAGCCCGTGATCCTGCGCGTGATCCGACAGCACATAGCTGGCGGCGAAACTGTCGGCGCAGTCGAGGATCAGGTCCACGCCCGCAGAGAGTGACGCGACATTGCCGGGATCGAGGCGCTGGCGCAGCGGCTCGATCCGGCAATCGGGGTTCAGCGCCGTCAGCGTTTCGGCCGCCGCGACGGCCTTGGGACGGCCCCGATCGGACAGGCGGAACAGGGTCTGGCGGTGCAGGTTGCTGTCCTCGACGCAATCGGGATCGACCAGGCGGATGCGGCCGATCCCCGCACCGGCCAGATATTGCAGTGCGGGCGCCGCCAGCCCGCCCGCGCCGACGACCAGCAGATGGGCGCCGGCAAGCCGCGCCTGACCGGCCGCGCCCATGCCCTGAACGGCGATCTGGCGGGCATAGCGGCTCATCGCGTGGCCCCGATCCAGTCGCGGATGCGGGCCTCGGGGTCGGCGTTCAGGGTGATGTCGGTGACCGCCGCGACGATATCGGCGCCGGCCTCGAAGGCAAGGGGCGCGCGCGCGATCGACAGCCCGCCGATGGCAACCAGCGGCGTGCGGCCAAGCAGCCGGCGCCATTCGGCCAGCCGGTCCAACCCCTGTTCGTGCCATTTCATTTTCTTCAGGATCGTCGGCCAGACCGGCCCGAGCGCGACGTAATCGGGGGCAAGCGACAGGGCGCGGTCCAGTTCCGCATGGTCATGGGTCGAGACGCCCAGCCGCAGCCCGGCGCGGCGGATCGCGCCCGGATCGGCCGCGTCCAGATCCTCCTGCCCCAGATGCAGCCAGTCGCAGCCCAGATCGATCGCCAGCCGCCAGTGATCGTTGACCACCATCACCGCCCCGGCCGCGCGGCAGAGGTCGCGGCTTTCGGTCAGCAGGGCGCGCAGCTCGGCTTCGGGGCGGTCCTTGATCCGCATCTGCACCAGCCTGACGCCCAGCGGCAGGGCGCGGCGCAGCCAGTCAGGGTGATCGAAGATCGGATAGAAGCGGTCCAGCCTCATGCCAGCACCGCCAGCCCGATCAGCGGCGTCGAGGGCGCGGCCATGTCGCGCGGCTCCATCGGGTCGGCCTCAAGGGCCAGCCGCCCGGCTTCGAGGGCGCGGGCAAACCCCTCGGCCATGGCCGCCGGATCGCCGGCGCGGGCGACGGCGGTGTTCAGCAGCACCGCGTCAAAGCCCATCTCCATCGCCGCCGCGGCGTGGCTGGGCAGGCCCAGCCCGGCATCGATCACCATCGGCACCTCGGGGAACTGCGCCCGCAGCGTCCGCAGCCCATAGCGGTTGTTCAGCCCCAGCCCGGTGCCGATGGGCGCGCCCCAGGGCATCAGCACCTGGCAGCCCGCCTCCAGCAGCCGGCCGGCCAGAACCCCGTCCTCGGTCATGTAGGGAAAGACCTTGAAGCCCTCCTCCGTAAGGATGCGGGCGGCCTCGACCAGTCCGAACGGGTCGGGTTGCAGCGTGTCGGGATGGCCGATCACCTCAAGCTTGATCCAGTCGGTGCCAAAGACCTCGCGCGCCATATGGGCGGTGGTCACGGCCTCGCGCACGCTGTGGCAGCCGGCGGTGTTGGGCAGGACCGCCACGCCCAGATCGCGGATCAGCTGCCAGAAGGCGGCGCCCGCGCCCCCGGCCCCCTCGCGGCGCAGCGAGACGGTGGCGATGCCCGCGCCCGAGCGGCGGAACGCCTCGGCGAGGATCGCGGGCGAGGGGTATTGCGCCGTGCCCAGCATCAGCCGCGAGGCGATTTCGGTGCCGTAGAAAACCGGCATCTCAGCCCCCCTGCATTGGCGCGAGGATTTCCAGCCGGTCGCCGGCCGCAAGCGCAAGCCCGTTCCGCGCCGGGGCGGGCACGAAGCTTTCGTTCACCGCCGTCGCCACGCGGGCCTCGGCATAGCCAAGCTCGGCCAGCGCCTCGGCCAGCGTCAGGGCCGCGATCTCATGCGGCGTGCCATTCACCGTGATCTTCATCCATCACCTCCGGTTTTCTGCCGTCGAGGACCAGTTCCGCCACCATCCGCGCCATTGCGGGCGCCAGCAGGAAGCCGTGGCGGAACAGGCCGTTGACGAGGATGCGGTCGCCCTGCCGCCGGATCCGCGGCAGGTTGTCGGGGAAGGCCGGGCGCAGATCGGCGCCGACCTGGATCACCCCGGCCTCGGCAAAGGCCGGGTCCAGCGCATAGGCCGCGTTCAGCAACTCGACCACCGAGCGCAGCGTGGCCGCGCCGCGATGTTCGGTTTCGATCTGGGTGGCGCCCAGCATGTAGGTGCCGTCGCCGCGCGGCACGAGATAGATCGGATGGCGTGGATGCAGCATCCGCACCGGGCGGGTCAGCTCGATGCCGGGGGCGCGCAGCAGCACCATCTCGCCGCGCACGCCGCGCAGGTCTGGCAGGCGGTCCCGTGCCGCCAGCCCGCGGCAGTCGATGACCGGGCCGGTGGCCGGTGCGGTCTCGATGCCGACGCCCTGCGCCTCCAGCCGGTCGGCCAGTGCCGCCAGCGCCTTGCGTGGCGCGATATGCGCCTCGGTCGGAAACAGCAGCGCGCGGTCAAAGCGCCCGGCCAGCGCCGGCTCGGCCTCGGCCAGCGCGGCGGCGTCCAGCATCCGGTGATGGCTGGTGCGGCGGGCAAAGCGGTCCAGCTCGGCCCGGTCACGGCCGAGGGCCAGGACCAGCGAGCCCTGATGCGTGACCTCGGCCCCGGCGGCCTGCCACCAGCCGGCGGCTTCCCGGCCCAGCCGGACGACTGGTTCCTCGGCGGTCTCGCCTTCGCAGAAGGGGGCGAGCATGCCACCGGCCCACCAGGAACAGCAATGCCGGCCGGGCCTGCCTGCGGGATCGATCAGCCGGACGGCGGCGCCGCGGCGGGTCAGTTCGGTGGCGACGGCGAGGCCCGCGACGCCTGCGCCGAGGATGGTGAAGGTCCGGCTCATGTCCATATCCCGTGGAAGTGATGCACCGGCCCGTGGCCCGCGCCGATCCGCAGCAGATCGGCCGAGGCGATGGCCCCGTGCAGCCAGCGATGGGCCGCGCCGACCGCCTGTTCCAGCGCCAGCCCCCTGGCCAGTTCGGCGGCGATGGCCGAGGAAAAGGAACAGCCGGTGCCATGGGTGTTCGCGGTCGTGATCCGGGGGGCGTGGAAATGCGTGGCGCCGGCGGGCGTCACCAGCCAGTCCGAACAGATCTCGCCCTCGGCATGGCCGCCCTTGACCAGCACCGCCCCGGCGCCGGCCGCGATCAGGGCCGCCGCCTGCGCCGCCGCCTCGCCCGAGCCCGTGGCGACCGGGCGGCGCAGCAGCCGCGCGGCCTCGGGCAGGTTCGGCGTCAGCAGGGTGGCGCGCGGCAGCAATTCGTCGCAAAGGGCCGCCACCGCATCCTCGGCCAGCAGCGCGTCGCCGGATTTGGCGATCATCACCGGGTCCAGCACCACCGGGCCGTCATAATCCGCAAGCGCCGCTGCCACCGCCCGCACGATGCCGGCATGGCCCAGCATGCCGATCTTGACCGCATCGGCGCCGATATCCTCGAGCACCGAGGCGATCTGCCGGGCCACGAGGTCAGGGGTCAGCATCTCGACCGCCTGCACGCCGCGGGTGTTCTGCGCGGTGATCGCGGTGATGGCCGTCGCCGCATAGACGCCACGCGCCGAGGCGGCCTTGAGATCGGCCTGGATGCCGGCGCCGCCGCCGCTGTCCGAGCCTGCGATGATGAGGAGTTTCGCGACCCCCGGCATATCGTCCTCCACATGCGGGCGGCGGCGAGACGGGGGGAGGCGGCGCGGCTCAGCGCGGGTGGTCTCCGTTCCCTACGCCGGTATTGCCCGGATCAGGTTCGATGGGTTGGCTGCGGCCTCTCAGCCCCGCGACGGGGCACCCCAACGGAATGGCGGCACGATAGTCCCCGGCCGCAGGCTTGGCAAGCCGGCTCAGCGTTCCAGCACCAGCAGATCGCCCTCGAAGCCGACGCGGGCAAAGCTGCGCAGGTAGGACATGCCCAGAAGCGAGCCGTCCAGATCGCCGCCGATGACCCAGGCGCGGACATTGCGGTCGACAATATCACCGATGGCGAATTCCTCGATGGTGACGGGCGCCGTCTGTACCTCGCCATTGGCAGTCATGGCGCTGCCGATATAGGCCAGATCGTCGGGGTCGATGCCGATCCGGCGCGCGTCCTCGGGGCCGAGCGCGATGCTGGAGGCGCCGGTATCGACCAGAAAGCGTACATCGGCCCCGTTCAGCCGCGCGGTCAGGCGGAAATGGCCGTCGCGGCCCATCGGAATCTCGATCCGGCCGCCCTCGGCGACCTGCTGGCGCGGGCCGTCGCCCTCGACCCACCAGTTCGCGGCAAAGATCGCCCCGGCGAAGATCACCCCCCAGAGTGCCGCCTGCCTGAGTGCGCGGCTGCCGCGGCCCGAGACCTCGATCAGCAGCGCGCCGCCGATGAAGACCAGAAGCAGTGCGTAATAGACCAGTTGCATACCGTCATCGGTGGACATCAGAACAGGCCCGATCCTTTCAGCCCGTCGATCACGAACTGCACCGACAGCGCCGCGAGCAGCATCCCCAGAAGGCGGGTGATGACGACGACCCCGGTGCGTCCCAGGGCCCGGGCCAACGGGGTGGCCAGATAAAGCAGCAGCAGCACGATGGCCAGAACCGCCAGCAGGACCAGGTTGATCATCACCACATGCAGCCAGCCGTCCCGCTGCCCGACCAGCAGGATCATGGTGGCGAAGGCCCCCGGCCCGGCGATCAGCGGCATGGCCAACGGAAAGACCGAAGGGTCGTGGGTGACGGGTTCGCCATGGCCCTGACCCTCGCGCCGCTCGGTCCGGCGCTCGAACAGCATGTCGAGCGCGGTCAGGAACAGCAGCATCCCGCCGGCGATGCGAAAGGCCGGCAGCGAGATGCCGATGGTGGTCAGGATCGCCTCGCCCGCCAGCCCGAACAGCATCAGCAGGACGGTGGCGATCGCAAGGGCGCGGATCCCGACCCGGCGCCGCTGGGCCGCGCTCATGTCCGGGGTCAGGGCGATGAAGATCGGCGCCAGCCCGATCGGATCGATGATCACGAACAGGGTGACAAAGGCGGTGACATAGAGCGACAGGTCCATGTCTCCCTTATCGCCCGAGCCTTGCGCGCTGCCAAGTCGCAGAAGGGCGGCGGCGATTGGCCGCGGCGCGTGATCGTGACCGATTCGGCCTTTGCAATCCCGCCCCCGAAGCCCTAAATCTGTCGCACGGACGGGATTCCGTCCGGCAAGGGAGTTTTCAATGCCACTGCAAAATATCGGCCTTCCCGGCCTTCTTCTGATCGCGATCGTCGTTCTGGTCCTGTTCGGGCGCGGCAAGATCTCGTCCCTGATGGGCGAAGTCGGCAAGGGCATCACGGCCTTCAAGCGCGGGGTCAAGGACGGCACCGACGAGATCGAGAAAGCCGCCGAGGAACCGCGCGACGTGCCCGGTGAAAAGGCGCGCGACGTGACGCCGAACCCGACCGACCGCAGCTGACCCGGAAAAGGCGCGGCCCGTCATGTTCGATATCGGCTGGACCGAGCTTCTGCTGATCGGCGTCGTGGCGCTGATCGTGGTCGGTCCCAAGGACTTGCCGCATCTGTTCCATTCGCTTGGGCGGTTCACCGCGCGGGCGCGCAGCATGGCGCGCGAATTCAGCTCGGCCATGGAGGATGCGGCGAAGGGTTCGGGGCTGGACGAGGCCGCCGGCACGCTGCGCGACGTGAAATCGCTGACCTCGAAAAAGGCGCTTGGGCTGGGCGCGCTGGACCGCGCCGCCTCGCGGTTCGAGAACTGGGATCCGAAGCTGCCCGAAGCACAGGCCAAGGCCCCCCGCGATCCGGGCGCGACCGAGCCGACTGCGGGCGCCGGTGCGACGGCGGCCAGCGCCGCAGTGACGGCCCCGGCGGCTGCCGAGCCGACGGTCGCGGCTGCGGCCGCGCCGACGACGACCGGCGCACGGCGGCTGCATGCGGTGCGACGCAGCGACAGGAAAGACGACTGAATTGGCCGGAAATACCGAACAGGACGACGCGCTTGAGGACAGCTCGGCCCCGCTGATCGAGCATCTGGCCGAGCTGCGCACCCGCATCATCTGGTCGATGCTGGCCTTCATCGTGGCGATGGTGCTGTGCTATACGGTCTGGAAGCCGGTCTACAACGTCCTGACCCAGCCGATCTGCGAGGCGCTGGCCGCCCGCGATCAAAGCTGCCAGTTGCAGATCATCAAGCTGCAGGAAGGCTTCTTCACCGCCATCAACATCTCGTTCTTCGGCGGCTTCGTCCTGGCCTTCCCGATCATCGGCTATCAGATGTGGCGCTTTGTGGCACCCGGCCTCTATCGCAGCGAGAAACAGGCCTTCCTGCCGTTTCTGGTCGCCTCGCCGGTGATGTTCACCATCGGCGCCAGCTTTGCCTATTTCGTCATCCTGCCGATGGCCTATGACTTCTTCCTCAGCTTCCAGCAGGCGCCGGTGGTGGCCACCTCGGAGGAGGTGACGACGACCGGGAACGTGGCCGGGATCGCCTTTCAGGGCTCGATGCAGGAATATCTCAGCCTGACGATCAAGTTCCTGCTGGCCTTCGGCCTCAGCTTCCAGTTGCCGGTGCTGCTGACGCTGATGGGCAAGGCCGGGCTGGTCAGCGCCGAGGGCCTGGGCGCGATGCGCAAATACGCCGTGGTGGCCATCCTGGTGCTGGCCGCCGTCGCCACGCCCCCCGACGTGATCAGCCAGGTGGTCCTGTTCACCGTGGTCTATGGGCTTTACGAGGTCTCGATCCAGCTGGTGCGCCGGATCGAAAAACGCCGCGAGGCCGAATTGCGGGCGCAGGGCCTTTGGGTCGATGACGAGGAAGAGGCATGAGGGATGACGGTTCGCAGGGCGACACGCTGAGCCGCATCGCCGCGGCGCTGGAACGTCTGGCCCCGCCGCCGGCGCCGGAACCCACATTCGCCGAGGCCAGCGCCTTTGTCTGGCATCCCGATCCCGACCGGCTGGAACCGGTCGAGACGGTGAACCGCGTCGATCTGGTGCAGCTTATCGGCATCGACCGGGCCAAGGACACGCTTCTGGCCAACACGCTGCAATTCGCGCATGGTTTCGGCGCCAACAACGCGCTGTTGTGGGGCGCGCGCGGGATGGGGAAATCCTCGCTGGTCAAGGCGGTCCATGCCGAGGCGGTGGCCAGGGGCCTGCCGCTGGTGCTGGTCGAGATCGCGCGCGAGGATCTGGGCTCGGTCGGGCGGCTGCTGGCGATCCTGGGCCGCGCGGCGGACCGGCGCTTCCTGCTGTTTTCCGACGATCTGTCCTTCAGCCATGACGATACCCAGTACAAGTCGCTGAAGGCGGTGCTGGATGGCGGCATCAGCGGGCGGCCGGGGAACGTGATCCTTTACGCCACCTCGAACCGGCGCCACCTGATGCCGCGCGACATGATCGACAACGAACGCTCGACCGCGATCCATCCGGGCGAGGCGGTCGAGGAAAAGGTCTCGCTGTCAGACCGGTTCGGGCTGTGGCTGGGATTCCATCCCTGTTCGCAGGACGAATATCTGGCCATGGTGCGCGGCTATTGCGACGCCTATGACCTGACGATCGCGGCGGACGAGCTGCGCGCCGAGGCGGTCGAATGGCAGGCCACGCGCGGCGGCCGTTCGGGCCGGGTGGCGTGGCAGTTCTTCACCGATCTGGCCGGACGGCACGGCATCGCCGTCTGAGCGCCGTTTGCCAAGCCGCTTGCGCAAGCCGCGCGGGCGGGGTTTCATCCCAAGTCATGAGCAGCCGCGGCCCCACCCATGTCCTGACCGGCACCCGGATCCGGGAACGTCGCCTGTCGCTGTCGCGGCGGCAGGCGGATGTGGCGCGGGCGGCGGGCATCTCGCCCGCCTATCTGAACCTGATCGAGCATAACCGCCGCCCGGTGGGCGAGGATCTGGTGCAGCGTCTGGCCGAGGTGCTGGAGGTGCCCTCGGACGAACTGGCCGAGGGCCGCGAGGAGGCGCGCATCGCCGCCCTGCGCGAGGCCGCCGCCCGACTGCCCGATGCCGCGCGCGGACTTTCCCCGGAACTGGAGCAGGCGCCCGAATTCCTGGCCCGCTTTCCCGGCTGGGCGGCGGTTCTGGTGGCAAGCGCGCGCCGGTCCGAGGCGCTGGAGCGGCAACTGGTCGCGCTGTCGGACCGGATGACGCAGGACCCCTATCTGCTGACGACGCTTCACGAGGTGCTGTCGGCGGTGACCTCGCTGCGCTCGACGGCCTCGATTCTTGCCGAAGGCTCGGAGATTCCCGAGGACTGGCGGCAGCGCTTTCATGCCAACCTGAACGAGGACAGCCTGCGCCTGTCCAACATGGCCCAGGCGCTGGTGAAGTATCTGGACAGCTTCGAGACCGACGGCGCGATCTTCACCCCGCAGGAGGAGGTCGAGGCCTGGATGGCGGCGGGCACGCCGCCGGTCGAGGGATCGGGGGATCTGGCCTCGGATGCGGCCCGGCTGCTGGCCCGGGTGCATCTTGAGCGGATCGCGGAGGAACGCGCGACCCTGCCCGACGAGGAACTGGCCGCGGTGGCGGGGGATGAGCGCGACCCGCTGCGGATCGCGGCCGAGCTGCGCCAGCCGCTGGATCTGGTGATGCGGCGGCTGGCGCAGCTGGGCCGGGCGGGGTTCGAGCGGGCCGGGCTTCTGGTCTGCGACGGCTCGGGCGCGCTGACGCTGCGGCGGCCGGCGCCGGGCTTTCCGTTGCCGCGCCCCGGCGATGCCTGCCCGCTCTGGCCGCTGTATCAGGCGCTGGCGGCGCCGCAGACGGCGATGTCGCATCTGGTCATCACGCCCGAGGGGCGACGTTTTGCCACGCTCAGCTATGCCACCCGGCGCCAACCCGGCGGGACTGGCGGCCCGGTGCTGACCCAGGCGCAGATGCTGATCCTGCCGGCCGAAACCGCCGCCGCATCACCCGCATTGCCGGCAATTCCCATCGGTCCGTCCTGCCGGATCTGTCCGCGCACGGTCTGCGCCGCGCGGCGCGAGCCGTCGATTCTGCGCGGGTCATAGCACTTAGGTCGGATCCTTCCCGGGGAATCGGGCTTTGACAGCCGCGCCGCTTCCGTCACATGATCCGTTCAGTCTGAAACGGAGGGGCGGCTCGGGGCCGATGGTGCTGGACATCCTGATGATCGAGGATGAGCCGAACATCGCCGAGGCGGTGCGGTTCATCCTTGGCCGCGACGGCTGGCAGCTGCAACTGCATGCCGATGGTCTGGGCGGGATCGAGGCGATCCGGCAGGCCCGGCCGCGGCTGGTCATCCTCGATCTGATGCTGCCGCATCGCTCGGGCGCCGAGATCCTGGCCGATCTGCGCAGCGATCCCGACGCGGCGCTGGCCGCGACGCCGGTGCTGATGCTGACGGCGCGCGGGCAGACCCCGGAACTGGCCGCCCAGGCCGATGCGGTGCTGGGCAAGCCCTTTGCCAATGACGATCTGCGCGCCCAGGTGCGCCGGATGCTGGCATGAGCCGCAGGGCCATGGAGCGGGGGGGGGCGTGACCGATGCCTGATCGTCCGCTGTTTCTGGAACGGGCCTCCTTCCGCCGCCGCCGGCTGGGCGATGCGGCACGGGTGCTGCCGGTGGTGTCGGCCCTGCTGGTCCTGCTGCCGGTCTGGTGGATGCCACGCCTGATCAGCTTTGCCGCCGGGGCGGCCTGGTTCTTCGGATTATGGGCGGCGCTGATCCTTGCGGTCTGGGCCCTGCACCGCGCGCTGCTGCGGGCCGAGGCCGTCACCCTGCGCGCCGAGGCCGCCGTGGTCGAGGCCGCGCGCGAGCGCGCCGCCGCGCAGGCCGCCGAAACGGGCGACACCGCAGCCAGGGACAGTCACGGTGCCTTTTGAGACCCTGGTCGCGGGCTGTCTGGCCTATGTCGCGCTGATGTTCGCGGTGGCCTTCGCGGCCGACCGCGCGGCGGAACGGGGCCGGGTCCGCTGGCTGGATCATCCGCTGGTCTATACGCTGTCGCTGTCGGTCTATTGCTCGGCCTGGACCTTTTACGGCGCGGTCGGCTATGCCACCCGCTCGGGGCTGGAATTCGCCACCATCTATCTGGGGCCGACCATCGTCTGCACCGGCGCCTGGTGGGGCCTGCGGCGGCTGGTGCGGGTCGCGCGGATGCATCATGTGACCTCGATCGCCGACCTGATCTCGGCCCGGTTCGGCAAGTCGAACCCGCTGGCGGCGCTGATCACCCTGATCGCGGTGATCGCGGCGACGCCCTATATCGCCCTGCAGCTGAAATCGGTGCGCCTGTCCTTCGAGGTCTTTGCGACCGAGACCCCGCAGGGGGCCGCGCCGGGTGGCGCCTTCGGCGGAATCGGGCTTTGGGTGGCGGCGGGGCTGGCGCTGTTCACCATCCTGTTCGGCACCCGCAACCTTGCCGCCGACGAACGTCACCACGGGGTGGTCACGGCGATCGCGCTTGAGGCCGTGGTCAAGCTGCTGGCCTTTCTGGCGCTTGGCGTCTTCGTCGTCTGGGGGCTGGCCGAGGGCCCCGCCGACATGCTGGACCGCATCGCCCGCGCCGGCCGCGACCCCGAACTGGCCGAAGGCTGGCTGCTGCGACCGGACCGCTGGACGGCGCTGATCCTGGTCTCGGCCGCGGCGCTGGTGACGCTGCCCAGGATGTTTCAGGTGATGGTGGTCGAGGCCGCGGACGAGGAACGGCTGCACGTCGCCGGCTGGGCCTTTCCGGCCTATCTGTTTGCCATGTCGCTGTTCGTGCTGCCGATCACGGTGATGGGGCGCGAGTTGCTGCCCGCCGATGCCAATCCCGACCTGTTCGTGCTGACCCTGCCTGCGGCGGCCGGGCAGAACCTGCTGGCCTTTCTGGTGTTTCTGGGCGGTTTTTCGGCTGCGACCTCGATGGTCGTGGTCTGCGCCATCGCCCTGGCCACGATGATCTCGAACCACTGGATCGTGCCCGGCTGGCTGGCGCTGCGCCGCCGCCCGGCCGGCGAGGAAACCGAGGATCTGCGCGGGCTGGTGCTGAACGCCCGGCGTCTGGCGATCATCGCCGTGGTCGGCGCGGGCTGGGTCTATCACGAGGCCTCGGGCGGCGGCGCGGCGCTGGCCTCGATGGGGCTGGTGGCCTTCACCGGCATGGCACAGGTGCTGCCGACGATGCTGGGCGGGCTGCTGTGGCGCGGTGCCAACCGGCGCGGCGCCTATGCCGGGTTCGGGACCGGCTTTGCGCTGTGGCTGGCGCTGATCTTCCTGCCCTCGATCGGGATCGGCGCGCTGCCGCCCCTGCCCGAGAGGGTCGATCCGCTGGCCTTCAGCATCTTTCTGTCGCTGTCGCTGAACACGCTGGTCTTCATCGGGGTGTCGATCTTCGGCTTTCCCGACCCGGTCGAGCGGCTGCAGGGCCTGTCCTTCGTCAGCGCGGTCGAGCCGATCCGCCACAGCCGCATGACCCGCGGCGAGGATCGGGCCGAGCCCCTGCTGGCCATGGCGCGTCGGGTCTGGGGTGCCGATCCGGCGCTGCGCTTTTTTCAGGCCGAGGCCGCGCAGCAGGGGAAATCCGGCTATCTGCCCGATCTGACGCCGAATTTCCTGACCCGGCTGGAGCGGCGGCTGGCCGGCTCGATCGGGGCGGCGACGGCGCATGCGATGATCGACCGGGTGGCGGGGGGCGTGGCGCTGACCGTCTCGGACCTGCTGCAGGTTGCCGACGAGGCACAGCGCGCCAAGGAAGAGGCGCAGCGGCTGGAAAGCGCCACCACCGAACTGGCCCGCACCGCCACCCAGTTGCGCGAGGCCAATGACAAGCTGACCGCCCTGTCGGTGCAGAAGGACGCCTTTCTGGGCCAGATCAGCCACGAGCTGCGCACGCCGATGACCTCGGTCCGGGCCTTTTCCGAGATCCTGATGACGCCCGATCTGTCGGACGAGGAACGGGCCCGCTTTGCCAAGATCATCCATGACGAGGCCGGGCGGCTGACGCGGCTGCTGGACGACCTGCTGGACCTGTCGGTGCTGGAAAGCGGCCGCGCGCAACTGACCGTGACGGCGGCCAATCTGCACGACCTGATCGGCCGGGCGCTGTCGGCGGCCTCGGCCACCCGCCCCGAGCGCAGTTTCACGGTCGAGCGCGACATGCCCTCCGAACATCTTCCCGTCATCACCGATGCCGACCGGCTGTTGCAGGTGCTGATCAATGTCATCAGCAATTCGCGCAAATACTGCGATTCCGACCGGCCGGTGCTGCGCATCCGGGCGCGCCGGTCCGAACAGGGCGGCGCACAGATCGACATCATCGACAACGGCTCGGGGATCGACGCATCCCGGCAATCGCTGATCTTCGAGAAATTCGCCCGGCTGAACGATCCGGCGCGGGCGGGCGGGGCCGGGCTGGGCCTTGCCATCTGCCGCGAGATCATGGCCGTTCTGGGCGGCGATATCACCTATCTGCCCGGTCAGGGCGGGGCGGCCTTCCGTATCGAACTGCCGCGGCGGCCCCCCGCAGGCGCCGCGCAGACGCATTCGTAAACGCTTTCTCAACCTGTCCTTGCCAGATTGCCCCTTGGGACATGGCGAATCGGGTTGATGATGGCGATGCAGGATACAGGCTTGGCGGACCGGGACGAAGGCCCCGGCAGTGGTGTTCTGCGGCGCCTGCTGACGGCGCGCGATCAATCGGCGGCGGGGGCCGAGAAGGCGCCACACCTGCCACAGCCCGTGCCTCCGACACCGGCGCGCGCCGCGGCAACGGCCATCGGACGGGCGGCCGACCGGCTCTATCATCTTGCGGTGCAGCCGGTCGCGGTGACCCCCGGCGCGCTGACCCTGGCGGAACTGCCCGAATTGCTGCCCTCGCCCGCGCTTCTGGTGGTGCTTCAGGGGCCCGGCGATCTGGTTGGCACGATCGCGCTTTGCCCGGAAACGGTGACCGCCCTGATCGAGATCCAGGCGCTTGGCCGCGTGACCGCGCGGCCGGTGGAACGGCGCCGCCCGACCCGCAGCGACGCGATGATATGTGCCGATTTCGTCAATGCGCTGATGGCCGAACTGGCCTCGGAAATGGCCGGGATCGACGGGTTCGACGGCATCAAGGGCTATCGCTACGCAACCTATCTGGATGATCCGCGCCCCTTGGCCCTGATGCTGGAGGACAAACCCTATCGCAGCCTTGCCTTCGATTTGCGGCTGGGTGGCACCGAAACGCGGGACAGCCGGATCTTTCTTGCGCTGCCCCAGCCGGCAGCACAGGAGAGGGCGCCGGCCGGCAGGGACGACAGCCCCACCCGGGCCACCCCCACGGAAGGCCGGTCCGCTGGACCCGTCGTGGCCGGCGCAGCCCCCCCGGTGGCGGCGCCGTCGCGGCGGCCCGCCAGCGCGTCACTTGCGTCCTCCGTCCAGCTGGCGCCGGTGGATCTGGTTGGTGTGCTGTTTCGCCGGCGTATGACTCTGGGTGAGTTGCGCGGGCTGGCGGCAGGCAGGCTTCTGCATATGCCCCGGGCAAGCCTGACCGAGGCGCGGCTGGAAACACCCTCGGGGCAACTTCTGGCCATCGGCAGGTTCGGCGAGGCCGAGGGATGCCACGCCCTGCGCCTGCGTGACCCCCTCGCGGTCCTGACCCCGGCCCCCGCGGCGTCGGAGGCGGTTGATGCCGGGGCGGCGCGTCCGGCCGGGACCACCGCGCCGGGCGCCGCGCCCGAGCCGCCGATCGAGGATCTGTCTGAACCCGATGCCTTCCGGCAGAATGACGCCGACAGGGGATCCGTGGCGCCCGGTTCCGTCGCCACGGCCACGCAAGGTGCGGCAAAAGCGGCCGGCGGCGCCTGAGGGCGCTCTTTTCCCTTGAATTCCGCGCCTTGTGGACGCATCTAACGACCGTCCCGAATCTTGCGGGGCGATCATCGCGGAGTAACCATGGCCAAGGAAGAAATGCTCGAATTCCCCGGCGTCGTGAAGGAACTCCTGCCGAATGCGACATTCCGGGTCGAACTCGAGAACGGCCATGAGATCATCGCGCATATGGCAGGCAAGATGCGGAAGAATCGCATCCGGGTTCTGGCCGGCGACAAGGTGCAGGTCGAGATGAACACCTACGACCTGACCAAGGGACGTATCAACTATCGCTTCAAATAGTCTGCCGCCGGACGCGCCGGTGATGACCGATCGCAGACCGCCAAGGCTTGTTCTGGGTTCGGCCAGTCCGCGCCGGCTGGAACTGTTGGCCCAGATCGGCGTCCTGCCCGATGCCGTTCGCTCGGCCGATATCGACGAGGCGCCGCGCAGGTCTGAGGCGCCGCGCGACTATGTGTGCCGCATGGCCGTCGAGAAGGCCGAGGCCCTGCCCCTGGCCGGCGATGAGGCCCTGCTGACCGCCGACACCACGGTCGCGGTTGGTCGGCGGATCCTTGGCAAGCCTGCCGATCGCGACGAGGCGGCGCAGTTCATGCGGCTGATGTCGGGCCGGCGCCACCGCGTCCTGACCGCCATCGCATTGCGCCACGACGGGCGCATCAGGCAGCGGCTGGTCGAGACGCAGGTCCGCATGCGGCCGCTGTCGGCCGCCGATCTGGAAGCCTATCTCGATATCGGCGACTGGCGGGGCAAGGCGGGCGGCTATGCGATCCAGGGCGCCGCCGCCGCCTATATCCCATGGATCCAGGGATCCTTTTCGGCGGTGGTTGGTCTGCCGCTGGCGGAAACCGCGGCCATGCTGGCCGCCATCGGCCTGAAAGGGCGCGCAAGCGAGGGGGCGACATGAAGGGACGTCAGATCGTTCTGGATCACCTGTTCGGCGCGGCTGCCGCGGCGCTGATGGAAGACGGCAGGCTGATCGACCTCGTCATCGATGCGGATGATCTGACGCCGCTTGCCCCGGGCGCCATCTGCCGCGGGGTCGTCGAGCGGCTGGTGAAGGGACAGGGCGGGGTCTTCCTGCGTCTGCCCGAAGGTCAGCGCGGCTATCTGCGCGACCGAACCGGTTTCCGCGAGGGGCAGTCGCTGCTGGTTCAGGTTGCCGGCGTCGCCGAAGAGGGCAAGGCGGTTCCGGTAACGTCGCGGCTGCTGTTTCGTGGCCGCTTCGGGCTGGTCACGCCCGGCATGCCCGGCGTCAACCTGTCGCGCCGTATCCGTGAGAGTGAGACCCGCGCCCGGCTGGGCGCTCTGGGCGAGGATGTTCTGGCCGGCCGCGGGCACGGCCTGATCCTGCGCAGCGCCGCCGCCCATGCTGAGGCGGACGAGATCACCGGGGAACTTGTTCCGCTGATCGATCTGGCCGACCGGATCACCGGCGAGACCAGCGGCGCCCCTGAATTGCTGCTGGATGCGTCGGACGCGTGGGAGCGCGCCTGGTTCGACTGGGCCGACCCCGAGCCGGACGCCGTGGAACGGGGCGAGGGCAGCTTTGCCCGCAATGCCGTGCTGGAGGCCGTGGACACCCTGCTGTCGCCACGCATCGACCTGCCCGCCGGGGCCGGGGCCTTCATCGAGCCGACCCGTGCGCTGGTCGCCATCGACGTGAATACCGGCCGCGACACCAGCCCCGCGGCCAGCCTCAAGGCGAATATCGCGCTGGCGCGCGACCTCCCGCGGCAGTTGCGTCTGCGCGGGCTGGGCGGGCAGATCATCGTCGATTTCGCGCCCGTGCCCAAGCGCGATCGCGCGACGCTGGACCAGGTGCTGCGCACCGCCTTCAGGGGCGACGGAACCGAAACCACGCTGATCGGCTGGACCGCGATGGGGCTCTACGAGATCAGCCGCAAGCGTGATCGTGTGCCGCTGGCGCGGCTTGCCGCGGGGCGAGGCGGCTGATGGCAGCCTGCCCCCTCTGCGGAAAGCCCTCTGCCGCGGCCTACCGTCCGTTCTGCTCGAAACGTTGCGCCGATATCGATCTCGCCCATTGGCTGCGCGGCGATTACGTCATTCCGGGAACCTCCCAGGACGAGGTCGCGCCAGATCCCGACGAGCGCGACTGAAACATTCGTGCTTTTGGGTCTGGACATGGTGCCCCGTCACCCGTAAACAGCGCCGCACACCCGGTGTCGGACAGACGCTCAGGGCGCCCGGATAGCTCAGTTGGTAGAGCAGCGGATTGAAAATCCGCGTGTCGGTGGTTCGAATCCGCCTCCGGGCACCATCTTTTCAAAGACTTGCGTCATGTCGATGACCTCATTGCTCGATTTTTGAAACAGCCGTTGAAACATTTACGTTCTGGGCTTGTTCTGTTCCCAGCGATTTCGGGCTTCCTGCGCCCTTGTCGCCAACTCTTTCTGCCTTATCTGTCCTCCGTATTTTTTCAGCATCTCAGCGCCAGAATGGCCGGTAACGGCCTTCACTAGCTCGTCGTCATTGCCAGCCTGATAAAGCTCAATGGTGGCGTTCTTGCGCAGCCCGTGGGTGACGTAGGTCATGGCGTCCGGGTGCTGCATCCCGGCTTTCACCTTGCGCATATCCTTGGCGACAACCTCGTATCGAACAGGGCGGCCCTTATCGTCGGTGATGACGGTCAGGCCCTTTTTCTCGACCGTCGCGAGATAGGCATTCAGGCGGTCGGTGAACGGGATCCACAGGGGCTTGTCCGTCTTGCCTTGGGTGAAGTCCCATGCGCCGTCCTTGATATGGTTCCAGCGCATTTTCACAATGTCACCGATCCGCTGGCCGGTGCCGATGCACAACTCATAGACCAGACGGGCGCGGGGCGGGGCGAGGCATTCAAACTCGGTCCGCACGTCATCAGGCCAGGGCACCCAGCCGTCGCCTTCCTGCTTGAACAGGGGAATACCCTTGGCAGGGTTGCCGTGTTCCTTCTTGAGGAAGCCGATCAGGCGGGCGTGGTTCATTAGCACGACCATCACCTGAACCAAATAGTTCGCCTGCCGCCAGTGTTCGGCGTTGGCGCGGTGCAGTTCGTAGATGTGGTGCGTCTCGATCTTGGTCGGGTCTTTGGTGCCCCAGATCGTGCGAATGTGGCTGATATACTTCTGATAGTCGCGCTTGGTGCGCGGCTTCAACTTCTTGAAACCCTCGCTCTCATAGTAGCTGAGGATCAGCGCCTCGAAATTGCGCTTCACCGGGACAGGCTCACGGCCTTTCAGCAGCAGGTTATAATGGTCCCAGAACTCGGGCGTGCCCGGCTCCTCCTTCATCATGACCGACTGACCGCGCGCCCGGCGGATGAACCGGACATAGTTGCGATCCTGATAGACATACTTGGGCAGTTCGCTTTTCGTCATTTGCCCATCCTCAGATCGCCGCTTGTGAAGTCGTCGCCGCCCTCGGGGTCGGTCATGCTTGCATCAAGTGTGATGCTGCCGTCAGGCTTGATCTCGAACCTTGTCCGCATCCAGCCAGCCGCCCGTGCGTCGCGCAGAAGCGCGGCAACGGTGCTTTTTGCTTGGGTGGTAGGGCGGGGGGCCATCGTCAGGCCCCTTTCATCCAGTTAGTATCGCGAGCGCGAACATACGCCTTGATTTCGGCAAAGCGGCGCTGACGTTTTTCACCGCGCAATTCATCGTTCCAGGGATGCGTGAGAGCCAAGGGATAACCTTGATCGTCAGCGCCATAGAAGCGACTTGCCCACATCTCGGCGGCAACGGTCAGCAGGGCCACGGGCGCAAGGCCGCGCACGCGCATGATTCCGCTATGCTCGGCACGGTCCTTATCCAGCAACTCAGCGGTAGGTTCTGGCGTTCGGAATTTGACCGTGGTGTTCTTCATCTTGAACACAGCATTTTTCTGGTTTTCTTGGATCTCGAAATACGGAAATTCGCCGAAGTGGGATTCATCATCCAGCTCAGCGCCAAACATCCTAACCAGAACTTGCTCAAGGGTCGGACCATCTCCAAAGAGATATGCCGGAAGATTGCCATCTCCTTCAACGGTGCGCAGCTTCATGTCGCGGTATCGTTCGACAGCCTCAACCATCTTTGCCGGACTGTCAGTCGAAAGCAGCGCAATAGTCATTCGCGCCGCGTCCAATGGTATCATGTTGGGCGCGTTGACGCCTCTTGCACCTGTCGTCAGAAGGCCCGCCTCCTTGAGGCTGCGGGCCACCAGTGTGACGGTCTTTTCGTCAACGCGATAGACGCGCGAGATAAGCGATATGAACGATCCAGATTTCATGCCTTATTGTCTATCACGCAATAAGAGGTGCCGCAATCATTTTGTGTATCGCTCAAATAGTGCCCGGCCAGACCTCGATCCAGCCGGGCGATCCGCATCATGCGGCTTCCCGGCGCTTGGTGCATTCGGCCTTCCAGAGTTCAAGCGCCGGTTCCAGTTCAAGGCCCTCGTCCAGAACGGCTTTCAGCACGAACGCCATTGCCTCCGCCTCGTGGCCGGTCAGGTGCCGCAAGCCTTCCCTCGTGCGCTTTTACAGCTTGTATCCCTAGTTCGCGATTTCTTGCCGGGAAAGACGGGCGAATGAAGCGGACGCCTCCCGACGTCGGGAGGCGCTTACCTTCGGTTCCTCCACGCGCGCGCGGGCGAATGAAGCGGGGCCGGTGCAACATCCCGCTGCCCCGCAGGTAATGGACGTGCGCCGGTATCGTGAATCGCAGCAGCCAATCTTGAATTACCTGCCCGTCAGGATCGACATCCTCGAAAGGCTCATAAAACCCGGCTATGCGTGTCAGATCGTCAGCCGCGATTTTCATTCCTCGGCCCAATCAATAAACGACAAAGCGTCGGTGACGGTGGCATCATCCAGCCCCGCCTCTTTCGCCTGTGCCATCGCTTGCAACATCCCCGCGAAGGCCCGTGCTTTGCCGCCATGATCGAAAGCCTGCATCGGCCTGACACAATCCAGCGTGACCTTGCTGCCGATCTTGGCGGTGGCTTCCTCGGCCATCAAGTTGCAGATCGGTTGCAGGACAAGCTGCGCTAAATGGCGTTGCGCTTCCCTCACAAGCGGCCCGGTGGTTGCCGGGTTGTGCAGGCCGGGAAGGATACCAAACGCGCTGTAGATCGCGCCCTTGGCGTCCGTCAGCAGCGTATCCGCCAGGGTGCGTTGCAGGTCCGGGGTAAGCTGATCAGGTGCCTTGCCCAGATTGGGGTGCATACCAGCAGCGGTTGCCTGCGCCACGCCCTCGATCACAAGAGCCTGACCACGCCGCCCGCGAAAGCCCTTCCGCAAGCTATCCATATCGTCAGCCGCCGAATCCGGGACATGGACGATCTGGGAACCGATAGGCGCATCCCGGAATACATCGGTCAGCGCCGTCTCGACCGCGTTCAACAGGTTTGCCGACAGCTTGGCCCGCATCAACGGTGCCGTGCCGGTCCAAGGTGCCGCTGAATCGCTGCCGATCCTGAAATGAAGCACCTCGCCTGCCAGCGCCGTTTCAGATCGCCCGCCGCCCGCCTCGGGGATACTCATGCGGTAAGCACGGGGTTCGCCGTTCCGCGTGGACAAGTCCCAGTCAACCGCCGGAATCAAGCGATCCCGGATCAGCCAAACAGATTCGCCCCGCAGCGCCAGAGAACGCGCTGTGAGCGCCAGAGAGTGCCGGGATAGCAGATCGGTGCCCGACACGTCAGAAAGGCTTAGACCGGCCTCCCAGAGGCTCACAGAGGCTTGTGCAGCCGCCGTCAGTTCCGCGATCCCGGATTGCCCGCTGATCCAGCTTTCCCGAGCCGCCACGATCTGCGCCGTGAAACCGGGGGAAACTGCGCGGGTTTCGACGGGCCGGGATTTCAGCCGGTTGAATAGATCCATCAGGCCCATGTCACAGCCTCCAACGGTTGAGGGGGTGAAGCGGGCGGGCGACTGCCTCTTTCATGCCCCATGCCCGAGCCTCGATCTGCGCCGAGGGATAGGCGGGCCGGGTCACTGCGCTGATCTCGAACAGATCGGCCTTTGTGACAGTCCGCAGCATCCCGTTGCCCCGCCGCTCAATCCGTTCGCCATCAGGCCGGACGCGAAAGCCCGGTGACAGCCCCCGAATCAGGCCAGAGCCATGAGCCGCCAGAAAGTCCCGCGCCCATGAAGTCCCGCCGTCCAGTGTGGCGTCGATCTGCAAGGCGTCGTCGGTTTCGGTCAGGGTCAGGTTGCCCGCCGATCTGGATGCCAGCGGGCGATTGTAGTCATGGCCCGCCAGCAGGTGAATATCTTCGCCGGTTTCAATCCGGTCTGCGAAAGCGCGGGCGGCGATAACCTCATACCGCCCGTTAGCCAATTCGGTTTCTTGGCCGTAGGGGAACCGGGCCGACAGACGGGTTTCCCCGCCTGCCGTCCTGATTTCCAGGCTACCGATTGAGCCGCCCCACAACATTACGCGGAACCGATGCCGGTGATCACGCGGACCTGTGCCTGACGCGGCATGACCAGATCAGTGGTCAGCAGGCCGGTAAGCCGCAAGCCGCCGCTCGTGGCGTCCGAATACGGGTCGCGGATCATATCCACGCCGCCCCAAAGGCCCAGATAGGCCGGGGAAAGCCCGCCAGCGGTGACGGTCAGCAGAGCCGTGCCAGCGTCCAGTTGCGTGGCCTTGACCACGTTGCCAGCGCCGACATGCTTCACTAGGCGGTCCCATTCGGTAATTCCGCTGCCCGCGTCCCAGATCGCATCGTCAAGATCGGACCAATCTTGCGGATTGATCGCCAGCTTGACCTGCGAAGGATCGGCAATGGCATTGGCAGCCATGAAGGCCAGAATTTCAGCCTTGAAGGTCGCCCACGTCGCCGCCCCGGTAATCGCCTCGGTATTGCTCGCCCCGGTGACGATGCCGGTGGGTTCGCCCGAAGCGCCCGAGCCGATCAGGATCGCCCGATCCAGTTCAGCGCCGATAGCCGCCGCCATATCCCGGCGAATAGCCTGCTCAAGCCCCGCGCCGGTTTGCTTCATGGCCTTGCGAGAGATACGCATATGCGCCCCGAGCGTGTGATCGGGGGAAAGCGTAGCCTCGGCAGTCTGGAACGCGGTTGCCGCCGGAACGTCGCCGCCCTCGGTCGCAGCCCATCCAGCAGTCGCGCCAGCGGTCGCAACAGGGTATTCCTGCGATCCCTGCGCGATCTGCACCGAATTAACGCCGATCCGGGACGCAACGGAAGTCGGAAACAGCCGGTCGAAAATGCTCAGGGTGCGCACGGGCGACGGGGTATCGGTCGAAACCGTATTCCGTTGCTCCAAGGCTTCCAGCGGAACCGGAATGCCGCGGTATCCGCCTGCCTCGCGCATCTCCTGCACAATCTCGGCCGTCTGGCCCGAGAGGCTGCGACCTTCATCAAGCGCCAGCACAACCTGCCGAGTCTCGAAAGAGGCCATCATCTCGGCCCATTCCTTGTCGGAACGGGTTTCCAGTTCTTCGCCCGCCTCGCGCCGCTCGGTATCTTCGGCAATCAGCGCAGCCCGGTAACGGGTTTCATTGGCGCGATATTCTGCATCCAGCGATTCCATGCTGCGGGTTTCATCGTCGGACAGATCGGGCTTGCCGACCAGCGCCGAAAGTGTTTGGCGAATTTCGGACTGTCGCCGTTGCAGTCTTACAGAATCAAGCATGATTAACCTCATGTGTTGCTCGATTGGATTTTGCCGCTAAATCAGCGACGGCTTGCCCCCAAGCGCGTTTCTCGGGGGTGTCAAAGACCGGCGACCAGCCGACTTCGATTCGGGTTTTCTGCGCGTGACAGGACGGTGCCAGCGCCTGCAAATTGGCCGGATCGAACGCCAGTTCGGGATGCGTCCGCACGGGTTTGATGTGGTCAATTTCCAACCGCCGCCGTTCACCGCAGCCGCAAGCACAGGTCCAGTTGTCGCGTTCCAGAATGATCTGCCGCAGAACCTGCCAGCGTTTGGTTGACGTCACGCGCCGGGAATGTTTCCGATATTCGCGTTTCAGGCCCATGCGATTCTCGCTTTCTTCGCGGGTGCAGCCAGCATCCGGGCACCTTGCGCCACAGCCAGGACGGTTGCCGCCACAGCGTCTATGCGGCCCAGAGAGCGGCCTTTCGCCAGCTTGGCGTTGCCGTTCGGATCATGAATGACAATGGCGTCACTGAACGCGCTGCGCAGCAGCAGGGACGGGATAACGCTGATCTCGCCATCGAACAGTGCCCGCCTGAACCGCTCAATATCTTCGGAGCCGTCTTTCCAGCCAAAGCCCCGCCAGATGAACGGCACCTTGCCCAGCCCCGCCTTGTCCATCGCCTCGGTAAACTCGGCATGGCGGAACCTGTCTCCGCAGATACAGGCCGGGGTGATCCCGTCCAGCATCCGAACGATCTCGGCCAGCCACGGCCCCGGCGGAACGGTGTTTTCGCCCATGACCGACAATTCGCCGCGTTCCTGCATCTCGACATAGCGGCCTGACACGCCATCAGCCGCGCCACGATCCGAAAGGCCGGGTTTGCCGGGAAAGGTGCCTATCGCTTCAAGTCTGCTTGTCTGGGGCCAGTAGAACGCCGCTGCCGACATTGACCGAGATCCACCAAGATCAACGCCAAGGATGCACGGCCCTTCCCGTGCAGGCAGTTCATCCGGGTTGACCTCGGCAGTCAGCCATTCATCCACGGTGATCAGGACCGACTTGTCCTCGGTGCTGACACGCTCGTTTCTGTTCAGGTTGCGGAAGCTGGACAGCGCCGATCCGCCCCGCGCAATCGCCCGCCGCGCTTGTGCGACCAGCCATTCCGGGCTGGAACCGATGCCTTCCTTAGCGCCGGGATTGGCTTCCAGCAGCGAATCCAGATCGTCCGCAGGCAGGCCAAATGCGGGCCGGTGTTCTTGCACGAAAGTGCCGGGGGGCGGTTCATCAAGCCAGCGGGAAAAGGTATTCGCATCATCCGGTGCGGACGTGCTGATGATCAGGGCGCGACCATCGCGCTTGCCAAGGCCCGACAAGATCGCGTTTTCCAGATTGTCGCCCTTGTCGCGTTCCCATGCGGCCCGCTCATCCATGATCGCCAGTGTCGGTGCGCCGCCCAAGATCGACTTGCCATCTGCCGCAATGACGCGGGCCAAGCCGCCGCCATTGTCGGGATATTCGACCTCAAGTTTGCTGCCGCGCCGGATCGTGAACAGTTCCTGTTCTTCCTCGGGCAAGGATTCGATGAAGCCGACCAGAAACCCGAAAGCCGTTTTCGCCTGATCCCGATTTCGGGCCGCGAATATGATTTCCCGCTTGGGCTGATCGTCCCATGCCCCGACCAGATGCCCGAGAGACAAGCCCGCCGAAAGCGCGGTTTTTGCGTTGCCGCGACCGATCGACAGAACGCCGATCATGTTGCCCGGTGCCAGAGCGCCGCGAACGAATTGCTTCTGATACCGCGCCAGTTTCAGCGGCTTGCCAGCAAGTTTGCCCTCGGGGATCGTCAGCCCGGCAAGGAATTTCAGCGCCGCAGCGGCATGTTTCGTTGGACGGCTCATATCTGCCCCCGGAATTTTTTCGGAAGAGAGAAAAGAACACTCAGGCGCGGGTCACACGCCATTGCAGGTTTCCGGGCATTGGGACCAGTCATACCGCGACCCTCCGATAGCGGGCTGCGATCCGTGACGCTGCCGGTGTCAGGTGCGGACGCTTGGTATCGTCGCCCCGGTAGTCGAAGATCCCCGAAGCCTGATCCATGACGGCCAGCTTCAGATCGTCGGGCACGTCTGCCGGGTCTGTGCCGTATCCCGCTTCATAGCTGATCGTCAGTGCGCCGCTCATGTCCTCGGGCAGCGTGAGCCGGGGATACCTGCCGCCTTCCACTGTGCCGGTGAAGGCTGTGCCGTTGACAGTGACGGTGCTGCCTGGTGCAAGCGGGCCAACGGGCAGGCTGATCAACTCGCCCGCCTCTGCAAACGTGTGTGCCGTGATCGTCTGCGTGGTCAGGCTGATCTCGCAATAAGCCTCGATCTCCATCGCTGCCGCATCTGCCAGCCGCTGGCACTCGGCCAGTATGGTGGGTTCGGTATCCGCAGCCGTGAAGCCGGTGCGCATGTGGACAACCAGCGCGTCCATATCGACAGCCGCCGAAGCGCGTGGAGTGCGTTCGTATCTCATTGCCATGCCTCGCTGTTGTTGGGATCGTTCATCGCCTCGAAGTCATCAGCCGCCGACTGTGCGCCGGTGCTGATCGCCTCATCAGTGAAGCGCTGGGGTTCTCGTTGCGGTGAAGGCGTTACCGTTACCGGGTCAGATTCTTGGTAACGGTCACGGTCCGAAGTCGTTACCTCGTTAACCGGCGGGGTCTCCGTTACCGCGTTACCCCCCTTTAGGGGGGAGGTAACGCCGGTAACGCTGGATTGACCGGATTCAGAAGCGTTAACGGTTTCTTTGGTAACGGTCGGTAACGCCGGTAACGGTGCATCATCTGGGGCGACTTTCCACAGCCAACCATCAATGATCCTGACAACCTCTTTCTCTTGCAGTCGGTTCTTGACCTTGTGGAAGGCCACCCGCTTGGCGCTATCGCTTTCGCCGCTCGAAAGGCTGTGCCGGTCGCAATACTCGCGCCATTTTTCCAGAGATATACAGCGCCGGTTGCGGGGGTAATTGTCACTGCTCATCTTCTGGCCATGATCGCGGACACAATCATCCAGAGCCTGCAATGCGATCTTGTCGGTGCCCGTCAGCCTGACCTTTTTCGCCACCGGCTCGGCGGGAACCACCACAGCGGATGCCACCTGATCGCCATCTTCATCGAAGCCGATATGGACCAATTTCAGGCTATAGGCGAATACGCTGTCACAGGGCAGATCGCGTTGCTTGCGCGCCTCGGCCTGCACGATGCCATCATTGCGGGTCAGTTCGATTTCTGTATCCGCAGCCGCGCGAAGGCTGCCAGAGCCTCGCGCGCCCTTGCTTTCGTCTTTGCCGCTGTGATGCACGACCATGACATGCGCCCCGGTCGCTGCCCGTATGTCATCCACTGACCGGACCAGCTGGCCCATGTCCTTGGCGCTGTTCTCGTCGCCACTGCCCATGACGCGGGCCAGCGTGTCGATGACGATCAGGGCGGGCATTGCCTTGAATCCTTCGCGGATCGCCTCGACCAGATATTTGGCGTCCTCGGCGGTGCAGAGGTCCAGCGGTGCCGACAGGATCGACAGATGGCCCCCGGCCTCGATCCGGCCCATCAGGTCGGGGTTGTGCCGCCTCATGGCCTCGATGCGGCTGCGGATGCCTCGCCCGCCCTCTGCCGCGACATACAGCACCGGCCCGGCGAATTTGTCATCGGTCGGGACGCGGCTGCCGTGCCAGTCCTCGCCCGCAGCTATGTGCAGCGCCAGGTCCATCGCGAAGAACGTCTTGCCGACATTTGACTGACCGTAGACCACGCTGAACGCGCCGCGATCCAGCCAGCCCTTGACCAGATACCGCGACCGCAGATCGGCCTTGATCCGTGCCAGCGGCATGATGGCTGCCGACAGGTCCGCAGTTCGGCCTGTCAGTCGGCTGCGGCTGTCAAAGCCCATGTCTGCCCGGTGCTGGGCGTCCAGATCGCCCATTTGCTGAAAGACGGTCATGCCGCAGCCCTCCCTTGCACGTAGCCCAGGAAGGCGTGTTGATCCGATGCCGACAGGCGCGTGTAGCAGGCCAGCGCATAGGCTTTCAGTTCCGCCGCGCTGGCCCAGTCGGCCCAGTGCGATGCCTCGGCCATGACGCTATCGAAGGCCGGGACGGGCTGGCCGGGGCGCAGCGCCTCGATGAACCGCTCCATCAGCGGAACGCGGTCACGGCGGTCGCAGGCCAGCACGGCCTCCAACAGCCCCCTTGCCGCCGCCTCGCGGCGTGTGCTAGTGTCGATCCATTCGAACCACGAATGCAGATCAGCCCCGATTGCGCCCGCCAGCGCGTCGGGGTTTTCATTTGCGCCTGTCAGATAGGCGTTTGAAACATTCTCGTTAAGTTCACGATTTGTCGGGGCCGCTTTTGAAACAGAAGCCCGTTGATTTTCTTGGATTTCGTGCCGGATTGAAAATCCGCGTGTCGGTGGTTCGAATCCGCCTCCGGGCACCACAACTATTCTATAGCCGATTTCTGCACGAGAAAATCGAGTAAAGTCAATTTGCGTGGTATCCATGCGTCCGTATGCATCCCCATGCGTCTCACGCCCCTGACGATAAATGCGACGGTAGAGCGACGACCTGGTCCCTCGCTCATGATTGATCCTCTGTCCTGAGAGTATATTGGCTCCCAGTCTCGGATCACGGGCAAGGTCAGTCCTGCCGGCTGGTCAGCATGCGGCGGGTCTCCTTCCGGCAGCGTGGCAGCTACCGGGCGCCCTTCACCCCGGTCGTGCAGGGTCTGACGGTCCGTCCCGCAGGTTTCTGCCGATGTCCTGCGATCCAGCGCCTTCCAGAACCAATACGATTGCCAGTGTCCGGCGCGCCGCATTCGCTTCCTGCGCCGGCACCGCTGCCAAACGAAGCTTGCCTGCCGGAACATCCTGCCGTGTGATTTCAACCGCCATCCAACCTTCCATCCTGCAACAGCAGTGATTCAGATTATCTGACGGAAGGGAACCCAGTGCGAGTCACAGGCGAAGGCCGTTGGTCTCAGTTTCCGCCCAGAATGCCGTTCAGCACCTGGCTCAGCGCGTCGTCCGAACTGACCGAATTGCTGCTGCCGGGCGTTCGCGGCGCCCCTCCCTGAACCTCGGTCGGTGCGGTGATGACGCGCCCGCCGCCCTGAGGGGCGCGGCGTTCGCCATCGACGCTGTTCATCACGCCGGCCAGGGCGGCGGCCAGCGGGTCGTCCGCTGAACCCGAGGTGACCACTTTGGGCGTGCTGGTGCCTTCCGAGACGATGATGCCGCTGCCATCGGGCGAGACCGTCGAAAGCGGCAGTTCCGGCAGTCCGTCGTGAATTTCGGACATCACCGCCTGCCAGATCTCGGCCGGAAGCCCGCCCCCGGTCACGCCTTTCAGCGGGGTGTTGTCGTCATAGCCCATCCAGACCCCGGTCACATATTGCTCGGTGAAGCCGACGAACCAGGCGTCACGATAGCTGCTGGTGGTGCCGGTCTTGCCGGCGGCGGGGCGCGATCCCAGCCGGGCGCGGGTGCCGGTGCCCGAATCGATGACCTGCTGCATCATGTAGATCAGCTGTCCGGCGGCGCGCTGGCTGATGACGCGCTGGCCCATGCCGCCCAGCTGGCCCATCAGCGGCTGGTCGTCGCCCTTGATGCTCAGCTCGACCAGGCCGTAGGGCGCGACCGAGGTGCCGCCATTGCGGATCCCCGCATAGGCGCCGGTCAGTTCCAGCAGCGTCGCCTCGGAGGCCCCAAGCCCCAGCGAGGGACTGGTGGTCAGGTTGCTCACGATCCCGAAGTCATAGGCCACGCGGCGCACCGCATCGCGCCCCACCGCCTCTTGCAGGCGGATCGTCGCGGTGTTCAGCGAGTTCTTCAGCGCGCTGGTGAGCGGCACCTGGCCATAGAACTTGCGGGTGTAGTTCTGTGGTGACCAGGGCTTGCTGCCGGGGATCCGGATGGTCAGCGGGCCGTCCTGAACCAGATCCGAGGGCGAATATCCGGCATCCAGCGCGGCCGCATAAACAAAGGGCTTGAAGCTGGAACCGGTCTGCCGCTTGGCCTGGGTGGCGCGGTTGAAGGCGCCGTTGACGGTGGTGTCGCGGCCGCCGACCATCGCGCGGACGGCACCATCGGCAGACATCACGACGACGGCTGCCTCGGCCTTGCTGCCGTCATTGACCTTTTCGGCAAAGACCCGCTGCAGGGCGCGCTCGGCCGCGCGCTGGATGCCCTGATCGAAGGTGGTCTTGATGGTAACGTCCTCGGTGGTCTCGCTGGTCAGGAAGCCGGGGCCCGATTCCATCACCCAGTCGGCGAAATAGCCGCCGGCGCGCTCGGCCGCGGCCTTGGACAGAACCGCCGGGTTTGCCTTGGCGCTGGCGAGTTCCTGTTCGGTCAGATAGCCCTGATCGCGCATCAGCCCGAGGATGACGCCGGCGCGGTCCTGGCTGCGCTGCAGATCGGCGGTCGGCGCGAAATAGCTGGGCGCCTTCAGCAGGCCGGCCAGCATCGCGGCCTCGGCCGGGGTCACATCGGTCGCGGGCTTGTTGAAATACCGCTGGCTGGCGGCCTCGAAACCGCGCGCGCCGGCGCCCAGATAGGACCGGTTCATATAGATATTGAGGATGTCATCCTTGGAATACTTTGCCTCCAGCGCGAAGGCGAAGGGCACCTCCTTGACCTTCCGCCACAGGCTGCTGGTGCGGCAGTCGGCCTCGAACTCGGCCTCGTTCTTCCAGCGGATCGGATCGAAACTGTCGCCAAGGCACAGCAGCTTTGCCACCTGCTGGGTAATGGTCGAGCCGCCATTGCCCTCCAGCGGCCCGCGCCCTTCGGCAAGGTTGATCCTGATCGCGCCGGCGATGCCGCGCGGGCTGACGCCCAGATGGCCGTAGAAGCGGCGATCCTCGGTCGCGATCACCGCCTCACGCAAGACGGGCGCGATCCGGTCGCTGGTCACGGTGCCGAAGGTCTCGCCACGCCAGGCGAAGACGCGGCCCTCGCGGTCCAGCATGGTCACCGATCCGCGGGCGCGGGCGTCGAACAGATCCTCGGGCTCGGGCAGGCCGCTGTAATAATAGAGCGAGGCGCCGCCGATGATCAGCGCCATCACCATCGCCAGCCGCCAGATCGAGCCCCAGACGACGCGCCAGATCAGGCCGATCGTGCCGGAAATCGCGCGCAGAACCGCGTTGCCGCGCCGGGGCGGGCGCGACTTGTGCCGCTTGACGCCGCTTTTGCCCGTCGCAGAGGGTTTGGAAATGCTGCGCTTTTCGGCAACGGGGCTGCGGCCCGTGCGCTTCGGGGTGCCGGTGGGTCGTTTCATGCCTTGGATGCCTGCGTTTCTGCCGGGCCGGTTGTCCGGGCCAAATTTCGCGCCAGCATACAGGAAGAATCGCGTCGTGGGAATTGACCTGACCAATCCGTGATGCACCGCAGCAATATCCGCGCATGATCGCGGCAGCAGCCGTGTCGGAGTCGTCCGAAAACTGCCCAAGCCTTGGGCGCAGGTGCCAGAGAATGGGTCGGATCGCAGGCCAAACCTGCCGGAAACTCGGGCAAATCCGGCAATAACTGCCCGATTATCAGGCAAAAGCTGATTCTGCACCGCGGCATTCCGCCCCCAGCTTGTGCGAATTGGTGTGAACCGGGGATCAAGGCATCAGATGCGGCCCGGCTCGCGGTCGCCGAAGCTAGAAGACAGCGAGGAACCATGAAACAGAGACTTCCAGGATTGGTCGCGGCGCTGCTGCTGTGTGCGCTGCCAGCGGTGGCACAGGATGCCGCGGCGCCCGTCGAGACCCCCGCGGTGGCCGAGGCCGTCAGCGCGGAGGTCGCCTATATCTTCAACACGCTGCTGTTCCTGATCGGCGGCTTTCTGGTCATGTGGATGGCGGCCGGCTTTGCCATGCTGGAAGCCGGGCTGGTGCGGTCCAAGAACGCGACCACGCAGCTGTTCAAGAACATCGTCCTCTTCGCCATCGCCGGGATCATGTACTGGCTGGTCGGCTATAACCTGATGTATCCGGGCGACGGCTGGACGGTGCCGGGCGTGATCGGCCAGATCTTCAGCCCCAAGACGCTGGATCCGGCTGGCGCGGGCGAAGTCAGCGCGGGCTATTCCGCCGGTTCGGACTTCTTCTTCCAGCTGATGTTCTGCGCCACCACCGCCTCGATAGTCTCGGGCACGCTGGCCGAGCGCGTCAAGCTGTGGCCCTTCATGATCTTCACCGTCGTGCTGACCGGGCTCATCTATCCGATCGAGGCCAGCTGGCAGTGGGGCGGCGGCTTCCTGTCCGAGATGGGCTTCTCGGATTTCGCCGGCTCGACGCTGGTTCATGCCACGGGCGGTTTCGCGGCGCTGGCCGGTGCCATCGTGCTGGGTGCGCGCTATGGCAAATACCGAGCCGACGGGCGGATGCAGCCGATGCCGGGCTCGAACCTGGCGCTGGCCACGCTGGGCACGTTCATCCTGTGGCTGGGCTGGTTCGGTTTCAACGGCGCCTCGCAGCTGGCCATCGGTTCGGTCAATGATGCCGCCGATGTCAGCCGGATCTTCGTGAACACCAACATGGCCGCCTCGGCCGGTGCGGTTGCCGCGGTCATCGCCACGCAGCTGCTTTACGGCAAGATCGACCTGACCATGGTGCTGAACGGTGCGCTGGCGGGCCTCGTGTCGATCACCGCCGAGCCGCTGATGCCCTCGATCCTTGCGGCGGTGCTGATCGGTGCTGTGGGCGGCGGGCTGGCGGTATTCGTGGTGCCGATGCTGGACCGCCTGAAGATCGACGACGTTGTCGGCGCCATCCCGGTGCACCTTGTCGCCGGGGTCTGGGGCACGATGATCGTCCCGGCGACCAATCCCGATACCAGCTTCGTCACCCAGGCCACCGGCATCCTTGCGATCGGCGCCTTCACCTTCGTTCTCAGCATGATCCTCTGGACGGTGCTGAAGATGACGGTCGGCATCCGGGTGGATCGCGAAGCCGAGATCAACGGGCTCGACATCTCGGAAATGGGGATGGAAGCCTATCCGGACTTCGTGCAGGCGAAATAGCCGGCACAACGGGTCTCTTCCCGGAGAGGGGGCGGGCTGCGCAAGCGGCTCGCCCTTTCCGTTCGGCGCGGGCTGCAGCGCGGGTGCGACCGGCGTTGGCCGGATCAGGCGACCCGGCTGACCACGAAATCGGCCAGATCGGACAGCATGGCGCGAATCGGATGATCCGGCAGCGCCTGCAACGCCGCCTTGGCACGACCCGCCCATTCCAGCGCGTCCTGTCGCGCCGCCTGCATCGTACCGTGACGGGCCAGTAATTGCAGGGCCTGCTCCAGATCACCCTCGCGCTGGTCGCCCTTCTCGATGGTCCGGCTCCAGAAGGCGCGTTCCTCGGCATCCGCCCTGGCGACGGCCTTGATGACCGGCAGGGTCAGTTTCCGTTCGCGGAAATCGTCACCGACATTCTTGCCGATGGTCTGCGTCGCGCCGCCGTAATCCAGCAGGTCGTCGACGATCTGGAAGGCGATCCCCAGGGCGTCGCCATAGTCGAACATGGCCTGCACCTGCGCCGCCGGGGCGCCGGCGATCACCCCGCCGACCTCGGTCGCGGCCGAGAACAGCGCCGCGGTCTTGCCGCGGATCACCTGCAGATACAGCGCCTCGTCGGTGCGCAGGTCCTGCGCGGCGGTCAGTTGCAGCACCTCGCCCTCGGCGATGGTCGCGCTGGCATTGGCGAGGATCTCGAGCGTCCGCAGATTGCCCGGCTCGACCATCAGCTGGAAGCTGCGCGCGAACAGGTAGTCGCCGACCAGAACCGAGGACTTGTTGTCCCACAGCAGGTTCGCCGTCGGTCGCCCGCGCCGCTGGCTGCTTTCGTCCACCACATCGTCATGCAGCAGCGTGGCGGTGTGGATGAACTCGACGGTCGCGGCCAGATGGATGTGGAAGGGGCCGTCATAGCCGGCCAGCTTGGCCGTCGCCAGCGTCAGCATCGGGCGCAGCCGCTTGCCGCCCGCCTCGATCAGATGCGCCGTCACCTCGGGGATGCGCGGCGCGTGATGGCTGCTCATGCGTTGCCGGATCAGGGCGTTGACCGCCTCCATCTCCGTGGCCAGTTCGGCCGACAGTTGATCCAGCGGTTTCTGGACGTTTTCTTTCACACCCATGCCCATACCCCGTTGCTGGCCCAACGCATTGCCACGCCATCGACAAATTCGCAACCGCCGCTTACCTATTGAGCCATGAAAGAGCTATTGCGCAGCACCGATCCCGTCCGCATCTCGCGCGTCCTGGGCCTGTTGGGGGCCGAGGGCATCATGGCTTTCGAGATGGATCAGCACATGAGCGTGCTGGAAGGATCAATCGGCATACTGCCGCGCCGGATCATGGTCGCCTCCCGCGACGAGTTCATGGCCCGCGCCATCCTGCGCGATGCCGGGCTGGATGACTGACAGCCGCGAGGACGGCTTTCTAGGCGGTCGGTTGCGGATTGCCCAGCCGGCGCGGGGCTATCGCTCGGGCGCCGATGCGGTGATGCTGGCCGCCGCCTGCCCCGCAAGCCCCGGCGAATCGGTGCTGGAACTGGGCTGCGGCGCGGGGGTCGCCAGCCTCTGCCTCGGCTGGCGCGTTCCCGGCCTGCGGCTGATCGGGCTGGAACGGCAGGCCGACTATGCCGATCTGGCGCGTCGCAATGCCGCGGCCAACGGCATCGCCCTGACGGTGCTGACCGGCGATCTTGCGGACCCGCCACCCGAGTTGCGCGGGCAGAGCCTCGATCACGTCATCGCCAACCCCCCGTATTTCCTGTCCGGCACCTCGGCGCCGCAGCCGGGGCGCGCCGCCGCGCGGCAGGAGGCGACGCCGCTGGCCCTCTGGATCGACGCCGGGCTGAGGCGGCTGCGGCCCGGTGGCGTCCTGACGCTGATCCAGCGCGCGGACCGGCTTCAGGACGTTCTGGCCGCGCTGTCGGGGCGGGCCGGCGCGGTCACGATCCTGCCCCTGGCCGCGCGCGCCGGGCGCGAGGCCGGGCGGATTCTGCTGACGGCGCGCAAGGGCGCGCGCGGCCCGCTGCGCCTGCTGGCACCGCTGATCCTGCACGCGGGCACCCGGCACGAGGCCGATGGCGAGGATCTGACGCCCGCCGCGCAGGCGGTGCTGCGGCATGGCGACACGCTCACGAGGCTGTTTGCGAAAGTCTCGTGACAAACACGGAAAGCTGTGCTGCAATCCCTTGGTTCGACACAACCACAGAGGAGGACGCGATGTCGGTTACTTCCCATGTCGAGGAGCTGCGCAGGAAGCACCAGACCCTTTCGGACGCCGTTGAAAAGGCTCAGAGAAGTCCGGGGGCCAGCGATCTTGAGATTACCGCGATGAAACGGGAAAAGCTTCGCCTCAAGGAAGAAATCACCCGCCTGTCCCATTGATCCGTTGAACAGTGACAGAGTTATGAACAAGGCCCGCGCAAACTGCGCGGGCCTCTCTCGTTGCCGGGCTGGCTGGCTCAGACGAAGAACTGGCCGCCATTGGCGCTGATCGTCGAGCCGGTGATGAAGCCGGCCCCGTCGGAGGCCAGGAACACCACGCAGCGGGCGATTTCCTCGGGCTCGCCCAGACGGCCGACCGGGATCAGCGGGATGATCCGCTCGTTCAGGACCTTCTCGTCGATGGCGCGAACCATCTCGGTGCCGATATAGCCGGGGCAGATGGCGTTGACGGTGATGCCCGCCCGCGCACCTTCCTGTGCCAGCGACTTGGTAAAGCCCAGATCGCCCGCCTTGGCCGAGGAATAGTTGGCCTGGCCGGCCTGGCCCTTCTGCCCGTTGATCGAACTGATGTTGATCACCCGGCCGAACTTGCGGTCACGCATCCCGCCCCAGACCGGATGGGTCATGTTGAACAGGCCCGTCAGGTTGGTGTCGATGACCTCTTTCCACTGCTGCGGCGTCATCTTGTGGAACATGGAGTCGCGGGTGATGCCGGCATTGTTGACCAGCACGGCGACCGGACCCAGTTCGTCCTCGACCTGCTTGATGCCGGCGGCGCAGGCGTCGTAATCGGCGACCGACCATTTGTAGGTCTTGATCCCGGTTTCCGCGGTAAAGGCCTTGGCGGCGTCGTCATTGCCGGCATAGTTCGCCGCAACGGTGTAGCCGGCCTCTTTCAGTGCCTTCGAAATTGCCGCGCCGATGCCGCGCGACCCCCCTGTCACCAGAGCAACTTTCGACATGGATCCCTCCTTCCGTTAGAGTCGTTGAAATCTTGCTACCCAACGGGGCGTCTGCGCGCAACATGATTGCGCGCAGGATCGTCCGTCAGCGTTCGAGACACAGGGCGACGCCCATGCCGCCGCCGATGCACAGCGTCGCCAGACCCTTCCGGGCATCGCGGCGCTTCATCTCGAACAGAAGCGTATTCAGGATCCGGCAGCCGGAAGCGCCGATCGGGTGGCCGATGGCGATGGCGCCGCCGTTCACGTTCACGATCGACGGATCCCAGCCCATGTCCTTGTTGACCGCGCAGGCCTGCGCGGCGAAGGCCTCATTCGCCTCGACCAGTTCCAGGTCGCCGACCGACCAGCCGGCCTTTTCCAGCGCCTTGCGGCTGGCCGGGATCGGGCCGGTGCCCATGATCGCCGGGTCGAGGCCGGCGGTCGCGTAAGAGGCGATGCGGGCAATCGGGGTCAGGCCGCGGCGATTCGCCTCATCCTCGGTCATGACCATCACCGCGGCGGCGCCATCGTTCAGACCCGAGGCGTTGGCGGCGGTCACCGATCCGTCCTTGGTGAAGGCCGGGCGCAGCTTCTGCATCGCCTCGATGGTGGCGCCGTGACGGATATACTCGTCCTTGTCGACCACGATGTCGCCCTTGCGGGACTTGACGGTATAGCCGACGATCTCGTCGTTGAAACGGCCTTCCTTCTGTGCCGCCTCGGCCTTGTTCTGCGAAGCCACGGCAAATTCGTCCTGCTGCTCGCGGCTGATCTGCCATTTCTCGGCCACGTTCTCGGCCGTCTGGCCCATGTGGTAGTTGTTGAAGGCGTCCCACAGCCCGTCGCGGATCATCGTGTCCACGGCCTGCATGTCGCCCATCTTCTGCCCGGCGCGCAGATACGAGGCATGCGCAGACAGCGACATGCTTTCCTGGCCGCCGGCCAGAACGATATCGGCATCGCCCAGGCAGACCTGCTGGGCCGCCAGCGCGACGGCGCGCAGCCCCGAGCCGCAAACCTGGTTCAGCAGCCATGCCGGCGCTTCCTTGGGCAGGCCGGCATTGATATGCGCCTGGCGCGCCGGGTTCTGGCCCTGGGCGGCGGTCAGCACCTGCCCCAGGATGGTTTCGCTGACCTCGGCGGGGTCCACCCCGGCGCGAGAGACGACCTCCTTCAGGACGACCGCGCCGAGGTCGTGGGCCGGCACATTGGCGAATGATCCAAGAAAACTGCCGACCGGCGTGCGGGCGGCTGATACGATAACGGCTTTGGTCATGTCGGGCTCCTTCCCCTCGACGCCGGAACATCGGCGAATCGCGGCTAGGATGCGGGTTCGTGCCGTCGCGTCAAGCGCATCGCGGGCCAAACCGTTCAGAACAGATGTGCTTTGCGGATGGTGCAACCCTCGGCCCGCGCGGGCCCCCTCTTCCGGGGCGGAACCTGCCGGCGAGGCCGGGAACCTCAGCGTCGTGCGATCGATGGCGGGTTTTTCCACGGCGGGGCGATGGTCGGCGCCCCGAAATAATAGCCTTGCAGGCAGTCGATGCCGTTATCGATCAGGAAGCTGGCATCCTCGGCCGTCTCGACCGATTCGGCGACGGTGAACATGTCGAAATGCTGCGCGATGGACATCAGCGCGCGGGTCAGGACCTGATTGTCCGGGTGTTCGGCGATCTCGCGGATGAACTGGCCGTCGATCTTGATCATGTCGAAGCAGAAGTCACGCAGATAGCGGAAGGAGGTGTAGCCTGCGCCGAAATCGTCCAGCGCCAGCGAAACCCCATGCCGCTGGACCTCGCGCATGAAGTTCTGCACCTGACCCGGCATCCCCATGGCCGAGCTTTCGGTGATTTCCAGAATCAGTCTTTCGCCGACATGCGGATCCTCGGCGATGCCCTCGCGCAGCAGGCGCAGCCAGTCGGGATAGCCGATCGAGCGCGCCGACATGTTGATCGACAGGCGCAGCGACGGATCCTCCATCAGGGCCTCGAGCCCCAGCGACAGCGACAGGCAGTCGATCTGGCGCCCGAGTTCGGTGGTTTCGGCGACGGGCATGAAATCCTTCAGCGGCACGATGCGGCCGCTGTCGTCGATGATGCGGATCAGCCCTTCATAGAAGGCCGCGCGTTCGGTCCGCTGCGCCTGAACAATGGGCTGATAGGCCAGCACGCCATGACCGCGTTCGACCGCGGCACGCACGGCAGGCAGGGTCAGCCGGCTTTGCCGGTCGACGGCATAATCCAGCGGCGATCCTTGGGGCGTGGTGCCGTTGTTCACATCAGGCCTCTTCTACGGACAGGTTTCCTTGCACTCTCGCCATGTTTCCCTAATTTTGCGTCAACTTGCAGGATTTTCTGGACTCAGGGTTAACAGGCCATGGCGCGCTGCAGCTGGTGCGGGACCGATCCGCTTTATGTCGCCTATCACGACGAGGAATGGGGCGTGCCCGAACATGACCCGCGCGCGCTGTGGGAAAAGCTGGTGCTGGACGGGTTTCAGGCCGGGTTGAGCTGGATCACCATCCTGCGCAAGCGCGAGGGGTTCCGCGAGGAATTCGAGGGTTTCGACCCCGAACGCGTGGCCCGCTGGGACGAGGCGCGGATCGACCGCGCGCTGCAGAACCCCGGCATCATCCGCCATCGCGGCAAGATCGCGGCGACGGTCAAGGGTGCGCGGCTGTTCCTCGAGATCGAGGAGGTCGAGGGGTTCACGCCATGGCTGTGGTCCTTTGTCGGCGGCGCCCCGATTCGGAACGACTTCGCCAGCATGGCCGAGGTTCCGGCCTCGACCCCCGAATCGACCGCCATGTCGAAGGCGCTGAAGAAGCGCGGCTTCAACTTCTGCGGGCCGGTCATCACCTATGCCTTCATGCAGGCGACCGGCATGGTCAATGACCACATGACCGGCTGCCCGCGCCATGCCGAGGTCAGTCGGCTGTCATCTGCCGGATGACCTGCCTGGCGGGCTCGCTGGCCCAGTCGGCGTCGCCGATCAGCCGCGCCACCTCGCGGCCCTCGCGGTCGATCAGCACCGTCACGGGCAGGCCCAGAACGCCCAGATCGCGGGCCAGCTGCTGCTTCGGATCCAGCAGCACGGGCAGGTTCCGGACCCCGGTTTCCTCGAAGAACTTGTCGATCTTCGCGGGTGGGTTGCGGCCGGTGGCGACGGTCACGACCTGGAAGTCCTCGCCGCCCATATCGGTCTGCAGTCTGTCCAGGGACGGCATTTCCTCGCGGCAGGGGGCGCACCAGGTCGCCCAGAAGTTCAGCAGGACGACCTTGCCACGATAATCCGCAAGGCTGTGGCTGCCGCCCTCGGGGTCGGTGAATTCGGTATCGGGCACCGCCGGACGGTCCTCGTTCGGAACCAGCTTGACCAGCCCGGCACCATGCGCCGCCGCCCAGTCCACCTCGCCCGCGAAAGCGGCATTTGCACCGAAAACCAGTGCCGTATAAAGCAGGAATGAACGCAGCATGAGACCTCCGAAGGACCTGATATGACCGACCGGCCCCAGACCAAGGACGCCGCCAACAGCATGTGGGGCGGACGCTTTGCCGCCGGACCCGACGCGATCATGGAGGCGATCAACGCCTCGATCGGCTTCGACCGGCGGCTTTACGCCCAGGATATCCGGGGCAGCCGGGCCCATGCCGCCATGCTGGCGGCACAAGGCATCATCAGCGATAGCGATGCAAAGGCCATCGGGGAAGGGCTGCTCACCGTCTTGTCAGAAATCGAGGCGGGGAATTTTCCCTTCTCGACCGCGCTTGAGGACATTCACATGAATGTCGAGGCGCGGCTGAAGGAGATCATCGGCGAGCCCGCCGGCCGGCTGCATACCGGGCGGTCGCGCAACGATCAGGTGGCGACGGATTTCCGGCTCTGGGTGCGCGATCAATGCGATGCGGCAATCGCGGGACTTCAGGCGCTGATCCGCGCGGCGCTGGCGCAGGCAGAGAGCGGCGCCGACTGGGTGATGCCGGGCTTCACCCATCTGCAGACCGCCCAGCCGGTGACCTGGGGGCATCACATGATGGCCTATGTCGAGATGTTCGGCCGCGATCTGGGCCGGTTCCGCGATGCCCGCGCACGGATGAACGAATCACCGTTGGGCGCTGCGGCGCTGGCCGGGACCGGCTATCCGCTGGACCGTGCGATGACCGCAAGCGCGCTGGAGTTCGACCGGCCGATGGCCAACAGCCTCGATGCCGTCAGCGACCGCGATTTCGCGCTGGAGTTCCTGTCGGCGGCCTCGATCTGCGCCGTGCACCTGTCGCGGCTGGCGGAAGAACTGGTGATCTGGTCCTCGGCCCAGTTCCGTTTCGTGTCGATGTCGGACAAGTGGTCGACCGGTTCGTCGATCATGCCGCAGAAACGCAATCCCGACGCAGCCGAACTGATCCGGGCCAAGATCGGTCGGATCCTCGGGGCGACGGTGGCGCTGTTCACGGTGATGAAGGGCCTGCCCTTGGCCTATTCCAAGGACATGCAGGAGGACAAGGAACAGGTCTTCGACGCGGCCGACAGCCTGATGCTGGCGCTGGCGGCGATGGGGGGCATGTTGTCCGACCTGACCGCCAATCGCGCCAATATGGAGGCCGCCGCCTCGGCCGGGTTCTCGACCGCGACCGATCTGGCCGACTGGCTGGTGCGCGAGGCCGGGCTGCCCTTCCGCGACGCCCATCACGCGACCGGGGCGCTGGTCGCGCTGGCCGAGAAGAAGGGCTGCGATCTGGACGAATTGTCGCTGGCCGAGATGCAGTCGGTGAACCCGGCCATCAACCAGTCGGTCTATTCGGTGCTGGGCGTCCATAATTCGGTCGCCTCGCGGCAAAGCTATGGCGGCACGGCGCCCGATCAGGTGCGCGTGCAGATTACCCGCTGGAAGGAGAGACTGGCATGAAACGTCTGGTATTGATAGCGGTTCTGGGACTGGCGGGCTGCGGTGTCGACGGCCCGCCCGAGCGTCCGGCCGAGGAGGCTCCGCAGACCGGGGTGACCATCTCGGGCGATGCCCGGATCGGCGTGATGACGGAGCTGTAGGTGGATCACTTCAACTATCGGGATGGCAGCCTGCACGCCGAGGAGGTGCCGCTGACCCGCATTGCGGCCGAGGTCGGAACACCGGTCTATGTCTATTCCACCGCCACGCTGACCCGCCATTTCGGCCTGTTCCGGCAGGCGCTGGACTGGACCGATCATCTGGTCTGTTTCGCGGTGAAGGCCAATTCCAATATCGCCGTGCTGAAACTGCTGGGCGATCTGGGTGCGGGCATGGATGTCGTCTCGGGCGGCGAATACGCGCGCGCGAGGGCCGCCGGCGTGCCGGGCGGGCGGATCGTGTTTTCCGGCGTCGGCAAGACCCGGGCCGAGATGCGTCAGGCCATCGAGGGTGGTATCCGGCAGTTCAATATCGAAAGCGAACCCGAGATGCGGGCGCTGTCGGATCTGGCCGTCAGCATGGGCGTGCAGGTGCCGGTGGCGATCCGGGTGAACCCGGATGTGGATGCCAAAACGCATGAGAAGATCTCGACCGGGAAATCGGAAAACAAGTTCGGCATCCCGATCGCCCGGGCGCGCGAGGTCTATGCCGAGGCGGCGGCGCTGCCGGGGCTGAAGGTGGTCGGCATCGACGTGCATATCGGCAGCCAACTGGTCGATCTGGAGCCCTTCCGGCATGCCTATGCCAAGCTGGGCGATCTGACCCGCGCGCTGCGCGCCGACGGGCATCAGATCAGCCGTCTCGATCTGGGCGGCGGGCTGGGCATCCCCTATCGTCGCGACAACAACGCGCCGCCCCTGCCGATCGAATACGGGCAGGTGATCCGCGAGACCGTCGGCGACCTGGGCTGCGAGATCGAGATCGAGCCGGGCCGGAACATCGCCGGCAATGCCGGCGTGCTGCTGGCGCAGGTCGTCTATCTGAAAGAGGGCGAGGGCCGCGATTTCCTGATCGTCGATGCGGCGATGAACGATCTGCTGCGCCCCTCCATGTATGGCGCCCATCACGATATCGTCCCGGTGACCGAGCCCGCGCCGGGCGCCGAGGTCAGCCCCTTCGACGTGGTCGGCCCGGTTTGCGAATCGGGGGATACCTTCCAGAAGGGTACGCAACTGTCGCGGCTGGCGGCCGGCGATCTGGTCGCCTTCCGCTCGGCCGGGGCCTATGGCGCGGTGATGGCCTCGGAATACAACTCCCGCCCGCTGGTGCCCGAGGTTCTGGTCAGCGGCGATCACTTCGCCGTCATCAGGGCCAGACCGACATATGAGGAAATGCTGGCCCGCGATACCATCCCCGGATGGCTTTGACGCGGCGCCAGCATCGGACGTCACAGCCGGGGGCTGTTTCCCCCCGGATGCCTGCGGACATGTCCGCGAAGACCACGGGCCGTGTCGCCCGCGCCCTGCGCCTGACCCGCTGGGGCATGGTCTGGGAACGCGGGGCCCGCGCCTTCTGGCCTGTGGCAACGATCCTGGCCTGCCTGTTCGCCGCCTTTGCCCTGGGAATCGTCGCGGCGGTGCCGCCGCAGGCGCTGCTATGGCTGGCCGGGATGGCGCTGGTCGCGCTGATCGCGGCCGCGATCCGCGGCGGGCTCAGCTATCGCCGGGTGCGGGCGGTCGATGCGGTCGAACGGTTGGACCGGACCCTGCCGGACAGGCCCCTGGCCGCGCTGGCCGACCGCGCGGCGATCGGCGGTGAGGGGGCGTTGTGGCAGGCGCATCTGGCGCAGATGCAGGCGCGGGCGGCGCAGGCACGGGCGGTCAGGCCGGATGCCGGCCTGGCGCGGCGCGATCCTTTCGCGCTGCGGCTGGCCGGGCTGGTCGCGCTGGCGATGGCGCTGCTGTTCGGCGGTGCGGCGCAGATGGGGCAGGGGGTTCAGGCGATTGCCGCGACCGTCAGCCGACCACTTGCCGGCGATACCGGGACCGCCGTCGGTCCCAGCTGGGAAGGCTGGGCCGAACCGCCGGCTTATACCCGGCGCCCGACCATCTATCTGAACGCCCTGCCCGAGGGCGAGGTTCTGGAATTGCCCAGGGGCAGCGCCGTCAGCTTTCGCCTCTATGGCGACGGGGTCACGGTGACGCAGGGGATCGGCGCCGCGGTCGGCGACGATCCGCGCGCGCCCGGGTTTCGGGCCGATGCGTCGGGCGTGATCGAGGTGGCTGGCCGGCGTTTCGACGTGACGGTGCTGCCCGATCTGGCGCCGCTGATCCGGGCCGGTGCGGCGCCGGTGCGGCGGGCGGATGGCCGGCTGGTGCAGGATTTCCGGGCCGAGGACGATCATGGCGTCATGGCGGGTCGGGCACGCATCGATCTTGATCTGGTCGCGGTCGATCGCCGCTTTGGCCTTGCCGCGCCGCCCGAGCCGCGCGAGGCGGTGGAACTGGCCCTGCCGCTGCCGCGCGGCGGGGATCGGCGCGAGGTCAGCGGGCAACTGGTCGAGGATCTGTCCCGCCACCCCTGGGCCAATCTGCCGGTGACGCTGGTCCTCGAGGCGGTGGACGGGATCGACCAGACCGGCGCGGCCGCGCCGATGCAGATGGTGCTGCCGGGGCGGCGCTTCTTCGAACCGCGGGCGGCGGCGCTGATCGAGTTGCGCCGCGATCTTCTGTGGTCGCGCGAGAATGCCGGGCGCAGCGCCGAGATTCTGCGCGCGATCACCTGGCGGCCCGACGGGTTCATCGACCAGCCGCTTTACCTGCAGCTGCGCGGCGGGGTGCGGGTTCTGGAAAGCGGTCCGCTGTCCGGGGAAGCCCGCGACAAGCTGGCCGAGGCGCTGTGGAAGGCAGCGATCCAGCTTGAGGATGGCGGGCTGGCGGACGCGCTGGAGCGGATGAAGCAGGCGCAGGAAAAGCTGTCCGAGGCGATCCGCAACGGCGCCAGTCCCGACGAGATCCAGCGCCTGATGGACGAGTTGCGCGAAGCGACCGACGCCTATACCCGGATGCTGGCCGAGCAGGGCGAGCGCGACCCGGCCGAGCGCTTTACCCAGAACCAGGGAGGGCAGCGCATCACCGGCGACCAGATCCAGCAGATGATGGATGAGATCCAGCGGCTGATGAACGAGGGCCGGATGGCCGAGGCCCAGCAGTTGCTGGAACAGTTCAACCGGATGATGGAGAACCTTCAGGTCCAGCAGGCCCAGGGTGGCGAAGGCCAGCAGGGGCAGGGCAACCCGTCGATGAACGGTCTGGCCGATACCCTGCGCCAGCAGCAGCAACTGTCGGATGAGGCTTTCCGCGACCTGCAGGAACAGTTCGGCGAGGGGCAGTTGGGTCAACCCTCGGAGCGCGGGGGCGAATTTGCCGACCGTCAGCGGCAGCTGCGCGAAGAGCTTGGCCAGCAGCGCGGGCTGTTACCCGGGCAGGGCTCGGATCTGGGCGATCAGGCGGGGCGGCAACTGGATGAGGCCGGCCGCGCGATGGAGGATGCGGAACAGGCGCTGCGCGATGGCGATACCGGCGGGGCGCTGCAGCGGCAGGCCGACGCGATCGAATCGATGCGCGAGGGGATGCGGGCCCTGTCCGACATGCTGGGGCAGCAGGACCGCCGTCAGGCTGGCGAGGGCCAGGAAGGGCAGGACGGCCAGCAGCCGGAAGGCCAGCCGGGCGAAGGCCCGCGTGCAGGAAGCGATGCCACGACCCGGGACCTGCGGCCGATGCTGGATCCGCTGGGCCGGCAGATGGATGGCAACGGCAACATGATCACCCTGGGCGACCCGCTGGCCGAGGGTGCCGATCCCTCCAGACGCGCGCGCGACCTGCTGGACGAGATCCGCCGCCGCAGCGGTCAGCGCGAGCGGCCGCAGGACGAGCGGGACTATCTGGGTCGGCTGCTCGAGCGGTTCTGACGCCGGTCGCCGGCCTCAACCCGCGACGATGCCGACCTGTGCCTGCAGCCAAAGCCGGCCTTCGTCGACCACCCGCCTGAGCCCGCCGAGCGCGTCGCCCAGGGGGCCGGCGTCGGCCAGAACCGGGGCCAGCAGATAGAGCGCCAGGCCGATCCCCGTGACCATCGCCGCCACCGCCAGACCCTGCCGGTAGGGGGCGCCATCCGCTTCGGGCGCCGTCGGGGGCAGGGTCAGCGGTTGCGGCGGCTGGTCATCAGTCAGGATCGACTGCGCCTCTGGGACCGGGGCGGGAGCGGGTTTCCCGGGGAATGTTGTGGCCGCCGTTGCTGCACCGGTCGTGGCTGCTGCGGCGGCCGCGGCCGGGATCCTGACCGGCGGCCGGGGCGCTTGCGGCTTTTCGCCCTGCGGTGGTTCCGGGGCCGGCGCGGCACCGCCTGCCGGGGTGACCACCGTGGTCGCCGGCCAGTCGCCTTCCGAGACCGGGATGTCGGGCTGCGCCGGATCCGGCATGGGTCTGGGGCTTTCCTGATCCTTGCCGAAAGCCGTGTCCTCGGCCATCCGTGCCCGGCGCTCGTGCTCGACCTCGCCGCGCAGGATGTTCAGGACCGAGTCGGGCAGCTTGCGGCTCAGCTGCTGCTCGGCCGGCGAGGGCGCGGGCAGATCCTCGCGCGGGGGCTCGGGGGTCGGGCCGAACGCCGCCTGCTTCTGCTGCGGTTCCCGGTCGGTTGCCGGTTGCGGCACCGGCAGGCGCCGTGCCTGCCAGACATGGCCGCAGGCGGTGCATTCGACCTCGCGTCCCTCGGCGGGGATGGCATTCTCGGGCAGCCGGTACTGGGCGGCGCAGCCCGGACAGATCAACCTCAATTCAGCCATGCCGACCCTCGCATTCGTCCTGTGGCTGTTCTATCAAGCGCGGGGCCGGCTTCCAAGCCGCCGATGGACGAACCCGAACACGAGGGGGTGTGGCTTGATCGAGATGCAGGAGGCCGGTTTCGGCTATCAGGACGGGGCCGAACTGCTGTCGGGCATGACGCTGAGCCTGCAGCCGGGGATGTTCCATTTCCTGACCGGGCCTTCGGGATCGGGCAAGACCACGCTGCTGCGGCTGCTTTATGCCGATCTGCTGCCGACCTCGGGCCGCATCACCGCCTTCGGGCAGGATCTGCGCGGGCTTGGCCGCGACGAGATCGCCGCGCTCCGCCGCCGGGTCGGGGTGGTGCATCAGGACACGCAGTTTCTGGATCATCTGCCGGTGGCCGAGAATGTCGCCCTGCCGCTGGCGGTTTCGGGGCAGGGGGTGGACATGACCGCGCTGCGCGATCTGCTGGGTTGGGTCCAGCTGGGGCAGCAGGCGCGGGCCTTGCCGCCCTCGCTGTCGGGGGGCGAGCGGCAGCGCGCAGCACTGGCCCGCGCTGTGATCCTGTCACCGGATCTGGTGCTGGCGGACGAGCCGACCGGCAATCTGGACTGGGACATGTCGATGCGGCTGATGCAGTTGCTGATCGAGTTGAACAAATCGGGCAAGACCGTTCTGGTGGCGACGCATGACCTGAACCTGATCCGCGCCGCCAAGGCGCAGGTGGCGGCGCGGGTGTTGCGGATCGCTGGTGGGAAGTTGCAACTGGCGGGGGCGGATCTGTGAGGAGAACCGAGTTCAGGGCGCTGCGTCTGCGGGCGCTGTGGCGGGGATTGCTGCACAGCGAGGGCGGCAGCGGCGACCGGATCGTGCCGCCCACCGGCATCACGGCGCAGCTGACCCTGTTTTCGGCCGGGGCGATGGCCTTCCTCGCGGTGTTCGCGCTGGCCCTCGCGCTGGCCTCGGGGCGGCTCGCTGAACGCTGGTCGTCGGAACTGGGCCAGTCGGTGACGGTCCGCGTCTCGGCCCCGGCGGCCGAACAGGAGGCGCGGGCGCAGGCGGTGCTGCAGATCCTGCAGGCAACGCCGGGGGCCGGTCGGCCGCGGCTTCTGTCCGAGGATGAGGTGACCGAGTTGCTGATGCCCTGGTTCGGACCCGACATGCCGGTTGCGGCGCTGCCGGTTCCGGCGCTGATCGACCTGCCCATCGCCGGCGACGATTTCGACGCCGAGGGCCTGCGCCTGCGGCTTGAGGCCGAAGCGCCCGGTGCGATCCTCGACGACCATACGCAATGGCGCCGGCCGCTGGTCTCGGCGGCCAGCCGGCTGCGGGTCCTGGGGGCCGTTTCGCTGCTGCTGATCGCGGGCGCATCGGGGGCGATGATCGCGCTGGCGGCCAAGGCGGCGCTGGCCGCGAACGGGCAGGTGATCAGGGTGCTGCGGCTGATCGGTGCGCGCGACATCACCATCGCCACCGCCTTCGTGCGCCGCTTCACCCGCCGCGCAGCCATCGGCGCCGCGGCCGGCACCCTGCTGGGCATGGGGGCCGTGGCCCTGCTGCCCGACATGAGCGCGGCCGGCGGCTTTCTGACCGGGCTGGGCTTTCAGGGCTGGGGCTGGCTGTTGCCGCTGCTGATCCCGGTCATCTCGGCCGCTGTCGGCTTTCTCGCCACACGCTGGGCGGCGCTGACCATGCTGGGCGCGGTCAGATGAGTATGCGGAACCTCTCACCCGTGCCCGGCCGGCTGGGGCCGTGGCAATATCTTCAGAACGCGCTCTATTACCTGCATGTCGGGCTGGCGACGCTGCTGATCGGTCTGGCCGGGCTGCCCTTCGTGGCCTTCGGGGGCCGCGACGCCGCGAATGCGGTCGCGACGCGCTGGATCGGCTATATGCTGTGGGCGGCGCGGCTGCATCTGGGCGTCACTTGCGAGTTGCGCGGCACGCCCCCCGAAGGCGACTGCATCGTCGCGGCCAAGCATCAGTGCTTTTTCGATATTCTGGTCATCGCCCATGCCCTGCCGCGTCGTGCCTTCGTCATGAAGCGCGAGGTGATGCGGGTTCCGATCATGGGCTGGTATGCCTACAAGGTCGGCTGCATTCCGATCGACCGCGCGCGCGGCCGCGATGCCCTGCGAGCGATCGCGGGCGAGCTCAGGGCGCGGCTGGCCTCGGCCGGCGGGCTGGGCCAGCTGATCATCTATCCCGAAGGCACCCGGACCCGGCCGGGCGAGCGGCGCGACTACAAGCACGGTGTCGGGACGCTGCGCCTTGCCGCCGATCTGCCGGTCGTGCCGGTCGCGGTCAATACCGGGCTGTTCTGGCCCCGCAAGGGCTGGGGGGTGCGCCCGGGGCGTGCAGTGGTCGAGTTCCTGCCGGTCATCGCGCCGGATTTCCCGCGCGACGAGTTCATGTCTCGGCTGCGGGCGGATATCGAGGATAATTCCGACAGATTGCTGGCCGAGGCGGGGTTCCGGCAATGAACTGGCTGGATGAGGCCGATCTGGCGCGGCTTTATGACGAGCCGCGGCCGACGGCGCTGCGCAAGGTGGCAGATCGCCTGACACCGGATTACGCGGCGTTCCTGCGGGCGGCGCGGTTCTGCGTGCTTGCGACGGTCGGACCCGAGGGCACCGATGCCAGCCCGCGCGGAGACGAGGCGCCGGTGGTGCGCGCGCTGGACGATCGGCATCTGGCACTGCCCGACTGGCGCGGCAACGACCGCATCGATTCGCTGAGGAACATCGTGCGCGACGGGCGGGTCAGCCTGACCTTTCTGGTCCGCGGCTCGGGCAACGCGATCCGGGTGAACGGCCGGGCACGGCTGACCGATGACGCGGAACTGCTGCAGGGTTTCGAGCGGCAGGGAAACCTTCCCCGGGTGGTGATCGTCGTGCGCATCGCCGAGGTCTATTTCCAATGCGCCCGGGCGGTCATCCGCTCCGGGCTGTGGGAAGACCGGGATGACAGCGAGGGCCTGCCGAGCCCCGGCCGGATCCTTGCGAACCTGACCGGAAACGAGGTCGGTGGCCCGGCCTATGACGCCGAATGGCCGGTCCGCGCCGCCCGCACGATGTGGTAGCCGGTTCGACGGCGCGACCTTGCCGCCTGCGGTTCAGGCCAGCGATTTCGATCCCATGGACAGGAATTTCTGCCGCCGGTCGCGGATCAGATCGGCGGGCTGGCGGCCTGAAAGCTCTTTCAGCATCGCCGCGATCTCGTCACCCACGGCCGCCATGGCAGCGGCGGGATCGCGCTGCGCGCCGCCCATCGGTTCGGGCACGATGCGATCGATCACGCCCAGCTTTTTCAGATCCTGGGCGGTCAGGCGCAGCGCCTCGGCGGCGTCGCGCATCTTGTCGGCATCCTTCCACAGGATCGAGGCGCAGCCCTCGGGCGAGATCACCGAATAGATGGAATGTTCCAGCATGGCGATGCGGTTCGCCGTGGCAAAGGCCACCGCCCCGCCCGAGCCGCCCTCGCCGATGATGACCGAAACCAGCGGCACGCCGATATCGAGGCATTTCTGGGTGCAGCGGGCGATGGCCTCGGACTGGCCCCGTTCCTCGGCGCCCTTGCCGGGATAGGCGCCCGGGGTATCGACCAGCGTCACCACCGGCAGGCCGAACCTGTGCGCCATGTCCATCAGCCGGATCGCCTTGCGATAGCCCTCGGGCCGGGCCATGCCGAAATTGTGGTGAATCCGGGTCCGGGTGTCATTGCCCTTCTCATGGCCGATCACCACGCAGGGACGGTCCCGAAAGCGGGCGAGGCCGCCCATCACGGCGTGATCGTCGCCAAAGGCGCGGTCCCCGGCCAGGGGCGTGTATTCGTTGAACAGCGCCTCGATATAGTCGCGGCAATGCGGCCGGTCGGGATGGCGCGCGACCTGGGTTTTCCGCCAGGGATCGAGGCTCTTGTAAAGCTCTCTCAGCAGGTCGCCGGCCTTCCGGTCCAGCGCCGCGGCCTCTTTCTCGACATCGACCGCATCCTCGGCCTTGCGGGCCATGGCGCGAAGCTCTTCGGCCTTGCCCTCGATATCGGCCAGCGGCTTCTCGAAATCCAGATAGACCATGCGCGGGATGCTCCGGGGCTGTTCGCGGTTCGCGCCCCTATATGATCGCGCCCGCGCCGGATTGCAACGCGCGGCCTGCCGTGGCCGGTCGGGCGCCGCTGCCGATTACTGCAGGTCCGCGAAGGCGCTTTTCAGGCGGCGGACGGCCTCGGCCACATGCGCGCGCGGCGTCGCGAGGTTGAAACGCAGGAAGGTTTCGCCGCCCCGGCCGAAGCTGGCGCCGTGGTTGGCGGCGATCAGGGCGGTCCGTTCCACGCGGGCGGTGAATTCGGCCGGGCTCATCCCGGTGCCCGAGAAATCGACCCAGGCCAGATAGGTCGCCTCAAGCGGCATCGAGCGCAGGCCGGGGATGGCGTTCACGCCCTCGTCGAAGAGGCGCCGGTTGCCGTCCAGATATTCCACCAGCGCATCGGCCCATGCCGCGCCTTCGGGGGAATAGGCGGCGGTGACCATGTCCATGCCGAACAGGCCGGGCGAGATCGACAGCGCCGCAATCCGGGCCTTGAAGCGGGCGCGCAATCCCTCGTCGGCGATGATCGCGTTGCCCAGATGCGCGCCGGCGATGTTGAAGGTCTTGGTGGCGGCATTGAGCGTGACCAGCCGGTCGGCGATTTCGGGCACCGCCGCCGCCGTGACCAGGTGGCGCGGGCTGCCGGGCATGACCAGATCGCAATGCACCTCGTCCGAGATCAGGATCAGGTCGTGGCGGATGCAGAAATCCGCGACCTCGCGCAGTTCCGCCTCGGTCCAGACCCGTCCGCCGGGATTGTGCGGCGAGCAGAGGATCAGAAGTCTCTCGCGGCCGGTCAGCATGGTTTCCCACCGCGACCAGTCCATGCGATAGGCGCCGTCCCGATTTGCCAGCGGCAGTTCCAGCAACTCGCGCCCGGCGGCGCGGGTGACGCGGCCGAAGGCGTGATAGACCGGCGACATCACCGCCACGCCGTCGCCGGGCCGGGTATAGGCGTCGATTGCCAGCGCCACGGCATTGACCAGACCGGCGGTGGTCAGGATCCAGCCGGTATCGACCTTCCAGCCGTGGCGGTTGGCCATCCACCACGCGATCGCGTCCAGATAGGGGCCATGCGCGCCGGGATAGCCATAGACGCCATGCGCGGCCGTCGCCTCGACCGCGCGCTGGACGGCGGCGGGCGGGCGGAAATCCATGTCGGCCACCCACATCGCCAACCCGCCCTCGGCCGGGCAGACCCCATAGGCGCCCTTCATGTCGTCCCATTTCGAGCAATGGGTGCCGGTGCGGTCGATGATCTCGTCGAAATCCGGGCGGGTCATGGGGGCCTCGTCGCTGTGGCGGTCAGGCCCTGCATACGCCGGTTGTTGCGTCTGGTGAAGCCATCCCCTAAATCGCCCATATGACCCTGCGCCCGATCCTGATCCATCCCGACCCGCGCCTGAAGAAGGTGGCCGAGCCCATCGCCCGCATCACGCCCGAGATCGAGGCGCTGGCGGAGGACATGCTGGCGACCATGTACGAGGCGCCGGGGATCGGGCTGGCCGGCCCGCAGGTCGGCGTGCTGAAGCGCATCTTCGTGATGGACGCGACCCGCGATCCCGAGGCCGAGCGGACGCCTCTGGTGCTGGTCAATCCCGAGATCGAACAGGTCTCGGAAGACCTGAACGTCTATGAGGAGGGATGCCTGTCGATCCCCGATCAATATGCCGACGTGACCCGGCCCGCGCAGGTGCGGATGCGCTGGCTGGGGCTGGACGGCAAGACCCATCAGCAGGATTTCGACGGGCTCTGGGCGACCTGCGCCCAGCACGAGCTGGACCACCTGAACGGGGTGCTGTTCATCGACCATATCTCGGCCATCAAGCGGCAGATGATCACCCGCAGGATGGTCAAGCTGAAGCGCGAGCAGGCGCGTGCCTGAGCCCGGCCGCCGGTCCAAGGCCCGCGCATGACCGTCCGGCCCTTCCTCGGCCATGATGACCGCCGCCTGCACCTGCCGGCCGGGCCGGTCGCCGCCGTGACCGAGACGGTGCAGATGATCTGGGACGACATGATCGACACGATGGAGGCGATGCCGGGGGTGGGGCTGGCGGCGCCGCAGATCGGCATCATGCTGCGGCTGGCGGTGGTCGATGCCTCGGAGAGGCGCGGGCAGGCGCTGCGCTTGGCCAATCCCGAGATCCTGCATGCCAGCGCGCAGCTGCGCGCCCATGACGAGGCCAGCCCGAACCTGCCCGGCGTCTCGGCCCGGATCAGCCGGCCGCGGGCGGTGACGGTGCGGTTCCTGAACGCGGCGGGCGAGGTCGAAGAGCGCGATTTCGTCGGCCTCTGGGCGGTCAGCGTCCAGCACCAGATCGACCATCTGAACGGGCGGCTCTATGTGGACCACCTGTCGCCCCTGCGCCGCAAGATGCTGGTGCAGAAATCGGCCAAGCTGGCGCGACGGGGATAGCGCCCCGACCCCGAAACCAACCGTCCTGACCCCCGGCCGCGTTGCGGCGGGGGATGCAACACGGGCGGGCGTTGCGTGTTGCGCTGCCCGGCGGGGTGGTCGTGGAATGGCCAGCAAATGCCGGGTTTTGCGAGGCACGGCGCGTCCACCGGGGCGGCACCGGATGTGCACAGCGCGTACACAGCCTGCGAACGGTGGATCAAGACATGGTTGAACAGGGCCGGATGGTCCTGCCCCAACGTCAGAGGTCCTGCCGGTGGGGCGACGGTCGGTGTGCAGCCGCCATGCGCGAAGGGTTGATCAGATGACGGCTAGGCGGGATGAAGCGGGCCTTCGCTGGGCGGCGCAAAATATGCGCTGCGGCTGTCAGGGGTTCGAAAAGTGGGCGGTAAGTCGGCTTTCGCTGCGTATGGCGCGAACGTCAGGAACGCGCAGTTTTCGGTCGGCTCGGACTTTCCAACATTCGGAATGACAAGCTAACGCTTCGCCCGTATGCTGACCGCCAAAAAAGGTTTGGGGCGGCAGTGAGCACTTTCAAAATCGGATTTGACGGACCATCAGTCGAGAACGGCGAAATTGATGTCGCCGATCTCGCCCCCGCGCTTCTCGCGCTTGGAGAGCTTTTTTCTGCTGCCAATCAGGCGCTTAACCAGGATCGTGCAGAAGCCAAACTGCGAATCCGGGCCTCAGAAAAGGGCAGCTTTGTTGCCCTGCTTTCCTTAGATGTCAGCTTCGTCACCGACCTTCTAGATATGGTCGCCGCGTACCCAGACCGAGTCACAGCGGCGGACCAACTGCTAGACCTTCTGATAAAAGGCGGCGGCGCGCTCGCAACGGGAACGGTCGGACTGTTTGGCGCTCTACGCTTCCTGAGAGGCAAGCGCCCTGACAAGACTGAAAAGAATGGAAACGGAACCACCTCGATCACTGTCGGCCCGACGACCATCGTCGTTGACCAGCGGACGGTCGTTCTTCTCGAGGACTACCGCACCCGCGAGGCCACCGAGAAATTCGTCGGAACTGCCCTCAATGCGAAGGGGATCAACAAGGTTTCCTTCGATGAAGAGCCCGACGGAACGCCCGAACTCATCCTTACCAAGGATGACATTGCGGCGGTTAAGGTCCCAGAGCCGGAAGACGATGATAAGACAGAAACTACCACGAAGCGCGAAGCCTTGGTAAAAATCGTTAGCGCACAATTCGCCGAAGGTTATCTCTGGCGCTTCACCGACGGCACAAACACATTCACCGCCTCAATGGAAGATCAGGATTTCTTGAATCGGCTGGACCGCTCGGAAGTCGTCCTTTCCAAGAACGACACCCTGCGCTGCGAAATCGAAGAAACGCAGACTCTCGCAGGCAACAAATTGAAGACAGACGCCAAAATTCTCGAAGTCAAAGAACATATTTCCGGCGCTCGCCAGTTGAAGCTCCTCTGAATCTAGCGTTACAGCCAAGCGGACTTAACAACGGTCGGGGTGTTTTTTCGGCACTGTATTCGATCTCCCCTCACCTTCGCATCCCTCCGGCGGAGGCTGTCTGATGTGGTTTCGGGCTGGGAACCGGCCATCTGCTACGTCTTCCACGAAGGTCCGCTCAGGGCCGGCCTTTCCGGGCCGCCTAAGTTTTGACTGCAGAATGCAGCACCGGCACGCTCGGTAGATTGGGTTCAATCCTGCGGCGAGAGTTTTCCGGTCCGGTTCCAAACGACATTCCGTGCCCGACAAGACAGGTCCTGTGGCCCCGGCCGATGATGGTTCCGCCTGCGTGGCGCGGGGCTAGAGGTCGAAGCTGGCGAAGACCGGGACGTGGTCGCTGGGCTGGTCCCAGCCGCGCACCGGGCGCAGCACGCGGCTGCCGTGGCCGGCATTGGCGATGTCGGGGCTGGCCCAGACGTGGTCCAGCCGGCGGCCCTTGTCGGCGGCGTCCCAGTCGCGGGCGCGATAGCTCCACCACGAATAGAGCAGCCCCTCGGGGATGTCCTGGCGGGTGATGTCGACCCATCCGCCGGCATCCTGCGCGGCCAGCAGATGCTCGACCTCGATCGGGGTGTGGCTGACGATCTTCAGAAGCTGCCTGTGGGACCAGACATCATCCTCGCGCGGGGCGATGTTGAAATCGCCGACCATGATCGCGCGCCGGGGCCGGTCGGCATGGAAGACGTCGCGCATCTCGGCCACGAAATCGAGCTTCTGGCCGAATTTCTCGTTCACCGTGCGGTCGGGGATGTCGCCGCCGGCCGGCACATACATGTTGTGGATCACCACGCCGTTCTCCAGCCGGGCGGCGACATGGCGGGCATGGCCCATGCGCGCCCAGTCGCGGTCGCCCGCATCCTCGATCGGCAGGCGCGACAGGATGGCGACGCCGTTATAGCCCTTCTGCCCGCGCGCGACGATATGGCTGTAGCCGAGATCGCGGAACTGTTCGGTCGGGATCTTCTCGACCGGCGACTTGCATTCCTGCAGGCAGAGGATATCGGGCGCCTCGTCGCGCAGGAGCCGGGCGACCAGCCCCTCGCGCAGTCGGACCGAGTTGATGTTCCAGGTGGCGATGGTGAACATGGGCGGGCTCCTTCTTGCCGGCGGACCCTAGCGGCGGCGCCGGGCGGTGTCGAGCCGGGGGCCGATGCCGCGCTGCCGCAATGAAGGCTTGGTGATCGCGGGCGCGGGCGCTAAGCAGGACAAAAGCGCGGCAGGAAAAGGGGCCCGGGGATGCAGTTGACCGTGGATGAGGCGCTGGCGCAGGGCGGGACCGGGCGGTTCCAGTGGCGGCTTCTGGGCATCTTCGGGCTGGTCTGGGCGGCCGATGCGATGCAGGTGATCGCGGTCGGCTTTGCCGCGCCCTCGGTCGCCGCGACCTTCGGGCTGGAGCGGGTGACGGCGCTGCAGATCGGCACGCTGTTCTTCCTTGGCATGTTCGTGGGCGCCTGGGGGTTCGGGCGCATCGCCGACCGGATCGGGCGGCGCAACGTGCTGATCGGCACGGTGGCGATGGATGCGGTCTTTGGCCTCGCCTCGGTCTTTGCGCAGGACTTCACCCTGCTTCTGGCGTTGCGCTTTCTGACCGGGGTGGCGGTGGGCGGCACCTTGCCGGTGGATTACGCGATGATGGCCGAGTTCCTGCCGCCGAGGAACCGAGGCCGCTGGCTGGTCTGGCTGGAGGGGTTCTGGGCCATCGGCACCATCGTCATCGCGCTGACCGCCTGGATCGCGGCCAGCCTGGGTGCGGTGGCGCCGTGGCGCTGGATCTTCGCCGTGGCCGCCATCCCGGCGGTGATCGGCATCTTCCTGCGGCTCTGGGTGCCGGAATCGCCGATGTATCTGGTCCGCAAGGGCCGGGCGGCCGAGGCGAAACGGGTGGTCAACCGGGTGCTGACCGCCAATGGCGTCCACGGGCTGCCTGCCGATGCCGTGCTGGTGCCCGCGCCGCTGCCCGAAGGGGCCGAGACCTCGATCTTCGCGCCGCTGCTGCGGCTGCGGACCTTCGGCGTGCTGGCCGTGTGGTTCCTTGTCTCGCTGTCCTATTACGGCGTCTTCATCTGGGTGCCGGGCCAGCTTGCGACCGAGGGCTTCGGCTTCGTGCGCGGCTATGGCTTTCTCGTGGTGCTGGCGCTGGCGCAGATCCCCGGCTATGCGCTGGCCGCCTGGGGCGTCGAGGCGCTGGGCCGGCGCACCACGCTGATGGGCTTTCTGTTCCTCAGCGCGGCGGGCTGTTTCCTGTTCACCATCGCCAGCGGCACCGCGATGGTCGCCGGCTCGCTGATCCTGATGAGCTTTGCGCTGCTGGGCACCTGGGGGGCGCTTTACGCCTTCACGCCCGAGCTTTACCCGACCAATCTGCGCGGCACCGGCATGGGTACGGCCAGCGCCATGGCGCGGCTGGGCGGCATCCTGGCGCCAAGCCTGCTGGCCATGGTCTTCGCGCGCGGCTTCGATCTGGCCATCGGCGTCTTTGCGCTGCTGCTGCTGCTGGGCGCGGCGGCGCTGCTGTTCGTGCGCTCGGAAACCCGCGACGCCGCCATCGCCTGAGGCGCGGCAAGGCTGCACCCGGCCACCGGTTGGGCGGCCGGGTGCGTCACTGCCCCGGTTCTTCTTGCCTTGCCTGGGTGTCAGTCGTCGTCGCCGTCGTCATCGCGGTCGTCGTCGCGATCACCGCCCCGGCCACGCCCGCCGCCATGGCCGCGGCCATCGTCGTCGTCCCGGTCGCTCCGGCCGGCGCTGCGGCCGCCACCGCGACGACCGCGATCGTCGTCATCGTCGTCGCGGTCAAAGCCGCGGCCCCCGCGCCCACGGCCGCGATCATCGTCGTCATCGTCGTCGTCACGCCCGAAGCTGGATCCGCGCCGGCCGCGGCGGTCGTGATCGTCGTCGTCGTCGCCCCACCAGTCGCCGCGCGCGACCTGCCAGCTGTCGCGGTCGAGCAGCCGCCCGGTCCGGGCGCTGTAATCCAGTTCGACCCGCTGGCCGCCGCGCCGGGCCGACACCTCGATCCGCCCGTCGTCGCGATCGATATTGATCGAATGGAAGCCCTGCGCCCGCAACTGGCTGCGGATCTGCGCCTCGGGGCTCTGTGCCAGGGCCGGCGCGGCGGCCATGACCAGGGCGGCGATCAGAGGAAGCTTGATTTTCATCGGATTAACCCTTTCCGTGATATGGATGTCTGGTCTGATTACGGGCGGGGCGCAGGGTTATTCCCGCCGGACCGAAAATTTTCGGTCCGGGCCGGAGGACAGGCGGAGGGGACGGATGGGCAAGCTGATCAACGGGGTCTGGGCGGATCAATGGTACGACACCAAGAGCCATGGCGGCGAATTCATCCGCGACACGTCGAAATACCGCAACTGGGTGACGGCGGACGGCAGCCCCGGCCCCGACGGCGAGGGCGGCTTTCGCGCCGAAAGCGGGCGCTATCACCTCTATGTCTCATATGCCTGCCCCTGGGCGCATCGCACCCTGATCTTCCGGGCGCTGAAGGATCTGGGCGATCACATCGAGGTTTCGGTCGTCCATCCCGACATGCTGGCCGATGGCTGGAGCTTTGACGAGGATTTCCCCGGCGCCACCGGTGACGGCCTGTTCGGCAGCGATTTCCTGCGCGACATCTATCTGCGCGCCAATCCCAGGGCCTCGGGCCGGGTGACGGTGCCGGTCCTGTGGGACCGCGAGCGCGATACCATCGTGTCGAACGAAAGCGCGGACATCATCCGCATGTTCAATTCCGGCTTCGACCGGATCACCGGGAACGAGGACGATTACTGGCCCGAATCGCTGCGCGGGCGCATCGATCAGGTCAATGTCCGGGTCTATGACACGGTGAACAACGGTGTCTACCGGGCCGGGTTCGCCACCTCGCAGGCGGCCTATGACGCCGCGGTGGTGCCGCTGTTCGACAGCCTCGACTGGATCGAGGCGCTGCTGGGCGTGAACCGTTACCTGACCGGGCATCGCATCACCGAGGCCGACTGGCGCCTGTTCACCAGCATCTGCCGCTTTGATGCGGTCTATCACACGCATTTCAAGTGCAACCGCCGCCGGGTGACGGATTATCCGAACCTGTGGGGCTGGGCGCGCGAACTGTATCAATGGCCCGGCATCGCCGAGACGGTGCGCCCCGAGCATTATGTCCGCCACTATTACTTCAGCCACACCACGGTGAACCCGCATCGCATCATCCCGATCGGCCCGGACGAGGACTGGACCGCGCCGCACGGGCGGGGCTGAGCAACGAAAAACCCCGGCGCGGGGGGCGCGCCGGGGGCATCAGAGAGAGACGTGGCCGCATCCGCCGACCACTGGGCTTCGGGATCATAACGCCGGAATCGAAGGGCGGTTCCGGAGGCGGCGGCTGACCGCGGGATCAGACGGCTGGCCCTGGAAACCGGACCATTTGTCAGACGTGCGGTTGAGAACCCTGAACTCGCTGCTCATGGGAATGACGCTGACCTTGTCGATGTCCTTGACCACCTGCCGGATGTCGATGCTTTCGACCACCTGCGACTTGTAGCTCTTGAAGAAATAGACGGCGTTGCGGGTGTCGGAGGCCGAAGTCCAGATCGTGTAGTCCTTCAGGACCTGGCCATCCGGGTTCTGTTCCTGGATGGCCCCCATGGGAATGTCGAAGGCATTGAGAATGTGAAAGCTGCGGAACACCGCCTCGGCCGCGTCCGCCGAGGGCTGGGCGGTATTGGCAAAGGCCACCGCGCGGACGAAGCGCGACGGAGAGGTGAAGTCCCCGGGCAGGCCGGCCATGCCGGTGCCCTGACCGAAGGGCCGGAGGGTTTCGCGGCCGATCGTGATCTCGTCGCGGTTCTCGAAGGAAAGCCCGATATAGGAGCGAAGATTCGTCAGGTGCCAGTCAAAGGGCGGGTTATTGGTCAGGGCGTTGACCGTGTTGTCATGGACCGCCAGGCCATCCTTGGTGTATTCGATCACGATCGAGGCGCCGCTTGCATCGGTCACGGCATAGTGGAACGGCGCAAATCCCTTGATCGCGTCGATATAGGTTCCGACAACGGTGATCTTGGGCAGTGCTTCCCTGACCTCGGCCACGGTTGCGAACTGCCCGAGGATCCAGTTCCCCAATTCGTCGGACGAGACGGCCTGATCGCGGTTTTCCTCGGTCAGATCCGCGAAGACGGCCGGGCCTGCGAAATAGAACGCGCCGAAATAGAGCCCCTCGGTGTTCATGCCGTCGAACACGATGGGCATGTCGAGGCCGTTGGCACCGGCGAAGCCGTATTTCGCCTCGAAGGAAAAGCCGGTGACGTCCTTGTTCAGGACCAGCATCTCGATATTCGTGCCTGCGGGAACGGCGATGATGTCGGACTGGATGTCGAAGCCGAACTCCATCGTGCGGCCCTGCACGACGGCCCCGTCATCGGCGCGAAGAATAATGCCGGTGCAGGCCAGCGCCGACTGACTTGCGACTGCAATGGCGAGGGCCGCCACGGCGACCCGCCTCAAGGTTTTCTGCAATATCATTCGGTTAATCTCCCGGACCCGATCTCTGATGGTGAAACACAACCGCAAATTGCATTCCGCCCGTGCGGAGGGCAAGTGAATATTTGTCGCATCGCGGGGATCAAAAAAGGCCCGGCATCACGGCGGGCCTTTCCTGGCCGCATCCGCCGGCTGGCGGGCCTTGGGACCGGCTCAGGCGACCAGGCGATAGCCGCCCGATTCCGTCACCAGCAGCCGCGCGTTCGAGGGATCGGGCTCGATCTTCTGGCGCAGCCGGTAGATATGGGTTTCCAGCGTGTGGGTGGTGACGCCGGCATTATATCCCCAGACCTCGTGCAGCAGCACATCGCGCGCCACCACGCCGTCCTGCGCGCGATAGAGGAACTTCAGGATATTGGTTTCCTTCTCGGTCAGGCGGATCTTGCGTTCTCTGGCGTCGATCAGCATCTTCATCGCCGGCTTGAAGGTATAGGGCCCAAGCTGGAAGATCGCGTCCTCGGACTGTTCATGCGTGCGCAGCTGCGCCCGCAGCCGGGCCAGCAGCACCGGGAACTTGAAGGGCTTGGTCACATAGTCGTTGGCGCCCGCGTCCAGCCCGAGGATGGTGTCGGCATCGGTGTCATGCCCGGTCAGCATCACGATCGGGCATTTCACGTTCAGCTTGCGCAGCTTCTTGCACAGCTCGCGCCCGTCGGTATCGGGCAGCCCGACATCGAGGATCACCAGATCGAAGATGGCGGTCTTCGTCGCCTCGACCGCCTCGGCGCCGCTGCCGGCCTCGATCACGTCGAAATCGTCGGTCGCCACCAGCTGCTCGGCCAGCGCCTCGCGCAGGTCTTCCTCGTCATCGACCAGCAGAATCTTTTTCAGTCCGGCCATACTTGCCTCCTTGTGCCTCATTGCGCAAATGAGTGGGGCGATGCCGGCCCTGCGTCCAGCGACATGTCGGAAATCTCACATGGAGTTGTCGGAGAAAGCCGGTATGTTTCAGTTTGTTTCAGTTTTGCGCCCCTCGGACCGCCCATGAGCCTGATCCCGACCCTTGCCGAAACCGTCTCGCGTGCCCGCGCCGATCTGCGCATGGGCCTGCCGGTGATGATCGGCGGGCATCTGGCGGCGGCGGTGGAAACGCTGTCGGCGGAACGGCTGGCGGACATCAAGGCTCTGGGCCGGCCGCTCCTGGCGCTGACCGGGCGGCGGGCCGAGACGCTGAAGGCGCGGGCCTATGACGACGGGCTGGCGCGGGTGCAGGTGCCGGGGGACGCGGATCTGGGCTGGCTGCGGGCGCTGGCCGATCCGGCGGGCGACCTGATGACGCCGATGAAGGGGCCGCTCTTCACCGAACGCGAGGGCGATGCCGGTCCGCACAAGGCGGCGCTGGCGCTGGCGAAATCGGCGCAGTTGCTGCCGGCGGTGCTGTTGGTGCCGGCCCATGCGCCGGCCGGGCTGACGGTGCTGGCGCCGGGGCAGGTGCTGGCGCATCTGGCGGGCGAGGCGGCGCTGGCCCCGGTCGCCTCGGCCCGCCTGCCGCTGATGGCGGCGGAACGGTCGCGGCTGCATATCTTCCGCCCCGATGACGGCGGCGAGGAACATTACGCCATCGAGATCGGCGATCCGCCGCGCGACCGACCGGTGCTGGCGCGGCTGCATTCGGCCTGTTTCACCGGCGACGTGCTGGGCAGCCTGAAATGCGATTGCGGCCCGCAGCTGCAGGCGGCGCTGGCGGCGATGGGGCAGGCGGGGGCGGGGGTACTGCTGTACCTGAACCAGGAGGGGCGTGGCATCGGGCTGGCCAACAAGATGCGCGCCTATGCCCTGCAGAACCAGGGTTTCGACACGGTCGAGGCCAATCACCGGCTGGGGTTCGAGGATGACGAGCGCGATTTCCGCATCGGTGCCGGCCTGCTGAAACGGCTGGGCTTTTCCGCGGCGCGGCTGATGACCAACAACCCGAGGAAGGTCGCCATGCTGGAAGGCCACGGCATCGCGGTGCCCGAGCGCGTGCCGCTGGTCACCCCGCGCAACCGCTTCAACACCGGCTATCTGGACACCAAGGCGGAAAAATCGGGGCATCTGCTGTGAGCCCCCGTGATCTGGTCCTGACCCCGCGGGGCATCCGCTTTCGCGGCCGCGTCCTTCCCTGCAGCATCGGCAAGGGCGGCGTGACCGCGACCAAGTGCGAGGGCGACGGCGCCACCCCCGCCGGCATGCATGTCATCACCGGCCTCTGGTATCGTCCCGACCGGATCGCGCCGCCCGCGCCCTGGGCGCGGCCCATCGGCCCCGGCGATCTGTGGTGCGATGCGCCGGATCATCCGGCCTATAACCGCCATGCCCGCGCGCCGCTGGCCGCCAGCCATGAACGGCTGCGCCGCGCCGATCCGCTGTATGACCTGATCCTGACCACCGACTGGAACTGGCCGGACGCCATTCCCGGCTGGGGCTCGGCCATCTTTCTGCATCAATGGCGCCGTCCGCGTTTCGGCACCGAGGGCTGCATCGCCTTCGCCCGGCCCGACCTGATCTGGATCGCAGGACATGCCGCGCCGGGTACATCTCTGATCGTGACCGCCCCCGGATCGCACCTTGTGGCTCCGCCGGCCGGTTGACCGGTCAAGGCGGGTTGCCCTCAATGGAAATCCCTGCTTGGGAAAAGCCTTTTGGCCTGATCGCGGGGATGCCTGGTGCGTGGCGCCGGGCGCCGGCAGGGTGCATCGTCGGCCTTGGTGCTGATCTGGCCGATCGCGTCTTCCATGGGATGGCCGAGATCGCTCAGGCGGTGCGAGACATCCGTGATCTGCTGCGCGATGAGGTGGACGACAATGCCTTCGCGTTGCAGCGTGCCGGTGACGCGCAGCAGACGCCCCCCCATCACGGCACGGCGGTATTGCGCGAAGGTCTTTTTCCAGACGACGACATTCGAGACGCCGGTTTCATCCTCGAGCGTCAGGAAGATCACGCCCGAGGCGGTGCCCGGACGCTGGCGGGTGATGACGAGACCGCAGACGGTGGTGCGCTGCAACGGTGCCCTGACCAATGTGTCATGGCGGGTGAGACCGGGCATGGAGGGGCGCAGGATCTCCATCGGGTGGGCGCGCAGGGTCAGGCGGGTGGCGACGTAATCCTCGACCACCTCCTCGCCCAGATGCATCTGCGGCAGGGTGACCGCGGGCTCGTGGATCGCCTCGCCGTCGATCGGGTCGTTGAACAGCGGCAGGGGCTCCTGCCCCCGGATCGCGCGCACCTGCCACAGCGCGTCGCGGCGATTGAGGCCCATGCCGGAAAACGCGTCCGCCTCGGCCAGACGTTCCAGAACGGCGGGGGCGATGCCGGCGCGCAGCCACAGGGATTCGGGGTCGGGATAGCCATTGCCGCGCGCGGCGGCGATCCAGTCGGCGTCGTCCTGCCTGAAGCCCTTGATCTGGCGAAAGCCGAGCCGCAGCGCCAGCGCGCCGTCGGCCCGGCGTTCCAGCGTATTGTCCCATGCGCTGTGGTTGGCGCAGATCGGGCGGACCTCGACATGGTGTTCGCGGGCGTCGCGGACGATCTGGGCCGGGGCGTAAAACCCCATCGGCTGGGAATTCAGAAGCGCGCAGGCAAAGACCGCCGGGTGATGGCATTTGAGCCATGCCGAGACATAGACCAGAAGCGCGAAGGCCGCCGCGTGGCTTTCGGGGAAGCCGTAATCGGCAAAGCCCTCGATCTGGGAAAAGCAGCGCTCGGCGATTTCCGGGGAATAGCCGCGCGCCAGCATGCCGGTGATGAACTTGTCCTTATGCGCGCCAATCGTGCCCATGCGCCGGAACGAGGCCAGCGCCCGGCGCAACTGATCGGCCTCTTCGGCGGTATAGCCCGCGCCGACCACGGCGATCTGCAGGGCCTGTTCCTGAAACAGCGGCACGCCCAAGGTGCGGCGGGTGACGGCTTCCAGTTCCGGGCCGAAGGGTTCGGGCTTTTCCAGACCCTGACGGCGGCGGATATAGGGCTGGACCATGCCGCCCTGAATGGGGCCGGGGCGGACGATGGCGACCTCGATCACCAGATCATAGAATTCGCGCGGCTGCATGCGGGGCAGGAAATTCATCTGCGCCCGGCTTTCGACCTGAAAGACGCCGACCGCATCGGCCACGCAGAGCATGTCATAGGTGGCGGGATCCTGGGGCGGGACAGAGGCCAGCGTCAGCGCCGTCCCTTCGTGATCGGCCAGCAGCCCGAAAGCCTTGCGGATGCAGGTCAGCATGCCAAGGCCCAGCACATCGACCTTCAGGATCCCAAGCGCGTCGATATCGTCCTTGTCCCATTCGATGACGGTGCGATCCTCCATCGCGGCGTTCTCTATCGGGCACAGTTCATCCAGCCGGCCCTTGGTGATGACGAAGCCGCCGACATGCTGGGACAGGTGGCGCGGAAAGCCGATCAGTTCCCCGATCAGGCGCAGGGTCTGGGCCAGCCGGCGGTCGTCCGGGTTCAGGCCCAGTTCGCGCACGCGGCCCATGTTCGGGCCATCGCTGGATTGGCCCCAGATCGAGCCGGACAGCCCCGCCGTCACGTCCTGGCTTAGTCCCATGACCTTGCCGACCTCGCGGATCGCGGCGCGGGATCGGAAATGGATCACGGTGGCGCAGAGGCCCGCGCGGTGGCGGCCGTATTTCTGGTAAATCCACTGGATCACCTCCTCGCGACGCTCATGCTCGAAATCGACATCGATATCGGGTGGCTCGCCCCGGTGGCGCGAGACGAAACGCTCGAACACCATGCCGATCTGGTCGGGGCTGACATCGGTGATGCCCAGCAGGTAACACAGGATCGAATTCGCCGCCGAGCCGCGCCCCTGGCAGAGGATGCCCTGCGACCGCGCATATTGCACGATGTCGTGGACGGTCAGGAAATAGGCCGGATAGTCGAGTTCCCCGACCACGGCCAGTTCCTTGGCCATCAAGCCCTGCGCCCGTTCCGGCGCACCACCCGGATAGCGCCGCCGCATCCCTTCCTGCGCCAGCCGGGTCAGCCGGGCCATCGGCGTCTCGCCGCCCTCGGCGATCTCGTCGGGATATTGATAGCTGAGTTCCTGCAAGTTGAAGGCGCAGCGCGCGGCGATTTCCAGCGTGCGACGCAGGGCGGCGGGGTGGTTGTAGAACACCCGCTCCATATCCGCATGGCCCTTCAGCCGCCTTTCGGCGTTCAAGAGCGCGCGGGTGCCGATATTGTCGATGGTGCAGCCCAGGCGCAGGCAGGTCAGCACATCGGCCAGTTGGCGGCGCGAGGCCCGGTGCATCAGCACATCGCCGACCGCCACCATCGGCGCGGCACAGCGCAGCGCCAGCCGGGCGCAGGCGTCCAGATGCGCCTGATCCGAGCCGTCATAGCGCGGGGCGGCCCCCAGAAAGACATGGCCCGGGAAACGGCGGCGGATCCGCTGGATATCGGGCGCGGCCGCGCCCAGCCCGCCCTGCGGCAGGGCGATCAGGATCATGCCGGCGCAGTGATCCAGCATATCCGCAAGGTCGAGATGACATTCCGCCTTTCCGGCCCGGCGCTTGCCCAGCGTCAGCAGCCGCGTCAGCCGCTGATAGGCGGCCAGATCGGTGGGCAGCGCCAGCCATTCCACCCTGCTGTCGCGCAGCAGCAGACGACAGCCGGTGATCAGCTTTGGCAGATGCGGCGCCTCTGGCGGGGGAATATCCTCGGGCGTGCCAATTTCCTGCCGCGAGCAGTTGTCCATCCGGTGTTGCGAACGGATGCGGATCGCCTCATCCGCCTTCTCGGCAAGGATTTTCAATGCGGAATAAGCCCGCACCACGCCTGCCAGCGAGTTGCGGTCGGTAATGGCGATGGCCGACAGGCCCAGTTCGGCCGCGCGCGTGACCAGTTCCTCGGGGTGGGATGCGCCCGTCAGGAAGGTGAAATTCGTGGTTACGCAAAGCTCGGCATAGCCATCCGCCTGCTCTGGCCGCGCGTTGCGGCGGGGCGTCTGGGTCGGGCGATATTCGCGATTGATCTCGATCACGGGAATTCCCCCTGCACGAACCAGCCGGGATTCTGCGGCGTATGGAACAGCCAGAGGCGGCGGCCCTGCGTGGTCTCGACCCGCCAGTAATCGCGGGCGCCGCTGCGCCAGTTTTCGTCGTCGAGCCACCATTCCGGCGCGATCCGTTCGGGGCCTGTCGCGCGCATGGTGGTCAGGCGCATCCGCCGCCAGCGGAACTGCTGCGGCGGGCGCGGGCCGGTGGCGGTGATCGGTTCGGGCGGGAACATGATCAGCGGACGGGGGCGCGGGCTTGGGGGAAAGGGTTCGGGCCGGGAATAGGCCGCGGGTGCGATGATGAAGCCGCGCTCGGGGATATGGCTGTCGGCGGGCAGGACGCGCAGGATATTCTCAAGCCCGATCCGCGTGCCGATGCGGGTGATCAGATCGTCCAGCCGGTCACGTCTGTCCGGCCCGGCATGGCTGATCTGTTCGCTTGGCAGGGATTCGACCTGCGTGGCCTCAAGCCGAAGCTGGTCGATGCCATAGCCCGCATCCACCTCGCCGATGCCACGGGTGAAAAGCGGCAGGATGCGGGCCGGATCGCGCGAGCCCCGCGCAAGACGCAGTTCCACATGCTGCGCCTGTTGATCCACCCGGCGCAGGGTCAGGCACAGGATCCGCGCCCCGGCCTCATGCTGTTTCAGCCGGTCGCAGAGACGGATCAGCAGGCGTTCCGTTCCGGCCATGACATCCGCCTGCAGCCCGATGGGGTCCGGCAGGCTGATCCGGACGCCGTAATGCGGCGGCTCGGACCGCGGGGAAATCTGTTCGGGCTGCGCCCCAAGCGCCTGATCCAGACGCATCAGCAGCCCCGGCCCGAAGCGGCGCGCAAGCGGGGCCCGGGCGGTATCGGCCAATTGCCCGACGGTCCGCAGGCCCAGCCGTTGCAAGGCCGTGACAAGCTCGGCGTCCAGCCGCAAGGCCGCCACCGGCAGCGGGCCAAGCGCCGCCAGCGCCGCACCCGGCGCCGCCACCCCCTCGCCATGCCGCGCCAAAGCCCAGGCCGCGCCTCGCGTGTCGCCCAGCCCGATCCGCGCGGTCAGCCCGATCCGGCCAAGCCGCTGGCGCAGATCGCCCAGCATCGCCGCCTCGCCCCCCGCAAGATGGGCCGAGCCGGTGATGTCCATGACCAGCCCGTCATCCCCCTCGACCCCGACCCAGGGACAGTATCGCGTCGCCCATCGGCGCAGGCCCATGAGAAACCGCAGGTCTGCCTTCGGCTCTGCCGGACGGCTTTGCAGGTCGGGGCAGAAGGCGCGGGCATCCGAGAAGGCCATGCCGCGATAGAGCCCCTGACGCTCGGCCACGGCATTTAGGCAATGGATGCGGTTGGTGTTGTCCTGCCGCAGCGTCAGCGCGAAAGGCCCATGGGCAGGGCATCCCCGCAAGGCCCGGTCACTCGCGAGCCTTGGAAACCACAATGAGACGGTGCGCCGGCTGGCTCCATCGAACATGCCAGATGCCTAATGTTCCTGATTTGTTCTTGATAAGCGCCCATCGCTGCAGAGTCGAGTCCTCAGGCGCGCTGTCAGGATCGGGAAGCGGGCTGATATGCCACCGGGTTTCCGCCGCCGGGCTGCCCATGCCTTCGGGGATCAGGCAAAGCCCGGTGGCTTGCCCCGCCTTGGCCGCCAGTTGCAGCCTGCGCCCGGCCGTCAGATCAAGCGGCGCGGTCAACTCGACCACCACCAGCGGGACATGTCCGTCGCGCAGCCCTTCCTCGGCAACCGCGAGGGTTTCCGTCTGGTCCCTTGTCTGCGCAAGCAGAAGCCGGGACGGGTCGAGATAGGCGGCAAGTCCGGCAGGACCGATCGTCCGGGGCTGCCAGCCTTCCCGCACCCACAGAAGATCGCCCGCTTGCGCAGCCGCCACCGCCGCCAGACTGACCGCCAGGGGACCACAGGCTTCGTGAACGCGACCGGGGAGAAGGGGAAAAGCAGTGATCCGGAAGGGCATACGGACAGGATAGAGGCTTCGGCCGCCCGGATCAAACCATGGCAGCAGAAGAAGAGAATCATCACGGCCCGCATGGAGGTCGAGGGGATCATCGGGGCAACCCGTCGCGCGGAACGCCATTCCGCAATCTGGCAATACCGGCCGCGCCCGACCGGATCTGTGCAGAAATTGTCATGATCGTTCAATACCATCCCGCATCAGGCACATGATTTTGGTGAGACAGGCCGGAAAGGGAAGCTGCGATGCCCGTCGCTGTGAGAGGCAAAACAACCATATTTCAATGCACTGGATGGGCGGGGCGCGTCTGTTCTTTCGGCCTGATGCGGGCGGGGCCGTCATCGCCGATGCAGTCCGGCTCGCCACGGGCGCTTGCCCCCAGCGGTTTTCAATCATGGCAGAGGATCTTTCGACATGACCAGGCATGAACGACTGACCGATCCACGGGATCGGCATTTCTCGGCGGCGCTTGATTTCGGCCGCGAATGGCTGCGCGCGCCGCTTCGCGTCGGCGCCGTGGCCCCATCCGGCTCGGCGCTGGCGCGGGCGATGACCAGGGGGTTGTCGGATGAGGACGGGCCGGTGCTTGAACTCGGCCCGGGCACCGGCGTCTTCACCGCCGCCCTGCTGGCGCGCGGCATTCCGCCCGAACGGATCGCGGCGATCGAACTGGGCGAACATTTTGCCGTGGCACTGGCCCGCCGCCTGCCGCGCGTGACGGTGCTGCAGGGTGATGCGGCGCGTGTCGGGCGCCTCACCCCGTTCGGCGCCGGGCAGGCTGGCAGCGTCGTCTGCGGCTTGCCGCTGTTGTCGATGCCGCCCTCGATCGTGCTCAGGATTCTTGCCGGCGGTTTCGCCGCCCTGAAGCCTGACGGACAGTTCCGCCTGTTCACCTACGGGCCGAAATGTCCGGTGCCGGCACCCATCCTCGACCGTGTCGGCATTGTCGCGCGGCGCGCGGCCTTCGTTCCGCTGAACATTCCGCCCGCCTCGGTCTATATTCTGAAGCGGGAGGTTCGCGCCGCATGAAGATACAGGCCGATCCGAATGACTTCGCATCAGCCGCCATGATGCGCCTTCTGGCGGCGGGGCTGGCGCGGCAGGGCATTCCCGTGCCTGTCCGCCCGCCTTCCGGTGCGCATGTGCCGCGCCCCCTCAAGCGCGGCGTTCTTCAGGCGGTGATGGCCGCGCATGGTCCATTGGCGATCCCCCGGGCACCCGAAGGAATGGCCCGGCACGCGCCATCCAGATATTGCCCCATTGGAGCGGGCGAGCGTTCGGGCTAGAACGATCCCCATGACAGCTTCGACACAGATCTGGACAGACAGCGCCCGGCGCTTTGCGGTTGCGACGCGCGGTGGCAGCATTCCCGTGGTCGTGGCCGCGCCCTCCGACAATCCGCCGGGGACAGTGCTGCTGGTCCATGGCCGGAACGGCGCCCCCGGCCAGATCCAGATCGCCGAAATCGCCGATGCCTATCTGGCCCGCGGCTGGCGCGTCGCGGCGCCGGAACTGCCGAATTCCGTCGCCCTGCCCGAATCCGGCCCGCCCGATCAGGTGACCTTCTCGGGCCATACCGCTGCCGCCGCCAAGGCATGGGCCTGGCTTGCCGGGCAATGGCCCGATCAGCCGCGCGCGCTGGCGGGGCACAGCATCGGCGCCTATGCGATCGCGCATCTGGCCGGCGCGACGCCCGAACTGCAGCACGTCCTTGCCGTCTCGCCGCCGCTTTCGGGTCGCGTCCTGCTGAAGGCGCGCGAGGCGATGGGTCCAGCCGCGATCGAGGCCGTGAAGCGCGAGGCGCCGGGATATTTCGCCGAGATGGCCACGGCGGATGCCGCCCCGGCGCTGGCGCGCGTGACCGCGCCGCTCGCGGTGGTCACCGGTGCCGAGGATGGGCTGGTGCGCTTGCAGGACGCGCGCGCCTATTTCAACGCCGCGCCGAACGGGCGTTTCTTCGCGGCGCTGCCGGGCCTGCATCACTGCCCGGCGGGCGAGGACTGCGGCCGGATGTTGGCGGATGCGCTCGTGGCGCTCGGCGCCTGAACATGGACCGCCCCGATCCCGGCTGGATCGAGGCGCAGCGGCTGGCCTCTGCCCGCGCCATGCGCGGGGCCTGCTCGGCCACCCATCTGACCCGCCATCGCGAGGGGTTCGGCTGGGTGCTGCGCCCTGCGCCGGGCTCGATGCTGGCCTCGCCGCGCATGGCGGCCTGGGATCCCGAGCCTGATTACTTTCACCACTGGATCCGCGATTCCGCCATTGTCCTGCGCGCCGTGCCGCTGGCCATTGCCGCCGAGCCGGGGGCGCGCGGCTTCTGGCTGCGGCATCTGGTCGATTTCATCCGGTTCTCGCTGGCGATCTCGGACCCTGAACGGCGCGGACCGGCGCGGAACCCGCTGCGCGCGACCGTCTTGCCCAGCCATGCGCAATATCTGCGCCCGGACGCGGAACTGGCGGCGCTGACCGGCGCGGCCTGGCTGGAGGAGCCGCGCGTCGCCGCCGACGGCGCGCCCGATCCCGAACAATGGAGTCGCCCGCAGGACGATGGCCCGGCACTGCGGGCCACGGCGGTCATGGTCGTGCTGGACCTGTTGCCCGAGGCCGCCCGGCCCGAGGCCGAGGCGCTGGTCGCCCGCGACCTTGCCCATACGGCGCGCATCGCCGGCCGGTCCTGCATCGGCCCGTGGGAGGAGGCGCCGCCCCGCCGCACGACGTTTACCCTTCTGACGCAATGGGACGCGCTGGATCGGGCCTGCGCGCGCGATCCGCAGATGCGCGAGGCCGCCGACCGGATAGAGGCGCTGATCGCCAAGGCCGAGGATGCGGCGACCGGCGGCTGGCGCGAAAGCGTCGAGGCGCCCGAGGGGCGGTTGGACGCGGCGACCTGCCTTGCCATCCTGCATACGCGGCGCCAGCAGGGCCCGTTCGCCATCACCGCCCCGCGCGCCCGCGCCACGATGGCGGCGCTGGAGGCGATATTCGCGGGTCTTTACCCGATCAATCGCGGCCGCGCGGTCCCTGCCATCGGCCGCTGGGCGGGGGATGTCTATTGCGACGGCAATCCCTGGTATCCGACGACGCTGGGCTATGCCGAACTGCATTACCGCATCGCTGCCGCCACCGCCGACGCCGAGGCCCTGGCCAAGGCCGAGGCGTGGATGCATCTGATCCAGCAGGTCGCGCCGCGACCCGCCGGCCCGCTGCCCGAACAGTTTGACCGCCATGACGGCGCGCCGGTCTCGTGCCTCGATCTGGCATGGTCGTCGTCGGCCTTTCTTGAGGCCGCGGCGGCGCGGGACATGGCGATTCAGGCGCTGGCGGGGTCCAGATAGGGCGCGGAAAAGCCAAGCGCGCGCAGCCCGCGCCGGATCTCGGGGCGGCCCGAGATCAGCCGCCACAACAGGCCCGAGCGGTGGTTTTCCAGCCCGATGACGATGGGGGCCTGATCGATGGCCAGCCGGCTTTCCGCCACCCAGTCATGCGACAGGCTGAAGGCATCGAAAAACCCCGCCTCGCCCCAGATCCTTGCGCCCAGATCGTCATGCAGGTGACGCAGGAACGGCATCGCCTCATCCGGCGCAAAGGGGAAAGAGCCAAGCGCGGCGGTGGGTGTGATGACGCCGGTATCCACGGTCGGCGAATGGGCGGCGTAGCCTGCGGGGTCGTCGCTGGCGGTCAGGCCCCAGCATTGCGGCCCGTAGCCCGTCCAGCCATGCGGGTTGGTCAGGCAGTGATGGCGGTTCACCAGCGCATGCGCGCGCGCCTGCATGCCGTAATCGGCATAGGCGTCGCGCAGCCCGCGCGGGTCGATGCCCAGAAACGGGTATTGCGACATGAACAGCGGCCCGCCCCAATCGGGACCCAGCGGCAGGGGTATGTCGCCATAGCTGCGCCCGTTGCGAAAGGCCGGCGCTTGGGCCCAACTGTCATGATACGAGGTCGCGGGGATCGGGTGGTCAAGCGAGCCGGCGCCCAGCACGAAGACCGGCAGCGCCTCGTTCCAGCCCCGGATCGGCAGCGCCTCGGGCTTCCATGGCCGGTCGGGGTGGCGGTGCCAGATGACCGCGCCATCCTCGCGCAGATGCGCGGCCCAGTTCACGGCATTGAACAGCGCCTCGATCCGCGCGCCGACCGAGGGTTCCTCGGCAAAGAAGGCCGCCGCGCCCAGCAGTCCCAGCATCAGAAACGCGGTCTCGACCAGATCGCCGCCATCGTCACCCGCCATGAAGGGGATGACCCGCCCGGTGCTGCCGTTCATGAAATGCGGAAACACCCCGTCGAAACAGTCGGCACTTTCCAGAAAACCCACCAGCCGCTCGACCCGGTCAAGGATCTCGCGCCGGGGCCGCCAGCCGCGTTCGGCGGCGACGATCTGCGCCAGCAGGCCAAAGCCGGTGCCGCCGGTGCAGACGGTTTCCTCGACATCATAGCCGAAGGCGCCGCCGCTGCGTTCGCGCGCCATGCCGCTGACCGGGTGGCTCCAGTCCAGGAAATAGAGCGCGGTGGCCTGTGCCACGCGGTCGCGCAGGGCGGCATCGTCAAGGCCCCGGATCAGGTCAGCCATGTCAGTTCCACCATTTGCGTGTCGCGGCTGTTCGGGCCGACATGCAGCCGGATCAGGCCGGGGTCGCGCAGCCATTCCACCGCCTCAAGCGAGGGCGCGAGGGGATAGCGGAACTGTTCGGCATGGACCGGAAACACGAGTTCGCAGCTTTCGCCGGGGGCCAGCGTGACCTGCCTGAAATCGATCAGCCAGCGGCCCGGGCGGGTCACGCGGGCCACGGGGTCGCTGGCGTAAAGCTGCACCGTCTCGGTCATTTCGACCGCGCCCGTATTGCGCAGGGTGACGCGCAGTTCCACCGGCTGATCGGCCCGGGCCGCATCGGTTGACAGGCGCGGCGGATCATAGTCGATCCGGCCATAGCCAAGCCCGAAGCCAAAGGGAAAGCGCGGCGCATCGTCGGGCAGATCCAGCCAGCCGGTGCGGAACTTGGCGAAACGGCCGGGATCGGGTCGGCCGGTGGGTTCATGGGCATGCGACAGCGGCACCTCGCCCGGATGCGCGGGCAGGGTGACGGCAAGCCGCCCCGCCGGGCTGGCCGCGCCGAAGATCAGATCCGTCACGCCCTCGGGGCCGGCGACGCCGCCATGCCATGCGTAAAGCAGCGCATCGGCCTGTTCCGCGATCCTGCCCAAAGCCAGCGGCCGGCCGGCAAAGACCACCACCGCCAGCGGCTTGCCGGTGCCCGCCAGCGCCTCGATCAGGCGGCATTGCGGCGCGGGCAGGACAGGCGACAGGACCGAGGAGGATTCGCCCGCGTGCTCCTTGGCCTCGCCCACCGCCGCCACGATCACATCCGCCGCGCGGGCGGCGGCCAGCGCCTCGGCCAGCAGTTCGGCTTCGGGGCGGGGGTCGCGGGTGACGGTCACGCCATGCACGTTCAGGCGCTGCTCCAGCCAGGGTTCATCGACGATATTCGCGCCCCAGACGGTATCCGGCGCCCGCCCGGTCAGCGCGGCCACGGCCTCGTGCAGCGGCACGACATCCTCGGCCCGGCCCGAGACGGACCAGGTGCCCAGCATGTTCGCACGGTCCGCCGCCATGGGGCCGATCAGCGCGACCCGGGCCGAGCGCGACAGCGGCAGCACGCCGTCGTTCTTCAGCAGGACGGCGGCGCGGGCGGCGGCCCTTCGCGCCAGATCGCGCCCCGCGCGACGCGAGGGCGCAGGCGTCCCGCCATCCAGCCCGCGAAACGGATCGTCCAAGAGGCCCAGCCGTTCCTTGAATTGCAGCACCCGGCGGCAGGCGCGGTCGATCAGCGCCACGATCGCGCTGGCGGGCAGCACCAGCCCGGCCTCGGGCGCATCCAGCCCGTCGCAGGCCAGCGCCGGCAATTCGCGCAGGTAATCCTCGCCCACCATGTCCATGTCGACGCCCGCATGCAGTGCCCGCGCCACCACCACCGGCGCCGGGCCAAGCCCATGCGCGATCAGTTCCTGCACACCCGTATAGTCCGAAACCACCAGCCCGTCGAAGCCCTGGCCCCCGCGCAGCCAGCCCTCGACCAGCGGTGCGTTGGCGTGCATCGGCAGCTTGTTGACCGCGTTGAAGGCGGTCATGACGCTGGCCGCGCCGGCCTTGATCCCGGCCTCGAAGGGCGGCAGGTAGACCGACAGCAGATCCTCCCATGCCAGGCTGACATTGTCGTAGTCCCGGCCGCTATCCGGCGCGCCGTAAGCCACGAAATGCTTGAGACAGGCTGCCAGCCGGCGCGGCCCGGCGGGGTCATCGCCCTGAAAGCCGCGCACCGCGGCGGCGGCCGCGCGTGCGGCCAGCAGCGGATCCTCGCCCGGCCCTTCGGCCACCCGGCCCCAGCGGGGATCGCGGCAGATGTCGATCATCGGCGCGAAGGTCAGATGCAGCCCCTCGGCCGCGGCCTCGGCGGCGGCGAAGGCCGAGGTTTCCTCGATCAGCGCCATGTCCCAGCCGCAGGTCAGCGCGATGTTCAGCGGGAATATCGTGCGCTGGCCGTGGATCACGTCTTCGGCAAAGAACAGCGGGATGTTCAGGCGCGAACCGGCCAGCGCGCGGTCCTGCATGGCGCGCGCGCTGGCCAGCGACTTGGTGCCGAAGATCGCGCCGACCTGCCCGGCATCCAGCCGGGCAGAGAGGGATGTGGACTGGCCGGCACCGGTCACCAGCCCTTCGCCGGCGGCCAGCAGGTTCAGCTGACCGATCTTTTCCGCCAGCGTCATGGCGGCCATCAGCCGCTCGACCTTGCCCTGTTCCTGCATCCCCTCGCCCCTGCTGCGAAGCCGTTATTCCGCCGCGTGCCGGACGGCGATGTAGCCGCTGGCAAGGCTCGGGCGCAGCTGCGCCATGCCGTCGCGAATCTCCAGCGCGGCCGAATAGAACGGCTCGCCGTCAGGGTCGCATGGCGGGTATTCGCTGTGCAAGACCGACAGGATCGCGGTCTGGGGCAGGCTGTCGCGCAGGATCAGGTGGAATTCCATCGCGGCATCGGTGTCCAGCGCGGCGGTCGCCTCGTCCAGCAGCAGGATATCGGGCCTGGCCAGCAGGATGCGGGCCAGCACCAGACGCTGTTTCTGGCCGCCCGACAGAACATCGCGCCAGTTCCGGCCCTGATACAGATCGTGTTCAAGGCTGTTGATGAAATGCCCCAGACCCACCCGCGACAGCGCGGCGGCGGCGGCGATATCGGAATGTTCTTCGGGGTGGTCGGGATAGGTGACCAGCGCCTTCAGCATCATGCGGTCGGGAATGTCCGCTTCTTGCCCGGCGAAGAACAGGCTTGCGCCCTCGCGCAGCGAGACGCGCCCCTCACCATAGGGCCAGAGCCCGGCCACGGCCTTCAGAAGACTGCTTTTGCCGCAGCCGTTCTGACCCGAGAGATAGATCCGGTCGCCGGGATAAAGCCGCAACTTGGGCACCGTCAGGAAGGCCGGCGTGTCATGGCCGCGATGGTGCAGGTTGAGCCCCTCCAGCGCCAGAACCGGCCCGGACGGCCGGCGGTCGCGCCGGAAGCGGCTGACGCCCGTCTCGGCATAGAAGTCCTGCCGAGCGCGCACCCGCTCGACGGCGTCGGCGACCTCGGTCAGGCGCGAGGCATTGGCGCGCAGCGTGGCGATGGCGGGCATCACGTTGATGAACCACGAGACATCCCCGATCAGCTCCGCCGTCAGCTCGCTGTTGGCGACGAAATCGCGAAAACTCATCCTGTCGGCCATGAAGGCGGGCAGGGCGGGCAGATAGGCCAGCAGTCGCGCGGACAGGAACTTGTAGACATTGGTGAACATCATCATCCCGGCGGCCAGCCAGTTCTGCTTGCCCCAGGTCTGGTCCAGATCGGCATAGAGCCGCCCGTTGATGCGGCTCTGGGCGCGTTCGCCGCGCGCCGCGGCCAGATGCCCGACGCGGTTCAGGAGGCCGCCCCATTCGCCGCGCCAGGCGCCATCGCGCCGCTGACGTTGCAGGCTGAGACGTTCGATGATGCGGCCCAGCCGCCAGGCGATGAAGGTCATGGTGGGGACATAGACCGCGACCAGCGCCAGCGCCAAAAGCGCCGAGCCGCTGTCGCCGGGCACCAGATCGATGCGCGCGGCCAGGCCCGGCCCGAACCAGCCTTCCAGCACGCCATTGGCCTGCGCCCCCCAACGATCAAGGAAGGCCACGCTCTGGCTGCGCTCCATCAGCGCGACCGAGACGAAATAGATCGAGGTGACGGAACCCCAAAGGCCCATGGTCAGCCCGATGACGCCGCCATAGAGGCTGCCGGAACATTCGTCGATGCGCTGATCGATCGCATCCGGCATCCGCGAACTGCCGCCCGATTCCGAACGATCGCTCATCAGGTCAAGGGCGATCCGCTCATCGGCCAGGATCGCATCGTTGAACCGGCCGACCAGCCAGCCCCGCGCGCGGCGGTGCAATGTGGCCGAGACCAGGTGGCGCAAGGCCACGCCGGCGGTCCGGGCAAGGAAAATGGCCAGATAGGCCGCTGCCGCCAGCAGCACCACCCGGACCGGATCGACCCCCGCCTCGGCATCATGGAAATTCGCCAGCGACGCCAGAAAATCGGCGCTGGCGACGGCGACCCAGACGCTGGACTTGCTGAGCAAGGTGGTGATCGCGAAGACGATCACCGTCAGCAGCCAGGCCTCGCGCCACCGTTCTGATACCCAATAGGCCGACAACAGGCCCCAAAAACCACTTAACCGCTTCACTTACCTGCCTCTTCTTTTCTTGCACTGCCTCCTTGATGCCGTGGCACAGCCGTGCCCTCCCACAGGAACGCCCAAGCGCCTGCGGGCCGATTTACGGCATATTTTCCGGTTTGGTTCTGGCCGCGTGGTACGATTCCCCGTGTGCGCGACCAAGCTTTAAAAATCACAATAGCAAATATATGCATGGGCGGTAAGCTGCCGATGCATATATCGACTTGTCATTTTAGATAGTTGCCGTCGATTGTTTCATCTTGGCCACAGTGTACGGCACCGCGGACATGCTGGAGGCGCGGGGCATCGGCGCCGCGCCGGTCCTGACCGCGGTCGAGCTACACACCGTCAGGAAGCCCGCATAGCGGGCTGTCCCAGGCCGATCCGGCGGGGCGGCTTCAACGCCCCCTGGCGGGCAGGCAGCACCTGCCGGCCTAACCGAACAGGCGCACCAGCCCCAGCGTGACGATCGGGAAGACGATCAGCACCCCGATGCGGATGATGTCGCTGATCAGGAAAGGCAGGACCCCCCGGAAGCTTTCCAGCATCGGCACATCCTTGGCCATGCCGTTGATGACGAAAACGTTCATGCCCACGGGCGGCGTGATCAGCCCGACCTCGACCACCACCACGGCAAGGATGCCGAACCAGATCAGCGTATCCTCGCGCGGCATGCCGAAATCGAGGCCCGCGATGATCGGGTAAAAGATCGGGATGGTCAGCAGAAGCATGGACATGGAATCCATCACGCAGCCCAGCACCAGATACAAGAGCAGCATGGCCAGCAGGACCAGCATCGGCGTCAGCCTCGATTGCTGGATCGCGCCCGCCAGCAGCATCGGCGTCTGGGTCTGGGCAAGGAAGGCGTTGAAGGTCTCGGCCCCCAGCAGGATCAGGAAGATCATCGCCGAGGTCGTCGCCGTCCCGCGCAGGCAGGCCATCAGCCCGGACAGCCGCAAGCCTCCATGCGTCACCGCCAGCACGCCGGTGCCGAAGGCGCCGACCGCCGCCGCCTCGGTCGGTGTGAACCAGCCGCGATACATGCCGACGATGACCAGCGCGAAGATCAGGATCAGCGACCAGGTCTCGCGCAGGGCCACCAGCCGTTCGGGCCAGGTGGCGCGGGGGCCGGCGGGGCCGTCCTCGGGGTTGCGGCTGACGAAGATCGCCACCGCGATCATGTAGCCCACCGCAGCCAGCACGCCCGGCACCATGGCGGCGACGAACATCTTGGCGATGCTCTGCTCGGCCATCAGCGCATAGAGGACCAGAATCACCGAGGGCGGGATCAGGATGCCCAGCGTGCCTCCCGCCGCCAGCGAGCCGGTGGCCAGCGCGCCGCTGTAGTTATAGCGCCGCATTTCCGGCAGGGCGACCTGCCCCATGGTCGCCGCCGTCGCCAGCGAGGATCCGCAGATCGCGCCGAAGGCGGCGCAACCGCCGATCGAGGCCATCGCCAGCCCGCCCTTGCGGTGCCCGAGAAAGGCGGCGGCGGTGCGATAGAGCGCGCGGCTCATTCCCGCCTTGGTGGCGAATTCGCCCATCAGCACGAAGAGCGGGATGACCGACAGCGAATAGGTCGAGAACTGGTAATAGGTCGAGGTCTTGAGGAAGGCCAGAAGCGGCCCGGTCCCGGTATAGAGCCCGTATCCGCCCAGTCCCACGGCCAGCATCGCGACCCCGATCGGAATGCGGATGGCCATCAGCACCAGCAGCACCGCGAAACCCGTCAGCCCGGCGGCGATGCCGCTCATGCCGCCTTAGCCTTCTTCAGATGGCCGATCATGGTGGCCGCGCAGGTGGCGGTCAGCAGGGCCATGGCCGGGATGACGATGGTAAAGCTCCACCAGACCGGGATGCGCAGGACCATGGATTGCTCGCCATACTGGCGCATCTCCATGCCGCCATGGATCAGCCGCCACATCAGCAACCCGGCGATCAGCAGGTAAAGCAGGTCGCCCAAGGCCTCGAGCAGGTGGTTCATGCGCGGGCCGGTCTTCTGAGTGAAGAAATCGACCAGCACATTGCCGCCGGTGGACTGGCACCAAGGCAGAAAGCAGAAGATGGCGATGGCGCTGCCGATCTCGACCAGTTCGAAATCGCCGGGAATCGGGGCGCCAAGGACGGTGCGTCTGGTGACGCTGATCACCGTCATCAGCATCATCGCCAGCAGAACCAGCCCGCCGATGGCGGCAAAGAACCGGCAGAGGGCGGCCAGCCAGCCCGGCAGGGGCACCGGGTGCGGGTGTTCGGTCAGGTCCTCGGCCATGCCGCCCTCCGACTGCCTACTGGCCCTGGGCCGTGGCCAGCATGGCCCGGGCGTCGTCCAGCATCGCCTGTCCGTCATGTCCGGCCTCGGTGACGGCCTTGACCCAAGCGTCGATCACCGGCTGGCTGGCCGCCTGCCATTCCGCCAGCGCCTCCTCGGGGATGACGGTGATCCTGTGGCCGGCATCAAGGGCCTTCTGGCGCTCGGCATCCTCGGCGGCATCGAAGGCCTCGCCGGCCAGCGCGGCCAGCGCGGCGCCGGAATTGGCGTCGATGATCTGCCGCAGATCGTCGGGCAGCGCGTCATATTTCGCCTGATTCATCACCAGCGCCATGACCGAGGTGGACAGCCCGCCATTCTCGGCCCCGAATTCGGTATGGTCCTGGGTCACGCTTTCGATGCGCAGGCTGCCGAACACCTCCCACGGGATCACCGCGCCGTCGATGACACCTGTGGTCAGCGCCTGCGGCACCTCGGGAACCGGCATGCCCACAGCGGTCGCGCCAAGCGCGTTCAGCCCGTCGGTCATGGTGCGCGATGGCGCGCGGATTTTCATCCCCGACAGATCGCCCATCGCCGCGACGGCCTTGTCCTTGGTGTGGAACTTGTAGGCCGCCGGCGCGTGGATCAGCAGTGGATGCACGTCCTTCAACTCGTCGCCCAGATATTTCGCCTGATACTCCTGCAGCGCCATGGTGGTTTCGGTGGCGGAACCCGACATGAAGGGCAGTTCGAACACTTCCGAGACCGGGAAGCGGCCGGGGGTATAGCCCAGCAGGGTCCAGCTGATATCCACGACCCCGTCGCGGGCCTGATCGTAAAGCTGCGGCGGCCTGCCGCCCAGCTGCATCGAGGGGTAGATCTGCACGTCGATGCGGCCGCCCGACTGTTCCTCGACGGTCTTTTCCCAGGGCTCCAGCACACCGGTCTGGATCGGCGCGTCCGCCGACAGGAAGTGATGCACGCGCAGCGTCACCTCCTGCGCGCCGGCAAGCCCGGTCATGGCTGCAAGCGATGCGCTGGCGAGTATCAGTCTTTTCATGGTATTCCTCCCGTTTGGTCTGCTTGTTGACGGGCCTGCGCTTCGGCATCGCCCGTATTGTTGCCGGGCGCGAGGAGACGCGCCCAGTCATGCCCCGGCGCAAGGCGCGACAGCGCCCCGGCCAGCGTTTCCTCCTCGTTGCCGGCCATCTCGGCCAGCGCCGCGCCGACCAGCCTTAGCGCCTCGGCGCGCGGCATTTGGCGGGCGAGGCAGAAGCCCGCGGCTTCGGCCAGCATCGCCCCGCGGTCGCGGGCGAAGCTGTCGGCGATGCGCTCGGGGCGCGGGGCCAGCGTCGCGGCCAGTGCCTGCGCCAGCCGCAGCGCCGCGCCGGTGCGGATGATCATCCCGGGCAGGGTCTGCCATTCGATCGCCAGCGCCGCGCCGTCGCGTTCCTGCGCATGGACCATGGCCTGATGCAGTGTGCCGACGGCGCCGGCGTTCAGCCGCGCAAGGCTGACCAGCGCCTCGGCCGCGACCGGGTTCGACTTCTGCGGCATGGTCGAGGATCCGCCGCCGGTGCCGGCGCTGATCTCGCCGATTTCCGACTGGCCCAGCAGGATCAGATCGGCGCCGATCTTGCCCAGCGAGCCCGTGACCAGCGCCAGCCAGCCGCCCAGTTCGGCGATGCCGTCACGGCTGGCGTGCCATGCGACCTCGGGGGCCGAAAGTCCCAGCTCCCCGGCCAGCACCCGGCGAACTTCGCCCATCCGGCCGGCCAGCGCCGCGCCGGTGCCTGCCGCCCCGTAGAGCGAGACGTTCAGCAATCGCGGGCGCAGTTCCGCCAGCCGTTGCAGATGCCGGGCCAGCGGTGTGCGCCAGACGGCGATCTTGGCGCCCAGCGTGGTCGGCGCGGCGATCTGGAAACGGGTGCGGGCCGGGATCGGCTGGGCCGCGAACGCCCCGGCCTTCGCGCCCAGCGTGGCGTCCAGCCCCTGCAGCCGGGCCTCGATGATTGCCAGCGCCTCGCGCAGTTGCAGGACCAGCCCGCTGTCCTGAATGTCCTGCGAGGTGGCGCCGAAATGCGCCCAGCCGGCATGCTTGCCACAAGCCGCCTTCAGCGCCCCGACCAGCGCCTGAGCGGGGATCCCCGCGGTGGCGCTGGCCGCAACCAGCCCGGCAGGGTCGGGCGCCAGCCCATCAGCCGCCGCCGCAATCGCCGCCGCCGCATCCTCTGGGATGATCCCCAGCCGGCCCTGCACCCGCGCCAGTGCCGATTCGACCCGCAGCATGGCCGAAAGCTGGGCGGGTGCGTTCAGCACCCCGCCCAGTTCGTCATCGCCGAACAGGCCGTCGGTCAGCATCATGCGGCGCGCAATCCCAGCATGTCGCGGGCCTGGGTGTAGCTCGCCACAGGGCGTTCATACTTTTCGCACAGCTCGACCGCACGTTTCACCAGCGCGGCGTTCGACGGCGCCAGCCGGTCCTTGTCCAGCCGGACATTATCCTCAAGGCCGGTCCGCGCATGCCCGCCGGACGAGATCGCCCAGTCGTTCAGCACGATCTGGTTCGAGCCGATCCCCGCCGCGCACCAAGGCGCATCCTCGCCGAACAGACGCTGCACCGTGTGGATGTAATAGTCGAAGACATCGCGATCGACCGGCATCGCGTTCTTCACCCCCATCACGAACTGCACATAGGGCGTATCCTTGATGCGGCCGTCCTTCCACATCCTCGCCGCCTGGAAGATATGGCTGAGATCGAAGGCCTCGATCTCGGGCTTCACCCCGTAGGTCGCCATTTCCGAGGCCAGCCAGTCGACCAGATCGGGCGGGTTCTCGTAGACCCGGGTCGGAAAGTTGTTCGAGCCGACCGAGAGCGAGGCCATGTCCGGCGACAAGGGCAGCATGCCGCCGCGGGTCGCCCCGGCGCCCGAGCGCCCGCCGGTCGACAGTTGCACGATCATGCCGGGGCAGTGCTTTTCCAGCCCCGCCTTCAGCGCGGCGAAACGCTCGGGGTCGCTGGTCGGTTTGCCCTCGTCGTCGCGGACATGGCAATGGGCGATGGTGGCGCCGGCCTCGAAGGCCTCCTGCGTGGATTCGATCTGTTCCGAAATGGTGATCGGCACCGCCGGGTTGTTTTCCTTGGTGGGCAGCGAGCCGGTGATCGCCACGCAGATGATACAGGGTTTGGTCATGGGAAGCCTCAGATATCGAAAAAGACGGTTTCGTCATCCCCTTGCAGGCGGATGTCGAAGCGGTAGACGGGCTTTCCGTCACGATCGTCGCGCCGCGCGATCAGGGTGGCGCGGCGTTTTTCCCATTCCACCAGGTTGATGACCGGATCCTTGGCATTGGCGTCTTCCTCATCGGGGAAATACATCCGCGTATTCAGCCCGATATTGATGCCGCGCGCAACGATCCAGAGGTTCAGGTGCGGGGCCATCATCCGGCCGTTGCGGCCCATGACCGGCCCCGGCTTGACGGTGTCGAAACCCCATTCGCCGGTCTCGAAATCGGTGATCACCCGGCCCCAGCCGCGAAAGCCCTCCTCGACCTCGCCACCGCCCTCGGGATGGGCGTAGTTGCCTTCGGAATTGGCCTGCCAGACCTCCAGCAGCACGTCCTTGACCGGGCTGCCCATGCCGTCGATGACCAGCCCCTCGACCCGGATGCGCTGGCCCCCGGCATTCGGGCCGGCGATGTCCCAGCCCAGTTCTTCGCGGTAGATGTCGAAGCCCGCAGCGCCCGGCGCAAGGCCGATATGGACGTAAGGTCCGGCGGTCTGCGAGGCGGTTTCGCGCAGATAGTTCAGTTCCTGTGGCATCTCAGTTCCCCTCCAGCCGGTTCTCGAACAGGGTCGAGCGGCGGCCCCGCAGGACGATGTCGAACTTGTAGGCAATGGCATCCAGCGGGATCGTCGCATTCATGTCCAGCTTTGCGATCAGCTGTTCGATGGCATCCGGGTCCGGGATGATCTGCACGATCGGGCATTGCCGGATCAGCGGATCACCCTCGAAGTAAAGCTGGGTGATCAGGCGCTGCGCGAAGCCGGTCCCGAAGACCGAGACATGGATATGCGCGGGCCGCCAGTTGTTGACCCAGTTGCGCCACGGATAGGCGCCGGGCTTGACGGTGCGAAAGAAGTAATAGCCGTTCTCATCCGTCAGGGTCCGGCCGCAGCCGCCGAAATTCGGGTCGATCGGCGCCAGATAGCTGTCCTTCTTGTGGCGATAGCGGCCGCCGGCATTGGCCTGCCAGACCTCGACCAGCGTATTGGGGACAGGGCGGGCGTTTTCGTCCAGCACCCGGCCATGGACGATGATCCGCTCGCCCACCGGGTCGCCATTCTTGGCATAGTTCCTGATCAGGTCGTTATCGATCGGGTCGATGTCGTTATGGCCAAAGACCGGGCCGGTGATCTCGCTTTTTGAATTCTGCAGCGAGATCATCGAATAGCGCGGGCTGCGCGCGACGCTGGTCTTGTAATCGGGGGTCAGCGCCGGTGGCTGCAGGCGTCGGTCGCGTTGATAGAATTCGGCTTGGGTCATTGGCTGCCCTCCTCGGCAGGGTCTGGCGCGTCCATTTCGGCATAGGTCTGCTTGGCCAGCTTCAGCGCGTGATTGGCGCGCGGAACGCCGGCATAGATGGCGACATGCTGGAACGCCTCCAGCACGTCGCGGCGGGATGCCCCGGTGCGCGCCGTGGCGCGGATATGCATCGGGATCTCCTCGAAATTCGCGGTTGCGGCCAGCAGGGCCAGCGTGATCATCGAGCGTTCGCGGCGGCTGATGCCGTCGCCGGCCCAGACCGTGCCCCAGGCGCCTTCGGTGATCAGATCCTGAAAGGGTTGGTCGAAATCGGTCTTGGTGGCCTCGGCCCGGTCCACATGGGCGTCGCCCAGAACCTCGCGGCGAACCTTCATGCCACGGTCGAAACTGTCAGACATGGCCGATCTCCTTCAGAAAGTGGGTCAGGATATCCGCGTATTCGCGCGGAGCTTCGACGCAGGGGATATGTCCCGCGCCCTCGATGACATCGAGCCGCGCGCCCTGGATCAGATCGGCGGTTCCCCGGACCAGATCGGGCGGGGTCGAGCCATCGGCGGTTCCCGCGATCAGCCGCACGGGCAGGCGCAGGCCGCGGGTCGAGGCGCCAAGATCGGCGGCCGCGATGGCCTCGCAGCAGGCGGCATAGCCGGCCAGCGGCTGCCGTTCCAGCATCCGCTGCCAGGGTGCTGCGTGGCCGGCCGCGCGGAACGCGGGCGAGAACCAGCGCTCCATGGTCGCGGCCCCGATGCTGGCCAGCCCGTCCCTGCGGATGGCCGCGATCCGGTCGCCCCACATCTGCGCATCGCCGATCTTCGCGGCGCTGTTCGAGATCACCAGCCCGGCCAGCAGATCCCCGTGGCGCGCGGCCAGCGACTGCCCGATCAGCCCGCCGATGGACAGGCCCACGAATACCACCTTCGACAGGCCCAGATGCCGGATCAGCCCGGCGGCGTCATCGGCAAGCTGGTCGATGGAATAGGGGCCGGGGGTTTCCTCGGACAGCCCGTGGCCGCGCTTGTCATAGCGGACAATCCGCAGCCCGGCGGGCAGATGCGGCAGCAATTCATCCCAGACCCGCAGATCGGTGCCCAGCGAATTGGCGAACATCACCGCCGGCGCGTCCCTCGGCCCCTGATCGGCGTAATGCAGATCGGCCCCGTTCACGTTTGCGGTCAGCATCAGTAGGGCAGCCCGACATAGTTTTCGGCGAATGCGCGCTGCTGCGCCTCGTTGTCGCGCAGGAAGGCGATATCGGCCTGCTGCATCTTCAGATCGAACGGACTCTGGTCCGGATAGCGGTGCAAGAGGCTGCTGAACCACCAGCTGAACCGCTCGGCCTTCCAGACCCGCATCAGCGCGCGTTCGGAATAGCGGTCGATGCCCTCGCTGTCCTTTTCCTCGTAATACTGGCACAGCCCGTGATAGAGGTAATGCACGTCGCTGGCGGCCGTGTTCAGCCCCTTGGCCCCGGTCGGCGGCACGATATGGGCCGCATCCCCGCACAGGAACAGCCGCCCCCACCGCATCGGCTCGGTCACGAAGCTGCGCAGCGGCGCGATGGATTTCTCGATGCTGGGGCCGGTGACCAGACGGTCGGCAATCTCTTCGGGGACACGGCGCCTCAACTCGCCCCAGAAGGCGGCGTCGGTCCAGTCCTCGGGGTGATCGGACAGGGCGCACTGGAGGTAATAGCGCGACAGGTTCTCGTTACGCATCGAGCAGAGCGCGAAGCCGCGATCGGAATTGGCATAGATCAACTCGTCATGCACGGGCGGCGTACGCGACAGCACGCCCAGCCAGCCGAAGGGATAGGTCTTCTCATATTCGCGCCGCACGTTCAGCGGGATGGTCTGGCGGCTGACGCCATGAAAGCCGTCGCAGCCGATGACGAAATCGCAATCGATGCGGAAATCGCCGCCCTCCTGCGTATAGGTGACGCAGGGACTGTCGGTGTCGGCGCCGTGGATGGCGACGTGATCGACCTCGAATTCGGTCTGCGCGCCCACCGCCGCGCGGGCGTCATAGAGGTCGCGCGTCACCTCGGTCTGGCCATAGATCACCACCGGCCTGCCGGTCAGCTTCTTGAAATCGATATGGAACATCTCGCCGTCGCAGGCGATCTGGGTGCCGTCATGCAGATAGCCCTCGGCATAGAGGCGATCAGCGACGCCCGCTTCCTCCATCAGCTTGACCAGACCGGCCTCCAGAACCCCGGCGCGGATCCGCCCCAGAACGTAGTCGCGGGTCTTGCGTTCCAGCACGACCGCCTCGATGCCGCGCTGGTGCAGCAACTGGCCCAGCAGCAGACCCGAGGGGCCACCACCGATGATGACGACTTGTGTACGCATGATCTCCTCCTCTTGCCGGGAAAGTCACATATTGAAATAAAGAAGTAAAATGAGATAATCGCCAATATACTTACCGAAATTGGAAATCATGGACCGCCGCATCAAGATCCGCCATCTGCAGGCCTTCACCGAGATCGTGCGTCAGCGCAGCCTGAAGCGTGCTGCTGAGCGGCTGTTCCTGACCCAGCCGGCCATTTCGCGCACCCTGTCCGAGCTGGAAGAGATCGTCGGCGCGGAACTTCTGACCCGCGGGCGCGGCGGGGTGGCCCTGACCGCGCCGGGCGAGTTCTTCCACGGCTTCGCCCAGGCCAGCCTGTCGGCGCTGGAACAGGGTCTGGCCGGGATCGAGGAGGCCGGACGGCAGGGCGTCATGCAGTTGCGGGTGGGGGCGCTGCCCTCGGTCGCGGCGCGGCTGATGCCGGAGATCGTCACGCAACTGTCCGAGATTGCGCCCGATCTGCGCCTGACCATTGCCGATGGTTCGCATGATCACCTGACCGGACTGTTGCGCGGCGGCGAGCTGGATCTGGTCATCGGCCGGCTGGGCGCGCCCGAGACGATGCGCGGGCTCAGCTTCACCCAGCTTTATCTGGAAGAGGTCGCCGTCGTCGTGCGGCCGGGCCATCCGATCCTTGCCGATCCCGACCTGCGCCGGATCGGCGACTGGCCGGTGATCTACCCGCCCCCCTGGGCCGCGATCCGGCCCTTCGTGGAACGGCTCTTGATCACCGAGGGCGTGCCCCTGCCGCCGCGCCGGATCGAGACGGTCTCGGGCGCCTTCGGCCGGGCCTACATGCCGGGAAGCGACGCGGTCTGGCTGATCTCGGCCGGGGTGGTCGCACGCGAGGTGGCCCAGGGACAGTTGGTGCGGCTGCCGATCCCGACCGACATGACCGAGGGGCCGGTCGGCCTGATGACCCGCGCCGGGGCCACCGCCAGCGCGTCGCAGCAGCTGTTCGCCACGGCATTGGACCGGACGCTGCGCATCCTGGGGCTGGACTGAAGCAGCCGGCCAAGGCCGGTCGGCCGAATGTCCGGTCGTCCAGCCGGCCCGTGGCGGATGTTGTTGCCCGGATCGCCCGCCCGAGGGTGATGGGGCGTTTCCTTGGTCGAGGCGGCGAATCGTGGCAGGATGCATGACAGGGAGGATCCGGTCATGTGCTGTGAATGGCAAACCGAGCCGATGAAGCACGTGGGCAAGGAAACAGCCTATTCCGACTGGATGGAGCAAATGCGCCCCGATCATCTGCGGCAGAAGCTTCCCGTGATCATTCTGAATTCGGACAAGGCTTTCCCGGTCTTTGTCGGCGAGATCGAATTACCTTACTGGCGGCCCGTCTATGTCTACCTGAAAGGTGATGCCGCCGCCGATATTGCCCAGAATGCGCGGAAATGCCTCGACGAGTGGAACGGTTGCTGGCCATCGATCCTTCTGGACTATGATTCCCTCAACAAGCTGAGGAAGCTCAGCGTCCCGCAGGCCGGCGATCAGATCCCCGAGGGTGACCGCTTCATGTTCGTCTATACATTGGAATGGTTTCCGTTTCCGATGCCGGGTGAACTGATCGAATTGCGGACCGGACCCTATATCCCAGGGGTTTCGCTGGGGACCTGTGCCGGTGCCGCGGGCGACATGCCTCATGTTCACACCGCGGGCCGCGATGACCCGCCGGTGGATAGCAGCGTTGTGGTGACCGCCGTCATCGACGCGGATATCGGCATCGCCAATGCGCGGTTTCGAAACCCCGACGGGACGACCCGCATTCGGCAATTCTGGCGGCAGCATCAGGGCACGACCCGGGGGCTGAGCGATCTTGTCACCGGACAAGGGTTCGACGCGGCTGATATCAACCAGATGCTGAGCGACTCAAGATCGGATGAAGCGCTGTTTTACCACCTGCTGCGAAGCGGGGCTTACGGCACCAAGAGATGGCTAGGAGTGGATGGGTCGAGTGGTCGGCGCGCCTTCCTGAAGGATGGCGACGGGACGGATTCGCCGAGTTGGGAACATGAACTCGCCGCGCGCCTGATCCATGTTCTGGAGGTAAGAAAAAAAGTTAAGACTTCGGCCTGTCCGTTCAAGTTTCACCCCATCAGCAGCGAGAGTTGGAGAAAGGATCACGAACCGGGCGACGGGACTACGAATATCGTCAGCTATATCAAATCGTTGATCGGCCGCGCCGGAACGCCAGATGGCGAGACGGTCGCGCATTTGGCCGAGTATTTGGTCATGCAGCCAGGGAAGCCCGATCTCGATGAGACATCGCGGATCGAATGGGAACTCCTTCTTCGCGGCGCGAATTACGATTCGCCCCGCGATGCGCGCAGGGTCGGGTTCCGTGCCGGCCATGGCACTCATATCATGGATCTGGCGGCGGGCTGGCCGGCCGAGGAAGCGCCCGAAAACCGACCCATCGTTGCGGTCGAACTGCCCGATTACGTGATCGAGGATATGTCGGGCGCCCGGCTTGAGCTGTTCGTCCTGATGGCGATGCACCGCATCCTGCACTGGGTCGATGACTGGCACGGGACAAGGGTTCCGGTCGTGGTCAATATCAGCCTGGGAAATGCCGCCGGCCCCAGGAACGGCCTGGGTTTTCTCGAGGCCCAGCTGGAAAGGCTGGCGCGACGGCGCAACGATGCGGGAGTCGCCACCAAGGTGGTGATCGCGGCCGGCAACGGCTATCGCGGGCGGCTGGCAGCGGATTTTGCCATCGATGGTCCGGGCGCCGCGACGGAAGAAGTTTTGTGGCGCGTTCCGCCCGGCGATCACAGCCCAAGCTATCTGGAAATCCGGGCCGATGACGTGCGGAACCTGAGCCTGACCATCGCGACGCCCGATGGTACCAAAAAGGAAATTGATCTGTTGAACGGCGCCAAACTGATCTGCGACGGGCGGATGGTTGGTCGCGTCTATCGGAGCGATGACGGCAATGGCGAGGTGCTGACCCTGGCGCTGGCCGCCACCTCGGAACTGGATTCGCCCTATCGACAGGCGCCGGCCGGAACCTATCGGCTGGTCTTCGGCAACAAGGGCGATCGGCGAATGTCCGTCAATCTGGGTATTCAGCGCGATGAAACCCTGTCGGGATACCCCACCTATGGCAAACAGTCCTATCTGGATCATCCCAGCCTGCGCGGGCGCGATGCGCTGACGCGGAACATGGACGCGCCCGACCCGTACCATCCCGGTCAGCGGCCGATTTCGCGCCTGCACACGCTGTCCTCGTATGCCACGATCGAGGGAGAGAACTTCTTTGTCATCGGCGGCGCGATTGCGGATCAGATCGATGACCCTGAAATCCGGTCCGAAGGCAGGGCGGCGGCCTATAGCGGCGCGGGGCCGACTTTGGGGGCGTCCCGGGATGGACCCGACCTCGGGGCGGTGTCCGAGGACGGACCCGGTTCGCCCGGACGGCTTGCGGCCGGATATTTCAGCGGGTCCTGCGTGGCCTATAGCGGTACCTCGACCGCCACCGCGCGCGCAACCCGGGCGATCGTGGATGCCCTGTCGTCCCTTGGGCCGGGCGATACCGGGATCAAGAAAGGCATTCTTGAAAACCGGCATGTGCTGGGCACCCCACTGCCCATATCGCCGGATTCCCGTCTGGGCTATGGTATCCTGACGGACAAGGCGCTGCCGGGACGGGTGTCCCGGCGACGCTACCTGTGTCCCTGACTACTCGGCGGGTTGTTTCGGTTTTGCTGCTTGCTCGGGAAGCAGATCCGCCCAGTAGCTTTGCAAGAGGGGTGATGCGAACGTACCGAGGCTTGTATCACTTCCCGTTGCGGACAGGCAATCCTTCAGCGTGGGCAGGGTAAAGTCGAGGCCATAGTTTGCTTCACTTTGCGAGCTATCGGGATCGTCGAAGGGAGCGATCTTTTTCGGGGCGTTCACTTCATTGCCCGTGAACGCTCCCCAGACATATTCACCCAGCATGATCCCCAGCATCGCCCCGGCGAGGCTGTCGATCGGGTAATGTACGCCGGCAACGATGCGGTTCTCGGCGATCCGTGCCGCAAGACGAAACAGCATGTGGGTATTCTGATTGGCGGCGCCAATGACATCCTTTGGTGCCGCTCCGCCCAGCATCCGGTTCATTACGCTGGCGACGGCGAAGGCTTCGCAGGCGTGACCGCTTGGATAGGTGCTGTGATCCGGGGTCTGGATCATCGGAAAGACCTCGGGCGCCAGTTCGATCGGGCGTGGCGATCGGCAGAAATGCTTGACCATCATTTCGACATGCGTGGCGAGCCGGATCGTGGCGGACAGGATCTCGACCTGCTGGCCATGACGTTCATCGTCCAGGTAGGACAGGCCGCCGAAGAACGACAGGATGTCGCCAAGTTGCATGCTGATCTCGGCCAGTCGATCCTCGCGCAGATCGGCATAGCTGTGCAGGTGATAAAGCTGGGCGTAAAAGACCTCGTTCGGCGGGCGTGGAATCTCGATCCCGTTCGGGGGCGGCGACGCTGACCCCAGGAATACGACCTTTGCGCCCCCTTTCGCGTGATCTTCGATGTGGACCCTCACCATCCTGTGCAATTCGTGGTCGATGATGAATGCGCGCTGCTGGGGTTTGAGGTAGCAAATATCAGCGATCGACAGCAGATCGGGCAACCGCTCAAAATCGCTCTTGGGATTCCAGTAGCCGATGATCCCGTCCCGGGTGGTGATCAGCGCACTGTTCAGCAATGTCGACGAAAAGCCGCCAACATTCCCGACATTCCCGACGTTGCCCACATTGCCCACATTGCCGACATTCCCGACGTTGCCGACGTTGCCCACATTTCCAACGGTTCCCATTTTACCCTCCTGTCCGCTTTTCAAAGAGATGACGTGATGGTTGTGCTGACGTGGGGATTACACCGCGCGTCGCCTATTCGTTTATTTTACTCCCGCATTTTGCTATGATCCGCTGTCAGGATGACCTTTTCTGCAGATTGGAATTACATGGTCATACTGCGTCTTTTTGGTCCGATTTCCATAACGTCGAAAAGCGGGCAGGTCCTGACTCCGAAAGGGGCGAAACCGCAGGCGCTGATCGCGCTTCTGGCACTGGCCCCGGAAATGAGGCGCAGCCGCGTCTGGCTGCAGGACAAGCTGTGGAGCGACCGCGGGCCCGAACAGGCGGCGGCCAGCCTGCGCCAGGCGATCTATCAGTTGCGCGGCAGCCTGGGTGAGCAGGCCGATATCCTGATCTGCGACCGTCGAAGCGTCGCGCTTGCCCCGGGCCGGGTGCAGATCCTGCCGCGCGTTGATCCGCGCGAGGGCGAGTTTCTGGAAGGGATCGATATCCGCGACCCGGAATTCGAGGACTGGCTGACGGTGCAGCGCATGGAGGATACCGGGGTGGCCGCGCCTGCCAGCATCGCGGCGCCCGGGCAGACCCGGACGCGCGTCCAGGCAAGCCTGCGCATCCGGGTCGATCGATCGATCATTCCCGACAGGCAACTGATATGCCAGCTTGTCGCCGATATGTTCGCGCGGGCATTGAGCGAACGTGCCCTGGTCGATGTCCAGATCGGCGAGGCAGGCGAGCCGACCGATTTCGAACTGGACCTGACGATCTTTCCCGGCGACAGCGTGGTCGTGCGCGGCCAGTTGACCGAAGTGCGGTCGCGGCGGCATTGCTGGTCGCAAAGCACCGCGCTGAAGCCCGACGCCGATGCCCCGTTCGAACAGGCCCGCATCGCGCGCTTTGTCAATGCCGGAACCGAGGCGGCATGGCAGGCGCAACTGAGTACTGCCCCGGCCGGGCCGACCTGCCCGATCCGCATCCACATGGCCGCGCGGCGCATCTTCGGCTTCCGCGACGGTGATCTGGCCGCTGCCAATGACATTCTGAACGAGGCGGACGACGAAGAGGCGACCGCGCTGGCCTGGCGCCTGATGCTGCGGATGATCGAGGGGGTCGAGCGGACCCGCCGCATCGATCACGCCTTCCGCGACGAGGTCGATGACCTGATCCACACGGCCCTGATCGTGGGGTCGGGAAACTCCATGACCCTGGCGGCCGTGGCCAAGGCGACGATGAATATTCTGGGCCGGCCCGAGGACGGGCTGATCGTTGCGCGCAAGGCGGTGCGGATCGGGCCGAGCAACCCGTTCGCCTATAACGCGCTGATGAACGGGCTGACCATGTGCGGCGAGTTCCATAAGGCCTATCAGGCAGCCAGCTTTTCCAGCTTTGTCGCGCGGTCCACCCATGCGTCACATTTTTTCGACATGGGCCATGCCGTCGCGGCGCTGGTCACCGACCGGCTGGACGAAGCGCGTCAGTTCGTGCACCGCGCCGCGGCGACCGCCCCCGCCTCGCGCCCGGCGCTGCGCTATCTGGCCATTCTCGAAGCCCATGCCGGCAATCTGGATCAGGCTGACAGCGCGCTGCGCCGCCTGAGCCGGATCGAGCCGGATTTCGATGTCAGGCAGATCGCCGAGGATCCCGATTACCCGGTGGTCTCGCTGCGCAAGTCGCAGCTGCCCGATGATGTGCTGAGGGTCTTCTACTGACGCCGCGCCCTGCTGCGTGGGGCCGGCTTGGGGTGCAGGTCTAGACACTGTCATCAGCTCCCGCCTCCCTCTCGGTATCGGCCAGCAACTGGTCGATGATGGCAATCAGCTTTCTCGCCCCGCTTTCGGCGATGGCCGGCTGCCGGATCACCGCGCCCTGATGGCGGGCGCTTCGGGCAGCCCGCGCCAGCGCCCCGGAAAGTCGCGCCTCGTTCCCGCCGATGCCGCGTTCGATCCGCCGGATCTTCACGATTGCATCCTGCAATTCGAATCTTACCAGAAAAATGGCCGAATTTCTGTCGCGCAGTTCTGCGGTTTTTTCCAAACCCTGCCCAAACCGAATCTCATGGTCGCGCAGATCGCAGATCGCCTCGACCACGGCCAGCTTCAGGTTCTGCATAGGCACTGTCGTCATCTCTGAATTCCCCGGAACGCTTGGTCGGTGAGTGCAGCTGATCGATAATGGATTCCGCCAGGTTTCAACCGACGTTTCAAAAGCGTATCGCAGTATCGTCATCGAAACGTAAATTCGCGCAGGCAGCTGACTCTGTTGCGCAAATCAGGTGTCGGTCAAGCTTCCCCTTTCCCCGGATAGACTTATCCTATGGCTTCCGTGACAGGTATGCCGAGCGCGGTGAAGCCGTTCATGACGGCAACACGAACCTGAAGTTCGGCGACCTGACGGTCAGGGTCCCGGGCCATGAGGCGTTGTCCGAGAAGCTTCATGCAGTGCATCCTGG
>NZ_JAHKNG010000030.1 GCF_018860165.1 Paracoccus marinaquae
TCGACGGTTGGGAAACCCTTTCTCAGCCGATCGAGCCGTGCGCCCTTGACCGCGCCGCCTGACGCGGCCATCCATCACATGCTCGGAGATGCCGCCGACGAATTTCCACCAGATACGCGACACCACCCTCGGCTCGGTCATGCTGCTCTGAGCGGCGATCGAAATGGAGTGGAAAACTGTTGCCGGCGTCGAAACAGAGCAAGCGCGGCATAACTCGGAGGGGTCATGAAAGACATTGCATTCTGGCCGGGCATATCTGGCAGGGCGGCATTGGTGACAGGCGCATCCTCGGGTCTGGGTGCGCATTTTACCCGGGTGCTGGCCGCACAGGGCGCCCATGTCTGCGCCGCCGCGCGCCGCACCGAACGGGTCGAGGCGCTGTGCGCCGAGTTGCGTGGCAAGGGCTATCAGGCGACGCCGCTTGCGCTGGATGTCAGCTCGGCTGCGGCTGTCAACGACGCCCTCTCTGGTCAGGTCTTCGATCTGGTCGTCAACAATGCCGGAGTCTCGCATTCCTGCGCCGCACTGGACCTGAACGCGCAAATGCTGGACAGCGTGATCGATACCAACCTGAAGGGCGTCTTTCATGTCGCGCAGGTCACCGCGGCAGCGATGCGCGCCAGTGGCAAACCGGGGGCCATCGTCAATGTCGCCTCGATCCTTGGCTCGCGCGTCGCGGGCCATGTCGCGGCCTATGCGGCGTCCAAGGGCGCCGTGCTGCAACTGACCCGCGCGCTGGCGCTGGAATGGGCGCGATATGACATTCGGGTCAATGCGCTCAGCCCCGGCTATATCGAGACCGAGTTGAACCGCGATTTCTTTGCCTCTGACCTGGGGCAGGCACTGATCCGGCGCGTGCCGCAGCGGCGGCTGGGCCAGCCTAGCGATCTGGATGGGGCGCTGCTGTTGCTGCTGTCGGATCTGGGCGGGTTCATCACGGGCGCCGATATCGTCGCCGATGGCGGCCATCTTGTTTCATCCCTGTAGGAGGCAGCCATGGATTTCCGCATTCCCCCTCACGTCGAAGATTTTCGTGCCCGCATCGCATATTTTGTCGATACCGAGATCCTGCCGGTCGAGGCGGATCGCGGCCTGTGGGACAGCCACGGTAATATCGGCCGGCCCGCACTTGCCACGCTGCGCGACAGGGCCCGCGCCGAAGGTCTGTGGTGTTTGCAGCTTCGCCGCGAAAACGGTGGGCAGCAGCTTGGCCGCACCGGCATGGCGGTCTGCTACGAGGAGATGAACCGCTCGATCTTCGGGCCGGTCGTGTTCAACGCGGCCGCGCCTGATGACGGCAACATGATGGTGCTGGAGCAGGCTGCGACCGAAGCGCAGAAGGATCGCTGGCTGCGCCCCATCGCGGACGGCACGGTCAGTTCCGCCTTTGCGATGACGGAACCCGCCCCGGGGGCCGGGTCGGATCCCGGCATGATGCAGACCCGTGCGGAAAAGCGCGGCGACAAATACGTGCTGCGCGGGCGCAAATGGTTCATCACCGGGGCCGAGGATGCCAGCCATTTCATCGTCATGGCCCGCACCTCAGACGACCCGCGGCGCGGTCTGACGGCCTTTCTGCATCACCGCGACGAGCCCGGCTGGCATATCGAACGCCGCATCCCGATCATGGGTCCCGAGGAACATGGTGGCCATTGTGAGATCGTCTATGACGGCCTCGAACTGCCCGCCGACCGCATGCTGCTGGGCGAAGGTCTTGGCCTGAAAGTGACCCAGATGCGCCTCGGCCCCGCCCGGTTGACCCATTGCATGCGCTGGCTCGGGCTGGCCAAGCGCTGCACCGAAATCGCCCGCGATCATGCCGAACGCCGCGAAGGCTTTGGCATCCGGTTGGCCGACCGGGAAAGCACCCAGATCAAGATGGGCGATTTGGCGATGGGGATCGAGATCGGCCGCCTGCTGGTGATGAAGGCCGCATGGGCGCTGGACCAGGGCGATTTCGCCCGCAAAGAGGTCTCGATGGCGAAAATCCATGTCGCCAACCTGCTGCACAAGGCGGCGGATATCGCGATCCAGATCAACGGGGCACGCGGCTATTCGACCGATACACCGCTGGAATGGATCTACCGCTATGCGCGGCAGGCGCGTCTGGTCGACGGCGCGGATGAGGTGCACCAGATGGTGCTGAACCGCCTGCAATCAGGCGACCCGCAAAACTTCTGGCGTTGGCCGGTGGCAGAGGGTTGATCCGTCCCTGAGGAAAGCGTCAAGTCCGGGAGGAGCAAGGATGTCTGACCAAGCCGATCTGGGGGTCCGAGCCGCCGATTTCGAGGCGCTGACGCCGCCGAGTTTCCTGCGCCGCGCGGCAGAGGCCTATGCTGCCCGCGCCGCCGTCGCATGGCGCTGCCGGCATCCCGACATCCCGCTGGCCGCAGTCATCGCCGCGCCCGATCCGAAATGGGGTGAAACCTCATGGGTCTTATGGGCCTTTGCCGAGGCAAGGGCCGGATCCACACCCGCCCCCGGTGCGCGGGACGCCCTTTGTGGCCGGCATCTGCCGGGGTTCAAACGGCCGCGGAATTCCATTCTTGGTCCCCTGCCCAAAGCGGCCACCGGGAAGATCCAGAAATTTGTGTTGCGCGATATCGCGCGGGAGATGCTCGATGGAGCATGATCTTGATCTGACAGCGCTTGAACGCTGGTTGTCGCAGAAACTGCCGGGTCAGGCGGCTCTGCATGTCACTCAGATATCGGGTGGCCAGTCGAATCCGACCTACCGGCTGGATTATGGCTCCGAACGGCTGGTCCTGAGAATCAAGCCGGCCGGCCCGCTGCTGCCCGGCGCCCATGCCATCGAGCGTGAATTTCGCGTGATGCATGCCCTCGGTGCCGCCGAGGTGCCGGTACCAACGGTCCGCTGGCTCGAGGAGGACAGGACCATTCTTGGCCGCCCGTTCTACGTGATGGATTGGTTGGATGGCCGGGTCTTCCCGGATGCCAGCATGCAGGGCGTCAGTCACGATGCACGGCGCGAGATGTATCTCGATTCCGCGCGCAGCCTCGCGAAGCTGCATGCGGTGCGTCCCGAGACCATCGGGCTTGGGGACTATGGTCGACCGGGAAACTATTTCGAGCGTCAGATCGCGCGCTGGTCGCGCCAATGCCGCGAGTCCACCGGCCCGCGCATTCCGGCACTGGACGAGTTGACTACCTGGGTGACGCAGCATTGCCACGCCGATGACGGGGCCGTCGCCATCAGCCATGGCGATTTCCGCGTCGGCAACATAATGTTCCACCCGACCGAGCCGCGCGTCATCGCCGTCCTTGATTGGGAGCTTTCGACCCTGGGCCATCCGCTTGCCGATCTGGGCTTCTGCGCCATGCCCTGGAACACCGCGCCCGATGAATATGGTGGGCTTCTGGGGACGGACTGGGCCGCAGACGGCATTCCCACGCTGGACGAATTTGTGGCGGAGTATCAGCGCCACGCCATCACCGACCTGCCGCTGACCCGCTTCCACCTGGCCTTCGCCCTGTTCCGCTTTGCCGCGATCTTCGTCGGCATCGCCGACCGCGCCCGCTGTGGCAACGCCACCTCGGCCGAAGCAGCCAAGCTTGCGCCCCTGGCCGAACGCTTTGCACAACGCGGGCTGGATATCGTGGAACGGTCGGGTCAGCAGCGGCGAGCAGGATTGCTTTGGACCCCATGATCGCGGAGTGAGCCGACTGGGTCGGTGGCCTCTCCCTCGGCATTCTCTGTTCGAGGGTTGCGTCAGATTGGCTGGCGCCGAGCCTCAAGAATGGGGGAGAGACCACATGCAGGATCGCAGGTTCATCGGGCATGATGTCCACAAGGCGACGATTTCGGTCGCGGTTGCGCAGGGCGAAGTTTCAAGGCCGTGGACGACTGCCGCGTGGGTCAGGATCATCTTGATGACGCCGATGTCGATACCCAGTGTGACCGGCCCGGCGCCCTGATCGGCTCGTTTCCGGCCGTACTCAATCAGCATCTGCCGGTTGAGTTGACCGATCTTCTCACTGCCCAGATCGCGTTTGAGAGCCGCGAGTGTCGCAGCCTTGCTTCGGCGCGGCGATTTCCCTACCTCGCAGATATCGGCTATATGCAGATTGTTCAGGTCACCAAAGGTCTGGAGGCGAGCAGCGGACGAAGTATTCGGTGCCAGTCCTTGATCAACGCGGGTCTCCGCTTGGCGCGCCCAACGATGGGCGTCGTCACGGCGGAGGAAGGTCTCGCTCGCGCAGCGGCCCTTTCGTCTGATCTGGACCCGGCAGGTGCCGGAGGGGAGTTTGGTGATGGAGGCCATTTTCCTGTGCGCTCTGTGTGCAATGAGTCGTCGCAAAGGGGCGAATTAAGGGATATCAGGGCAAAGTCCGGCGTAGGGGCGAGGCTTGCCAACAAACTGACGATAAAATAGAAATGCAAATAAATCAAAATTCTACGCTAAGTGTGGCGCCGATGATGGACTGGACCGACCGGCTCTGTCGTGACCTCCACCGGATGATGTCCCGCCATGCCCTGCTTTACACGGAAATGGTGACCGCGCCGGCGATCATCCATGGCAACCGGACGCGGCTTCTGGACTATGATGCGGCCGAGCATCCGGTGGCGCTGCAACTTGGCGGATCGGATCCGGACGAGTTGCGCGAGGCGACCCGGATTGCCTCGGACTGGGGCTATGACGAGATCAACCTGAATGTCGGCTGCCCCAGCGACCGGGTGCAGTCGGGCTGCTTCGGCGCGGTGCTGATGAAGACCCCGGATCTGGTTGCCGATTGCGTCGCCGCGATGATGGCGGTCAGCCCGGTCGAGGTGACGGTGAAATGCCGCATCGGCGTGGACGATCAGGACCCGGCGCAGATCCTGCCGGGTTTCATCGCCCGCATGCGCGAGGCCGGTGTGCGCCGCATCGCCATCCACGCCCGCAAGGCCTGGCTTCAGGGCCTCAGCCCGCGCGAGAACCGCGAGGTGCCGCCGCTCGACTATCCGCTGGTTCATACGATGAAACGCGAATTCCCAGATCTGCATCTGTCGGTCAACGGAGGCATCGCCAGTCTGAACGAGGCGCGGGCACATCTGCAGGTCATGGACGGGGTGATGATCGGCCGCGCGGCCTATCACCAGCCTTGGGGCATTCTGGGAGGGGCGGATCTGCTGTGGGATGCCGAGCCGCCCTTTTCCTCGCCACGGGACGTGGCTGTGGCGATGCGGCCCCGGATCGAGGCGCATCTGCGCGCGGGCGGACGGCTGCATCAGTACAGCCGGCACATGCTGGGCCTGTTTCATGGCCAGCCCGGCGCGCGCGGCTGGAAGCGCATCCTGTCCGAGGGCGCTTCGAAAGGCGGGATCGAGGTCTATGACGCGGCGCTGGCGCAGGTGACGCGGATTGCGGCATAGGCCGGTTTCGCACTGGCGGGCGGCCCGCGGCCGCGCTAATCCCATACAGCATGAGCGATCTTGTTCTTCCTGTCCTGACCCTTCTGGCGACCGGCGCCTTCGCGGGCGTCCTCGCCGGGCTGCTGGGCGTGGGCGGAGGCATCGTCCTGGTGCCGGCCTTCCTGCTGGTATTCACCCAGGCCGGCTATGACGGCCCCGAGGTCATGCGCATGTGCCTGGCGACCTCGCTGGCCACGATCATCGTCACATCGGTGCGCTCGGTGCTGGCGCATCATCGCAAGCGGGCGGTGGACTGGCAGATCCTGAAGGGCTGGGCGCCGGGCATCGGGCTTGGCGCGCTGGCCGGGGTGCTGACGGTGGGGGCGCTGCGCACCCAGATGCTGCAGATCATCTTCGCGGTCCTGGTCATCATCATCGCCAGCTTTATGGCCCTGTCGCGGCCGCATTGGCGGCTGGCCGACGAAATGCCCAGGGGCCTGCGCCGGGTGCTGATCTCGCCGCTGATCGGCTTCTTCTCGGTCCTGCTCGGCATCGGCGGGGGCAGTATCGGCGTGCCGCTGATGACGCTGCACGGCCTCCCGATCCATCGTGCGGTGGCTACGGCGGCGGGGTTCGGGGTGCTGATCGCCGTCCCCTCGGTCGCGGGATTCCTGCTGCTGCCCATCGAAAACGCGCCGCCCTATACGGTCGGCTCGGTCAATCTGCCGGTCTTCCTGCTGACGATCAGCATGACGCTGATCACCGCGCCCATCGGGGCGGCGCTGGCCCATCGGACCGATGCCGCGCGCCTCAAGCGTTATTTCGCCTTCTTCCTGTTCCTGGTCGCGCTGAACATGCTGCGCAAGACCCTGGCCGGCTGAGCCGCCTGGCCCTCGCGCTCTTTCCAAATACCTCGGGGGGCGCCGCGTCAGCGGCGGGGGGCAGAGCCCCCCTGACCGGCGGCCTTCTCGGCAGCCTTGGCCCGATCCCACAGCCGGTCCATCTCGGCCAGGTCGCTGTCCTCGGGGCGCCGGCCCTCGGCGGCCAGCGCCGCCTCGATGGCCCGGAATCGCCGGGTGAATTTCGCATTCGCCCGGCGCAGGGCCAGTTCCGGGTCGATCTTCAGATGCCGGGCCAGATTGGCCATCACGAAGACCAGATCCCCGAACTCCTCCTCAAGGGCCTCTGCGTCCAGCTGCGCCCGCGCCTCGACCAGTTCGGCCGTCTCCTCGCGGATCTTGTCCAGCACATCGCCCGGCCCCGGCCAGTCGAAGCCGACCCGCGCCGCGCGGTTCTGCAGCTTGACCGCGCGGGTCAGCCCCGGCAGCCCCAAGGCCACCCCGTCCAGCGTGCCGCGTTCGGCCTTGCCGGCGCGTTCCTTCGCCTTGATCGCCTCCCAGTCCCGCACCTGCTGCTCGGCCGACTTGTCGCGGCTCTCGTCGCCGAAGACATGCGGATGGCGGAAGATCAGCTTGTCGCTGATGGCCGCCGCGCAATCGGCGAAATCGAACATGCCGGCCTCGGTCGCCATCTGGGCGTGAAACACCACCTGCAGCAGCAGGTCGCCCAGCTCGCCCGGCAACTCGTCCCAAGCCTCGCGGGTGATCGCGTCCTCGACCTCATGCGCCTCCTCGATGGTATAGGGGGCGATCGAGGCGAAATCCTGCTCGACATCCCAGGGGCAGCCGGTTTTCGGATCGCGCAGGGCGGCCATGATCCCGATCAGGCGCAGGATCTCGGCCGCCGGGTCGCGCGGCGCCCGGGCTTGTGCTGGGACGGGCATCGGATCGGCCATTGCAATTTCCCTCGTGGCGGGTCCAGAAGGGTTCCGACTGCCACAGCCCGAGGCCCGAGTCCACATGCCCGTCCTGAACCGCATCGCGGATTTCGCCGATCAGATGACCGAATGGCGCCGGCACCTGCACCGGCATCCCGAACTGGGCTTCGACTGCCATGGGACGGCGGGCTTCGTCGCCGAGCGGCTGCGCGACTTCGGCGTGGACGAGATTCACGAGGGGATCGGCAGGACCGGCATCGTGGCCATCATCCATGGCCAGGGGGCGGGGCCAACCATCGGCCTGCGGGCCGACATGGACGCGCTGCCCATGCAGGAGGAGACGGGGCTGGACCATGCCTCGACCGTGCCCGGGCGCATGCATGCCTGCGGCCATGACGGGCACACGACGATGCTGCTGGGGGCGGCGAAATACCTGGCCGAGACGCGGAATTTCGCCGGTCGCGCGGCGCTTATCTTCCAGCCGGCCGAGGAGGATGGCGGCGGCGGCGACGCCATGGTGCGCGACGGCATGATGGAGCGGTTCGAGATTGCCCGCGTTTTCGCCATGCATAACAGCCCTGGGCAGGAGGCCGGAAGCTTCGTCACCACGCCCGGTCCGATCATGGCTGCGGTCGACAATTTCGAGATCCATCTGAAGGGGCGCGGCGGGCATGGCGCCATGCCGCATCTGACCGCCGATCCGGTGGTCGCCGCGGTTGCCGTGGTCAGCGCCATCCAGACCATTTCCAGCCGCAACCATTACGCGCTGGACGATCTGGCCCTGTCGGTCACCCAGATCCATACCGGCAGCGCCGACAATATCGTGCCCGACACCGCCTATATCTGCGGCACCATCCGCACCTTCGCCCCGCATGTCCGCGAGATGGTGCATCGGCGTCTGGGCGAGATCTGTGCCGGGCAGGGCGCGGCCTATGACGTGGCCGTGCAACTGGACCTGGTGGAGGGCTATCCGGCCACCGTCAACGACCCCGCCGAGACCGCCTTCGCGGCCGAGGTCGCGCGCGAACTGGTCGGCGAGGCGCGCGTCTTCGACGATGCCGGGCGCGAGATGGGGGCCGAGGATTTCAGCTATATGCTGGAGGCCCGGCCCGGCTGCTATCTGTTCCTCGGTCAGGGCGAGGGGCCGGGCGTGCATAATCCGGGCTATGATTTCAACGACGAGATCGCCCCCGTGGGCGCCAGCTTCTTCGCCCGGCTGGTCGAACGTGCCCAGCCCGTCGCGCGCTGAGTCCCGATCACGAAGCCGTGGAAGGCCCTTGCGATCCCGCCCGGTCACGCTTTCTTGCCAAGGGCCGGCGGCGCGGATAGGTTGCGCGCCGAATTGACCGGGACCGGCGCCTCCGCTCCGCTCCGACAGCCAAGAGGATAACCCATGTTCGTCACCCCCGCCTATGCTCAGGCCGCCGGTTCCGGCGGGACTGCCGCCTTCGCGCAGTTCATCCCGCTGATCCTGATCTTCGCGATCATGTATTTCCTGATGATCCGGCCGCAGCAGAAGCGGGTGAAACAGCATCGCGCGATGGTCGAGGCGCTGAAGAAGGGCGACCAGATCGTGACCCAGGGCGGCATTCTGGGCAAGGTCACCTCGGTGCGCGACGACGAGGTGGAGGTCGAGATCGCCACCGGCGTGAAGGTGCGCGTGGTGCGCGCGACCATTTCGCAGGTCCTCAGCCGGACCGAGCCGGTCGCCGCCAACAACTGAGCCGCCAGCAATAACGAAGGGCGACCGCCGCCATGCTTCAGATCGACCGATGGAAGCGCATCCTGATCATCGGGATCTGCCTTCTGGGTCTGGCCTATGCCATGCCCAACCTGTTCTACAAGCGCGTCGAGGCGCATAACGACGCCGTCGCCACCATCGAGAAGACCGGCGTGACCACGCCGGAACTGATCGCGGCCCGGGACGGCTGGCCGGGCTGGCTGCCCAGCGGGCTGGTCAATCTGGGCCTCGACCTGCGCGGCGGCGCGCATCTTCTGGGCGAGGTGCAGGTGGCCGAGGTCTACAAGGCCCGGATGGATGCGCTCTGGCCCGAACTGCGTCGCGCGCTGGCCGATGAGCGGGCCACCCTCGGCGCCGTGCGCCGCGCGATCGCGCCCGAAGGCGTGCTGAAGATCGAGATCGGCAATGCCGACCAGTTGCCCCGCGCGGTCGAGATCGTGCGCGGCTTTTCCGATCCGGTGACGACGCTCAGCGGGGCAGGGCAGTCGAGCCTCGATATCCGCGCCGAAGGCAATGCCGTCACCATCCAGCTGTCCGAGGCCGAAAAGGCCGTCACCGACGACCGGACCATCCAGCAGAGCCTCGAGATCGTCCGCCGCCGCGTCGACGAGGTCGGCACGCGCGAGCCGACGATCATGCGCCAGGGATCGGACCGGATCCTGATCCAAGTGCCGGGTATCGGCTCGGCCGCCGAGCTGAAGGCGCTGATCGGCACCACCGCCAAGCTGACCTTCAATTCCGTCCTGGGCACCGGTGGCGACCCGGATGCGCGGGTCGGGCCGGGGCAGGTGGTGCTGCCGGCCGCCGATCAGGAAGGTGTCTATTACACGATCGATGACAGTCCGGTCGTGACCGGCGAGGAACTGACCGACGCGCTGCCCTCGACCGACCAGAACGGGATGCCTTCGGTCGATTTCCGCTTCAACCCCTCGGGCGCGCGCAAGTTCGGCGCCTATACCAGCGCCAATGTCGGCCAGCCCTTCGCCATCGTGCTGGACGATCAGGTGATTTCGGCCCCGGTGATCCGGCAGGCGATCACCACCGGTTCGGGGCAGATTTCCGGCTCGATGGATTTCGCCGAGGCGAACCGGCTGGCCGTGCTGCTGCGCGCCGGCGCGCTGCCGGCGGAACTGACCTTCCTCGAGGAACGCACCATCGGCCCCGAACTGGGGCAGGACAGCATCGACGCGGGCCGGGTCGCCTCGGCCGTGGGCTTTGTCGCGGTGATCGCGCTGATGGTGCTGTCCTACGGGCTTTTCGGCGTCTTCGCCTCGATCGCGCTGGCGATCAACATGGGGATGATCTTTGGCGTGCTGTCGATGATCGGCGCCACCCTGACCCTGCCCGGCATCGCCGGGATCGTGCTGACCATCGGCATGGCGGTGGACGCCAACGTGCTGGTCTTCGAGCGGATCCGCGAGGAGTTGAGGACCGCCCGCGGCCCCGCCCGGGCGATCGAGCTGGGCTATGAAAAGGCCATGTCGGCCATCGTGGACGCCAATATCACCACGCTGATCATCGCCGCGATCCTGTTCGTGCTGGGCTCGGGTCCGGTCAAGGGCTTCGCGGTGACGCTGACCATCGGCATCGTCACCTCGGTCTTCACCGCGCTTTGGGTCACGCGGCTGATGACGGTGACTTGGTTCGAACGCGCCCGCCCGCGCCAGATCGAGGTGTGACATGGCTTTCCGTCTGAAACTGGTTCCCGACCACACCGAATTCGACTTCTTCCGCTGGCAATGGCTGACCGTCGGCATCTCGGCCGCGATGATGCTGGCCTCGGTGGTGCTGCTGCTGCTCAACGGGCTGAACTTCGGCATCGATTTCAAGGGCGGCACCACGATCCGCACCGAATCGACCCAGGCCGTGGATGTCGGCGCCTACCGCGAGGCCCTGCAGCCGCTGGGGCTGGGCGACGTGGCGATCACCGAGGTTTTCGACCCGACCTTCGGCCCCGAGCAGAATGTCGCGCAGGTCCGCATCAGCGCCCAGGAAGGCACCGAAGCGGTCACACCCGAGACCATCGCCGCGGTCGAGGCCGCGTTGCAAGAGGTCGATTCCTCGATCACCTTCCCGTCGGTCGAATCGGTCGGTCCCAAGGTCTCGGGCGAGTTGATCCAGACCGCGATCTATGCGGTGCTGGTCTCGCTGGCGGCGATATCGGTCTATATCTGGCTGCGCTTCGAATGGCAGTTCGCGGTGGGTGCCATCGTCTCGCTGGCCCATGACGTGCTGGTCACCATGGGCGTGTTCGCCCTGTTCCAGATCAAGTTCGACCTGACCACCATCGCCGCGCTGCTGACCATCGTCGGCTATTCGATCAACGATACCGTCGTGGTCTTCGACCGGCTGCGCGAGAACCTGATGAAATACAAGCAACGCCCGCTGCGCGACCTGATGAACCTGTCGGTGAACGAGACGCTGAGCCGTACGGTGATGACCTCGGGCACGACGCTGGTGGCGCTGATCGCGCTGCTGGTGCTGGGGGGCGACGTGATTCGCGGCTTTGTCTTCGCGATCACCTTCGGGATCCTGATCGGCACCTATTCCTCGGTCTATGTGGCCAAGAACGTGGTGCTGTGGCTGGGGGTCAAGCGCGACTGGTCGAAGAAGACCAAGGACGACGCCTCGCCCTTTTCGGGCGCCGAGGCCCCCTGATGGCGATGGAGCCGACCGATTTCGGCGGCGCCGTGCCGGTGGACGGCTATGGCCCCGGCTTCTTTCGCGTCGGCGGCAAGGTGATCCACGGCCCGGTCCTGATCGACCGGCGGGGCGGCCGCGAATGGGGCGGGCTTGACGACATCGCCGCGCTGCTGGCGCTGTCCGGGCAGGTCGATGTGCTGTTCCTCGGCATGGGGGAAGAGATCGCGCACCCGCCCAAGGCGCTGGTCGCGGAACTGGATGCCGTCGGCGTGATGGTCGAGGCGATGGCCTCGCCCGCCGCCGCCCGCAGCTTCAACGTCACCCTGTCCGAAGGCCGCCGGGTCGCCTGCGCGCTTCTGCCGGTATGAGCCTGCTTGCCGTCCACGATCTTGCCGTCTCGCGCGGCGGTCTGCGGACGGTCGAGGGTGTCTCGTTCACGCTGAGGGGCGGCGAGGCGCTGATCCTGCGCGGCCCGAACGGCATCGGCAAGACGACGCTTCTGCGCACCGTCGCGGGCCTTCAGCCGCCCACCGAGGGCGGGGTCGAGATGGCCGAGGATGCGGTGGCCTATGCCGCCCATGCCGACGGGCTGAAGGCGGCGCTGACGGTGACCGAGAACCTGCGCTTCTGGTCGGCGGTGTTCGGCGGCGGTCCGGTCGGCCCGGCGCTGGCGGCGATGGATCTGGCCGCGCTGGCGGACCGTCCGGCGGCGGCGCTGTCGGCGGGGCAGAAGCGGCGGCTGGGGCTGGCGCGGCTCATGGTGACGGGCCGGCCGCTCTGGGTTCTGGACGAGCCGACCGTATCGCTGGATGCGGACTCGGTCGCGCGCTTCGCCTCCGTGGTGCGGGCGCATCTGGCGGGCGGCGGGGCGGCGCTGATGGCCACCCATATCGACTTGGGGCTGGACGAGGCGCGGGTGCTGGATCTGACACCCTATCGCGCCCGGCCGGGCAGGGCGGTCAGGCCCGCCGGGTTCAACGAGGCCTTCGCATGACCCCGCGGCGCGGCGCAAAGGCCGGCTGCCGGTCGCGGGTGGGGGCGCCATGATCGCCCTGCTGAAACGCGATCTTGCGCTGGCGGTGCGCGCCGGTGGCGGCTTTGGCCTCGGCGTTGCCTTCTTCCTGATCCTCTGCGCGCTGGTGCCCTTTGGCGTCGGCCCGGAGACCAGCGCCCTGCGCCCCATCGCGCCCGGCATCCTCTGGGTCGGGGCGCTGCTGTCCTGCCTGCTGTCGCTGGACCGGATCTTCGCGCTGGACCACGAGGACGGCAGCCTCGATCTGCTGGCCACGGCGCCGATCCCGCTGGAGGGGGCGGTCGCCGTCAAGGCGCTGGCCCATTGGGTCACCACCGGGTTGCCGCTGATCGCCGCCGCGCCGCTGTTCGGCATTCTGCTGCACCTGCCGGGGCAGGCCGTGCCCTGGCTGATCGCCTCGCTGCTGATCGGAACCCCGGCGCTGTCGATGCTGGGGGCCTTTGGCGCCGCGATCACCGTCGGCCTGCGCCGGGGCGGTCTACTTTTGTCGCTCTTGGTTCTGCCGCTCTATATCCCCACGCTGATCTTCGGGACCGAGATCGTCCGCCGGGGCATGGAACAGGGCAGCACCGCGACGCCGCTGCTGTTCCTGGCCGGGATCACGGCGGGCGTCCTTGCGCTGGTACCTTTTGCCGCAGCCGCCGCCCTGCGCGTGAACCTGCGTTGATGTGACTTGAGCCGGGCCCCCGCCGAAGCTAGGGAAACCATATGTCGATCTGGGAATACGCCAACCCCGTCAAGTTCATGCGCACGTCGGGCGCGATCCTGCCCTGGGCGGCGGGCGCGGCGGCGATCTGCACCACCGGCGGGTTGCTGTGGGGGTTCCTGACGCCCGAGGATTACAAGCAGGGCTCGACCGTCAAGATCGTCTTTCTGCATGTGCCGGCGGCGATGATGGCGATCAATATCTGGGTGATGATGCTGGCGGCCTCGCTGATCTGGCTGATCCGGCGCCACCATGTCAGCGCGCTGGCGGCCAAGGCCGCCGCCCCCGTCGGCGCGGTGATGACGCTGATCGCGCTGGCCACCGGGGCGGTCTGGGGCCAGCCGATGTGGGGGACATGGTGGGAATGGGATCCGCGCCTGACCAGCTTTCTGATCCTGCTGCTGTTCTATATCGGCTATATGGCGCTGTGGTCGGCCATCGACGACCCCGACAGCGCCGCCGACCTGACCGGGGTGCTGTGCCTCGTCGGTTCGGTCTTTGCGATCCTGTCGCGCTATGCGGTGCTGTTCTGGAACCAGGGGCTGCATCAGGGCGCCTCGCTGTCGGTCGCCCCGGGCGAGCGGATGAGCGCGGTCTATCGCTATCCGCTCTACCTGACCATGCTGGGCTTCTTCCTGCTGTTCCTGACGCTGCTGCTGATCCGCACCAGGACCGAGATCAGGCGCCGCCGGCTGGCCGCGCTGCAGGCAAGGGAGATGCGCGCATGATCGAGCTGGGAAAATACGCGGGCACGGTGCTGGCCGCCTATGGTGTCTCGCTGGCGCTGCTGGCCGGGCTGGTCTGGCAGAGCATCGTCGCCAATGCCCGGGCCCGCCGCGATCTGGAAAGGCAGGAAAAGAATGGCTAGGATTTCACCGCTTGTCGCCCTTCCGCCGCTGATATTTGCGGCCATGGCCGGCGTGTTCCTGTGGGGCATGGGCCGCGAGGATCCGACCGGTCTGCCATCGACCATGATCGGGCGCGAGGCGCCGCCGGTGCCGCAGACGACGCTGCCCGGCAAGACGCAACTGACCGATGCGATGCTGCGCGAGCCGGGGGTGAAGCTGGTGAATTTCTGGGCCAGTTGGTGCCCCCCCTGCCGGGCCGAGCATCCGACGCTGATGGAACTGTCGAAGCAGATGCCGGTCTATGGCGTCGATCTGAAGGACCCCGAACCGAATGCACAGGCATTCCTGGACGAAGGCGGCGATCCCTATCATGCGCAGGCGACCGATCCCAAGGGCCGCGCCGCCATCGACTGGGGCGTGACCGCCCCGCCCGAGACCTTCATCATCGACGGCGAGGGCAAGGTGCTGTTCCGTTTCGCCGGCCCGCTGGTGCGCGAGGATTATACCAACCGCTTCCTGCCGGAACTCGAGAAGGCGCTGGCCGCCCAGGAATGACCGGACTTGCGCCCGCCGGTTGCGCGGGACAGACTGACCTCATCCAAAAATAATCCATGGGGAGGTCAGTCATGACACGGATCAGCCTTGTTACCGCATTGCTGCTGGGCAGCGCCGCGGTCTTGCCCGTATCCGCGCAACAGGCGGCGGATGCGATCGCGCCGGAAGCCGCCACCTCGGAGACGGGTGCCGATGCCTTCGCCGGCCTCAGCGAGCGGGCACGGGCCGCGATGGAGGCCAAGCAGGCCGGAACGCCGGTGACGGCGCCGAACTGGATGGTGTCGGCCGCGCATCCGCTGGCGGTCGAGGCCGGGGCGAAGGTGCTTGAGGCCGGGGGCAGCGCGGCCGATGCGATGGTCGCCGTGCAGGTGGTGCTGGGGCTGGTCGAGCCGCAGAGCAGCGGCCTTGGCGGCGGTGCCTTCCTGGTCTGGTACGATGCCGCCACGGGCGAGATGACCACGCTGGACGCGCGTGAAACCGCGCCGGCCGCGGCGACGCCGACGCTGTTCCAGAACGAGGCGGGCGAGCCCCTGGAATTCATGTCGGCGGTGGTCGGCGGCCGGTCGGTCGGCATTCCCGGCACGCCCGCGCTGCTGGAAGAGGCGCAGCGCCGCTGGGGCCGCGCCAACTGGGGCAGCCTGTTCGCCGATGGCATCCGGCTGGCGGAAGAGGGTTTCACCGTCACCCCGCGCCTCGCCGAACTGGTCGCGGGCGAGGGTGAGGCGCTGCAGGCCGATCCGGCCACGCGCGACTATTTCTTTCCCGGCGGCCAGCCGATCGCGGCCGGCGCGACGCTGACCAATCCGGGTTACGGCCATGTCCTGCGGCGGCTGGCGGCCGAGGGCAGCCGGGCCTTCTACAGCGGCCGGATCGCCGCCGATATCGTCGCGGCGGTGCGCGGCGCCGACTGGAATCCGGGCGTGATGGCGCTGGAGGATCTGGCGCGCTATCGCGTCGTCGAGCGTCCCCCCGTCTGCGTCGAATACCGCGAACACGATGTCTGCGGCATGGGCCCGCCCTCGTCGGGCGCGCTGAGCGTGGGGCAGATCCTCGGGCTTCTGGGCGGGTATGATCTGGCGGCGCTCGGGGCCGAGAACCCGGAAAGCTGGCGGCTGATCGGGGATGCCTCGCGGCTGGCCTTCGCGGATCGCGGCCGCTACATGGCCGACAGCGATTTCGTGCCGATGCCGACCGAAGGGCTGGTGGCGCCGGATTACCTGGCCGAGCGCGGCAAGCTGCTGGCCGGCGACGATGCCCTGCCCGAGGTCAGCGCGGGCGCGCCCGGCTGGTCGCATGCGATGCTGTGGGGGCAGGACAGCGCGATCGAACTGCCCTCGACCACGCATATCTCGATCGTCGATGCCGAGGGCAACGCGCTGTCGATGACCACCACCATCGAGAACGGCTTCGGCTCGCGGCTGATGACCAACGGCTTCCTGCTGAACAACGAGCTGACCGATTTCAGCTTCGAGACCCATGACGCCGCCGGCTATCCCATCGCCAACCGGGTCGAGCCGGGCAAGCGGCCGCGGTCCTCAATGTCGCCCAGCATCGTGCTGAAGGAGGGCAGGCCGGTTCTGGTGATCGGCTCGCCCGGCGGCAGCCGGATCATCGGCTATGTCGCCAAGGCGATCATCGGCTATCTGGACTGGGGGATGGACGTGCAGCAGGCCATCGCCCTGCCGAATATCCTGAACCGGTTCGGGCCGATGGATGTCGAGGCGGGCACGGCGGCGACCGGACTGAGCCAGGCCCTGACCGATCTGGGCTTCGAGGTCAGCGAGCGCGAGTTGAATTCCGGCCTGCAGGGCATCGCCATCACGCCCGAGGGGCTGTCGGGCGGGGCCGATCCGCGCCGCGAGGGGATCGCGCTGGGCGGCTGAGCGCGGGCGCGCAACGCCTGCGTGCGTTGCCCGGGGCGGCGCAACGGGCTGACCGCGCCGGAACGCCAGCAATTGCTGGCTTTCCGGCTGCACGGCGCGTGCACCGGGAAGGCACCGGGCGTGCACAGCCTGTACACCGCCTGCGGGCGTTGCGCGAGGTTTTCGGTCATGGTCCGCCTTCTGTCGCCACAGATGACAGGGCGGGCCGAGGGCGGCGCCCGACCGCGGGCGGGCGCATCCACATCGCGTCAGGCAGTTCATGCCGCCATCACCCCGTCCCCTCGATGCTGCGCGCAACCGCGACGAAGCGCCCGCCCATGGGGGCGGTCGGGCGCTGCCCGGCGGTGCCTGCGGCACCTCGGATCCGGGCGGGTGCTGGTCTGGCGGGGCGGGCTAGAGCTACCGTCCAATTTCCTGCTGGAGGTCAGCTTCGGCGTTGCTTGGTCGCGCTACCAAGCATTGTGCAATGCCGGGTCGTCTGTTCAAAGAGCTTCGATTCTTTCGACAACCGCTTCGATCTGCTTGTCGAGGTCACGAAAGGCTGCCGCTAATCCGCATATCTCGAGTTGTATTCGGGTTCGCTGTGGGGCCACTTCGCGGTTCGCGCATGCGACGGACAGAGGGCATATGTTGTAATGATGGGTTGATCTTCACGCTGGTAGTCTGGCCCTTCTGCTTGGGTGACGTAGCCGTGTGCCAAGTCGTTACGACGCTCGGCCCATCCACGATAGGCCGTCATTAAGTCCGTCAGCTCTTGGCGCAGGTTTTGCGCTTCCTCTTTACCGCCTACGAAAGTAGTGGCGAAAAAGCGTTCCCATTGATCCTTCAACTGCTTGGCCCTTTGGTGCACATTGTTGACATTGTCAAACTTTTCGACTGCGGCGGCGTTCAGGTCACCGCAGTGTTCTCTATCGAGAAGTGCCCGGTAGAGCGCTGCCGCCGCCGCGTTGACCCCTTCCCAATCAGAAACGGCTTGTCCCAATGAGGTAAATATTGGTTGCTCCGCTCGATCTCCAGGCCGGTTCGGGATTATGCAGGTTTGGGGCCGAGACCAAGGCTGCTCTTCGGCTATCATCATGGCTCGCTCATCTCCTGCATGTGATTGTGGGAGTGCTTCAAATCCGTCGCTGTCTCCGAAGTAGTCATTCATCAGTCGTGCGGCATCGGTCAAGAGGGGCTCAAAGCCGCCCTCGCCGGCGAACCGGCCCCACCCTGACCACAGACAGACACGCAAAAACCCCCGGCGCGGGACCGGGGGTTTTGGGCTTTCACGAGGCCCGGATCAGGCCGCGGCGAGGTTGCGCAACACGTAGTGCAGCACGCCGCCGTTCTTCAGGTATTCGATCTCGACCTCGGTATCGACGCGGGCCTTGAGCTGGATCACCTTCTCGCTGCCATCGGCATAGCGGATCGTCGCCGGCACCAGCGACAGCGGCTTGAAGTCGCCCTCGAGCCCCTCGATCGAGATCACCTCGTCGCCGGTCAGCTTCAGCGTCTTGCGGGTGTCGCCGCCGGTGAACTCGAACGGGATCACGCCCATGCCGACGAGGTTCGAGCGGTGGATCCGCTCGAAGCTTTCGGCGATCACGGCCTTGACGCCCAGAAGGTTGGTGCCCTTGGCCGCCCAGTCGCGCGAGGAGCCGGCGCCGTATTCGACGCCGCCGATCACCACCAGCGGCGTGTCCTGCGCCTCATAGGCCATGGCGGCATCGTAGATCGCCGCCTGCTTGCCGTCGGGCCCCTTGGAATAGCCGCCCTCGACCCCGTCCAGCATCTCGTTCTTGATGCGGATATTGGCGAAGGTGCCGCGCATCATCACCTCGTGGTTGCCGCGCCGCGAGCCGTAGCTGTTGAATTCGCGCGCCGGCACCTGCCGTTCGGTCAGGTAGCGGCCGGCCGGGGTGCTGTCCTTGAACGAGCCGGCGGGCGAGATGTGGTCGGTGGTGATCATGTCGCCCAGAAGCGCAAGGACGCGGGCGCCGGTCACGTCGCTGATCGTGCCCGGTTCCTTCGACATGCCCTGGAAATAGGGCGGGTTCTGGATATAGGTCGAGGTCGGCGGCCAGTCATAGGTTTCGCTGTCGGTGACCTCGACCCCCTGCCAGCGTTCGTCGCCCTTGAACACGTCGGCGTATTTTTCCTGGAACATCTCGCGGGTGACGACGGTGTCGACCAGTTCGGCCACTTCCTTCGAGCTGGGCCAGATGTCCTTGAGATAGACCGGGTTGCCGTCCCGGTCGAAGCCCAGAGGCTCGGTCGTCAGGTCGATGTTCATGTCGCCGGCGATGGCATAGGCCACGACCAGCGGCGGCGAGGCCAGGTAGTTGGCGCGCACATCGGGCGAGATCCGGCCCTCGAAGTTGCGGTTGCCCGACAGGACCGAGACGGCGACCAGATCGTTCTCGTTGATGGATTTCGAGATCTCGGGCTGCAAGGGTCCCGAGTTGCCGATGCAGGTGGTGCAGCCGAAGCCGACGAGGTTGAAGCCGAGCGCGTCCAGATCCTCCTGCAGGTTGGCGGCCTTCAGGTATTCCTCGACCACCTGCGATCCGGGCGCGAGCGAGGTCTTGACCCAGGGCTTGCGGGTCAGGCCGAGCGCGCGGGCCTTGCGGGCGACGAGGCCGGCGGCCATCAGCACGTAAGGGTTCGAGGTGTTGGTGCAGGAGGTGATCGAGGCGATCACGATCGAGCCGTCATGCAGCTTGTATTCCTCGCCCTCGACATCGCCCGCCTTGTAGCCTTCGTGATGGCCGGCCAGATCGGTGGGGGCGGGGGCGCCGCCCTCGGCCCCCCAGGCGCGGGTGCCGTCGCGGGCGGGTTCGGGCAGCTTGCGGGTGCCGCAGATATACTTGCGGAACTCATAGGCCGAATCGGTCAGCGGAACGTGGTCCTGCGGGCGTTTCGGCCCCGAGATGGCGGGCACGACATCGCCCTGATCCAGTTCCAGCGTCGAGGTATAGACCGGCGCGTAATCGCGGGTGCGCCAGAAGCCGTTCTGCCTGGCATAGGCTTCGACCAGGGCGATGCGGTCTTCCTCGCGGCCGGTCTGGCGCAGATAGCGCAGGGTCTCGTCATCGACCGGGAAGAAGCCGCAGGTGGCGCCGTATTCGGGGGCCATGTTGGCGATGGTCGCGCGGTCGGCCAGCGGCATGTGGTCCAGCCCCTCGCCGTAGAATTCGACGAACTTGCCGACCACGCCATGCTTGCGCAGCATGGCCACGACCTTCAGCACCAGGTCGGTGGCGGTCACGCCCTCGCGCAGCGCGCCGGTGATCCTGAAGCCGACGACCTCGGGGATCAGCATGGAAATCGGCTGGCCCAGCATCGCCGCCTCGGCCTCGATGCCGCCGACGCCCCAGCCGAGGACGGCGAGGCCGTTGACCATGGTGGTGTGGCTGTCGGTGCCGACCAGCGTGTCGGGATAGGCGACGGTGGCGCCGTTCTGGTCGGTGTCGGTCCAGACGGTCTGGGCCAGGTATTCAAGGTTCACCTGATGGCAGATGCCGGTGCCGGGCGGCACCACGCGGAAGTTCTGGAACGCCTTCTGACCCCATTTCAGGAACTGATAGCGTTCGATGTTGCGCTCGTATTCGCGCTCGACGTTGAACTGGAAGGCGCGCGGCGTGCCGAATTCGTCGATCATCACCGAGTGGTCGATGACCAGATCGACCGGGTTCAGCGGGTTGATCTTCTGCGCGTCGCCGCCCAGTGCCTTGATGCCGTCGCGCATCGCGGCCAGATCCACGACCGCCGGGACGCCGGTGAAGTCCTGCATCAGCACGCGGGCCGGGCGATAGGCGATCTCGCGCGGGTTCTGGCCGCCCTTTTCCGCCCATTCGGCGAAGGCCCTGATGTCCTCCACGCTGACGGTGCGGCCGCCATCCTCGAAGCGCAGCATGTTTTCCAGCACGACCTTCAGCGAGGCGGGCAGTTTCGAGAAATCGCCAAGCCCCGCCTCGGTGGCGGCGGCGATCGAGTAATAGGCGACCTCCTGACCGCCGGCCTTCAGCGTGCGGCGGGTCTTGGCGGTATCGGTTCCGGTCTGGATGGGCATCAGGGCCTCCCTGTCTGCGAGATGGATGGGTCGGGCGTGCGTCCCATGCTTTGCCCCATGCGTCCGGCTTGCGCAAGGGCATCGCACAAGAATTGTATGCAATCGCATACCATATCTGCCGCTGTTGCTCAAGAGGCACGATGCGGTGATCACGCGGCGCCTAACAAAGCCTTGATTTGGCCGAAGCGGGCGGCTGCCGCTATGCAGGAAGCAGATTACGGACTTGGATGGGATCATGCGAAGGAAGCCGATGGATCGGCCTGTGGATCGGCCTGCCGGGACGCCCGCGCGGCCGGGACTGGCGATGCTGGTCCTTGCCGCCGTTCTGGCGGCAGTGCCGGCGGGCGCGCAGGTCACCGGGACCGTGCCTGCGGATCCGGACGGGGCCGGCGCGATGATCTCCGATCCCGGCGCCGCCCCCGCGGCGATGATGCCGCTGATCGCGGCGCCGGACGATCCCGCCCGATCCGTCCCGGGCGGCGGTATCGTCGGCTCGGAGACGCCCGCCTATAACAGTTTCCTCGGCGGCGAGACGATGCCGGCGCCGGTCGAGGATTTCGCCCCGCCGGCGCTGCCGGTGGTGGTCGAGCTGTTCACCTCGCAGGGCTGTTCCTCCTGCCCGCCGGTCGATGCGATGCTGGCCCAGCTTTCGGCCGAACCGGGGGTGCTGCCGCTGTCGCTGCATGTCGATTACTGGGACTACCTCGGCTGGTCTGACAGTTTCGCGCGGCCGGAATTCACCGACCGGCAGGAGGGCTATGCCCGGGCCTCGGGCGAGCGCGCCCTTTACACGCCGCAACTGATCGTCGACGGGCGCGATACCGCGGTGGCGCCGGGGCCGGCGCAGCTGATGGCGCTGATCGACGCCAACCGGGTCTCGCCGGCCATGGTCGGGGTCCGGCGCGAAAGCACCGGCGAGGGCGAGATGATCGAGCTGCTGCCCCTGTCCGATCTGGGCGGGGCGGTCGATATCCTGCTGGTGCGCTATGCGCCCGAGCGTCGGGTCGAGGTGACGGCGGGCGAGAATCGCGGCCGCACGGTCACCTATATCAATGTGGTCCTGGGGATGGATCAGCTGGCCCATTGGGACGGCGCGCGCGCGCTGCGCCTGACGGTGCGGCCGGGCGATCAGCCGGGCGACGGCTTCCCGCCCGATACCCGGCATGTGCTGCTGGTCCAGGAGGCTGCCGGCGGCGACGAGTTGCCGGGGCCGATTCTGGCCGCCATCCAGCTGGACTGAGTGGCCCCGGCGCAGCGGCGGGCTTGCATGTCGTGCAGTTTGCCGCCAGCAAGCCCCCATGAGCGAATGGATCATCCAGATTTCCGGCACCCCCGAGGGGGCGCGCGTGGCCTCGGGGCTGGCGCTGATGGCGGCCTTTCTGCATGCGCTGTTCGGGGCACTGCAGAAGGGGCGGCACGATCCCTGGCTCAGCCGCGCGGCGATCGATCTCAGCTATGGGCTGATGGCGCTGCCGCTGGCCCTGTTACTGGTGCCCTGGCCCTCGGCCGAACTGTGGCCGGTGCTGTTCGGCGCCATGGCGATTCACATCGTCTACAAGATCGGGCAGGCGCAGACCTATGCGCGCGGCGCCTATACGGTGGTCTATCCGGTGGTGCGCGGCAGCGGCCCGCTGTTTGCCGTCATCGCCGCCGGGATCGTCTTCGGCGAGCGCTTCAACGCCGTGCAATGGCTGGGCGTGCTGCTGCTGGTCGGCGGGATCTTCGGCCTTGGCCTCTATAACCTGCGCCGCCTGACGCTTGGCCGCGAGACGCTGGGCCCGGCGCTGGCCTGGGCGGTGGCGACCGGGGCGCTGGTCGCGCTTTACACCACCTATGACGCCTGGGGGATCCGGCAGGCCGCCGATCCCTTCACCTTTCTGGCCTGGTTCTTCGTCTTGGATTCGATCTTCATGCCGGTCTGGACCCTGCGCCGCCTCAGCCGCCTGAGCCGGCCCGAGATCGGGCCGCTGGCCGTGCGGGGCGTCATCGGCGCGCTGGTCGCCTTCGCCAGCTTCGGCTCGATCATGCTGGCCACCCGCATCGACGAGGTCGGCCGCGCGGCGGTGCTGCGCGAGACCTCGACCGTGTTTGCGGCCCTTGTCGGCTGGCTGGTCCTGGGCGAAAAGGTGGGGCCGGCGCGGGCGGGGCTGATGGCGCTGATCGCGGCCGGCGCGCTGGTGGTGGAATTCGCCGCCTGAGACTGCGCCCGAGACGCCGCCTGAGACAAGGAGCGATGCCGATGAAGGAACCGAAACCCTGGGTGAAGCCGGTGCTGGAACTGGGGCCGGTGCTGCTGTTCTTCCTGGTCTTCATCCTCACCCGCGACGAGACGGTCAGCCTTGGGGGGCGCGATTATGGCGGCTTCATCATCGCCACCGCGGTCTTCGTCCCGGTCCTGGTCCTTGCGACCGCGATCCAGTGGCGGCTGACCGGGAAGCTGGCACCGATGCAGATCGCCACGCTGGTCCTGGTGATCGTCTTCGGCGGGCTGTCGGTCTGGCTGAACGATCCGCGCTTCTTCAAGATGAAGCCGACGATGATCTATCTCCTGTTCGCGGCGATCCTGGGTGTCAGCCTGCTGGCGCGGCGCAACTGGCTGGGGGCGGTGCTGTCCGAGGCGCTGCCGATGGATGCCGAGGGCTGGCGCAAGCTGACCCTGCGCATGACCCTGATGTTCCTCGGGCTGGCCGCGGCCAACGAGGTGGTCTGGCGCAGCATGTCGGATTCGACCTGGGTCTATTTCAAGACCTTCGGCCTGCCGCTGATCCTGTTCGTCTTCCTGATGGCCAATGCCGGCCTGTTCCGCGCCCATGCGCCGGACCGTCCGGGCAAGGGCGACGAGTAGGAGCGCGCGGTTTTTCGCGTCCCGCGACGGCGGGGGGCCAGCCCCCCGCACCCCCCGGGATATTTGCGTGAAGAAGAAGGCGTTCAGGTCCGCAGTGCGCCCGGCCCCGCGGGGCTTGCCAGCAGGCGCGACCAGCGCGGCTCGATCCGGCCGGGCAGGCGGGTGCGCAGCATGCCGAGCGGCAGCGCCCAGGGCTGGCAGAGCGCGGTGCGGTAGAAATCGAACAGGCCGCGGCGCAGATAGGGCGTCCAGTGCGACAGGCGCAGCGGCCGCTGTTCGGTCGGAAAGCCGAGCGCGGTGAGCGCCGCCAGCGTCTCGCGGTGGTCGATCTGCAGATCCACCCAGTTGCGGGCCGGCCGGTCCAGTCCGAAGCCCAGGGCCTGGCGGCGGCCGAGCGACAGCCATTGCTCGAGGGCGAAATCGAACAGGTCGTTTTCGCGCGAGGTGACGTTGATGATCTCGGCCGCTTCGCCCGCCGGCGTGGCCAGCGCCCCGGCGGCGGCGTCGCGGAATTCGGCCCCGGTCAGCAGGATCACCCGGCCGGTGCTGCCCGCGGCGGCGTCGTGCAGCGTCTGAAGCGCGACCCTTGCCCCCAGCGAATGGCCGATGATCGCGACCGGCCGCCCGGTCTGATCCGCCAGCCGGGAAACGATCCCCGCCAGCGCCGTGCCTGCCTCGCCCGCACGGCGGTAAGCGCCGCCCAGACTGCCGCGTGCTTCCCAGCCGAAGGCGAGGGCGAGCCCCTCGTCGGGGCGGTCAGTGCCGAAGCCCAGGGCGCGTGGCCAGGAGGTCGCACGGCGCAGGTTGTGATCGGGGTCGAGGGACAGAATATGGCGATGTGGGTCAAAGGCGGGCTCCGAGGGCGAATAGCGATATCCGTGGATCATCACGATGACGGGTGCGCCTTCGGGCAGTGTCTCGGCGGCCTGCCACAGCCGCGGGGGCGGCGTTTGACTGGCGTTGACCTTGACGACCGGCATTCCGGACCTCCTGAGACAGCCGCTCTTGGGCGGAGTGATAGGTCGATGTTGCGACAGCCGCGTGAAAGAAGCGTTAAGGCTGCGTGAAGGCCTTCGATGCGCGCCGGGCGGGGGTCACAAAACCTTTGCCTTCAGCGTGTTATGGAGGGGATATGCGGTGGACCGGATGCCTTGTTCCTGCCCATTGTTGCGCGTGATTTCACGCCTTGCGGGGCGGCCGGTCCGGCCCTGTTGCCGGTTGCGCGGCAGCCCGCGGGACACCCGCCTGCGGCCTGCGGGCCGCCGCCTGGCCCCGGGCCCTTCGATCGGGTGATCCGGGTCCATGCCGTTTTGGGCATTGAATTTCCCCCTGTTCCACCTCTATGTTGCAGGTATGCGCGATGCGGCCTCAACTTCGGGTTGCGGCGCGCTCAAAGTTTCGCAGCGCGGCTCCTCTGGTTCCTGTCATTCAGGCAGGCGGACAGGGGTCACGCGGAAAACCCGCCCCGAGGCGCGACCCTTCGCGACCGGGGTGACATAAGACAGCGGCCCGGCCGGCCTGATGGTCGTCGGGTCTTCACAAGGAACAGACGCGATGGCGCGCGCAACGGACGGACAGGAACGGGAAGGGCGGGCAACATGCCGCGCCGGACCGCTCACCGTATTCCGCGCGGCCTTCGGGTCCTCATCATCCAGCAGGCATCGTCAGACGGGGTCATCGGCCCCACCCGGCGGGGGACTGCGCGAAAGACTTAAAAATGGCAAAAAAAATGCTGATCGACGCCACCCATTCCGAGGAGACTCGGGTGGTCGTGGTGGATGGAACCAAGGTCGAAGAATTTGATTTCGAGACCGTAAACAAGCGGCAGCTGTCCGGAAACATCTATCTGGCCAAGGTGACGCGGGTCGAGCCCTCGCTGCAGGCGGCCTTCGTGGATTACGGCGGCAATCGCCACGGCTTCCTGGCCTTCGCCGAGATTCACCCCGATTACTACCAGATCCCGGCCGCCGACCGCGAGGCGCTGCTGGCCGAGGAACGCGCCGAGGCCGAGGCCCAGGAGGCCGAGGAGGCCGCCCGTGGCCGCAGGCGCCGCGGCGGCAGGGCCGCGCAGGCCGAAAAGACGGTCGATGCCGATGAGGTCGTGACCGGCGATGCCGCGGTTTCGGCCTCGGCGGACGAGGGGGCCGAAGCCGCGGCCGTGGCGGGCGCCGAAGCGCCGGCCGATACCGATTCCGGGGCTGAGGCCAGCGACGACGAGGCCGAAACGGGCGCAGTGGCCGATGCCGCCGAGGCCGATGACAGCATCGAGTCGGTCGCCGATGAGGACGTGACCGAGGAGATCCGTCCGCCGAAGAAGTCGCGCCCGCGCCGCTACAAGATCCAGGAGGTCATCAAGGTCCGGCAGATCATGCTGGTCCAGGTGGTCAAGGAGGAGCGCGGCAACAAGGGGGCGGCGCTGACCACCTATCTGTCGCTGGCCGGCCGCTATTGCGTGCTGATGCCGAACACCGCGCGCGGCGGCGGCATCAGCCGCAAGATCACCAATGCCGCCGACCGCAAGAAGCTGAAGGATATCGCGGGCGAGCTGGACGTGCCGAAGGGCGCGGGGCTGATCATCCGCACCGCCGGCAGCCAGCGCACCCGGACCGAGATCAAGCGCGATTACGAATATCTGCTGCGGCTGTGGGAGCAGATCCGCGACCTGACCTTCAAGTCGATCGCCCCGGCGCCGATCTATGAGGAAGGCGACCTGATCAAGCGCACGATCCGCGATCTCTATTCCAAGGAGATCGACGAGGTGCTGGTCGAGGGCGAGCGCGGCTATCGCGTGGCCAAGGACTTCATGAAGATGATCATGCCGTCCCATGCCAAGAATGTGCGGCATTACACCGACCAGATGCCACTTTTCGCCCGGTTTCAGGTGGAAAGCTACCTCTCGGGGATGTTCAACCCGGTCGTGCAGCTTCGTTCGGGCGGGTATATCGTCATCGGCGTGACCGAGGCGCTGGTTGCCATCGACGTGAACTCGGGCCGGGCCACCAAGGAGGGCTCGATCGAGGAAACGGCGCTGAAGACCAATCTCGAAGCCGCCGAGGAGGTCGCCCGCCAGTTGCGCCTGCGCGACCTGGCCGGGCTGATCGTGATCGATTTCATCGACATGGAAGAGCGCAAGAACAACGCCGCCGTCGAGAAGCGCCTGAAGGACAAGCTGAAATCCGACCGGGCGCGGATTCAGGTCGGCCGCATCTCGGGCTTCGGCCTGATGGAGATGAGCCGCCAGCGCCTGCGTCCGGGCATGCTGGAATCGACCACCCAGCCCTGCGCCCATTGCCACGGCACCGGCCTGATCCGCAGCGATGACAGCCTGGCGCTGACCATCCTGCGCGCCATCGAGGAAGAGGGCACCCGCAAGCGCAGCCGCGAGGTTCTGGTCCGGGCGCCGATCGCGGTGGCCAATTTCCTGATCAACGCCAAGCGCGAGCATATCGTCGGGATCGAGCAGCGTTACGGCATGTCGGTCCGCGTCGAGGCCGATCCGGTGCTGATCTCGCCCGATTTCGCGCTGGAGAAGTTCAAGACCGCGACCCGCTATGTGCCCGAGGTCACGCAGGCCGCGCTTTCGGTGGATGCCGATCTGATGGCCCGGATCGATGACGAGGAAGAGATCGTCGAAGAGCCGGAGGACGAGGCGGAAGAGCCCCGCAGCGCCGCCGCCGCCGAGGATGAGGGTGGCGAAGGCGGCCGGTCGCGCCGCCGCCGCCGTCGTCGCCGCAGGAATGGCGAGCGTGGCGAGGACGGTGCCGGGGATGACGAGGCCGCAGCGGGTTCCGACGCCGCAGGCGACGAGGCCGAAGCCGGTGAGCCGGCCGAGGGCCGCGAGACCGAGCAGGCCGCGGATGAGAACGGGTCCGGCGGCCCCCGGTCCCGCACGCGCCGCCGCCGTGGCGGAAGCCGGGCCGGCAGGGGCGAACAAGCCGCAGCCCTGCCCGAAGTCGTCGATCTGGACGAGCGGCAGGACGAGACCCGGGCCGAGGCCCTGCCGGGTGTCAATGCGGGCTACCCGCCGGTCGAGCCCGTCGCGGAGGCAGAGGCTGCGCCCGCCCCGGTCGCGGCCGAGGAACCCGCCCCGGTCGAGGAGGTCGCCGCCGAGCCCGCCGTCGATGCGCAACCGGAGGCAGCCGAGGCTCTTGCCGAAGATCCTGCGCCGGAGGTGGCCACCGAAGCCCTGGCCGAAGAGGTCGCCGCGACCGGGACGGTCGATGTTGCGCCCGAACCCGAGCCCGTGCCTGCCGAGCCCGTCGCCGAAGCGGACAGCGCCGATGACCGCCGCGAGCCGGAACTGGCCGAGGCAGCCGAACCGGCGCGGCCCAAGCGGCGCGGCTGGTGGTCGCTGGGCCGCTGAGCGAAGATTGCGAACGGGGCGCGGTCCGGGCCGCGCCCCGTTCCTGTTCGGGCAGCCGCCCACGCAAGCGTGACGAATTGCCCCCTGTCACCGCGCCCGGCAGCGGCTAAAGTCGCGGGCATGCTGGGAATCGAACTTGCCACCGCCGCCTTTCTGCCTGCCGCCCTCGTGGCGATGCTGGCGGGGGTGCTGTCCTTCCTGTCGCCCTGCGTGCTGCCGATCGTGCCGCCCTATCTGGCCTATATGACCGGGGTCGGCGTGAACGGCCTGAAATCGGGCGAGCGCAGCGCCATCCTGCCGGCGATCTTCTTCGTCCTCGGCCTGTCCACCGTCTTTCTGCTGATGGGTCTTGCGGCCTCGGCCTTCGGGCGGGCCTTCCTGCAATATCAGGATGCGCTGTCCAAGCTGGCCGGGGTCATGGTGATCGTGATGGGCCTGCATTTCCTGCATGTCATCCGCATCCCCTTTCTGGACCAGGAGGCCCGGATCGAGGCCGGGCATGAGGGCGGCGGCGCCTTCGGCGCCTATGTGCTGGGTCTGGCCTTCGCCTTCGGCTGGACCCCCTGCATCGGCCCGCAGCTTGGCATGATCCTGTCGCTCGCCGCCACCGGGGGCGAGATTTCGCGCGGGACCGCGCTCCTGGCCGTCTATGCGCTGGGGCTGGGGATCCCCTTCCTGCTGGCGGCGGTCTTCATCAACCGCGCCATCGGGCTGATGAACCGCATCAAGCCCTATCTCGGCACCATCGAGCGGGTGATGGGCCTGCTGCTGGTGGTGGTGGGGGTCATGCTGCTGACCGGCGCCTTCTCGGCCTTTGCCTACTGGCTGCTGGAAACCTTCCCCGGGCTGGCGCTGCTGGGCTAGGGTCGGGGGCTGTGCTGCGGTGCCGGTTGCGGCAGGATGCCCGCAGAAGGAGGCCCCGCCGATGAAACCCGAATCGCCCGAACATTCCGCCCCCGCCGATGCGGGCGCCCGCCGCGCCGCCGCCCCGGTGATCGCCTATCCCCCCGAAACCCTGCCGCGCCCGGATCTGGCCGCGCTGCGTCAGGCCCGCGCCGGCTGGACCCGCATCGCCAGCCTTGCCGTGCCGCCGCGCGAGGCGCGCTGCTTCGAGGTTCCGGCCGGCCATTTCTTCCGCATCACCAGTGTCGAGGGGCCACAGGTCGGCGATCTGAACCTGTGGTCGGCGGATCTTTCGGAGCGTTTCTATTCCGGCAAGACCCGCGCCCTGCATGGCACGCATCTGTCCACCGGCGACCGGCTCTGGTCCGGGTTCCCGACCCTGCGGCCGATGGCCACCATCACCGACGACACGCTGGACTGGTACGGGTTCGACGAATTCGGCGCCAGCGTCCATGACGTGATCGGCACGCGCTGCGATCCCTATACCCACAACTTGCTGTCGCGGGGCGGCCAGTATCACCATTGCTGCCATTCCAACCTGATACGGGCGCTGGCCGGGGCGCGCGGCCTGACGCTGGCCGAGGCGGAACCCCTTGTCCATGACGTGCTGAACGTCTTCATGTGCACGGGCTTTACCCGTGAAACCGGGCAGTATTTCATGAAGGCCAGCCCGGTGCGGCCGGGCGATCATCTGGAATTCTTTGCCGAGATCGACCTTCTGGGGGCGTTGTCGGCCTGTCCGGGGGGCGATTGCGGGGGCGAACATTCCTCGGACAAGGCGGCCTGCTTTCCACTGCTGGTCGAGGTGTTCCGTCCGGCGGCGCTGCCCGCCGGCTGGGCGCCGCCGCCGCCGAACGGCTATGATCAGAGCCATGGCGGCGGTTAGGCGCACCCACCCCGGCGACATGCGGGGCGGGCGTTTTGCTTGCGGTCAGGCGCGCGCCTTGCCGCGGATGATGGCGTCGAGGCTCAGCGAGCCGCCGCCGGCAAAGACGAAATAGAGGAAGACGAAGCAATAGAGGATCGCCGCGTCGCCGCCGTTGTTGACCGGATAGGGGCTGCGCGGGGCATGGGCCAGCCAATAGGCGAAGGCCATGGTCCCCGAGGCCAGGAAGGCTGCGGCGCGGGTCTGGAAACCGATCGCGATCAGGGTGCCGGCGACGATCTCGATGAGGCCCGAGAACCAGCCGAGCGAGAAGGCGTCGGTGGTTCTGTCGGTGACGGGAAAGCCCAGCAGTTTCTGGGTGCCGTGGGCCAGAAAGATCAGGCCGGATACAATACGCAGAAGGCTGAGGACCAGAGGCGCGAGGGCGTTGAGACGGTTGATCATTTCCACTTCCGTTGTTGGGTTCGGGTGATGCGAGGCCGGGGCGCGGCGCGATCTGGCTTGCCGGCCCACCCATCGGCGGCGTGGCATGGCTTGGCGACGATGCCCGGCTAGCCCGAAGGGCCCGGTCTTGGCAAGCGCGAACACGCAGAGGTTACATTGCGCCCGTCCCGCGCACGCCCCGTGCCCGCGCGGGCCAGGCGAATGCGCATCGGGCGCAATCGGCAGTAGCGCGACGCCGGAAACCGCGCTATTCTCGGCCGCAGATCCGGAAAACCGGACAGAGCAGAGGCAGTGACGGCGGTATCCCCATGACCGAGATGGTCTTTGGCACCACGCCCGCGAGGGCGGGTGATCCTATTCTTCCACGCTGGTGGCGCACGCTGGACAAGTGGTCGCTGTTCTGCGTGCTGGGGCTGTTCGCCATCGGGCTGCTCCTGGGGCTGGCCGCCTCGGTGCCGCTGGCCGAGAAGAACCATCTGCCGCGCTTTTACTACGTCCAGCGGCAGGCCCTGTTCGGCGGCCTCGCCATCGGCGTGATGCTGGTGATCTCGATGCTGTCGCCGCGCCAGATCAGGCGGATCGGGGTGCTGGGGTTTCTTGTCTCCTTCGCGCTGGTCATGGCGCTGCCGGTGATCGGCACGGATTTCGGCAAGGGCGCGGTCCGCTGGCTCAGCTTCGCGGGCGTGTCGATGCAGCCCTCGGAGTTCCTCAAGCCCGGCTTCGTCGCGCTGTGCGCATGGTTCATGGCCGCCAGCATGGAGGTCGGCGGGCCGCCGGGCCGGCTCTACAGCTTCATCGCGGCAGTGGTGGTGGTGCTGGCTTTGGCGCTGCAGCCCGATTTCGGCCAGGCCTCGCTGGTGCTGTTTTCCTGGGGAGTGATGTATTTCATCGCCGGCGCGCCGATGATCCTGCTGCTGGGCGTGACCGGGCTGACCATCGCCGGCGGCTTTTTCGCCTATGGCACCTCTGAACATTTCGCCCGCCGCATCAACGGCTTTCTCAATCCGGATGTCGATCCGCGCACGCAGATCGGCTATGCCACCAATGCCATTCAGGAGGGCAGCTTCTTCGGCGTGGGCGTCGGCGAGGGCACGGTGAAATGGTCGCTGCCCGATGCCCATACGGATTTCATCATCGCCGTCGCGGCCGAGGAATACGGGCTGATCATGGTGCTGGTGATCATCCTGCTTTACTGCACCATCGTCCAGCGCTCGCTTCTGCGGCTGCTGAAGGAACGCGATCCCTTCACCCGCATCGCCGGCGCCGGGCTGGCCGCCGCCTTCGGCGTGCAGGCGCTGATCAACATGGGCGTCGCGGTGCGGCTGCTGCCGGCCAAAGGGATGACGCTGCCCTTCGTCAGCTATGGCGGGTCGTCGGTGATCGCCTCGGGCATCGCTCTGGGGATGCTGCTGGCGCTGACCCGGACGCGGCCGCAGGGCGAGATGGCCGAACTTCTGCGGCGGCGGCGCTGATGGCGGCGCAGCTGGCCCTGATCGCCGCTGGAGGCACCGGCGGGCACATGTTTCCCGCGCAGGCCCTGGCCGAACTGCTGCTGTCCGAGGGCTGGCGGGTGACCCTGTCCACCGACGATCGCGGCGCGCGCTATGCCGGCGGCTTCCCCGAGGCGGTGCAGCGGCAGGTCGTCAGATCGGCCACCACCGCGCGCGGCGGGATGAGCGGCAAGCTGACGGCACCGTTGAAGATCGCCGCCGGAATCCTGGCCGCGCGCGGCGATTTCCGGCGCGACCGGCCGTCGGTGGTGATCGGCTTCGGCGGCTATCCGACCATTCCGGCGCTGACGGCGGCGCGGCTGCTGGGCCTGCCGCGGATGATCCACGAACAGAATGGCGTCATGGGCCGGGTGAACCGGCTCTTTGCGCCACAGGTCAGCCGCGTCGCCTGCGGCACCTGGCCGACCTCGCTGCCCGCAGGCGTCGAGGGCATCCATACCGGCAATCCGGTTCGTGCCGCCGTGCTGGATCGCGCGGCCGCCCCCTATGCCGCGCCGGGCAGCGGTGAGTTGCACCTGCTGGTGATCGGTGGCAGCCAGGGCGCGCGGGTGCTGTCCGATGTCGTGCCCGCCGCCATCGCCACCCTGCCCGAGGAGATGCGCGCCCGGCTGCATGTCAGCCATCAGGCCCGTGCCGAGGATGGCGCGCGCGTGACCGAGGCCTATCGCGCGGCGGGTGTCGCGGCCGAGGTGCAGCCCTTCTTCGACGACGTGCCCGACCGGCTGGCCCGGGCGCAACTGGTCGTCAGCCGCTCGGGCGCCTCGTCCATCGCCGATATCACCGTGATCGGCCGCCCGGCGATCCTGATCCCCTATGCCGTGGCCGCGGGCGATCACCAGAGCGCCAATGCGCAAGCCCTTGCCGATGCGGGGGCTGGGCTCGTGCGTCCCGAATCAATGCTTGACGCCGGGACGCTGGCGGGCGACATCCGCGCGATCCTCAGCACCCCCGCGCGTGCCTCGGCCATGGCAGCCGCCGCTTTGCAACTTGGCCGGCCCGATGCGGCGCGGCGCCTATATGATATTGTCAAGGAGATCACCGGATGAATGCCGCCACCAAACTGCCTCATGAACTGGGCCCGATCCATTTCACCGGCATCGGCGGCATCGGCATGTCGGGCATCGCCGAAGTGCTGCTGACCCTTGGCTATCAGGTGCAGGGCAGCGACCTGAAGCGGTCGAAGATCACCGACCGGCTGGAAAGCCTGGGCGCCACCGTCTTCGAGGGCCAGCGGGCCGAGAATATCGGCGAGGCCGGCGTCGTCGTCATCTCGACCGCGATCAAGAAGGGCAACCCGGAACTGGAAGAGGCCCGCCGTCGCGGCCTGCCGGTCGTGCGCCGGGCCGAGATGCTGGCCGAACTGATGCGGATGAAGTCGAACATCTGCATCGCCGGCACCCATGGCAAGACAACCACCACCACCATGGTCGCCACGCTGCTGGATGCGGGCAATCTGGACCCGACCGTCATCAATGGCGGCGTCATCCACGCCTATGGCAGCAATGCGCGGGCGGGCGAGGGCGAATGGATGGTGGTCGAGGCCGACGAAAGCGACGGCAGCTTCAACCGCCTGCCGACCGACATCGCCATCATCACCAATATCGACCCCGAGCATATGGAGCATTGGGGTGATTTCGACCGGCTGCGCGACGCCTTCCTCAGCTTCGCCTCCTCGATCCCCTTCTACGGCCTCGCCGTCTGCTGCACCGATCATCCCGAGGTGCAGGCGCTGGTCGGCCGGCTGCGGGATCGCCGCGTCGTCACCTTCGGCTTCAACGCCCAGGCCGATGTGCGAGCGATGAACCTGCGCTATGAACGCGGCGTGGCGCATTTCGACATTGCCCTGCAGGGCGAGGGTCCGACCGAGACCGGCGAAGTCGAGCTGATCGAGGGCTGCACCCTGCCGATGCCGGGGGATCACAACGTCTCGAACGCGCTGGCCGCGGTCGCTGTCGCCCGCCATCTGGGGCTGAAGAAATCCGAGATCCGCGACGCGCTGGCGAAGTTCGGCGGCGTCGGGCGCAGGTTTACCCGCGTGGGCGAGGTGAACGGCGTCACGATCATCGACGATTACGGCCACCATCCGGTCGAGATCGCCGCCGTCCTCAGGGCCGCGCGTCAGGCGACCGATGGCCGGGTCATCGCCGTCCACCAGCCGCACCGCTATTCGCGGCTGTCGAACCTGTTCGACGAGTTCTGCACCTGCTTCAACGAGGCCGATGTGGTCGCCATCGCCGAGGTCTATGCGGCGGGTGAGGATCCGATCCCCGGCGCCAGCCGCGACGATCTGGTGGCGGGGCTGATCGCCCATGGCCACCGCCACGCCCGCGCGATCCTCAGCGAGGAAGACCTTGAACGGCTGGTCCGCGAACAGGCGCGGCCCGGCGACATGGTCGTCTGCCTCGGCGCCGGCACGATTTCCACCTGGGCCAATGCGCTGCCCGCGCGACTGCAGGGAAAGGCCGCGTGACCCCGATCCTGGTTTCATCCTGCGCCATCGCGGCGCTGTGGGCCCTGCTGGCCTGCCTGGTGCCCTTCTGGGCCGAACGATACCGCTTTCACGCCTTCTGGGTGATGGTGTTCCTCGGCGTGCCGGTGCTGGGCTGGCTGACGCTGCAATGGGGGCCGGGGGTCGGCGTCGCGGCCTTCGCCCTGGGCCTCGCCATCCTGTTCTGGCCGCCCTTCCGCCCGCATCGCGACCGGATGCTGCCGCCGCTGGAATAGGGTCAGACCGCTGTTCCGGTCACCTGTGCCGGGTCTGTGGTACGGGCGGCCGGACTCGAACCGGCACGGCCTTTCGGCCCAGGCATTTTAAGTGCCATGTGTCTACCATTCCACCACGCCCGCGGCAGATGCTCGTGGCTATCCAACAGACCGGGCCTTGGCAAGCGCCGGCGCGATGGCGGGGCCGCCCCTCTCAGCCATAGCTTCGGGTCGGGCGGTCGAAGACCTTGCGGCCCATCAGGCTGCCGACCAGATCGACCATCAGCCTTGCGGTGCGGCCACGCTCGTCAAGGAAGGGGTTCAGCTCGACCAGATCCAGCGAGGTGACAAGGCCCGATTCGTGCAGCAGTTCCATCACCAGATGCGCCTCGCGGAAGGTGGTGCCGCCGGGAACCGTGGTGCCGACCGCCGGCGCGATGGACGGGTCGAGGAAATCCACGTCGAGGCTGACATGCAGAAGGCCGCCCGTGGCCCGCACCCGGTCGAGGAACGTGCGCAGGGGCGCGACGATGCCCTGCTCGTCCAGCACCCGCATGTCGTTGACGGTGATCTCGGTCGGCTGCATCGCCGCGTGTTCGGCGGCATCGACGCTGCGGATGCCGAACATGCAGATATTCTCGCCCGGAATCGGGGCCGGGAAGGGCGGGAAGGGATCGAAACCGGGCAGGCCGCATGCATAGGCCATGGGCGTGCCGTGCAGATTGCCCGAGGTCGTGCTGTCAACGGTGTGAAAATCGCTATGCGCGTCCAGCCAGATGACGAATTGCGGCCGCCCGGCGGCGGCGGCATGGGCGGCGACGCCCGCCACCGTGCCAAGCGCCAGCGAGTGATCGCCGCCCATCACGATCGGCATCCCGCCCGGCAGGGCGGCGGCCATGGCCTCGCGCAGGGCATTGGTCCAGGCGATGACCTCGGGCAGGTGATGGACGGCCGGATTGGCGCAGGTCTCGCCGCCCGGCGCCGCCGGCACCACGTCGCCGCGATCCTCGACCGTATGGCCAAGCCGGGTCAGCGTGGCGGCCAGCCCGGCGGTGCGGAAGGCGGCCGGCCCCATCAGGCAGCCGGGGCGGCGCTGGCCCTCGTCGACGGGGGCGCCGATAAGGATGCAATGGGTCATCTGGTTCTCCTGTGCCGGTTCGCCCCCCGAGGTAAGACCGGACCGGCACGGAAGTCCACAGCGGGCGTCAGGTACGGACACCCTTGAAGCGGTCTTCCCAGTCCGCGCGCTGATCGTCGGTGATCTTGGCGAACAGCACCTCGGGCACGGTGAAGGCGTGACCCGCGGGCAGGGCGGCCAGTGCCTCGGCCACGTCGCCGGGCCAGTCGCGGTTTTCGGTCTGCATCGCCGCCAGCATCGCGTCGGCCGCGAAGGGGATGAAGGGCGCCGACAGGACCGCATAGAGCCGGATCAGGTTCAGGCCCAGACGGACCTGCATCGCCGCCCGCTGCGGGTCGGTTTTGAAGCTGGACCAGGGCGCCGCCGCTTGCAGGTATTCGTTGCCCAGAACCCAGATCGCGCGCAGCTCGGCCGCGGACTTGCGCACCTCCATCGCGGCCATGAAGCCCTCATAGGCGCGGATGCGAGCATCCAGCGCCGCGATCAGCTGCTGTTCCTCGGGGCCGTATCCGCCGCCCTCGGGCACTGCCTCGCCGAATTTCGAGCGGCAGAACTTGGTGATCCGGCTGACGAAATTGCCCAGCACATCGGCCAGATCCTTGTTCACCGACTGCTGGAAATTCTCCCATGTGAACTCGCTGTCGCCGGATTCGGGCGCGTGCGACAGAAGCCACCAGCGCCAGTAATCCGCCGGCAGGATCTCCAGCGCGTGATCCATGAAGACGCCGCGGCCCTGGCTGGTCGAAAACTGCCCGCCGTCATAGGTCAGGTAGTTGAAGGACTTGATGTAATCGACCAGCTTCCATGGCTCGCCCGAGCCGATGATCGTGGCCGGGAAGCTGAGCGTGTGGAAGGGCACGTTATCCTTGCCCATGAACTGGGTATAGGTGGCGTCGTCCGCGCCCTTGTCGGTGCGCCACCAGCCTTCCCAGTCGCCGCCATTCGCATCGGCCCATTCGGCGGTGGCGCCGATATATTCGATGGGCGCGTCGAACCAGACATAGAAGACCTTGCCCTCCATCCCCGGCCAGTCCTGATCGCCGCGCTTGACCGGCACGCCCCAGTCCACGTCGCGGGTGATGCCGCGATCCTGCAACCCGTCGCCGTCATTCAGCCATTTCCGCGCGATCGAGGTGGTCAGGATCGGCCAGTCGGTCTTGCTGTCGATCCATTGCGCGATCTGGTCCTTCAGCGCCGACTGGCGCAGATACAGGTGCTTGGTCTCGCGCACCTCCAGATCGGTGCTGCCCGAAATCGCGCTGCGCGGGTTGATCAGGTCGGTCGGGTCCAGAAGCTTGGTGCAGTTCTCGCACTGGTCGCCGCGGGCGCGGTCATAGCCGCAGTTCGGGCAGGTGCCCTCGATATAGCGGTCGGGCAGGAAGCGGCCATCGGCCTTGGAATAGACCTGCTTTTCCGACACCTCGCGGATATAGCCGCGCTCCGCCAGCCGGCCCGCGAAATGCTGGGTCAGGGTGCGGTTGCGGAGGCTGGACGAGCGTCCGAAATGGTCGAAGGACAGGCCAAAGCCGCGCGCCAGCGCGGCCTGTTCGCCATGCATCCGGGCGCAGTAATCGGCCACTGTCTCGCCGGTCTTGGCGGCCGCCAGCTCGGCCGGGGTGCCGTGTTCGTCGGTGGCGCAGATGAACATCACCTCATGGCCGCGGGCGCGCAGATAGCGGGCATAGAGATCGGCCGGCAGTTGCGAGCCGACGAGATTGCCCAGATGCTTGATGCCGTTGATATAGGGCAGGGCTGAGGTGATGAGATGGCGTGCCATGCGGGGTGCGTCCTTTCCAGTCGCCGCTTTCTCTAGCGATGATGCGGGGCAAAGGAAAGTGGGGGCGCCCGGGATCCGTGCCGGGCGCCCGCCACGATTCAGGCCGGGGCCTCGGCAAAGACCTCGCGGGCGGCGAAAAGACCGTTCAGGGCGGCCGGAAAGCCGGCATAGACCGCCATCTGCATCAGCACCTCGACGATCTCGTCCCGGGTCAGCCCGACATTCAGCCCGGCCCGGATATGCACCTTCAGCTGCGGCTGCGCATGGCCCATCGCGGCCAGCGCGGCGATGGTGGCGATCTCGCGTTCCCGCAGGCCGAGGCCGTCGCGCGAATAGATGTCGCCGAACGGGAACTCCAGCAGATAGGTGGCGAAATCCGGGGCGATATCGGCCAGCGCCGCGATCACCGCCTGTCCGCCCGCGCCGTCGATCCGGTCAAGTTGCCGATGCCCGCGCTGAAGCCGTGTTTCGTTCGTCATGTTCCGCCCTTTCCATGTCATATCCGGCGATCTTGTCGTCCAGAACGGAAAGGGTGGCCCGAAGCGCCGCGATCTGCTGCTGGACCATCGCCCGGCGCGCGCGCAGCATGGCGGCGCGTGCGGGGCCGGTGGCCGGCCCCTGCCGGCGCAGCCGCGCATAGCGCAGCATCTCGGCGATCGGCATCCCGGCCGATTTCATATGACCGATGAAGGTGATCCAGCGCAGCGCCTCGGGGCCATAGTCGCGATGCCCGGCCCCGTCGCGATCCGCCACCGGCATCAGGCCGATCCGCTCGTAATAGCGGATCGTGTGCGGTGTCAGGCCACTGCGGCGGGCAAGCTGGGCGATCTTCATGGCGTCCTTTCCGATCAGACGCGGGGCAGGCTAGGGGTTCGAGCGCAGTCTAAGTCAAGCCGGCCCGCGCGGCCAGATGCGGGGCTTGCCTGCGGGGCGGGGGCGGGGCAGCTTTGCGACATGATTCCCGAATCGGACGTGACCTTCGCAGGCAGCTTTCTGGATCGCGCCGACCGGCTGCGGGCGGATGCGGCCGAGGTCGCGCGCCGGCTGGCCGACCCGGCCAGCCGCGTCTCGCCCTTCTGGCGGGGCAAGCCGCTGTTCGACCTGACCGAGGCGGGGCCGCGCCTCGCCTGGCTGTCGGCGGGCGAGGCGCTGGTCCGGGACTGCCCCGAACCGGTGGTCTTCATGGGGCTGGACGATGCCGGGCTGGCGCATTTCGCCGCCGATGTCTCGTCCATCGCGCCGCCCGACGAGGCGCCGGCGGAATTCGTGGACAAGCGCACCCTCGATCTGTCCGAGACGCGGAAATTCATCGAACTGCGTGCCATCATGGGCGAGATCGATCACCGCGACGCGGGCATCGCGGCGGCGGCCAAGGGCATCTTCGAATGGCGGCTGACGCATCGCTTCTGCGCCAATTGCGGCGGGCCGAACGTGGTCAGCCATGCCGGCTGGCGGTTCGATTGCCGGGCCTGCGGGCGGCAGCATTTCCCGCGCACCGATCCGGTGGTCATCATGCTGGTGCTGGATGGCGAGAACGTCCTGCTGGGCCGGCAATCGAACTGGCCCGAGCGGATGTATTCGCTGCTGGCCGGCTTCATGGAGCCGGGCGAGACCATCGAGGAGGCAGTGCGCCGCGAGGTGCTGGAAGAGGCCGGGATCACGGTCGGCGCGGTCCACTATGTCACCTCGCAGCCCTGGCCCTTTCCGGCCTCGCTGATGATCGGCTGCGCGGCCCGGGCCGAGACGCACCGGATCATGATGGACCCGACCGAACTGGAGGACGCGATCTGGGTCAGCAAGGCCGAGATGGCCGAGGCGCTGGCGGGACGGCACGACCGCATCGCGCCCGCCCGCAAGGGCGCGGTGGCGCAGGTGATCCTGCGGGCCTGGGTCGAAGGCACCGTCTCCGGGATCTGATCCCTCAGGGCCGCAGAACGGCCGCGCCCTCGAACCGGCCATGGCGCAGATCGTCCAGCGCGCGATTGGCCTCGGCCAGCGGATAGGCGGTGGTCTCGGTCCGGAGGCCGATCTTCGGGGCCTGATCCGATCCCGCTGCCCAGACCGAGCCAGACCAGCGGGGCACCGATCCGTTCCAGCACCATCGCATGCATGGGGCCTCCTTCTCGGCTGGCGGTCTGTGCCGGGGCATCTAAGCACCGCCGCCCCGGTCGCGGCAACCGCCGCGTGACCCGCCGGGCCGTGTCAGGCGGTCACGGCGCCAGCGCCCGGCGCAGCACATCGCCGACATGGGCCGACAGCGGCAGGGCGCCGTTCAGCACCTCCGTGGCGGGCCACCACGCCGCCTCGGTGGCGTCATCCCCGGCGACCGGCTCGCCCGCGACATAGTCGCAAAGCACGGCGGCCAACAGGAAGTGATATTCCAGCGCGCCCGTGGCATCGCGCAGGATCAGGTCGATATTGTCCAGATATCCGCGCGGGGTGGCGATCACGCCGGTTTCCTCGCGCAACTCGCGCACGGCGGCGGCAAGCGCGGTTTCGCCCGGATCGACATGGCCGCCGGGAAAGCCCCACAGCCCGGCATCGGGCGGGTTGCGCCGCCGCGCGAGCAGCACCCGGTCCCCGCGCAGCGTCACGGCCAGCGCGGCGAGGCGGGGGAAATGCGTCACGGGGTCAGCGCCGGCGGTCGCGGCGCGAGCTCATCGGCTGGAAGGCGACGCCGACATGGGCCTCGCAATAGGGCTTGCCGGGCTGGCTGGGCAGGCCGCAGAACCAGAACTTCTCGGTCGCCGGGTCGCCGATCGGCCATTTGCAGGTCCGCTCGGTCAGTTCCATCAGCGTCAGCCTGCGGGCCTTCTTCTCGATCTCGCGGACCGAGGCCAGCGCCTCGGGGCTGATCTCGTTGGCCGAGGGCTGCGGCGGCAGGGGCTGGCCGGCCGGCACGATCGGGCGCCGCGTCGCCGGGGTAAAGCTGGGCTGCGCCGCCGGCTGCGGCTGGGCCGCGGCCGGTTCGGGACGGGCCGCGGCAGGTTCCGGACGGGCCTCGGGGCTAGGCTTCTTCTCGATCTTCTTCTCCACCGCCGGGTCCGCGGCCGCCGGTGCGGCCTCGGCCTCGTCATTGCGGTTCGACAGGCCCAGACGATGCACCTTGCCGATCACTGCGTTGCGGGTGACGCCGCCCAGTTCCTTGGCGATGGCGCTGGCCGACTGGCCCTCGCCCCACATGCGCTTCAGCGTCTCGACACGTTCGTCCGTCCAGGACATGGCCGCCTTTCCGGGCGGGTCCGGCCCGCCGCCATCTTGAAACCTGCGATTGCTCCCGTCAGAAACGGGATGCCGAGATTTAGCCCCCGGGACACAGGAATTCAAGGACCGCAAGCCATGGATCGCGCGAAGATCAGCAGCCAGCAGATGGGCGTGCGCCGCTTTGGCCGGGTCAACTGGCTGGGCCTGCGGACACTGGCCCGGCGCGAGGTGATGCGCTTCATGGCGGTCTGGCAGCAGACCATCTTCGCGCCGCTGATGACGGCGGGGCTGTTCGTGCTGGTCTTCGCGCTGGCTTTGGGCGAGGGCCGGGGCGAGGTGATGGGACTGCCCTATCTGGTTTTCCTCGGGCCGGGAATCATGATGATGACGGTGATCCAGAACGCCTTCGCCAATACCTCCAGCTCGATCACCTCGGCCAAGGTGCAGGGCAATATCGTCGACACATTGATGCCGCCGCTGTCGGCGGGCGAAATGCTGGCCGGCTACATGACCGGCTCGGTGGTGCGCGCCGGGCTGGTGGCGCTGGTGATCGGCACGGGCATGCTGGCGGTCACCGGGGCGGGCGTGGCCCATCCGGCCTGGGCCGTCTGCTTCGTGCTGCTGGCGATCCTGATGCTGGGCGGCCTTGGCATCCTCGCCGGTATCCTGGCCGAGAAGTTCGACCAGATGTCGGCGATCAACAATTTCATCATCATGCCGCTGTCGTTCCTGTCCGGCACCTTCTACTCGGTCCAGTCCCTGCCGCAGCCGTTCCGCAGCCTGTCGCACTGGAACCCGATCTTCTACCTGATCGACGGCGCACGCTACGGCGTCACCGGCGTCAGCGACGCCCCGGTCTGGCGCGGCCTCGCGGTCAGCCTGGCGGTGGTGCTGGCGGTCCTGTACCTGGCCTGGCGCTGGCTGAAATCGGGCTACCGGATGAAAGCGTGATTGCGTAGGCGCCGAAACCGCGCTATGGGCGGAACCATGATCGCATGGACCGCCTCAGTCGCCCGTCCCCGACGTTGACGCCACGTCACCGTCCGATCCTGCCTGCCTTTACAATCTGTCCTGCCATTCGGGGAATCCGCCATGATTTCGCATGTTCTGCCGACCTATAACCGTGCCGCCATCGCCTTCGAACGGGGCGAGGGCGCCTGGGCCATCGCCACGGACGGCACCCGATACCTCGATCTGGGCGCCGGCATCGCGGTCAACGTCCTAGGCCATGCCAATCCCGATCTGGTCGCCGCGCTGACCGACCAGGCCGGCCGGATCTGGCATGTCTCGAATCTCTACCAGATCCCTCAGCAGGAGAGGCTGGCCGATCTTCTGGTCGACCGGACCTTCGCCGACACCGTCTTCTTCACCAATTCCGGCACCGAGGCCGCGGAACTGGCGATCAAGATGGTGCGCAAGTACTGGGATCACGCCGGCCAGCCCGAACGCTACGAGATCCTGACCTTCGAAGGCGCCTTCCACGGCCGCTCGACCGGCGCCATCGCCGCCGCCGGCTCCGAAAAGATGGTCGGCGGCTTCGGCCCGCTGATGCCCGGCTTCAGGCAACTGCCCTGGGGCGACATGGCGGCACTGAACGAGGCGATCAGCGACCGGACCGCCGCGGTGATGATCGAGCCGGTGCAGGGCGAGGGCGGCATCCGCCCGCTGGCCGACGCGGATCTGCGCCAGATCCGCGCGCTCTGCGACCAGACCGGCGCATTGCTGGTGCTGGACGAGGTGCAATGCGGCATGGGCCGCACGGGGCGGCTCTTCGCGCATGAATATGCGGGCGTCAGCCCCGACATCATGATGGTCGCCAAGGGCATCGGCGGCGGCTTCCCCCTGGGCGCGGTGCTTGCCACCGAGGCGGCGGCGGCCGGCATGGTCGCCGGCACGCATGGCTCGACCTATGGCGGCAACCCGCTGGCCTGCGCGGTCGGGGCCAAGGTGATGGAGATCGTCGCCGGCGAGGCTTTCCTGGCCGAGGTGAACCGCAAGGCGGCCCTGTTCCGGCAAAAGCTTGAGGGGCTCGTGGCCGCCCATCCGCAGGTCTTCGAATCCGTGCGCGGGCAGGGGCTGATGCTGGGCCTGAAATGCCGGGCCGCGCCCGCCGATCTGGTCAAGGCGGGCTATGCCGAGGCGATCCTGACCGTGCCGGCGGCCGACAATACGCTGCGCCTGCTGCCGCCGCTGAACATCGGCGACGCCGAGATTGCCGAGGCGGTCGAAAGGCTGGACCGCGCCGCCGCGCGCCTCGATGGCTGATTACGGCTTCAGACCGGTCACCGGGGCCGACCTGCCGATGCTGGCGGACTGGCTCCGCCAGCCCGGGGTGGCGCACTGGTGGGGCGGGCCCGACCGGCAGATCGCGCTCATCCGCGAGGAGGGGGCCGAACCCGGCCTGCATCAGGTGATCGCCACGCTGGACCGGGCGCCGCTCGGCTACGGGCAATATTACCCCGCGCATCGCTGGCCGGCGCCGCATCTTGCGCATCTGCCGCCCGAAACCATCGCCATCGACGTCTTCTCCGGCCCGCAGGGCTGGGGACAGGGCGGCGCCTGGCTGCGCGCGCTGGGCGATCTGCTGCTGGCCCGGGTGCCGGTTCTGGCGATCGACCCCGACCCGGCGAATACCCGTGCCATCCGCGCCTATGAAAAGGCAGGCTTTGCCGGCACGGCGCTCGGCCGCGACGGCGCCGGCCGGACCGTTCGCATCATGACGCGCCGACGATAGGGCTTCTTCTTCACGAAAATATCCCGGGGGAGGCGCGCCGCAGGCGCGACGGGGGCAGCGCCCCCTTGACCCGGCCGCCACAAGCGGGCTTGCTGGCCCGAAAGCCGAAAGACAGAGCGATGAAGAATTTCCTCGATATCCACACGACGGCAAAGGACGACCTCAGGACCATCATCGACCAGGCGCTGGCGATGAAATCCGCCCGCAACCGCCGCCCCAAGGGCACGCCCGACGACGACCTGCCGCTGGCCGGCCGCATGGTCGCGCTGATCTTCGAGAAACCCTCGACCCGGACCCGGGTCAGCTTCGACGTGGGCGTGCGGCAGATGGGCGGTCAGACCATGGTGCTGTCGGGATCGGAAATGCAGCTCGGCCATGGCGAGACCATCGCCGACACCGCACGGGTTCTCAGCCGCTATGTCGACCTGATCATGATCCGCACCTTCGAAGAGGCGACGCTGCAGGAGATGGCGGAATATGCCAGCGTGCCGGTCATCAACGGGCTGACCAACCGCACCCATCCCTGCCAGATCATGGCCGATGTGATGACCTTCGAGGAACATCGCGGCCCGATCGCCGGGCGCAAGGTCGTCTGGGTCGGCGACGGCAACAATGTCTGCGCCAGCGTCATCCACGCCGCCGGACAGTTCGGCTTCGACTTCACCTTCACCGGCCCGCCGCCGCTCGACCCCGAGGCCGAGGCGCTGGATTTCGCCCGCGCCCAGGGCGTCGGCGTCACCATCGAGCGCGACCCGGCCAAAGCCGTCGCCGGCGCCGATCTGGTCTTCGCCGATACCTGGGTCAGCATGCACGATCCGCAATCGGCCAAGGAGCGGCGCCACAACCAGCTGCGCGGCTATCAGGTGAACGAGGCGCTGATGGCGCATGCACGGCCCGATGCGCTGTTCATGCACTGCCTGCCCGCCCATCGCGAGGACGAGGTCACCAGTGCGGTCATGGATGGCCCGCATTCGGTGATCTGGGACGAGGCCGAGAACCGCCTGCACGCGCAGAAGGCCGTCATGCGCTGGTGCCTCGGACTCTGATCCCGCAGCCGGGCCGGCCTGGCACCACGGCATGGTTTCCGTATCGACAGGCCGCATTTCTCCGGAAAGCCATGCATCGACGGACAAAAAACGCGAAAAGACAGACGTTTATGCAGCAGATCGGCGTTGTTGCAGAACGCCGGTTTGAGCCGAGCTTGCGCCTTTCCCCCGCGATCTTAGGCGACGCGTTCGATCTCCGCTTGGCCGAGAGCGTTGAAGCGGTTCATGAGGGCAATGCGGATGTGGA
>NZ_JAHKNG010000031.1 GCF_018860165.1 Paracoccus marinaquae
TGGCGGCCCCTACCCCGCCAGCACCAATTTCGGCGCCACATCCGTCGGAACCCTCTCCATCCGACGCTTCCTGCGACCGGTCTGCTTCCAGAACATCCCAAATAACATCATGCCAGACGATCTGGCGGGATGAGCACGCAACGACGATCCAACATAACCAAGGGAGGATAACCATGAAGACCAAGTTCCTGACGACCAGTGCCGCCGCGCTGGCGATCACCGCGACCGCGGCGCTGGCCGAGGGCGAGACCGTGGGCTTTGCCCAGATCGGCTCGGAATCCGGCTGGCGGGCGGCCGAGACCTCGCTGACCAAGAGCCAGGCCGAAGAGCGCGGCATCCAGCTGCAATTCTCGGACGCGCAGCAGAAGCAGGAGAACTAGATCGCCGCGATCCGGTCCTTCGTGGCGCAGGGCGTCGATGCGATCCTGCTGGCCCCGGTCGTCGCCACCGGCTGGGACGCGGTTCTGGAAGAGGCCAAGGAGGCCGAGATCCCGGTGGTGCTGCTGGACCGTCAGGTGGACAGCTCGGACGAGCTCTATCTGACCGCCGTCGGCTCGAACCTCGTGCATGAGGGTGAGGTTGCGGGCCAGTGGCTGGCCGATGCCGTGGGCGGCGAGCCCTGCCGCATCGTCGAGTTGCAGGGCACCACCGGCTCGACCCCGGCCATCGACCGCAAGACCGGCTTCGAGAATGCCATCGCCAGCCATGACAACATGGAGATCGTGCGCAGCCAGACCGGCGATTTCACCCGCGCTCAGGGCAAGGAGGTGATGGAAAGCTTTCTTCAGGCCGAGAATGGCGGCGCCGATATCTGCGCGCTTTACGCCCATAACGACGACATGGCGGTGGGCGCGATCCAGGCGATCAAGGAGGCCGGGCTGAAGCCGGGCGAGGACATCCTCGTCGTCTCGATCGACGCGGTGCCCGACATCTTCCAGGCGATGGCGAATGGCGAGGCCAATGCCACGGTCGAACTGACGCCGAACATGGCCGGCCCGGCCTTCGACGCGCTGGCGGCCTATTGGGCGGACGGCACCATGCCCGCGAAGTTCATCCAGACGGAATCGAAGCTCTTTACGCAGGCCGACGACCCGGCCGGCGAATACGAGCGCCGCAAGGGTCTGGGCTACTGAAGCCCCGGCGCCGGGCCGCGCCCCCCGCGGCCCGGCAGTATCAAGGGAGGCAACATGCTTTTGTCCATCCGGTCCCTGACCAAGACCTTCCCCGGCACCCGCGCGCTGGACGCGGTGGATTTCGATCTGGCCGCGGGCGAGGTCCATGCGCTGCTGGGCGAGAACGGCGCCGGCAAGTCGACGCTGATCAAATGCCTGACCGGCGCCTATGCCCGCGACGGCGGCACGATCACGCTGGACGGGGCCGAGATCGACCCGCGCTCGACCGTCGAGGCGCAGGATCTGGGTATCGGCACCGTCTATCAGGAGGTGAACCTGCTGCCCAACCTGACCGTGGCGCAGAACCTGATGTTCGGCCGTGAGCCGCGCCGCTTCGGCCTGATCGACAGCCGCGCCATGCGGGCCGAGGCGCGCGCGATGCTGGGCCATTACGGGCTGGATCTGGATGTGGACCGCGATCTGGGCACCTATTCGGTGGCCATCCAGCAGATCATCGCCATCGCCCGCGCCGTGGCCCTGTCGGGCAAGGTGCTGATCCTTGACGAACCCACCGCCAGTCTGGATGCGGCCGAGGTGCGGATGGTTTTCGACGTGGTGCGCGGCCTGCGCGAACGCGGCCTTGGCATCGTCTTCGTCTCGCATTTCCTCGATCAGGTGTTCGACCTGACCGACCGGGTGACGGTCTTGCGCAACGGCCAGAAGATCGTGACCGAACGCACCGCCGACCTGAACCGGGTCAGGCTGATCGAGCATATGCTGGGCCGCGCGCTGGAGGACGAGGTCGAACACCAGAGTGCCGAGGCGGCCCAGAGCGACCGCCCGGAACTGCTGCATTTCAACGGGTTCGGGCGCCGGGGCGTGATCGAGCCTTTCGATCTGACCGTGGGCCAGGGCGAGGTTGTGGGCCTGGCCGGGCTGCTGGGCTCGGGTCGCACCGAAAGCGCGGAACTGATGTTCGGCGTCCGCCCGGCCCAGAGCGGTGGGGCGCGGGATGCGAATGGCCCGCTGGACCTCAAGACCCCGCGCGCCGCCATTGCCGCAGGCTTTGGCTTCGCGCCCGAGGACCGCAAGACCGACGGCATCGTCGCCGACCTGTCGATCCGCGAGAATATCGTGCTTGGCCTGCAGGCGCGCCGCGGCTGGGCGCGGCCGATCCCGCGGGCCGAGCAGAACCGGCTGGCCGACGACTATATCAGGCGGCTGGATATCCGCACCTCGGGGCGCGAGAAGGCCATCGGCGAGCTGTCGGGCGGCAACCAGCAGAAGGTGGTGCTGGCCCGCTGGCTGGCGATGAACCCGCGATTCCTGATCCTTGATGAGCCGACACGCGGCATCGACGTGGGCGCCCATGCCGAGATCCTGCGGCTGATCCACGAACTGACCGATGCCGGCATGTCGGTGCTGGTCATCAGTTCCGAGATCGACGAACTGGTCGCCGTGGCCGACCGGGTGATCGTCGTCCGTGACCGCCGCCATGTCGCCGAACTGACCGGCGCCCGCGTCTCGGGCGACGAGATCATGCGCGCCATCGCCAGCGACGGAGCCGCCGCATGAGCCTGTTGAAACGTCTCGCCCCGCAGCTGATCGCGCTGGCCGCCCTGATCGCGCTGGTCATGCTGTTCTTTCCGGGCTTCCTGAATGTCTCTCTGAACGATGGCCGTCTGGTCGGGCCGGTGATCGACGTGCTGAAACGCGGCGCGCCGGTGGCGCTGTTGGCCGTGGGGATGACGCTGGTCATCGCCACGCGCGGGATCGACCTGTCGGTGGGCGCGACCATGGCGATCTGCGGCGCGGTTGCCGCCTCGGCCGTGGCCGGCGGGCTGGGGCTGGTGCCGGCGCTGCTGCTGGCGCTGGCCGCCGGGGCCGTGGCGGGGCTGTGGAACGGGGTCCTGGTCGCCATCGTCGGCATCCAGCCCTTTGTCGCCACGCTGATCCTGATGACCATGGGGCGCGGCATCGCCCAGCTGATTACCGAGGGGCGCATCCTGACCTTTTCCGATCCCGGCTTTGCCTTCTTCGGCTCGGGCTCGGTTCTGGGTCTGCCGGCGCCGGCCTGGCTGTGGCTGCTGACCGGGATCGGCGTGGCCGTCCTGATGCGCCGCACCGCGCTTGGCCTGCTGGTCGAGGCCATCGGCATCAACCGCCGCGCCAGCGCGCTGGCGGGGGTCAATGCCACGGTGCTGCTGATCGCGGTCTATATCGGCGCCGGGATTTGCGCGGCGCTGGCGGGCATCATCGTGACCGCCGATATTCGCGGGGCCGACGCCAACAATGCCGGGCTGTGGCTGGAACTGGACGCGATCCTTGCCGTGGTGATCGGCGGCAATTCCCTGCTGGGGGGCGGTTCTCGATCCTTGCCTCGCTGATCGGGGCGATGATCATCCAGACCATCGACACCGGCATCCTGCTGGCCGGGTTCCCGTCCGAATACAACCTCGTCATCAAGGCGGTTCTGGTCTTGGTGATCCTTGTGCTGCAATCGCCGCGCATCGCCGGCGAATGGCGGCTGTGGCGCGACAGCCAGCGTGCCGGCCGCGAGGCCCGCGCCGCGACCGGAGGCCAGACATGAACACCCGCGCCCTGCCGCTTTACGCGACCATCGCCATCTTCCTGCTGGCCTATCTGCTGTGCTGGCTGCAATTCCCGAACATCCTGTCCACGCGGGTGATCGGCAACCTGCTGACCGACAACGCCTATCTGGGTATCGTCGCGGTCGGCATGACGCTGGTGATCCTGTCGGGGGGGATCGACCTCTCGGTCGGCTCGGTCATCGCCTTTTCGGGCGTGTTCATCGCCGTGGTGCTGCGCGACACCTCGCTGCATCCGCTGGTGGTCTTTGCGATGCTCCTGGCGCTGACCACCGCCTTTGGTGCCGCCATGGGGTTCCTGATCGACCGCCTCGCCATGCCGGCCTTCATCGTCACCCTGGCCGGCATGTTCCTGGCGCGCGGCGCGGCCTATATGCTGTCGATCGATTCCGTGCCGATCCAGCACGAATTCTACACCACGCTGCAAAGGGCCTATTGGCTGATGCCCGGCAAGGGCCGGCTGACGCTGATCGGGGTGCTGATGGTGCTGACCGTGCTGGCGGGCATGGTCATCGCCCACAAGACCCGCTTCGGCGCATCCGTCTATGCGCTTGGCGGTGGCGAGGCGACGGCGCGGCTGATGGGCGTGCGGCAGGGACGCACGACGATGCTGGTCTATGCCTTTTCGGGGCTGATGGCGGGGCTGTCGGGGATCGTCTTCTCGATCTATACCGGCTCGGGCTATTCGCTGGCGACCGTGGGGACCGAGCTGACCGCCATCGCCGCCGTGGTGATCGGCGGCACGCTGCTGACCGGGGGGGCGGGCTATATGTTCGGCACGCTGGTCGGCGTTCTCACCATGGGGCTCATTCAGACCTATATCGTCTTCGACGGCACGCTTTCCAGCTGGTGGACCAAGATCGTCATCGGCATCCTGCTGCTGGTCTTCATCCTGTTGCAGAAGGGTCTGCTGCATCTGTCGCAATCGAGGCTGGCCCGAGGTGCCGCATGAAACCCTTTGACGACCGCCATTGCGACCTGGGCGAGGGGCCGCTGTGGCATCCCGAACGCGGCCAGTTCTTCTGGTTTGACATCCTGAACCGGCGCCTGCTGTCCCGCGACGACACCGGCCCGCTGGAATGGCGCTTCGACCGCATGGCCTCGGCCGCCGGCTGGGTGGATCGCGATCTGCTGCTGATCGCGACCGAGACGGGGCTGGCGCTGCTGGACCTGCGCGATGGCCGGCTGGAGGATCTGGTGCCGGTCGAGGCAGATGACCACGGCACCCGCTCGAATGACGGCCGCGCCGACCGGCAGGGCGGCTTCTGGTTCGGCACCATGGGCAAGGCGGCCGAGTTCGGGCGGGGCGCGATCTATCGCTATTTCCGGGGTGAGCTGCGACGGCTGGTCGAAGCGGTCACCATCCCGAACGCGATCTGCTTTTCCGCCGACGGCCGCTTGGCGCATTACGCCGATACGCAGGCGGGCATGGTCTGGCGACAGCCGCTGGATGCCGAGGGCTGGCCGCTGGGCGATCGGCAGGTGTTTCTGGATTGCCGCCCGATGGGGCTTGAGCCCGACGGGGCGGTGATCGACGCGGGTGGCGCGATCTGCATCGCCTGCTGGGGCGCGGGGCGGGTGATCCGCTTTGCCCCGGAGGGGCAACGCCTTGACGAGATTGCGGTGGGCGGGCTGCACAGTTCCTGCCCGGCCCATGGCGGGGGCGATATGCGCGACCTGCTGGTGACGACCGCGCGGCAGGGTATCGAGAACGCCGATGCGGCACAGGGCCTGCCCTATCTGGCCCGCGCCTCGGTGGCCGGCCTGTCCGAGCCGCGGGTGATCCTGTGAGCCCGACCATCTTCGGTATCCTGGCCGATGGCCGGCAGGTGCGGCGGATCACCTTGCGGAGCGGTGGGTTGCGGGCGCAGATCCTGACCATGGGCGCCATCGTGCAGGATCTGCGGCTGGAGGGCGTGGCCCATCCGCTGGTCCTGGGCTGCGACCGGCTTGAGGGTTATCTGGGTCCGGCCCGCTATTTCGGTGCCGTCGTTGGCCGCTTTGCCAACCGGATCGGCGGGGCGCGTTTCACCCTGGATGGGCGGGAATACCGAACCGACCCGAATTTCCGCACCCGCCATACCCTGCATGGCGGGACCCAGGGCACCGACCTGATGCTGTGGACGGTCGAGTCGCGGGCCGAGGACAGGGTCAGCCTGACCCTGCAACTGGCTGACGGTCATATGGGCTTTCCCGGCAGGATGGACATGACCGCGCAGATCTGGCTGGCCGAGGATGCGCTGAACCTGACGCTGGCAGCCACATGCGACGCGCCGACCCCTTGCAGCCTGACCCATCACGGCTATTTCGATCTGGACGGGGCGGGCGACATCCGCAACTATGCGCTGATGATCGCCGCCGATCACTACCTGCCGGTCGATGACGATCTGATCCCGACCGGGCAGATCGCCCCGGTGGAGGGCAGCGCGTTCGATTTCCGCGCGCCGAGGGTGATCGGGCAGGCGGGATACGATCACAATTTCTGCCTGTCGGACGGGCCGCGCAGCCTGCGCCCGGTCGCCCGGCTGACCGGAGAAAGCGGGCTTGCCCTGCAGGTCGAAACCACTGCCTGCGGCCTGCAATTCTATGATGGCGCCTATATGGACGGGGTGCCGGGGCTGGATGGCCGTCGCTATGGCCCCCATGCCGGCGCGGCGCTGGAAACCCAGCACTGGCCCGATGCGCCGAACCGGCCGGCTTTCCCCGACGCGATCCTGCGCCCCGGCCAGATTTGGTCCGAGACGACCCGCTATCGCTTTCTGCAATGACGGCGCGCCCGGCTGATGGGCGGAGAGGACGAGGTCCCGCCGGCTTCACGCGGCAAATCCCGGGTGGATTTTTTAGGATATTCTTCTGCAGAATCCACGTTTTGTTTCTGGTGAGTGGATATATTCAAAAAAACATTTACGGTTTGTGATTTTATCGCGCCATTATTTATAAACACAATAGATTTCACGGGCCAATTAATTTAATATATGCTGGCAACGTAACCGGGGTTTGGGGGCCAGCATGTGCCGGGTGAAGATTTCGATGTCCATGCGTCTCGCCGTGGCTGCGGGCGTGATGCTGCTTGCGGCGCCCGCCTCGGCGCAGACCGACAGTTCCGCCATTCGCAATGCGGTGACGATCAAGGCGATCCGCGCGCATCAGCAGGCGCTGGCCGATATTGCAACGGATAATGGCGGCAGCCGGGTGTCCGGCAGTGCCGGCTATGATGCCTCGGCCGAATATGTGGCCGAGCAGCTGCGCCAGGCGGGCTATCAGGTGACTGTGCAGCCCTTCCATTTCCTGAATTTCGAGGAAACCGCCGCGCCGCAGCTGGAACTGGTCTCGCCGGACGCAAAGACCTTTGCCGCCGGCGCCGATTTCGTGACCATGCGCAATTCCGGCGCCGGCACGGTCGAGGGGATCGTGATTCCCACGGTGGATCTGGTGATTCCGCCGTCCACGGATCCAAGTTCGACCAGCGGCTGCGAGCCCGAGGACTTTCCGGCGCCGCCCGACAGCCCGGCCATCGCACTGGTGCAACGCGGCACCTGCACCTTCCAGACCAAGGTCGACAACGCGGCTGCTGCAGGTTACGCGGCGGTGCTTGTGTTCAACGAGGGTCAACCCGGCCGCCAGGACGCCACGACGGGGTCGCTGGCGACTCCTGTCAGCATTCCAAGCGTCACCACCAGTTTCGCGGTTGGCGACGAATTGCAGGCGCTGGCCCAGGCGGGCGAGGTTCGCGCGCGGGTCGCCGTGACGGCGACCACCCAGTCCGTGACGACCGCGAACGTGATCGGCGAATCGCCGCAGGGCGACCCGGAACGAGTGGTGGTCGCTGGCGCCCATCTCGATTCGGTTGGCGAGGGGCCGGGGAACAATGACAATGGCAGCGGCACCGCCGTCCTGCTTGAAATCGCTTTGCGCCTGGCCGAACAGGGCGGGCCGCCGGTCAACAAGCTGCGCTTTGGCTTCTGGGGTGCCGAGGAATGGGGCCTGCTGGGATCGCAGCATTACGTCGAGCAGCTTACCCCCGAGGATCTTGCGCGGATCGTGCTCAACCTCAACTTCGACATGCTCGGCTCGCCCAACGCGGTCAATTTCGTCTACGATGGCGACGGTTCGGACAGTCAGCCCGCTGGCCCCGACGGGTCGGCCGAGATCGAGGCGGTCTTTCTTGACTATTTTGCCGGGGCCAGCCTGCCGACCCGCCCAAGCGCCTTCGACGGGCGATCGGATTACGGGCCGTTCATCGCCCGCGGCATCCCGGCGGGCGGGCTGTTTTCAGGGGCAGAGGACCTGAAAAGCGAAAGCGAGGCTGCCGATTTCGGGGGCACGGCCGGGATGGCCTATGATCCCTGCTACCACAAGGCCTGCGACGACATTGCCAATGCCGATGAGGCAACCCTCGAAGCGCTTGCGGGGGCGGCGGCGCATGCCGTCTGGCACTATGCCAATGAGGTGCCGGCACCGGCAATGCTGGCCGCCTCCACACGCAGTGTCGGTCGATCAGCCGGTGCGGTGCCGCTTGAGGCCATGCTTCTGCGTGGCGGAGGCCATTATCAGCGCTGAGAGAACTGCGCGGATACATCCGCGCGGGTATCTCAGACGAAGCGTCTCTGTTTGACTTCAGTTCCTCGTGGCCCCCCTGTTGCGTCCTTGAAGCGGCGCAACTGACCTTTGCCCGTTGCCGGCCTCCTGATGACCGCCGATGCCACTGGTTTCTGCAGGCTGATCGCTTGAACCGTGCCTCCGCGTCTGCCCGCACCAGCGCCTCGGACAATGTTCGACGGAATTCCTCCGCGTCAGCCTGCTGTCAGCTTTGCAGGGCATTGGGCTGCTGCGACCAGGGGCAGCACGACGCCCGCAGGAGGAGAAAGCAACATGCAACTGACCGGAATGCTGCATGGCAGCAAGCTTCTGGACCATGTCGGGTTTCCAACATCCGAGATTCTGGGACCCGATGCCAGCGAGGATGACATTCAGGCCCTGATCGACCGTCACGGTCTGATCTTCATCAAGCCGCTGTTTCGCGGCGGCGTCGGCAAGAAGGGCAAGGCCGGGCTGATCGGCAAGGCCAGGGACCTGAAGACCGCGCTGGCCGAGAAGGAACGGCTCTACTTCGCCGAACATCGTCATGGCAATGCCTATGCCAAGGCCAATGGCGTGACCTTCGAGGCCGGCATCCCGGCCGAGCATGAGGTCTATTTCTCGATCACCGACGACACCCGATACCGCGCCCCGACCATGACCCTGACCCATCGCGGCGGCGTCGATATCGAGGAACTGGATAAATCCGAGATCGCGAACGTTCCGTTCGAGGCACTGACCGGGCTGAAGGCCTTTGTCGTCGCCAATGCGCTGACCGATATCGGCGCCCCGCGCGAGATCATCTCGCCCCTGGTCCAGCACCTGCCGAAGCTGTGGGAGTTGATGCACCATTACGGCATGACCACGCTGGAGCTGAACCCGATCCGGATGCGCGTCGACAAGGGCGGGCGGCTGACCCCGGTTGCCTGCGATTTCAAATGCGGCTTCGACCGTGACGATCCGCGCGTCAGCCGCCTTGGCCTGCCGAATCATCTGTTCGCCTCGGATATCTCGGCCTTCGAGCAGGAGGTGAATCAGCTGCGCACCCATCAGGGCCAGTCGGATGTTTTCGTCATCAACGAGAATGGCACCATCCTTGCCCCCACCTTCGGCGGCGGCGCCAACAGCCTCGTGACCGAGGTTCTGGGCGATGCGGCGATCATCAGTTCCGATTTCGGCGGCAACCCGCCCTATGAGAAGATGAAATCCGTCGCGTCGATCTGCTATCGCCACTTCCTGAAACAGACCAATGTGCTGTTCATCATCGGCGGCAAGTCGAACAACACCGACATTCACGAGACCTTCCGCGGCATGGGCGACGCGCTGCGCGAGCATTTCGCCGCGTATGGGCCGACACCGCTTTACGTCGTGGTGGGCCGGGGCGGCCCCAATCTGGTGCGCGGCATGGGCAACCTGGCCGAGACGCTGGACAGCCTTGGCGTTCCCTATCGCTTCTTCGGCTTCGACAGCGCGATTTCCGAGGTCGTGAACTATGCCCGCAAGGTGGATGGCTGGATGCGCGAAGGCGGACGCCAGCAGATCGCGGAGGCCATGGGCATCCGCAGCGCAGCTTGAGAGGAGAGCAAGACATGTATCGTCAGGGCATCAAGGAATTTCCCTATTACCTGGGCATCCGCTCGCTGGCCGATATCGCCACGCCGGCGGACCGGGTCTGCGTGCTGAACATCATGGGCGGCGAAAGCCGGCAGGTAACGCCGACCAGCCATGCCTTTTCCGGCGGCAACGTGGTCTTCGGCACCTCGCCCGGCCGCGCCGGTCAGGTGCTGAAAACCGCGGGCGGTGACATCCCGGTCTTCAACAACGTCCGCGAGGGGCTGGATGCGGGCCATGCCTTCAATACCGGCGTGATCTACTTGCCGCCCTCGGGCGTGCGCGACGGCGTGGCAGAGCTGATCCGGGTCAACCCGGGCCTCGAAAAGATCGTCATCATCACCGAAAAGATCGCCATCCATGACGCCCGCGAGGTCCGGGCCATGGCGCAGGCCAATGGCATCGACATCATCGGCGGGAACTGCCTTGGCGTCGCCGACAGCTGGAACCGGGTCAGGATCGGCGGTGCGCTTGGCGGCGATCACCCCGAGGAATCGCTGATCAAGGGGTCGGTGGCGATCTTCTCGAACTCGGGTGGGTTCACCACCACCATCGCGCAATATCTGGCGACCGAGGGCTGGGGCACGACCACGCTGATTTCCAGCGGCAAGGATGTCTATATCAACTACGGCGCCCGCGATTTCGCCCATGGTTTCCACAACGACGACCGTTCGGCCGCGGCGGTGCTTTATGCCGAACCGGGCGGCTATTACGAACATGCGATCGACTGGCAGAAGCCGGTGGTGGCCTGCGTCGTCGGGCGCTGGAAATCGCGGCTGACCCGCGCGGTCGGCCATGCCGGCGCCATGGCCGGATCGGGCGACCGGGCCGAGGACAAGGAAGGCTGGTTCGTCGAGGCTTTCGGCTCGGGCGGCATCTTCACCCCCGAAACCCCGCAGCACGTGTCGAAGAAAGGCGCGGTGGTCACCAATATCGCCGATATCCCGGCCGCGCTGACGGCGGTGATGGCCCTGAACGGGCAGGCACCCGACTTTGCCCCGCGCGGCGATCTGACGCTGAAGACCTGGATCGCGAACGATCAGGGCGTGGCTCTGCCGGCCAATCTGGCCCTGGCTCCGGTGTCAGCGCCCGCACCCTATGCCGGACAGATAGCGGCCCTTGGCAGCCAGATCGGCGCGGTCGTTGCACGTCAGACGATGAAGGACAAGTCCGGCGCCTCGGTGATGGACCCGAAGACGCAGGTCACATCCGTGCATGGCCATACCGTGCTGGATCTGGCGCTGCAGCCGCTAGAGGCGAATTTCGCGCTGCCGCTGGTGCATGAGATCGCCGGTCCGAACGACCGGGCGATGCTGGATGTGGCGGTCGCGGCCGAGGTGAATCTGGTCGGTGATCCGATCCTGATCGCGGCCGATGCGGCGCGCGAGGCCGGCAATTCGCCCAACAGCGTGATGGCGGCGGCGGCCTCGATCGTCGGGCCGCGCCGGGTCGAACGCGCGCTGGCCTGCACCGATATCCTGATCGAACTGTTCGCCCATTCCGGCCTGAAGGACGGCCGCGACGAGGGCTTCGACACCAGCGGGATCGTCATGGACGAGGACAGCCGCGCGCTGTTTCTGGCCAGCGCGGACGAGGCCGATGATCCCCGCCCCGAGGCGATGCTGGCGGCGGTGAAGGCGCGGGGCGGCAAGTCGGTCTTTCTGAAATACCTCTCGGGCCTTGGCGGGCGGCTGAACCGGGACGCCATTCTTGCTGCCATCGCGCTGACGATCTCGTGGGGGCCCCTGATGCGCAAGCGGATCACCCGGCTGACGGCCCGCACCCTGCCCTGGCATCTGCGCCTCTATGGGGTGATGGTCGGCGCGACCATCCCCGGCCCGCAGCACCGGCACGGCCAGCTTTACGGCATCGCCCGGGATGAGCGCTTCGGCCAATGGACCATGGCCGATCTGTGCTATCTCGCCATGACCGGCAAGCGCCCGGCGAAGGCCGAGGCGGAACTGCTGCAGCTGCTGGTCGGGCTCCTGATCTCGAACGGGCCGGGCTCGATCTCGGCGCAGGGCGCCAAGGGGGCGGTCGCCGCCGACGGGCCGCAAACGCCCGAGCGGGTGCAGATCAACAAGGCCATGGTCGGCTTTCTGACCCATACCGGCTACAGCCATGGCGGCAACGGCTTCGAAGGCATGGCCTTCCTGCTGGACCAGTTCAGGGACAGCGGCCTCAGCGATCCGACCGACCCGAATCACGGGCTGGACCTGACCGCGATCGCGCGTGACTTCGCGCTGCAATACAGGCGCGACAAGCGATTGGCCAAGGAAACCGGCGCCGGGACCCGCGCCCTGCCGGGGGTTCACCACCCGGTCTTCAAGGGTAAGCCGGTCAACCACGACCCGCGCGAGGTCTTCATCGCCGAATTCATGGCAGAGCGTGGTCATTACAACGTGTTCCACGCCTTCTACCGCGAACTGGTGCAGCAACTGCGCGAGGTCGGCGCCACGCCCTATGTCTTCTGCGTCAATGTCGATGCGGTCATCGCCGCGCTGATGCTGGCGCTGCTGTGGGAGGATTACCAGTCGGGCCGGCTGTCCCGGCGCGATCTGGAAACCGCCGCCTTCACCGTCTTCCTCTTCGGCCGGATGATCGGATCGGCCGCCGAGATCGACGACCACCTGAACCGTGGCCGCAACATGGACACCCGGGCACCGGCATCCGCCTGCGGGTTTGTCGTCTGAGATGGGCGGCGCAACCTCGATATGCGAAGAGGTTGCGCCGCCGCCCGTCATGAAATTCAACGATCCTGAGGGAGGGTTCAAATTTCAAGCGTATCGCTTTACGCCTGCCCGATCAGCAGCATGACCAGCGGGATGGTGACGATGCTGGCCGCGGTCGAGATCAGGATCGCGGCCGAGACCCGTTGCTGCGCCACCCCGAAATACTGGGCGAGGATATAGACGTTGCCCGCGACCGGCAGCGCAGCGGCGGCGATCATGACGCCAGCGGCGAAAGGCTCGACCTGCAGCAGCATCGCCGCCGCGCCCACCGCCGCCGGGTGCAGCACCAGCTTGGCGAAGCTGAGCCAGCCCGAGGCCGCCAGCCGTCGCGCCTGCCGCGCAGCAAGGCTGGCGCCGATGGCGAACAACGCCCCCGGCGTCGCGGCAGAGCCCAGAATCAGAAGGAATTCGTCGAGGGGCTGCGGCATCGGCAGCCGCAAATGCGCCCAGAGCAGCCCCGCCACCATCGACAGGATCATCGGGTTGGCGACGATGCCGCGCAGCACCGGCATCAGGCTGCCCAGCCGGATTCCGCCGCTGCGGGCGGCATGGATGATCAGCGTGATCAGCGTGGAAAAGACCAGAAGGTCGGCTGCCAGCGTCATCAGCACCGGCCCGACCGCGCGTTCGCCCAGCAGCGCGACCAGCAGCGGCACCCCCAGAAAGCCGGTATTGCCGACCATGCAGCATTGTGCCTCCATCGCCGCTTCGGGCAGGTCCAGTCCGCGCGCGCGACCGACCATCAGGCCGATGACCCAGACCAGACCCGAACCGGCCAGATAGGCGATCAGGAAGCGCAGATCGAGCAAAGCACCCAGATCGAGGCCCGCGGCAAAGCGGAACAGCATCGCCGACAGGGCGAAGAAGAACACGAATTTGGTCAGCCAGACGGCGCCTTCCTCGGGGAAGAAGCGGGTCCGCGCCGCCAGCCAGCCGAGGCCGATCAGGCCGAAGAACGGCAGCGTCTTCAGAAAGACCGCCAGCATCAGAAAACCGACATGATATCGACGAGCGGCTTCTTGACCTTGGCCGCCGCCGGCACCGTCGCACCCTCGGCCGGCAGGCCAACCGGCAGGATCATCACCGGCTTTTCGTTCTCCGGCCGGCGGCAGAGGTCGTTGAGGAACTTCATCGGGTTTGGCGTATGTTCCAGCGTGACCAGCCCGGCATGGTGGATCGCCGCGATCAGCATGCCGCAGGCGATGCCGACGCTTTCGGGAACGTAATAATGCTTGTGCCGCCGGTCGTCGCGCAGCCCATAGCGCTGTGCAAAGGCCACGATCAGCCAGGGTGCGATGGTCAGATGCGGCTTGTCGGGGCCGGTGCCCACCGGCTCCAGCGCCGCCAGCCATTCGTCGCCGCCGCCCCCGGCATAGAAGGCGCGTTCCTCCTCCTCGGCCGCCGCGCGGATGCGGGCCTTCATCGCCGGATCGGCAATCGCCACGAAATGCCACGGCTGATGGTTGGCGCCCGATGGCGCGCTGCCGGCCGCCTCGATACAGGCCTCGATCACCGCAGGATCGACCGGCGCATCGCTGAAATCGCGCACCGAATGCCGCCGCCGCATATAGTCGCGAAACGCCCGTGCCGCCTCCAGCGATCGTTCGGGCGACAGCTGCACCCGGTCGGGCAGGGCCAAGGGCCGGTAGCTCACATCATCCCCCTTTTTCGGGGGATCAGCCTGACCCGATCAGCACCCCCGTGGCGAAGACCAAACCACCGCCCACCACCACTTGCAAGGCCGCCCGCCAGAAGGGGGTCTGCATCCAGCGGTTCTGAATCCAGGCGATCGCCCACAACTCGACGAAGACGACGACACAGGCGATGATCGTGGCGGTCCAGAAATGCGGGATCAGATAGGGCAGGGCATGGCCAAGGCCGCCCACCGCCGTCATCACCCCCGAGGCGATGCCGCGCTTGATCGGAGAGCCGCGCCCCGACACCACCCCGTCATCGGACGCGGCCTCGGTAAAGCCCATGCTGATGCCCGCGCCAAGGCTGGCGGCCAGTCCGACCAGAAAGGTCGTCCATGTGTCCTGCGTGGCGAAGGCGGTGGCAAAGATCGGCGCCAGCGTCGAGACGCTGCCATCCATCAGCCCGGCCAGCCCCGGCTGTACCCAGGTCAGCACGAAATCGCGATGCGCAACGGCCCCCTCTTCCGCGCGGGCGGCGGTCGTCAGATGCTCTTCGGACAGTTCCTCGGCGCGCTCGCCATGATTGCGCTCGGCCGCGGCAAGATCGCCCAGCAGCTTGCGGGTCGCGGCGTCGGTGCTGGCCTGGGCGGCACGGGCATAGAACTGCGCCGCATCATGTTCCATCAACGCCGATTCGTTGCGGATCGCCTCCAGCGACAGGGTCTGCATCATCCAGGCCGGGCGGCGGCCATAATAGCCGGCGACATGCTCGCGCCGGATCACCGGGATGGCCGTGCCGAAGCGCGCGCGATAGGTGTCGATCAGGCGCCGCCGATGCCCGTTCTCCTCCTCGGCCATGCCCTCGAACACCGCCGCCGTCGCCGGATAGTCGTCGCGCAGCAACTCGGCCCAGTGGCGATAGATCAGCGCGTCATCCTCTTCCGACGAGATCGCCAGCGCCAGCATCTCGTGTTCGCTCAGATCGGAGAAACGCTTCCGATGGTTCGACATCCGCATGTTCATCTTCTTCTTCGCTCAAATATCCTCGGGGGTGAGGCCGCTTGCGGCCGAGGGGGCAGACAGCCCCCTTTCGACGGTGAATTCGCAGGTTCCGTCGTGCAGGTCGCGCATGGCCAGCATGACATGACCGGCCGCCCCGCAGAAATGCGGCACATCGACCACCGCCATCGGATCACTGGCGATCAGCACGACATGCGCGCCCGGTTCAACCGCCAGCAGCGCCTTGCGCAACCGCAGCACCGGCAGGGGACAGAGCAGGCCCCGCGCGTCGATCACCTCGGCTGCGCTCACAGGGCGCCCGCGGTCTGCTCCAGGCACCATTCGGACAGCCGGTCGGCGGCCAGATGCTCTCCCATGTCGCCGCAGAACGCTGTGAATGCCGCGCGACGCTTTGCCGAGACATGCAGAAGAACCGGGATCCCGATCGAGATGGCCTGGGCAATAAGCGGGCAATAGCCCCGCCCCTGGGCCTCCTGGCGGCCGAATTTCGGCAGGATCAGCAGTTCGGCCCCCGCCAGCCGCGCATCGATCCGCGCCACGGCCATCTCGAACGCGCCCGCATCGAGCCGGCAACCGGTCGAACCGGAACCCAGCGATTGCGAGATGCGGATCGGGCGATCCTCTTCGCCCAGCACGATCAGGTCCATGTCGCAGGCGCAGTTTCCGCCCCGCTCGGTATCGCGCTGCACCGCCCCCGCGACGCGCAGGCCGGCCGCCGACAGATCGGCCGCCAGCCTCGCCAGCAGGCGGTCGGCTTCTCCCGCTGCGGCGTTCTCGGCAATTCCGAACCAGCCCAACATGATGCTTCCTCCCCTTTCAGACGCCGCTGTCGAGGGCGACCTTCATCAGCCCGTTGATGCCGTCCACCCCCAGCTTTCGCTTCAGCGCCGACGAGGTGTTGGCGGCGGTCTTGTAACTTACGCCCAGTTCGTCGGCGATGGCCTGCAGGCTGAGGCCGCGGCCGATCCGCCCCAGTACCTGACGCTCGCGCTCGGAAAGGGCGGCAATGGGATCGGCGCTGGCTCCGGCGCGCAGCGTGGCCAGCGCCACGGCCTGCCTCGCCGACAGGTAGAACTCGCCTGCCTCCAGCCGCTGCACCGCCTCGCGGAAATCGGCCGGGGGTGCGTTCTTCGACAGGAATCCCTGCGCCCCGGCCTGCAGCGCGCGGGCGGCGAATCCGGTCTGGTCGTTCATCGAGAAGACCAGGATCTTCGCGGCAGGCGCGGCATCGCGCAGCGGCCCGACCAGTTCCAGCCCGCCGGTTCCGGGCAGGCTGATGTCCAGCACGATCAGCTCCGGCGCCGGCCCGGTGTCCAGTTGCCGCAGCGCCTCGTCCCCGGACATGGCCTGGCCGACCGAATCATACCCCAGCTCGCGCAGCAGCCGGCTGGCGCCCAGATGGGTGATCGGGTGGTCGTCGATGACCAGTGCGCTTTTCATGCCTTTTGGCCTCATCCCGCCTGCATGCGCGGCAGGCTTGCCTCGATGGTGGTTCCGTTTGCATCCGATGACAGGCGCAGCATGCCGCCCAGCAGAGTGATCCGTTCGCGCATGCCGGTCAGGCCGGTGCCCTCGCGACGGCCGGGGGCGAAGCCGGCACCGTCATCGGACAGGATCATGCGCCAATGCGCGGGATCGGTCCAGAGCCGGATCTCGATTTCGCGGGCATTCGCGTGGCGCAGGGCGTTGGTGGTGCCCTCCTGCAGGATCCGGAACAATGTCAGTGCGGTCGCCTCGTCCGGCTCGGGCAGGGCCGGATCAATGTCCGAGGTGATGGCGGTGTCGGGGAATCGGCGGGAAAGATCGGCCAGGTAATCCGACAGCACCGTCGCCAGCGGCAACTGCCCGATGGCGGCCGGGCGCAGGTCGTCAAGCAGGCTGCGGTTCACCCGCGCGATTTCCTCGGCGATGGTGGCGATCGTGGCGGCATGTTCGGCGATGGCGGGCGAGGGGGCCGCCTTGCGCAGCGCATCGGCCTCGACCCGCAGGCCGAAGAGACAGGGGCCCATCTCGTCATGCAGGTCGCGGGCGATGGCCTTGCGCTCGTCATCGCCGCGGCTGATGACCTGCCGCTGCAGCCGGGCGCGATCGGCCTGGGCCTGCTCCAGCGTGTCGGCCAGCCGGTCCACGCCCGCGGCCAGCGGTGCCAGATCGGGCTGTGGCAGCGACCCCACCCGGGCCGAAAGATCGCCCCGGCTCAGTTCGGACAGGCGCGCGGCGATGCCCTCGACCGGTCGCAGCGCGTGCCGGGTGGCGAACAGGATCAGCAGCGCCTGCAGCAATGCCGCCGCCCCGGTCAGCGCCATGGTCGAGCGCAGGCCGCGCCAGGCGGCGGCGATCTCGGCACCGGGGTCGGCGGCGATATAGACGAAACCGCGGGGCCGCCCGCCAAGAACCACTGGCAGCCGGGTTTCCTGCGGTTCGGGTTTGACCAGCGCCGCGAACCAGGCCGGGGCGGTGCCATGCGCCTCGGGCGGGGCGGCAGCCTGGCGGATAGATGCCTCGCGCGCATCCAGAACGCCGATCCGGGTATGACGCGGCGGCACCAGCCGTTCGGGCAGCATCGCCATCAGCCGGTCATCCGGAACCGCGTCCTGCATCGTGCCGATGGTCGCCAACACCAGCGACCGGGCGGTCTGCGCCGCCAGCCGGGTTTCGGCGGCGATTTCGCGGCGCAGATGGCCGATATTCGCCACCGCCAGCGTCGCCAGCAGCAGCGCCTGCACGACGAGGATCACAAGCAGGACGCGGGTGGTCAGCGACAGCCTTATCATGCCGCGCAGATTGGCCGATCCCGCCCGCGCCGTCCATGGCCGCGCACTGCGAGGTTTCGCGGTGAACGTCGGGTGGGCCTTTGCGACTGCCGCGCTGGACATTCCCGGCGATCTGCCCGACCTTTCCGGCCCTGAGGATGCCCTGCGGCTGGAGGAGAGGTGCGATGACCGAAGCGGATGGCGTCGAGATCGCCGGGCAGTGCCTGTGCGGGGCGGTGCGATTCTCCGGGCGGCGGCCCGACCCCGAGGTCGTGGCCTGCCATTGCGGCCAGTGCCGCCGCTGGTCGGGCCATGTCTGGGCCTCCTTCTATCTGGAAAGCCCGGTGATCGCGGGCGAGGCGCTGCGCTGGTACCGCTCGTCGGCCGAGGCCGAGCGGGGGTTCTGTTCGACCTGCGGGACATCGCTGTTCTGGCGGCCGGTCGGGCGCGAGACACTCTCGGTCTCGCCCGGCGCGGTCGACAATCCGACGGGGCTGGAACTTCGCAGCCACATCTATGTGGCCGACAAGGGCGATTACTACCGGATCGCCGACGACCTGCCGCAGCAGGCACAGGGATGAAGTGGCACGGCGCCTGCCTTTGCGGTGCGGTGGCGTTTTCGGGCGAGGGCCGCGCGGTGGCAGCGCATGAATGCCATTGCGGCCAGTGCCGTCGCTGGTCGGGCCATGTCTGGGCCTATGTCACCATGCGCTGGCCGGCGCTGCACTTCAGCCGTGACGAGGCCTTGTGCTGGTATCGCCACAGCCCGCGCGCCACGCGCGGCTTCTGCGGCACATGCGGCTCAGGCCTGTTCTGGCGGCCCGAGGGCACGAACCGGGTCGATGTCTCGGCCGGCGCCCTGGACCTGCCCACCGGCCTGCGGCTTGGCTCGGTCAGCTATCCGCAGTATCGGGGCGACTATTGTGTGCCGGGATGGCTGAAATGATCTGGGACAGCTTGTCGAATATTCCTCTGGCGGAACTGCTGGCTTTCGTCGCCGGCGGGCTGCTGTTGAACTTCGTTCCCGGCCAGGATGTGTTCTTCGCCAGTGCCTGCGGCATTCAGGGCGGGCCGCGGGCGGGCGCGCTGGCCGGGTTCGGCGTCGGGCTGGGGGTGCTGTTTCACCTGATGCTGGCCACGCTGGGGCTTGGCGCGGTCGTCGCCGCCCATCCCGGGGCATTGATGGCGGTGAAATATGCCGGCGCCGCCTATCTCATGTGGCTGGCCTTCAAAAGCTGGAATACCGGGCCGGTCGAGCCGCAGGCCCGTGCCGCGCGCGCGCCCTGGGCGATCATCCGGCGCGGCGCCCTGTCCAATATCCTCAATCCCAAGCCGGTGCTGTTCCTGCTGGCCTTCCTGCCGCAATTCACCAGCCCGGCTTACGGCCCGATCTGGCAGCAGATCCTTGGGCTGGGGCTGATCTTCGCCGTCACCGGGACGCTGGTGACGATGGGCTACGGCATCGTCGCGGGCCATGCCGGGCAGATGCTGGGCCGTCGCCTGCGTCTCGTGAACCGGGTCGCCGCCGTGATATTTGCCGGCCTCGCGCTGCGCCTTGTGGCGAAATGAGCTTTGCCTACGCCCCGCCACCCGGCATGCCCGAGGTCATACATGCCGATCACGAAATCCTCGTGGTCGACAAGCCCGCGGGCCTCTTGTCGGTGCCGGGCCGGGGGCCGGACAAGGCCGATTGCCTGATCGAGCGGTTGCGTGGCGCCTTTCCGACCGTCCTGCTGGTGCATCGGCTGGATCTGGACACCTCGGGGGTGATCGTCTTCGGGCTGACGCCGCATGCGCAGCGGCATCTGTCAAAGCAGTTCGAGGAGCGGCGCACGAAAAAGGCCTATGTCGCCCGCGTCGCCGGCCTCCTCCAGCCGAAGACCGGCCGGGTCGATCTGCCGCTGATCGTGGACTGGCCGAACCGGCCCCGGCAGAAGGTCGACCACGTTGAAGGCCGGCCGGCGCAGACCGACTGGCGGGTGATCCGCGCGGGCGAGGACGAGACGCGGGTGCGGCTGTTCCCGCTGACCGGGCGCAGCCATCAACTGCGGGTGCATATGGCCGCGACCGGGCATCCGATCCTTGGGGATCCGCTCTATGCGACGGGTGCCGCCGCCGATCATCCGCGGCTGATGCTGCATGCCGAGAGCCTGCGGCTGAAACATCCCGACAGCGGCGTGCAGGTGACCTTCTCCGCGCCTGTGCCGTTCTGACGCCGGCCTCGACGACCACGGCACGGCTGAGGGCGCCGGGCCGCCACGTCGCAGGCTCTCAGCGGTCGAACTGGGGCAGGGCGATGCGGGCGACCTGCTCGACGATGGGATCGACCGACAGGGGATGCGCCTCGTTGGAATGGTCCTCGGGGTTGCCGATATTCTGCCAGACCCCGCCCTTGTAGATCTCGAGGGCGGCAAAGCGGGCCTTGTAATCCATCTTGCGGCTGCCCGGAACCCAGTAGCCAAGATAGACATAGGGCAAGCCGGCAGCACGGGCGATCTCGATGTGATCGAGGATCAGATAGGTGCCAAGGCTGGCCGCGCGCAGCGCCGGGTCGTAGAAGCTGTAGACAAGGCTCAGCCCGTCATCCAGCACATCGGTCAGGCAGACGGCGGCCAGATGATCCTCGCCCTGAACAGCCTTTCCGGCTGCGGTGGCGCGTTGGCGGTATTCGATCACGCGGGTCTTGACCGGGGTTTCCTCGATCATCGCGGCAAATTCGAAGATGTCCATGTCGGCCATGCCGCCATCGGCATGACGACGGTCGAGATAGCGGCGGAACAGGTCGAACTGCTCTTCGGTCGCCCAGGCGCTGGTCGCCAGCCGGCGCAGGTTCACGTTGCGCCGCTGCAGCCGCCGCTGGGTCCGTGAGGCGACAAAATCCGCGACCCGGATACGCGCCGACATGCAGGCCACGCAGCTTTCGCAACTGGGGCGGTAGAGGACGTTCTGCGAGCGGCGAAAGCCTTGCCGGGACAGTGCGTTGTTCAGCTCGGCCGCGTTGTCGCCATGCAGGGCCGTGAACAGCTTGCGTTCGGCCCGGCCGTGCAGATAGGGGCAGGGCTGCGGAGCCGTCACATAGAACTGCGGCGCATGCGGAAGCGTGTGGCGCATCAGGCGTACCTCGCGCCCAGTCTGAAGCTGTCACATCTGATCATGCGCGTGCTTGAGAGTCCCGTTTCACCCGGCAGTGGATCCGATGCGAAGCCTAGCAATGAATTCCTGATGCGCCAAGCCGGGAATGGGTCGGAACCGTCCGTCTCACGCAATGTCACATGCGTTGACGGCGCAGGGGCTTGCTCTACTGTGGCGGGCATGAGCTTCGATGCCGCCATCACCCGCCTGCCGCTGCCGGCCGATCCGGACCGTGCCGGTCATATCCGCGACCTGTTCGGCGGTCAGCCGGCGCAGTTGACCGGGCTTCTGGCGGCCACTGCCGGTTGCAGCCCCTTTCTGGCCGGGCTGATCGAGATCGAGGCCGACTGGCTGCGCTCGGGCTGGCTGGATCATGACGACGTGGTGGGCCGCGAGACGGAGGGTTTCGCGGATCTCGATGCGGCCGATCTGGGCGTCGGGCTGCGCCGGGCCAAACGGCGGGTGGCGCTGCGCTGTGCGCTGGCCGATCTGGGCGGGGTCTGGCCGCTGGAGCGGGTGACCGGCGCGCTGTCCGATCTGGCTGACCGGGCGGTCGATCTGGCCCTCAGGGTGCATGTCGCGCATGAGGCGCGGCGCGGCAAGCTGCCGGAATCGGATGCCGAGGTGGGCGGTGTCTTCGCGCTGGCCATGGGCAAGGGCGGTGCGCGCGAGCTGAACTACAGCTCGGATATCGACCTGATCGTGTTCTATGACGACAGCGCCTATGCCGAGGCCGATCAGCACGAGGCCCGCGCGGCGCTGATCCGCGCTACCCGCAAGATGGCCGCGACGCTGTCGGATCTGACCGAACATGGCTATGTCTTTCGCACCGACCTGCGCCTGCGCCCCGACGCGGCGGTGACGCCGGTCTGCATCTCGGCCGCCGCCGCGCTGGCCTATTACGAGGCCGAGGGCCGGACATGGGAGCGCGCGGCCTTCATCAAGGCGCGCGCGGTCGCGGGCGACATCGCGGCGGGCGAGCGTTTCCTGCACGAGCTGCGACCCTTCGTCTGGCGCAAGCACCTGGATTTCGCTGCCATTCAGGACGCCCATGACATGCGGCTGCGGATCCGCGACCACAAGGGGCTGGGCGGCCGGCTCGAGGTGCCGGGCCACAACATGAAGCTGGGCCGCGGCGGGATCCGCGAGATCGAGTTCTTCACCCAGACACGGCAGTTGATCGCCGGCGGCCGCGATCCGGATCTGCGCAGCCGCGACACCGTGGGCGGGCTGGCCGCGCTGGCCGCGAAGGGCTGGACCTCGGATGAGATCGCGCGCGAACTGACCGATCACTATCGGCAGCACCGCGATATCGAACACCGCATCCAGATGGTGAACGACGCCCAGACCCACAGCCTGCCGAAGGACCGCGAGGGTCTGGCCGTGATCGCCGCGATGATGGGCGAGGCCGATGTCGACGCCTGGTCGGCGCGGCTGAAGGCGCGGCTGGAACGGGTGCATGACCTGACCGAATCCTTCTTCGCGCCGGGCGAGACGGGCGCGCGCCCCGAGATGTCGCCCGAGGCGCGCGAAATCATCGACCGCTGGCAGGGCTATGCCGCGCTGCGCTCGGCCCGCGCGCAGCAGATCTTCAAGCGGGTCGAGCCGGAACTGCTGACCCGGATGGCACGGACCGGTCATCCGGACGAGGCGCTGGCGCGTTTCGACAGCTTCCTTGCCGGTCTGCCGGCCGGGGTGCAGCTGTTCTCGCTGTTCGAGGCCAATCCGCAGCTGATCGAACTGATCGTCGATATCTGCGGAACCGCGCCGGGGCTGGCCGCCTATCTGGCGCGGCATCCGGCGGTGCTGGACGCGGTTCTGGGCGGCAGCTTCTTCGCGCCCTGGCCGGGGATGACGGGGCTGCGCGAGGGGCTGGCGGAGGTCTTGGATTCGGCCCTGATGGCTGCCGGCGGTGGCTATGAGGCGGCGCTGGATGCGGCGCGGCGTTGGGCGCATGAATGGCATTTTCGCATCGGCGTGCATCATCTGCGCGGGCTGATCGATGCCGATGAGGCGGGGCTGCAATATGCCGATCTGGCCGACGCCTGCGTGGCGGCGCTGTTTCCGGTGACGGCGGCGGATTTCGCCCGCCGCCACGGCCCGGCGCCGGGATTCGGGGCGGTGGTCCTTGGCATGGGTTCGCTTGGGGCGCGGATGCTGAATGCGGGCTCGGATCTCGACCTGATCGTGATCTATGACGCGGGCGGGATCGACAGTTCCGACGGCCCGCGCCCGCTGGCCACGCGGCCCTATTATGCCAGGCTGACCCAGGCGATGATCACGGCGGTTTCGGCCCTGACTGCCGCCGGCCGGCTTTACGAGGTCGATATGCGGCTGCGACCATCGGGGCGGCAGGGGCCGGTGGCGACCTCGGTGCAGAGCTTCGAGAACTACCAGATGGCCGAGGCCTGGACATGGGAGCATCTGGCGCTGACGCGGGCGCGGATCGTCGCGGGCGCCGGGGCCGCGGCCGGGGAACTGGCCGACCGGGTCGAGGCGCTGCGGCTGCAGGTGTTGCGCCATCACAGCGGCGACCGGCGGATCATGCCCGACCTGGCCGGGATGCGCGCCCGGATTTTCGCCGCCAAGGCCCCGGATGGCGACTGGGATGGCAAGATCGGCCCCGGCCGGCTGCAGGATATCGAGTTGCTGGCCCAGTCCTGTGCCCTGCGTGCGGGCGATCCGGCGCGGGCGACGCTGGCGCAACTGCGGGCCGGGGCGCGGGCCGGGCTGCTGCCGCGCGAGGCGGCCGAGCGGCTTGCCTCCGTCTGGCGGTTCCTGTGGCGACTGCGTGCCTCGGGGCGGTTGCTGACCGAACAGCCGCTGGACATGGATGAGATCGGTCTCGGCGGTCAGGAGTTTCTGCTGCGCGAGACCGGCTGCGAGGATCTGGCCGCACTCGAGCGCGGGTTGCTGAGCCGGGTCGAGGACGCCGCCGGCCTCATCGGGGCGGAACTGCCGCCGCCCTCCCCCGAGGGCGAGGCGGCGTAGCCGCCGCCGGCGGGCGTTCAGCCGTCGGCGGGCCGGCGCAGCCGGGCCATGAAGAATCCGTCCATCCCGCCGCGGTCCGGCCAGTAATCGGGGCGCAGGCGCAGCCCGCCCTCGGGGGTGATCCATCCGGGTTCGATCCCCGGCAGGCCGGGCGCCTCGACCGTCAGCCTGGGATGGCGGGCCAGTGCCGCAGCGATCTGCGCCTCGCCTTCATCGGGCAGCAGCGAACAGACCGCATAGACCAGCCGCCCGCCCGGGGGGAGCAGCGTCAGCGCATGATCGATCAGCCGCGCCTGTAATCCGGTCAGATCCGCCAGGCCCGAGCCGTCGCGCAGGAACGGCAGGTCGGGATGGCGACGGATCGTGCCGGTGGCCGAACAGGGCGCGTCCAGCAGAATCGCGTCCAGCGGCGTGTCGGGCCGCCAGTCCAGGACATCGGCGGCCACGAGATCGGCGGCAAGCCGGCAGCGGCGCAGGTTCTCGGCCACCCGCTTCAGCCGGGTGGGGCTGACATCCACCGCAGTGACCCGTGCCCCGACGGCAGCGAGTTGCAGGGTCTTGCCGCCCGGCGCGGCGCAGAGATCGGCGATCCGTTCGCCCGGTTGCGGATCCAGCAACCGCACGGGCAGCGCGGCGGCGGCGTCCTGCACCCACCAGTCGCCTTCGGCAAAGCCCGGCAGGGCCGAGACCTGAACCGGCCCGCGCAGACGCAGCGAGCCGGTGGGCAAGGGCTCGGCGCCCTCGACCTGTGCTGCGCCGGGCTTGGGCGTCAGGTCCAGCGGCGCACCGGCCTGATGGGCAGCCTCGATGGCCAGGGCGGCATCCTCGCCCCAGGTGGCCACGACCGGCCCGCGCAGCCAGTCCGGCAGGCGCTGTGGCGGCAGTTCGGCCCAACCCTGATGCTGCGCCACCTTGCGCAGCACGGCGTTCACCATCCCGGTCGCGGCCTGCCCGCGCCGGCCCAGCCCGCGGGTCAGCGAGACCGCCGCATCGACGACGCCGTAGGCGGCCCCGCCCAGTTCCAGCATCTCGACCGTGGCCAGCCGCAGCACGTCGGCGATCTGCGGCGCCGGCTTGCGGTTGACATGGGTCGACAGCACCGCATCGGCGCGATCCCGGTGGCGCAGGACCTCGGCCGCCAGCCGCGCGGCGCGGGCCTGGTCCACGGCCGGCAGCGCTTTCAGCGCTCCCGCCTGATCGGACAGCGACAACCCGTCGCGCACCCCCTGCAGCAGGCGCAGCGCGCCTTTCCGCGCCTGATCGGTTCCCGGCTTTGCCAAAACGCTTTCCTTCGCCTAAGTCTTGTTCGAGACTGCGACAGAGCCATAAGCCCTATCAGGGGATGTTTCCATGAGTGATCCAGCAGAAAACGACCGCCCCGACCTGCCGCCCGCCGCGCGCCGCGCCCTGGCCGAGGCCGCCGAACGCCGCCGGGCCGCCGAGGCCCGCGCGCCGCTGCCCACCGAATATGGCGGCCGTGACGGTCCGGAACCGGTGCGTTTCGGTGACTACGAGAAGAACGGCCTCGCGGTGGATTTCTGAGCATGGTGGACTGGCTGCGCGCGCCGGCGGTTCGGCAGGGCAGGGCGATCATGGCCGGGCTTCTGGACCCGATCGACCAGACCGAGGCCTATCTCGAGGCGGCGCGCAAGCATCCCTATGGCCGCCGCATCTATGCCCGCATCACCGAGGCGCGGGCCCGCTCGGAGTCGGTCGCCGCCCATGATCGCGCCAAGGGTGAGACGCGGCACGGTATCCTCGACGGCGTGGCGATCAGCTGGAAGGACAATATCGACAGCGGTGGCACCCGGACCGAAGCCGGCTCGCGGCTGCTGGAGGGGCGGGTGCCGCGCAAGGATGCCATCGTGCTGTCGCGCGCGGCCCGCGAAGGGCTGGTCTGCCTCGGCAAGACGCATATGACCGAACTGGCCTTTTCCGGCCTTGGCCTGAACCCGAACACGGCCACGCCGCCCAACGCGCTGGACCCGGCGCTGGCGCCGGGGGGGTCGTCCTCGGGGGCGGCGGTGTCGGTGGCACTGGGGCTGGCGGCGGCGGCGATCGGCTCGGATACCGGCGGCTCGCTCCGGGTGCCGGCGGCCTGGAACGGGCTGGTCGGCTTCAAGCCCAGCCATGACTCGGTGCCGGAAAAGGGTGTGGTGCCGCTGTGCCGCAAGTTCGATGTCGTCGGCCCCATCGCGCATTGTGTCGAGGATTGCGCCGAACTGCTGGCGGTGATCGCCGGCGGCAAGGCGGCCGATCTCCACGACGCGACGGCCAGAGGACTGCGGCTGATGGTGCTGGACGGCCTGCCCCTTGATGAGGCCGAGCCGGCCCCGCTGGCGGCCTTTCAGAGCGCGCTCGAGCGGCTGGCCCGTGCCGGCGCCAGCCTGACCCATGTCACCACCGACTGGCTGGATCAGGCGATGGCGTTGTCGCCGCAGCTTTTCGCGCCCGAGGCCTATGGCATCTGGCGCGCGCAGATCGAGGATGCGCCGGAACTGATGTGGCAGCCGATCCTCGACCGGTTCCGCGGCGGCGCCGAGGTCAGCGGCCCCGAATATGTCGCCGCATGGGAGCAGCTGGTCCGCATTCGCCGCAAATGGATCAAGGAGGTGGCTTCGAGTTATGACGCGGTGCTGCTGCCGACGGTGCCGATCCTGCCGCCGGACGCCGCGCGGCTCTTGGCGGAAGAGGATTATTTCGTCCGCGCCAACCTGTTGACCCTGCGCAACACCCGGATCGCCAATCTGCTGGGCCTGCCCGCCGTCACCCTGCCCACCGGCCATCGCGGCTGCGGGATCATGCTGATGGGCCATGCCGGGCGCGACCGGCACCTGCTGCGCGTGGCCGCGGGCGCCGAAGCTGCACTCGGGGTCAACTGACGGCGGTTGTTCTTGTCCGGCTGACGAAGTCGCATTATCCTTCGGGGCAACTGTTGGCGAGGTTCGGAAAGAGCCGGGATGGTCGGTGCGGATATGACGACGGCGCGACGACAGATGATGCCACCTGCCCGCAGATTCGAGGCGCAGGGACATGCAGGCCAGGGCGGGCGGTTAGGTTCTGCCTCGCGGGCTTCGGCCCTGGCGCAATTGAAGGAACTGGCCCGGATGTCGCCGGCCGTGCAGAGCTTGCAGGCTGTCCAGTCCCGTGCGGATCGCGGTGCGGCAGGCGCGCAGGCGGGCAGCCTGCCCGTGGCGGCGGCTGCCATGCCTGCGGTCGCACGGACAGGCGTGGTCCAGAGGCGGATCGGCTTCGAACTGGAAACCGGTATTCCACTGGCCGAGCAGATTGGCGGCGGTGGCGGAGCGCCGGTTTCCTATGGTCCCCTCGACAATGACAATCTCGAAGCCCCGTTTCCGGGGGGCAAGCTGATGGTCGATCACGTGCCGGGCCATGCGCAGACGGCGCTCGAGAACTATACGGAATGGAATATCGTGGAATTCGTCACCGATCCGCTGGATGACCGCCTGCCACAGGCGACCTTCCAGAACCTGGCGACGACATGGGTGAACGATCTGCAGGCGCTCGAGGGCTATGCCCAGGCCAATCATGCGCAGGTCCAGAACGCGCCCAATGTCGGCCCGCCCGGATCGGGTCTGGATGTCCGGATCGGGATTCCGCCCGGAGGCGACGGCGGCGCGCATTGGAACCGCTTCGCACCGCAGGCGACGATGGGCATCAAGCTCAGCGCAATCGGCAACATCTTTGCCAACGAGACCCAGGCGGGCGGATTTGCGGGCCATGTCCGCCATGACCGCATCGCACAGGGCGCACAGCCCGCCGAGGCGACGGCCAACCAGATCATGGCCGATATTCATGCCGCCTATCCCAAGCGCCGGCACCGGTCGCGGTCGGGATACCGGGACATGCAGGGGCTGATGGTGTTGATCTGCAACTACCTGCTGACCGGTGCTGCCAATGCCGGCCGGGGCGGCTATCGCAAGAACTTCACGACGATGATGTACAAGTCGATGCTGTCATCGGTGCGCAATTCCATCATTGGCAAATCCTACCCGGCCAGCATGCTGGGCAATCCCGGGCGGCGCGCGAATATCGCCAATTTCGTGCTGAATCGCTGCGGACGGGCGCCGGGTGACGAGGTTTTCGACGGGATCACCTTCGGGACCGCGCCCGTCTATGCGGGTGCCTGGGTCAATTCGGTTCTGGCCGGCGGCACCGACCTCGTGTTCCTGGCCATGAAGAACCCGTGGAGCAACGAGATCGCGCCCGAGAACATTCACGGCGACCGGGGCGCGGTGATGGAGATGCGCGACACCAGCGACTTCGGGATTGGCGCGCATGGCATTGCCGGGCTGAATGACACGGCGAATATCGTGGCCTATCTCACCCAGCTGTATCAGCTGAACAAGCAGTGGTCCCGCCGCTAGCCGATGAGGGACGTGGAGACGGAGCCGGCCGGCCCGCGGCTGAGTCGCCGCTGCATCACCCGGGCGGGATTTCCCCGGCTTTCGCTGGACGCAAGCCCGTGTTCACGCTAAGTTTGGGGCAATAACGGGGCCGAAGACCCCGAAAGCGAGGCAGTCATGGCAATCCCCGAGCGGTTTTCGAACCTGCCGGATTACGCGTTCCCGCGCCTGCGGGCGCTGCTGAAGGGAATCGAGCCGGGCCTGCGGGCCGGCGAGGCTCCGATGGTGCTGACCATCGGCGAGCCGCGCCACGCCATGCCCGATTTCGTCGCCCCGATCATGGCGCAGCATATCGGCGAATTCGCTAAATATCCCAGCAATGAGGGCACGGCCGATCTGCTGGCGGCCATCGGCGGCTGGCTGCGGGCGCGCCACGGCCTCGATGTCGCGCCCGAGCGGATCATGGCGCTGAACGGCACCCGTGAGGGGCTGTTCAATGCCGCGCTGGCACTGTGTCCCGAACGGAAGAACGGCCAGCGCCCGGCGGTGCTGGTGCCGAACCCGTTCTATCAGGTCTATGCGGTTGCGGCGGCGGCGGTTGCGGCCGATCCGGTCTTCGCGCCGGCCACCCCGGGGACCGGCAACCTGCCCGACTATGCCGCGCTGCCCGCCGAAATTCTGGACCGCACCGCGGTCGCCTATCTCTGCTCACCCGCCAATCCGCAGGGGGCGATTGCGGGCCGGGACTATCTCGAACGGCTGATCGGTCTGGCCGAACGGCATGATTTCCTGATCTTCGCCGATGAATGCTATTCCGAGATCTATCGCGACGCGCCGCCGCCCGGCGCCCTGGCGGTGGCGCAGTCGATGGGTCTGGCCGACCGGGTGATGATGTTCAACTCGCTGTCCAAACGCTCGAACCTGCCGGGGCTGCGCTCGGGCTTCGTGGCCGGCAGCGCCGAAAACATCGTCCAGATCCGGCGGCTGCGCAGCTATGCCGGCGCGCCGCTGTCATTGCCGGCACAGGCGATCAGCGCCGCGGCCTGGCGGGACGAGGCGCATGTGACGGCCAGCCGGGCGCTCTATCAGCAGAAATACGAGATCGCCGACAGGGTTCTGGGCAACGTTCCGGGCTATCGCCCGGTCGAGGGCGGGTTCTTCTTGTGGCTGCCGGTCGAGGACGGCGAGGAAGCGGCAAAAAGGCTGTGGGCGCGGGCGGGCATTCAGGTCCTGCCTGGCACCTATCTGTCGCGCGAGGTCGAGGGTGGGAACCCCGGCCGCGGGTTCATCCGGGTGGCGCTGGTCGCGGATGCGCCGCAGACCGAGGCGGCACTGACCCGGCTGCGCGAGGTATTGTACGATGACGTTTGAGTGCAGGGAAGGATAACGGGATGGCAAGCTGGCAGGCGAAACCGCGCGATCCGCTGTTCGACCAGAATACCCAGGCGGCGCTGGAACGGCGCGGCAAGGAACTGGCCGGGGCCGGGCTGGTGGTGCTGGGCGTGCTGATCGGGATGATGCTGGGCAGCTGGTCGGCCGACGATCCCAGCTTCCTGTCGGCCACCGATGCCCCGGCGGGCAATCTTCTGGGCAGCCTTGGGGCCTATGTCGCCTCGCCGCTGATGATGATCGCGGGCTATGGCGCCTGGATGCTGGTTGTCGCGGCCCTTGTCTGGGGCCTGCGGCTGATGCTGCACAGGGGCGAAGAGCGGATCATGCGCGGCCTGTTCACGCCGCTGGCGATGGCGCTGGTCTCGGTCTATTGCAGCACGCTGACGCCGCCGCTGGAATGGCAGCAGAATTACGGGCTGGGCGGTCATTTCGGCGACATGGTGATGGGCGCCATGCTGAACCTGATCCCGGTCAAGGCGCAGATCGGCATCCGCCTGGCGGGCCTGATCGCGGCGGCCGGCATGGTGGCCTTCGCGGTCTTCGTCCTCGGCTTCGACCGGGCCGAGCTGCGCGCCGTCTGGCGGCGGTTCTTCATCGGGCTGCTGACCGCCTGTGACATGGCGCTGCGCCTTGTCGGACGCAGCATGCATCTGTCCGCCGGTCTGGCACAGCGGGCGCGCGCGCGCCGCGAGGGGCGCCAACGCAAAGCTGCCACCACCACCGCCGCCGCGCCGGCCGCGGCCGCGCCACTGTCGGGCCTCTTGTCGCGGCGCAAGCCGCAATCCGATCCGCTGGTCCTTGAGGAAGAATGGCCCGAGCCGGAACTGATCGAACGTGATGCCGATTACGACGGCGAGGCGCCCTCGGCCGAAGAGGTCAGCGGCCGCATCAGCGACGCGATCCTCAGCCGTGCGGGCAAGTCCTCGGTTCTGGCGGCGGTCGCTGCGCGGCTGGCGCGGGATGGCGAGCGGACGGTGGCGCGAACCGAGCCCCCGCTGTCGGTCGAAGCCGATGCCGCCGGGGACGATATCGAACCGGCCGAGCCCGCACCCTTCGGCGCCGAAACCCGCCGCGTGGTGGTGCCGCCGCTGCGCAAGCCTGCCGCGGCGGCCTCGCGTCAGGCCCGCGACGAAGCCGAGCCGGAGCTGCGGTTCAACGACGATGCCGCAGCCTATGAACGTCCGGCGCTGGCCCTGCTGACCGCCCCGCGCGATGGCGACCATTCGCAGATTTCGCAGGAATCGCTGATGGAGAACGCCCGCATGCTGGAGGCGGTTCTGGACGATTACGGCGTCAAGGGCCAGATCACCGAGGTCCGCCCCGGTCCGGTGGTGACGCTTTATGAACTGGAACCCGCGCCGGGGCTGAAGGCCAGTCGGGTGATCGGTCTGGCCGACGATATCGCGCGGTCGATGTCGGCCCTGTCGGCGCGTGTCTCGACCGTGCCGGGCCGCAGCGTGATCGGGATCGAACTGCCCAATGCGCGGCGTGAAAAGGTGCTTCTGCGCGAGATCCTGTCCTCGCGCGCCTTCGGGGACGGTACCCAGCCGCTGCCGCTGGCGCTCGGCAAGGATATCGGCGGCGATCCGGTCGTCGCGAACCTTGCCAAGATGCCGCATCTGCTGATCGCGGGGACCACCGGCTCGGGCAAGTCCGTCGCCATCAACACCATGATCCTGTCGCTTCTCTACAAGCTGACGCCGGATGAATGCCGGCTGATCATGATCGACCCGAAGATGCTGGAACTGTCGGTCTATGACGGCATCCCGCATCTGCTGTCGCCGGTCGTGACCGATCCCAAGAAGGCCGTCGTGGCGCTGAAATGGGTCGTGGGCGAGATGGAGGAACGTTACCGCCGCATGTCCAAGATGGGCGTGCGCAACATCGAGGGCTATAACGGCCGCGTCCGCGAGGCGCTGTCGAAGAACGAGATGTTCAAGCGCACGGTCCAGACCGGCTTTGACGAGGATACCGGCGAGCCGATCTTCGAGACCGAGGAATTCCAGCCCGAGACCTTCCCCTATATCGTCGTCATCGTCGACGAGATGGCCGACCTGATGATGGTCGCCGGCAAGGAGATCGAGGCCTGCATCCAGCGTCTGGCGCAGATGGCGCGGGCCTCGGGGATCCACCTGATCATGGCGACGCAGCGGCCTTCGGTCGATGTCATCACCGGCACGATCAAGGCGAACTTCCCGACCCGGATCAGCTTTCAGGTCACCTCGAAGATCGACAGCCGCACGATCCTGGGCGAACAGGGGGCCGAACAGCTGCTGGGTCAGGGCGACATGCTCTACATGGGCAATGGCGCCCGCATCACCCGCATCCACGGCCCCTTCGTCAGCGACGAGGAGGTCGAGGAGGTCGTCACCCATCTGAAGAGCTTCGGCCCGCCCAGCTATAAGTCCGGGGTGGTGGAAGGCCCCGACGAGGACAAGGCCGACGATATCGACGCGGTTCTGGGTCTTGGCGGTGATGGCAGCGACGACGCGCTTTACGATCAGGCGGTGATGATCGTGGCGAAAGATCGCAAATGCTCGACCTCCTATATTCAGCGCAAGCTGGCGATCGGCTATAACAAGGCGGCAAGGCTGGTCGAACAGATGGAAGAGCAGGGGGTCGTCTCCTCGGCCAACCATGTCGGCAAGCGCGAGGTGCTGGTGCCGGAGGTCTGAAACTGCCGCGATGACAGTCTGGAACATTCATTTTCTGAACGCGCGTCACGCCCTGACGCGCGTTTTGCCTGAGATCAGGGCCGCCGCGCGCGAGGCCGTTGCCCGTGTCTCGGATCATGCCGATCTGCCGCCTTTCGATCTGGTGGCGAAGGCCGGGCCGGAGGTGATCGCCGAATGGGGCCTTGGCGCGCGCTCGCCGTCGCCGGGGCTGATCGAGGTGACGCTGCGGCCCGATCGGCTCGATCCTGCGTTGCTGGTCCGGATACTGGTCCGCGAGATGCATCACCTGATCCGCTGGGACGGGCCGGGATACGGCCGTTCGCTGGGCGAGGCGCTGGTCAGCGAAGGGCTGGCGGGGCATTTCGTGCTGCAGGTCCTGGGTGGCAGGCCCGATCCCTGGGACGCGATGCGGCCGGCCGCGGGGCTGGCGCGACAGGCGATGAACGAATGGGCGCGGCTGGATTACGACCACGCGCGCTGGTTTCATGGCAAGGGCGACATCCGCAAATGGGCGGGCTACGGTCTGGGTCATCTGCTGGTGGTCGAGCATCTGGCGCAGAATCAGGGCGAGATGGCGACCTCGCTGGCCGGGGCCCGGGCCGAAGCCTTCCGCCCGACCCTGCGGCGTCTGGTCGGGACCGAAGCCGCGGCCGAGGACGAACCGGACGCGGGGCCGCCGGAAGCGGCCGGTGCCGGGCAGGATGCCGGCGGCGCGGCCTGATCAGCCCGGGCGGCGCAGCGCCATCGCCAGCCCCATCAGCAGTCCGGTTGCGGCCCCGCCCAGATGCGCCTGCCAGGCGATCGAGGGAACAAGCAGGGTGATGGCCACGTTCAGCGCCACGATCACGGCCACGCTGCGCCACAACTGCCCCATCGGGCGCCCGCGCCGATAGCCGATCATGGCCGCATATCCGACCAGCGCCGCAGCGATGCCGAAGATCGCGCCCGAGGCGCCGATCATCGGGCCGGCCTGCGGCTGCATCAGGCCGAACAGCAGCGCCGCGCCGATCTGGCTGGCGACATAGATCAGCGCCATCCGCCCCGATCCGATCAGCCGGTTCAACTCGCGCGCGACCACGGCCAGCGAGATCATGTTCATGGCCAGATGCAACAGCCCGGCATGCAGGATGCCGTAGGTCAGGAACATCAGCAGCGACTGGCCCGGATAGAGGCCATAGCCGTCCCACATCAGCGGCGACCAGAACCCGGCCAGCATCATCGCGGCCTGCCGCGCCGCGGGATAGCCCAGCATCGCCGCCAGTTGCAGCAGCAACTCGATCAGGCAGCAGGCCACGATCAGCCCTGACACCCAGCGTGGCAACTGCCGGGCCGTTGCCATCCCGATGTCGGCGCGGTCAGTCATCCGCCTTCAACTGCCGGGCTTCGTCGATCAGCATGATCGGGATCCCGGCACGGATCGGGAAGGCAAGGCCCGCCGCCTTGGACACCAGTTCCCGGCGCTCTGGGTCATAGGACAGCGTCGCCTGGGTCACCGGGCAGACCAGCGCCTCAAGCATGTGGCGGTCGAAATCGGGCTCGCTCGGGCCATCGGTCATTGCAGCCGCTCCTCCTGGTCATCGCCGCCATGCAGCGCGAATTCGATCAACCCCTGCAGCAGTTCGCGCCGGTCCGCCAGCGCCGGTGTCTCGAGCAGCGCCTGCTTGTCGCCGGGTGAGAAGGGCAGCATCATCGCCAGCGAGTTGATCAGCATCTCGTCTTCGGCCTGGGTGGCGGCGTCCCAGTCGGTGGACAGGTCATGCGCCTCCATGTAGCGGCGCAGCAGGCCGAACAGCGCCGCGCGATCCATAGCCGGATCGCGCTCGGCGCCGCCTAGATCGCGGCGGAAAGAGGCCCAGTCGACCTGGCCGCGCAGATAAGGAGCAAACCCTTCCTGCATCTCGACCAGCCGAAAGCGCGATATCGCCCGCAACGAGATCATCATCCGTCCGTCATCGGTTTCCGAGAAGGCCACGACCCGGCCGGCCGTGCCGATCATCGCAAGCCCGTCCCCCTCGGGCTGGATGATCCCGATCAGCCGGTGCTCGGTCTTCAGCGTATCCTCGAGCATCTGCAGGTAGCGCGGCTCGAAGATATGCAGCGGCAGGCGGGCGCGGGGCATCAGGATCGCGCCTTCCAGCGGGAAAAGCGCGATCTGCGCCGGCAGGTCGAAACGCGGCCGCATCAGGCGAAGATCAGTGACGACAACTTGCGGCGGCCCTTCTGGCCGAGGGGGTCATTCGGCTTGAGACTGTCGAAGATGGTCAGAAGCTGGGTCTTGGCGGCGCCGTCGTTCCAGTCGCGGTCGCGGCGGAAACTGTCCAAGAGCGTATCGATGGCTTCTTCGATCCGGCCGGCCGCATGCAGCGCCTGGGCCAGTTCCAGCCGCGCCTGCTGATCGCCCGGATTGGCCTCGACCGCCGCCTGCAATTCAGCCAGCGGGCCGGCCTTTTCGGCCTGCTGCGCCAGCTGCAACTGGGCGCGGGCCGCCTCGACCGGGGCGGATTGCGCGATGCCCGCGGGAACCTGCTGCAGGGCCGCGGCCGCTGCCGCGGCATCGCCGCCCGCCAGATGCGCCCGGATCAGCCCGCCCCAGGCTTCGATATTCTCGGCATCCTCGCCGATGATGGCGGCGAAGGTCTCGGCCGCGTCGGCGGCGGCGCCTTCCTCAAGCATCGCCTCGGCGGCGGTCAGCGCGTCACCCAGGCCGCCGTCGTCGCCGCCAAGCGCCACCAGCTTGTCGACGAACTGTCGGATCTGGCTTTGCGGCAGCGCGCCCTGGAAGGCATCGACCGGCTGGCCCTTGAAGAAGGCATAGACGGTCGGGATCGACTGCACCCGCAGTTGGCCGGCGATCATCTGGTTCTCGTCGACATTGACCTTGGCCATCCGCACCCGGCCCTTGTGGCGGGCGACCTCGGCCTCCAGCTGCGGCCCCAGCGTCTTGCAGGGGCCGCACCACGGCGCCCAGAAATCGACGATCACCGGGGTCTGCATGGATTTCTCGACCACTTCGGCCATGAAATCGGCCTCGGTCACGTCCCGGATGAAATCGCCTGTTTGCGGCGCGTCCTGCGCGCCCTCGAAGAGCATGGTCATGTCGTCACCGGCTGGTTCGGTATGGTTGTGTTCGTCCCGCAATATGGGCGGTGATGGCGCAGAACGAAAGGGGCGGATCGCAGGAACCGTCCGAAGGGCTGCGCCACGACCGCCCGAACTGACCCGCCGGGTCAGATGCTGAGGCCTTCCGAACCACCCATCCGGCAGCGCCATTCGCGCAAATGCTCGGTGGGGTGGGACTCAATCCAGCCGGCCAGCTGCGTCTGCCCGTGGATCAGGCAGGTCATCAGGCCGGTGTCATCGGAAAACAGAAGGCTGCGGTGCCGGCACTGTTCCGGCGCGCCGACCAGGCAGGTGACGAATAGCAGTTCGATCATCGGATCGCCCTTTCAACCTCGCCTCCCCGAACACACCCCTCTCCCATGCCGAGGGATGATAGCGCGATTCGGATTGTCTGCTCAGTTGGCGAAACGGATAGTTCAGTTCTGTTCATGTCATCGGCTGTTGCCGCGTCGGATCGAGTCCTGGCTTGTGGCTCGCCCCCCCTGGGCAGGGGGGCTGATCGCGGCCGCCCTGCCCATGCGGCTGGTGTCGCCCGCCGGGCGGTGTCCGGCTGGAACTTCCGGGCGCCTCAAATGCGCAAGACGGAACACGCCGTTTCCGGGTGAAAAAAACCAGTCTTGTCAGTTTCTTGGAAAATGGTGGGCGACCCTGGAATCGAACCAGGCATGGGTCTCCCCGGCGGAGTTACAGTCCGCTGCCGCACCTTGCAGCACGTCGCCCGCCGGTCGCTTTCGGCGTGGGGCGTGATTATCGCCCCCTATCGGAGGCGTCAAGCGGATTTCCCGGGGCTTGCGCAAGGGCCGTTCCGCGCGCAGAGAGGACGCAACAGAGAGAAGATCAGATGAACGAACGCCCTGCCAAGCAGAAAAAACCCACCTGGGTCATCGACAAGGAGCGCGCCAGACGTGCCGCCGCCGCCGAGACGGTCTGGCTGTTCGGGCTGCACGCCGTGCGCGATGCTCTGGCCAATCCGGTGCGCGAGAGGCTGCGGCTGGTCGTGACCCGCAATGCGCTGGACCGGCTGGGCGTGCTGCATGGCATGACGCCCGAGATCACCGATCCGCGGGTATTCGGCAAGACGGTGCCGCTGGCGCCCGACAGCGTCCATCAGGGCGCCGCGCTGGAGGTGAAGCCGCTGCGGTGGGGAAGCCTCAGCGAGGTCGCCCTGCGCGCGGCGCCGGGCGAGGCGCGGCCGCTGCTGGTGGCGCTGGACCGGGTCACCGATCCGCATAATATCGGGGCGATCCTGCGCTCGGCCGAGGTGTTCGGGGCGCGGGCGGTGATTGCCCCGGCGCGTCATTCCGCACCCGAAACCGGGGCGCTGGCCAAGACCGCCTCGGGTGCGCTTGAGCGTCAGCCCTATCTGCGCGTTCCCAATCTGGCCGAAGCGCTGAACCAGCTGAAGGGAATGGGCTTCACCCTGATCGGGCTTGACGGGACCGGTGACACCAGCCTGCCCGATCTGCTGGCCGATCTGCCGGGGCGGGCGATCTGCCTCGTGATGGGGGCCGAGGGGCCGGGAATGCGCGATCTGACCCTGAAAAGCTGCGATCACATCGCGCGGATTCCCTTTGCCGCCGATTTTGGCTCGCTCAACGTGTCGAACGCCGCGGCCGTCGCCCTCTATGCGGCCGCGCGCGGCTGAGTTCACATCCCTGCGACAGCCGGCTTTGATGCGTTGAGAATCGCCGGGCCGGCTGCCAACTAGGCTGATGCTGCCAATCGCTCTGACATGAAATCGCTTCTGACCGTCCTGCTGCTCTGTCTGACCCCGGCCTTGCCGGCTGTGGCCCAGGAATGGGCATTGGGGGGGTATGACGCGGTGTCCTATACGCGCGTCGGCCGGCCAGTGCCCGGGCGCAGCGATATCGCGACGATGTGGAAGGGCCAGAAATGGCATTTTTCCAGCGAGGAAAACCGGGCCCGTTTCGAGGCCGACCCGCGGGCCTATGCGCCGGCCTTTGGCGGGCTCTGCCCCGTCGCGCTTGCCGAGGGGCGTCGCGTCGAAGGCGATCCGACGCATTTCGTCATCATCGGCAAGCGATTGTACCTGACCCGCTCGGACGCGGCCGAGCAGTCGATCCTGTCGGCACCTCAGCGGATCCTGCCGGCCGCCCGGCAGGGCTGGCTGCGGCTGAAACAGGCACCGGCCGCGGTCGGGATGGAGTGATTCGTGATCACGATTTCGAGACAGATCTGGAACTTCGGGCAGGTGATGCACATTTGTCGATCAGGACATGACCCCGGAACGGTCATGTTCGGATCACTGTCCCTCGTTCCGCGACTTGCGCCCGGCCAGAATCTGGACCGGGCGCCTTTTATGTGGCAGGGTCCCCGCAACCTGCGGGTGAGGAGGGGAGGCTGACCATGGACCTGGATCTCGAGGACGATGAAGACATCGCACGGATCGTACGTGAAACCCGTGTCATTGCCATGGTCGGCCTGTCGCCGAATGAGCAGCGGCCAAGCTGGGGGGTTGCGCGCTATCTGCAGGCCCAGGGATACCGGGTCATTCCGGTCAATCCGGGCCATGCCGGCAGCACCATCCTGGGCGAGGGCGTCTATGGCCATCTGGCGGAGATTCCGTCCGAGGCCGGCGTGCAGATGGTCGATATCTTCCGCCGTCCGGAAGCGGTCGGCACGATCGTGGACGAGGCTCTGGCGCATCTGCCCGATCTGAAGGTGGTCTGGATGCAGCTGGGCGTGCGGGACGAGGCGGCGGCCGGCCGGGCAAGGGCGCGCGGTATGACCGTCATTCAGGACCGCTGTCCGAAGATCGAATTCCCGCGGCATCTTCACGGCAGTTAGCGCGCGACGGCAAGCCCGGGGACGTTCCGGCGGGCCGAGCGGTTTCGCCGCGAAAGGCTTCGGTTCGGCGCCACTTCGCATTGATGCGGGCATATCCCCCCGGCTACGGCGGGGCCTTGGTCTTTTCCGTGGCTGGAAGGTTTCGATTCTTCCCCTGATGCCCGTCATCCTTGGCGTGGGCGGGGAAGTGCCTTGGCATCAGGTAGCCAATCATCCGCCCCCGACATTTCCCGAACATCTTGCCCGATGCCGATGACCCGGATCGGCTGAAAGCCGGGTTCCGCTGGAAACCCTTCGCCCGCGCTGACCGGGATGATTCAGTAACATACGTCGATAGCAGAAATGTCGTATGATTTTGAAAAAGCCTTATGCTATTGTCTCGGTATAAGCATTCATCGTTCGACAGGGAGGAGAACGCATGTTCAATCGACGCAAGGCGATCGGGATCATGGCGGCCAGTGCCGCGGCGGTCTCGGCCGGGCTGCCGGCCTTGGCACAGGACAAGACCAAGCTGCGGTTTTCGGCCGTGTTTTCCGAACAGGACATCCGCGCCGACATGATGAAGCAGCTTGCCGGCGTGGTGGGCGACCAGTTCGAGATGGAGATCTATTACGGGGGCACGCTGTTCAAGCAGACCACCGAGATCATCGCCATCCAGCGCGGCAATCTGGAAATGGGCAATGTTGCGCCGCAGGACATCGCAACGCAGATCCCCGCCTTCTCGATCCTGACCTCGGCCTATCTGTTCCGGGACGCGGCCCATATGCGCGCCTTCTTCGCCAGCGAGGCCGGCGCCGAGATGAAGGCCATGGCCGAGGACCAGCTTGGCATCCATATCCTCGGTCCGACCTATTTCGGCACCCGTCAGGTCGGGCTGAACATCGACAAGCAGATCACCACGCCCGCGGACATGTCCGGCGTGAAGCTGCGCATGCCCGGCGGCGATGCCTGGCAGTTCCTGGGCCAGTCGCTGGGCGCGAACCCGACGCCGATGGCCTATGCCGAGGTCTATACCGGCCTTCAGACGGGGGCCATCGACGGACAGGACAACCCCTTGCCCAATGTCGAGAACATGAAGTTCTACGAGGTGATGAAGCAGATCGTGCTGACCTCGCATCTGGTCGGCTATGACCTTCTGGTGATCTCGAAGAAGGTCTGGGACGCGCTGAGCGAGGACCAGCGCACGGCCTTCCAGGCCGCCGCCGACGCGGCCATCGACTGGAGCCAGGCCGAACATCTGAAGCGCGAGCAGGAACTGGCGGCCTTCTTCGAGGAGAAGGGGCTGAAGCTCTCGACCCCGGATACCGACGCCTTCCGCGTCTTCGCACAGCAGCAATATCTGGACTCGGACATCGCGAAGGACTGGCCCGAGGGCATGCTGGACCGCATCAACGCCATGTAATCCGAAACCCGTCGCGTCCGGTCGCAGATCGGGCGCGATCCTTTGGGCAGGGCAGGGACCGATGGACAAGCTGATCAAGATCGGCGGATGGCTGCATCGCCGGGCCGAGAATGTCGCGGTCGCGATGCTGGTGGTGATGTTCGCCGCCTTCATCGTGCAGATCGCCTCGCGCTATCTGTTCAACCTGCCGGTGGGCGGGGCGAGCGAACTGACCATCACCATGTGGCTGTGGGTGGTGCTGTGGGGCGCGGCTTTCGTTCTGCGCGAGACCGACGAAATCCGCTTTGACGTCGTCTATGGCTCGGTCGGGCCAAGGGCGCGGCGGGTGATGACGCTGCTGGCCTCGGCCGGGCTGCTGATCCTCTATGGATACTCGCTGCCGGCGGTCTGGGACTATGTGACCTTCATGAAGGTCCAGAAATCGTCCTATCTGGATATCCGTTATGACTGGCTCTACTCGATCTACATCATCTTCGCGGTGGCGGTGCTGATCCGGTACCTGTGGATCTTCATCTGCGCGGTGCGCGGGCGCGGCCTGTCCGAACTTCAGCGCGGGGATGGCCAGACATGAGCCTGACCGACCCCTTCACCCTGTCGATCCTGTCCATCGTGCTGCTGTGCATCCTGGGCCTGCCCATCGGTCACGCCATGATCGCCTCGTCGATCCTCTATCTGATGCTGGCCGGGCTCGATATGGGCACCGCCGCCGAGCAGCTGCTGAACGGCATGTTCTCAAGCTATATCCTGCTGGCGGTGCCGCTGTTCATCGTCGCGGCGGAACTGATGAATGCCGGCTCGATGACGCTGCGCCTGCTGGCCTTCTGCAACGCCTTCGTCGGCCGCTTTCCAGGCGGGCTGGCGCTGGTCAATGTGGTGCAGAGCATCGTCTTTGCCGGCATGTCCGGCTCGGCCATCGCGGATGCCGCCGGGGCAGGCAAGCTGATGCAGAAGATGATGACCGAGGGCGGCAAGTATCCGCCCGCCTTCGCCGCCGCGCTGACCGCCTCGACGGCGGTGATCGGGCCGATCATCCCGCCCTCGATCCCGATGGTGATCTATGCGCTGGTCTCGGATGCCTCGATCGGCTTCCTGTTCCTGGCGGGCGTGGTGCCGGGCCTGCTGATGGGGCTGGTGCAGGCGGTGATCGTCGTGTTTTCCGCCCGGCGCCGGAATTTCCCGGTCGAGAAGCCGGTGCCCTTGCGCGAATTGCCAAGGGTCACGCTGGACGCCTTCCCGGCGCTGATGATGCCGGTGGTTCTACTGGGCGGCATCTATGGCGGGGCGACCACGCCGACCGAGGCCGCCGCCATCGCCGCGCTTTACGCGCTGCTGATCTCGGCCTTTCTCTATCGCAGCATCACCCTGTCCTCGGCCTATGCGTCGCTGCTGTCCAGCGCCAGGACCACGACCTCGATCGGCATGCTGATCGCCGGCGCGCTGGTCTTCAACTATGTCGTCACGGTCGAGAACATTCCCTCGACGCTCAGCGCCTGGCTGACCGGGTTCGACCTGTCGCCGCTGGCTTTCCTGCTGCTGGTCAATGCGGTGCTGCTGATCCTTGGCTGCCTGCTGGAGGGGACCACGATCCTTCTGATCATCGTGCCGGTGCTGATCCCGACCGCGAATGCGCTTGGCATCGACATGGTGCATTTCGGCGTGGTCTGCGTGGTCAATATCATGCTGGGGCTGATCACCCCGCCCTATGGGCTGCTGCTGTTCGTGATGACCAATATCTCGGGCTGTTCGCTGCGCCGGATCGTGCGCGAGGTGCTGCCCTTCCTGATGGCGCTGCTGGTCGCGCTGCTTCTGATTACGGTGCTGCCGGGCCTGTCGCTGTGGCTGCCCCGGCAGTTTGGCTATAGCGGATGAGGCAAAGACGATGAAACCGATCCATGTCCTGAACGGCCCCAACCTGAACCGCCTGGGCCTGCGCGAACCGGAAATCTATGGCCGCACGACCCTGGCCGAGGTCGAGGAGATCTGCCGCGAGGCCGCGGGCGAGGCCGGGCTGGTCTTCCGCCAGACCAATGCCGAATACCAGCTGATCGACTGGATCCACGAGGCGATCGACGATTCCTCGGCCCTGCTGATCAACCCCGCCGGGCTGACCTTCGTCTCGGTGCCGGTGATGGACGCGCTGAAGATGTATCCGCATCCGCTGATCGAGTTCCACATCAGCAATGTCCACAAGCGCGAGGCGATCTATCACAAGTCGCTGGTCTCGCCGGTGGCGACGGCGGTGATGGCGGGCACGGGCGCGCGCGGTTACGGCTATGCGGTGCGGCTGCTGCGCGACATGGTGGCCGAACGCGACGCGGCCTGACGTCAGGCCGGGATCCTTCCGGCGCGGATGATATGTTCCATGCCGGCGCGGATATGCGCCTCCAGCAGCACCAGGGTGGCGTCGGTCTGGCGGGCGATGACCAGATCGCGCAGCCGCTCGTGATCCTTCGCCACCGCCGCGCCCCGGAAATCCAGCGCCAGCAGGTGATAGCGCAGGTAGCGCTCGAAGATATTCGCATGCGTCGCCATCAGGGCGGGCATGTCGCAGGCGGCGACGGTGGCGCGATGGAAATTCCAGTCATACCGCACCCATGTCTCGATCGCGCCGCTGTCGCCGCCGATCAGCCCGTGTTCGACCGATTGCAGCATGTGATGGGCCGACACGACCCCGGCCTCCCATTCCAGCGAGCCTTCGGACAGCGACCGGCGCAGGGCGTGGGACTCCAGCATGATGCGCATCTCGGCCAGTTCGCGCAGCTCGGCGATGCAGACCGGGGCGACCTCGAAGCCACGCTGTCCCTCGGCCACGACCAGACCCTCGGCGACCAGCCGGTTGAGGATCTCGCGCAGCGTGGTGACACTGGCGCCATAGGTTTCGCGCAGCCGCTCGAGGCGCAGCCTCTGCCGCGGCTGCAGCCTGCCCCGAACGATGTCGAAGCGGATCTGCTGCAACACGGAATCGCCGATGCTGGCGATGGGCTTTTCCTGAAGTGACAGGCTGCTGGTCATGCGATTCCCGAGGATGAATGCGATCATCCTATACAGGGCGCAATCTCATATGAAGGGCCTGTCACATGACGCGGCGGCGCCGCGTGCTCCGGTTTGACTGCCATGTTCCACGGTCCAGAGGCAGGCCGTCCCGATGCCGCGCTCCGAAGGCCGCCCGATCAGGACGGAACGCGCCGGGTGATCCCTTTCCGGGCTGACGAAAAAAACTCCGCCGGTGGTCCGGCGGAGTCCGTCAGGTGCGGGGCATGTCCCGCACGGTGCCTTTCACAGAAGGCCGTGCAGGCCCGTCACAGCTTTCCGGTGAGTTCCGGGACCACGGTGAACAGGTCGCCGACGAGGCCATAGTCGGCGATCTGGAAGATCGGGGCTTCCTCGTCCTTGTTGATGGCGACGATGACCTTCGAGTCCTTCATCCCGGCCAGGTGCTGGATCGCGCCCGAGATGCCGACGGCCACGTAAAGCTCGGGCGCCACCACCTTGCCCGTCTGCCCGACCTGCCAGTCGTTCGGCGCATAGCCCGAGTCGACGGCGGCACGCGAAGCACCCACCGCCGCGCCCAGCTTGTCGGCCAGCGCCTCGATGATCGCGAACTGTTCCTTGGACCCGACGC
>NZ_JAHKNG010000032.1 GCF_018860165.1 Paracoccus marinaquae
GCTCGCAGCGTCGTTATTCTCGGTCATGGCGTGGTCTCCCTGGCGGTTGCAGCCGCTGTTTGGGTGGGTGTCAGTTCACCCGGAGATTACGCCGCCAGCCAATTTCCACCACTTCCGAGACACGACCGCTTCGCCGCTTGAGTATCTGAAACTGCATGGGCCGGATCAGATACACAGAGTTCCTGACACTCCCGGGACATTTCGCACGATTTTGCCCGCATAGATTTCAGTCGCGCCACCGGCCGCTTTGTCCCGCATAGCAGACCCTCAGCCGCTATCCTGCGACACGTGCCACCGGAATGCACGGCAGGCCTGCGGGATGCTGCAACCGCCCGGGGGAGCCTTTCAGGCCCCCGATTCCGGGCCGGGGCGGATCCGGGGGCCTTTCGCCTTTGCCCCGGCCTTCCCCCGACCCTCGACAAGTGCTAACCGGGGCGCGACAGCGACCCGAGGCATGACGATGGACGATCTGACCCCCCTGCGCCAGCAATGGCTTGACCGCATCAAATCCGCCGCCGACCCGGCCGCGATCGAGGATGTGCGCCTCGCCGCCCTCGGCAAGAAGGGCGAGATCAGCCTGAAGATGCGCGAACTGGGCCGCATGACGCCCGAGGAACGCCAGACCACCGGCCGCGCCCTGAACGAGCTCCGCGACGAGATCGACAGCGCCCTGCGCGCCCGCAAGGCCAGCCTCGACGACGCCGCGCTGGAGGCCCGCCTTGCCGGCGAATGGCTGGACGTGACCCTGCCCGGCCGGCCGCGCCCGCAAGGGACGATCCACCCGGTCAGCCAGGTCATGGACGAGGTCACCGCGATCTTCGCCGATATGGGCTTCGCTGTCGCCGAAGGCCCGCAGGTCGAAACCGACTGGTACAATTTCGACGCGCTGAACATCGCCCCCGAACATCCCGCGCGGCAGGAACACGACACCTTCTTCATGCACCGCGCGCCCGGCGACAACCGCCCGCCGCATGTCCTGCGCACCCATACCTCGCCGGTCCAGATCCGCGCCATGCAGGATCAGGGCGCGCCGATCCGCATCATCGCGCCGGGCCGCGTCTACCGCATGGACATGGACCAGACCCACACGCCGATGTTCCACCAGATCGAGGGTCTGGCCATCGACCGCGACATCTCGATGGCACAGCTGAAATGGGTGCTGGAGGAATTCTTCAGCGCCTATTTCGGCACCCGCGTGAAGACCCGCTTCCGCGCCAGCCATTTCCCCTTCACCGAACCCTCGGCCGAGGTCGACATCCAGTGTTCCTGGGAAGGCGGCACGCTGAAGGTGGGCGAGGGTGACGGCTGGCTCGAGGTCCTCGGCTCGGGCATGGTCCACCCGCATGTCCTGCGCTCGGGCGGCATCGACCCGGATCATTGGCAGGGCTTCGCCTTCGGCATGGGCATCGACCGCATCGCCATGCTGAAATACGGTATCCCCGACCTGCGCGCCTTCTTCGAATCGGACCTGCGCTGGCTGAGGCATTTCGGCTTCGCCCCGGGCGACGTGCCGTCGGTGGCGGGCGGGCTGAACAGGTGAACTAAAGTTCGAGTGGAAGCAATTTCAAAGACCTCATCGAGAGCCTGCCCATCGTTATCCTATCGGTCTCGGTGATCGCGCTAAAGTCTTTCGTCCAAACGCTGAATCGTTTGTGCTTCCGGCTCGCCCGCGGCATCAGGATCAGCATGGGCGGCAAGGGTGCCGGGCGCGACAACGTCTTCGCCGATGGGGCCTATGCCGGACCGAAACTGCGCGAGGCGCTGATCGGGATCGGCAGATGGACCATCGAGATCGTCAAGCGATCCGACGCGGCGCAAGGCTTCGAAGTCCTGCCCCGAAGATGGGTGGTCGAACGCACCTTCGCCTGGCTGGGGAAATGCCGCAGGTTGGCAAAGGGTTGGGAGAAAACCATCAGGAGCGCAGAGGCATGGGTCCTCATCGCTCATATCAGGCGAATGACCAAGGCAATCATAACTGACTGAAATCTCTCACCCCATTTGGATCGGATTCTCAATTCGATCGACAAGTTGGTCGCCCCGCGTTCACGATTGACTGTCGGCGCGCGCACTTTTCTTGCCCGGCCAATTGCCCTATCACTGGCGGCAACGATCTGGCAGGACCATTCCATGCGCTATGAATATACCGCCATCCCCGCCCCCTTGCGCGGCGAAAAGGCCCGCGAGGCCAGGACCCCCGGTGATCGCTATGCACTGGCCCTGACCGCCGAACTGAACCGGATGGCCGCCGATGGCTGGGAATACATGCGCGCCGATGTGCTGCCCGCGGAAGAACGCAGCGGCCTGACCGGGCGCAGCACGGTCTATCACAACCTGCTGATCTTTCGCCGCGCATCCGGCGCAGCGACGCCCGGCGGCGCGCAGCCTGCCGCCGCAGACACAGCGCCCCCGGCGACCGCCGCGCGCGACGAGGCGCCCTTGCCGCCCGCCGATCCGGCGCCCCGTCGCGAAGCGGCGGCCCGGGACGAGGAGGCCCCCGCCCCTGCGGCAGATCGCGCTGAGCCGGTCACGACAGGCGGATCATCGGACAACTGAACCCGGGGCCCCGCACCGTTGCGGTAAGGGTCACATCACCGGCGCGGCGTCTTGCAGCCGATGCTCGCCGGTGCAAAGCGAGTGGTCGCCCAGCACCTCGATCACCCGGCAATCGGCGATGCAGCCGCCGGCGCATTGGGCCAGCATGCGCTCAAGCTCGGCCTTCAGCGCGACCAGCCGGGCAATGCGCGCCTCGACATCGGCCAACTGGATCTTCGCGATGGAATCGGCCGCCGCGCAGGGCTGGTCGGGGCCGTCGGAGAGGCTGAGCAGGTCGCGGATCGCCTCGATCGGAAAGCCCAGATCGCGGGCATGGCGGATGAAGGCCAGCCGGTCCAGCATCGCCCGGTCATAGAGCCGCTGGTTGCCCGCGCTGCGTTCCGGCTGCGGCAACAGGCCGATCTGCTCGTAATAGCGGATGGTCGGCACCTTCACCCGGGCTGCCCCGGCAAGTTTTCCGATGGTCAGCATCATTTTCCCCTTGAAGCTATAGTTGCTAGAGACATTAGCTTTCTGATTCGTCGGGGGCAAGTCATTCGTGCCCCGAGGAATTGCGAGGCCAAGATGAGCAGCGAGACGAAGACAACGGAAACCTGCGAATGGACCGTGACGGGCATGGATTGCGGATCCTGCGCGGCCAAGATCAAGGATGCGGTCATGCGCCTGCCCGGCGTCAGCGGCGCCGAGGTCGCCCTGATGACCGAACGCCTGAAGCTGACGCTGGAAGAGGGCGCCACGCCGCGCGAAAAGGTCGAGAGCACGGTGCGTGCCCTTGGCTATCAGATCGCGCCGCGCCGCGCCGGCGCCACCGGCCCGCGCGCCGCGCCGGCCTGTTCGGGCCACGATCACAACCATGATCACGATCATGACCATGACCACGATGCCGGCGACGCGCCGGCTTCGAGGGGCGACGCCGGCCATGGCAGCCCGGGTCATGTGCATGACGATCCCGCCGATCGCGGCAAGCACTGGTACCAGACCGGCAAGGGCCGGCTGGTGATCTTCACCGCGCTGCTGCTGGGCGCGGCCTGGGCGGTGCAGATGCTGACCTCGTCCGGCATCGGCAAATGGGCCTTCACCGCGGCCTGCCTGATCGGCGTCGCCCCGATCGCCCGCCGCGCCTGGACCGCGCTCAGGCTGGGCCAGCCCTTCACCATCGAAAGCCTGATGACCGTCGCCGCCATCGGCGCGCTGTTCATCGACGCCGCCGAAGAGGCCGCGCTGGTCGTGTTCCTGTTCGCCGTGGGCGAGGTGCTGGAAGGCGTTGCCGCCGGCAAGGCGCGCGACGGCATCCGGGCGCTGGCCAATCTGGTTCCGAAGACCGCGCTGCTGGAAACCGGGGGCGGCACCCGCGAAGTGCCCGCCGACAGCCTTGCCATCGGCCAGACCGTTCTGGTCCGTCCGGGCGACCGCATCCCCGCCGATGGCGAGATCGCCGAGGGCATCTCGGGGATCGACGAAAGCCCGGTCACCGGCGAAAGCGTGCCGGTGACGCGCGGACCCGGCGAGGCGGTCTTCGCCGGCTCGATCAATACCGAGGCGGTGCTGCGCGTCACCGTCACCCGCGCCTCCGAGGACAACACCATCTCGCGCATCATCCGGCTGGTCGAGGAAGCCGAGGAGGCGCGCGCGCCGACCGAGCGTTTCATCGACCGTTTCAGCCGCTGGTACATGCCGGCCATCGTCGCGCTGGCGGCGCTGGTGATCCTGCTGCCGCCGCTGGCCTTCGGGCAACCGTGGGAAACATGGGTCTATCGCGGACTTGCGCTGCTGCTGATCGGCTGCCCCTGCGCATTGGTGATCTCGGTCCCCGCCTCGATCGCCTCGGCGCTGTCCAGCGGCGCCCGGCGCGGGTTGCTGATGAAGGGCGGCGCCGTGATCGAGGCCGCGGCAGCAGCCCATCGCGTGGCCTTCGACAAGACCGGCACCCTGACCCATGGCCGCCCGAAAGTGACCGATACCGTCACCTTCGGCGACACCACCGAGGCCGAGTTGCTGGCCGTCGCGGCCGGGGTCGAAACCGGCTCCAGCCATCCCCTCGCCCGGGCGATTCTGGATCATGCCGAGGCAGCAGGCATTGCGCCCCTGGCTTCAAGCGACGCCCGCGCGCTGGCCGGCAAGGGGGTGACGGCAATGGTTGCGGGTACTGCCGCCTGGGTCGCCTCGCCCCGGCATGCCGCCGGGATCGGCGGGCTGGACGAGGCCGGACGCCAGCGGGCAACGGGCTTCGAGGACGAGGGCAAGACCGCCGTGGCGGTGTTCCGCGACAACCACCCGCTGGGCCTGATCGCCATGCGCGACGAGCCGCGGGCCGATGCCGCCGAGGCGGTCCGTCAGCTGCAGGCGATGGGGGTCTCGGCCGTCATCCTGACCGGCGACAACCCGCGCACCGCGGCCGCCATTGCCGGCGGGCTGGGGATGGAGTTCCGGGCCGACATGCTGCCCGAGGACAAGCTGGCCGCGATCCGCGACATGGCCGCCAATGGTGTGATGATGATCGGCGACGGCATCAACGATGCGCCGGCGCTGAAACAGGCATCCGTCGGGGTTGCGATGGGATCGGGCACCGATGTGGCGCTGGAGACGGCCGATGCGGCGATCCTGCGCGACCGGGTGACCGACGTGCCGGCATTGATACGGCTGGCCCGCGCCACCATGCGCAATATCCGCCAGAACGTGACCCTGGCTCTGGGCCTGAAGGCGGTCTTTCTGGTGACCTCGGTTCTGGGCATCACCGGGCTGTGGCTGGCGATTCTGGCCGATACCGGCGCGACCGTGCTGGTCACCATGAACGCGCTGCGGCTGCTGGCCTTCCGGCCCGAGCGCGTCTAGATCCCGCGTTGGCCCCGGCTCAGGGGCCGGTGAAAAAGCCCGGCCCCGCTCTGGTCAGCAGTTCCTCGGCCAGATCCTGCCCCATGGCGGCGGCGGCGGCGATCTCGCCCTCGCGCTGGCCGCTGATCGACACCGACCCGTCCGGCAGCAGGATCTCGCCGCGCAGGATCAACCGGTCGCCGGCCAGTTCGGCCAGCCCGCCGATCGGCGTCTGGCAGGACCCGTCCAGCCGCGCCAGAAAGGCCCGTTCGGCGGTCAGGCGCTGCCCGGTCGGGACATCGTGGATCGGCTCCAGCAATGCGGCGATCAGGGGATCGTCGGCCCGACGCTCGACCCCGATGGCGCCCTGCGCGACGGCGGGCAGCATCTCGGCCGGGTCGATGGCGCTGCGGGCGACCTGCGGCATCCCCAGCCGCCGCAGCCCCGCCATCGCAAGGAAGGTCGCCGCCGCCACGCCATCTTCCAGCTTTTTCAATCGCGTCTGAACATTTCCGCGAAACTCCACCAAGGTCAGGTCCGGCCGGCGATGGGCCAGTTGCGCGCGCCGCCGCAGGCTGGACGAGCCGACCACCGCCCCCTCGGGCAGCTCGGCGATCGAACCGAAATGCGGGCTGACGAAGGCATCGCGCACATCCTCGCGCGGCAGCAGGCAATCGATGATCAGCCCGTCCGGTTGCAGGGTCGGCATGTCCTTCATCGAATGCACGGCGATGTCGATCTCGGACGCCGTCAGCGCCTCCTCGATCTCGCGCGTGAACAGCCCCTTGCCGCCGATCTCCTTCAGCGGCCGGTCGGTGATCCGGTCGCCGGTCGTCTTGATGACGACGATCTCGAAGGCTTCGGCGGGCAGGCCGTGGACGGCCATCAGCCGGGCGCGCGTCTCATGCGCCTGCGCAAGCGCCAGCACCGAGCCGCGGGTGCCGATCTTCAGGGGGTGCGAGGGGTCGGGCATCTGTGTCATGGCCCTGCCATAGCCGCCGCCGGGCTGCTTGACAACGCCCGTCGCCTCGACTTGATGGGGCGGGCAAGGAGGCCCCATGACCAAACTTCTGCTGCGCGCGCTGGCGGGCGAGACACTGCCCACCCCGCCGATCTGGATGATGCGCCAGGCCGGGCGTTACCTGCCGGAATACCGCGCCACCCGGGCGCAGGCGGGCGACTTCCTGTCGCTGTGCTACAATCCCGATCTGGCCGCCGAGGTGACGCTGCAGCCGATCCGCCGCTTCGGCTTCGACGCGGCGATCCTGTTTGCCGATATCCTGCTCTTGCCGCAGGCCCTGGGGGCGGATCTGTGGTTCGTCACCGGCGAGGGGCCGCGCCTCTCGACCATCACTGATGCCGCCGGGGTGGCGGCGCTGAAACCGGCCGGGGACATTCACGACCGGCTGGCACCGGTCTATGAGACGATCCGCATCCTGACCCGCGAACTGCCCGCCGAGACGGCCCTGATCGGCTTTGCCGGCGCGCCCTGGACGGTCGCCACCTACATGATCGCCGGGCGCGGCACCCCCGATCAGGGGCCGGCCCATGCCTTCAAGGCGGCCGACCGCGCCGCATTCTCCGCATTGATCGACCGGATCACCGAGGCGACGGTCCTGTACCTGTCCGCGCAGATCGAGGCCGGGGCCGAGGTGATCAAGCTGTTCGACAGCTGGGCTGGCAGCCTGGGCAGCGCGGATTTCGACGATTTCGCCATCGCGCCGACCCGCCGCATCATCGCGGCGCTGAAGGCGCGTCATCCCGGCATCCCGGTCATCGCCTTCCCGCGCGAGGCGGGCGGGCGCTATGTCGGATTCGCCCGCGCGACCGGCGCCGATTGCGTGGCGCTGGACAATTCCGTCAGCGCCGAATGGGCCGCGGCGCATGTGCAGACCGACGGCTGCGTGCAGGGCAATCTGGCGCCCCGGCACATGGTCACCGGCGGGGCGGAACTGGTGGCCGAGGCGCAGCGGATCACCCGCGCGTTGCGCGGCGGGCCGCATGTGTTCAACCTCGGCCATGGCATCACCCCGGAGGCCAGCCCTGACAATGTCGCGGCCATGATCGAGGCCGTCCGCAGCGCATGATCTGGGTCGCGGCCACCCTGATCGCGGCGGTCGCCCAGACAGGACGCAACGCCGCGCAGGCCGGACTGACCGGGCGCATCGGCACCATCGGCGCGACCGCCGTGCGCTTCATCTTCGGCCTGCCCTTCGCGGCGCTGGCCCTGCTGGTCCTGTCGCCCTTCGTGAGCCTGCCCCGCCTCGATGCGACCGTGCTTGGCTGGGCCGCGCTTGGCGCCGGCGCACAGATCGCCGCCACCGCCTTCATGCTGCTGACCATGCGCGGCCAGAGCTTTGGCGTCGCCACGGCGCTGATGAAGACCGAACCGGTCACGCTGGCGCTGATCGGCGCGCTGATCCTGTCCGAGCCGCTGGGACCGGCGCGGCTGGGCGCGATCGGTCTGGCCACGCTGGGGGTGGTGCTGGCATCGGGGGCGACATGGTCACGGGTGGCGATGCGCCCGGTGCTGACCGGGGTGGCGGCGGGGGCGCTGTTCGGCCTCTCGGCCATCGGCTTTCGCGGCGCGCTTCTGGCCCTGCCCGAAGGCGGCTTCTTCCTTCGCGCCCTGAGCGTTCTGGTGCTGACGCTTGCCCTGCAATCGGCGGTCATGCTGCTCTGGCTGGCGCTGGCCGACCGTCCCGCCCTGCGCGGCATCAGGGGCGAATGGCGGATCTCGCTGACCGCCGGCGCGCTTGGCGCCTTTGCCTCGCTGTTCTGGTTCATCGGCTTTGCGCTGACGCCGGCCGCCAATGTCCGCACGCTGGCGCTGGTCGAGGTGGTCTTCGCGCAGATGGTCTCGGGCCGGCTGTTCCGCGAATCGACGGGCCGGCTGCAACTGGCCGGAATGGCGCTGATCATCCTTGGCGTGGGCTGGCTGCTGGCCGTGGCCGCATAGGGCACCTTCGCCTCCTACTGCCCGCGTCGCCCTGCCCGCTTCCCGCCCGATCCGTGCGGTCCCAGATTGGCCCGTGCCAGAAGCGCCACCGCCAGCAATCCCATTCCCATCACCAGCAATGCGGCCGGCGCAGCATTGCCAAGATCCTCGAGGCTGGCCTGCTCATGCGCGCGTGTCGCCAGCGTCTCGTAATTGAACGGCCGCAGCAGCAGCGTGGCCGGCAGTTCCTTGGCCGAATCGACGAACACCAGCAGCAGGGCCGAACCGACGGAACCGCGCATCAGCGGCAGGAACACATCGCGCAGGACCCCGCCAGAGCCGCGCCCGAGCGAGCGCGCCGCCATCGGCAGCGAGGGCGAGACCCGGGTGAAGGCGCCGTCGATGGCGCCCTGCGCGATGGCGAAAAAGCGAACCAGATAGGCCAGGACGATGGCCGCGCCGCTGCCGGTCAGGATCAGCCCCGGATCGGTGCCGGTCAGCATCAGCCAGCCGTCGGCGACCCGGTGATCCAGCGCCGCCAGCGGGATCAGGATCCCCACCGCCAGCACCGCGCCCGGCGCCGCATAGCCGACCATCGTGACCGGCAGCAGCAAGCGCGGCAGCGCCCGTCCCGACAAGCGCACACCATAGACCATGACCAGTCCCAGCCCCACCGTCAGCAGGGCCGCGATGCCGCCAAGGCTGACCGTGTGCCAGGCGGCGCGGATCAGTCCCGGCGTGATCCAGCCCTCGGGATAGGCCAGCGCATAGCGCAGGATCACCGCCACCGGCAGCAGGAAGCCAAGCGCGAAGGGCAGGCTGCAGGCGATCCCGGCCGCCAGCCCTGCCGCCCCGCTCAGCGGCTGGCGCAGGACCGGGCGCGGCTGGCGCGCGCTTTGGTGATAGCGGGCGTTCCGGCGGCCAAAGCGTTCCCAGAGGGCGAGAATCACCACGACCAACAGGATCACGCAGGCGATCTGCGCCGCCCCGCCGGCGTTGCGGCGTTCGAGCCAGGTGGTGAAGATCCCGGTGTTCAGCGTCTGCACGCCGAAATAGCTGACCACGCCATAATCGGCGACCGCCTCCATCATGGCGATGGCCGAACCGGCGACGATGGCGGGCCGGGCCAGCGGCAGGCCGACGCGGCGGAACAGCGCCCAGGGCCCCGAGCCGAGTGCGCGGGCGACCTCGTAGGCGCTGCCCGACTGTTCGTGCAGCGCCGCGCGGGTCAGCAGATAGACATAGGGATAAAGCGCCGCGGCCAGCACGATGATCGACATCTCGATCGAACGGACGCGCGGAAACCAGTAATCGCGCGCGCTGGCCCAGCCGAACCAGCCGCGCAGGGCGGTCTGGACCGGGCCGGAATAGTCCAGAAAATCGGCCAGCGCATAGGCGCCGATATAGGCCGGCACCGCCAGCGGCAGCAGCAGCAGCCATTCCAGCGCCCGCCGACCGCGAAAGTCATACATGCTGACCAGCCAGGCCGACCCGGCGCCCATGGCGGCGGCCAGCGCCCCGGTTCCCGCCGCCAGGATCACCGTGTTCAGCATATAGCGCGGCATCACCGTGGCCAGCAGATGCGGCCAGATATTCTCGGTCGGATTGAGCGCCATCCAGGCCACCGCCGCGATCGGCATCAAGACCAGCCCGGCAATCAGGACCGCCGCAACGGACCAGCCGCGCCCTCCGGTCTGACGAAGCGCGTGGTCATGGCGGCGGCGCGAAAGCCCCGGCCGGGAAGGTTCGCCGGCAGTCATCTTCCGGGCGATACTGCAAACCGGTTTGACTGTCCACGAATGCCCGCTAATCTGCGCTCGCCACACCAAATGGTTGCAAGAACAAACGGACGGGCAGGCTTGAATGCAGATGGTCTTTCACCTCGGGGTGCATGGCACCGATGGCGACAGGTTGCTGAAGACACTTTTGAACAACCGCGCCTGGCTGTTGCAGAATGCGACCGAGGTGGTGCCCCCGGCCCGCCATCGCGGGTTGTTCGAAGAGGCGATGATGGCGCTGAACGGCGGTCCCGCCACGCCCGAGATGCAGCATATCATGATGGATGCGATGCTGGAGAGCGAGGCGCCGCACCGGGTCGTCATGTCCTCGCCCTCGCTGCTGGGCACGCCCTCGCGCGCGGTCGGGCCGCAGGGGCTGTATCCCCAGATCGGCGCCCGGGTCGCGGCGCTGGCCAACCTGTTCCCGCAGACGCAGAGCGAATTTTTCCTGGCAATCCGCAATCCGGCCGTGCTGCTGACCAAGCTGGCGCCACAGATCGGCGGCTACGAGGCGATGATGCAGGGCTGCCCGCCGCAGGCGCTGCGCTGGCGTGATACCATCCGGCGGCTGGTCAGTGCGGCGCAGGGCCGCCGCGTGGTCATCTGGTGCCACGAGGACGTGCCGATGATCTGGCCCGAACTCATCCGGCTGACCGGCGACATGTCCCCGGATGCGCCCCTGTCGGGCGGCCTGCTTTACATGCACGAGTTGCTGGGCGATGCCGGGCTGGCCAAGCTGCGCGCGGCGCTTGGCGGGCGCGATCAGCTGACCATCGCCCAGCGTCGGCGCATCCATGCCGAGATCCTGCAACAGCATCTTCTGCCGGACGCGCTGGACGAGGATATCAACCTGCCGGGCTGGACCCAGGATCTGGTCGATGAGGTGACCGACAATTATCGCGCCGACGTGGCCGAGATCGCGGTGCTGCCCGGGGTCGAGTTCATCCTGCCCTGATCAGGCCCCGGCCAGGCTGGACGACATGCGCGAAATCCCCGGTGCCAGCGGAAACAGGACCGCCTGAATCGCGTGATAGATATCGGGCTTGCCGCCGAACTGGATCGAGGTCGGCTTGCCGTCGCTGTCGATCTCGGGGAACCAGCCGCCGCGACGATGGTCGATGAAATGGCTGTCGGCAAAGCTCCACAGCCGCCGATACCATGCCTCGTCAGTCGCTTGCGGCGCGAACTTCAGAAACGCAGCCAGAACCCCGATGGCCTCGGTCACCGGCCACCAATAGCGCGACCGGATCGCCGGCCTGCCATCGAAATCCAGCGTGTAGATCAGCCCGCCGCGGGCCTCGTCCCAGGCGTCGGCCAGCGCCTGCTCCATCACCTTGCGGGCGATCCCGGGCGCGTCGGTCGCCGGGCGCCCGCGCAGATCCCAGTATTGCAGCAGCAGCCGCGCCAGTTCGAAGGAATGGCCGGGCGTCGTGCCGGCCGGGCGGAACATCGGATCGCCGGCATAATCGCGGTCGATCCGCCAGTCCTGGGTATAATGCTCGGGCAGCCGCCAGCCGTGTTCCGGCGCGATCCGGCCCATGAAGACATCGAGGATGCGGCCGGCGCGGTCCAGATACACCTCGCGCCCGGTCGCCTCATGGGCGGTCAGCAGCGCCTCGACCCCGTGCATATTGGCATTCATGCCCCGATAGTCGCTGAACGGAGTCCAGTCACGGTTCCATTCATCGGCAAAAAGGCCGTGATCCTCTTCCCAGAAGTGCCGGTCCAGAGCCGCGCTGACATCCTCGATCAGGCGGTCCGCATCCGGGTGGCCGGCCTGTTTCGCGCTGGCACCCGCCAGCAGAACGAAGACATGGCCATAGGCCAGCTTGCGCTGATCCGCGACCTCATCGCCATCCAGCGCCCAGTGATAGCCGCCATGCGCGCTGTCGCGATGGTGGCTCCAGAGATAGGCCATCCCCTGATCGATGATCGCCTCGCAATCGGCGAAACCCGCCAGCTTGCCCAGGGCGTAGGAATGGATCAGCCGCGTCGTCGTGTGCAGTTGCTGCACGCTGTCGGGAAGTGCTGTCCCGTCAAGGTCCAGCACATGAAAGCCTGCCCCGTCGCGCAGGCTGGCACGGAAGAAATCGAACTGGGTCCGGGCATCCCGCAGCAGCCAGTCGCGATGGGCCGGCTGGTCAAGCCAGGAAACGCTGTCATCGAGGTCAGGATGCTGCGGGGTTGTCATCACGAATCCAGTGTCTGCTTACGGGTTATGTCGGGGATGGCGGCGCGGGTGGCCGCGGATGCTCGGAGCGCCGGTTTTCTTCGCGGCGGCATCCTATCTTTGGCCCCGCGAATAGGGAAGATCCGAATACCCGCTGATGGCGGGGGCAGGCTGACATAGGTGCCGCCCGCATTGTGCAAGCTGCATCCGGGTGGGGCGCGACGCCAGACCGCGAAGCTTGCGTCAGGCGCCGTCGAAATGGGTCAGGGCGTGGACGGCCATGCCCAATCCCTCCAGCCGCGCGCGGCCGCCAAGATCGGGCAGATCGATCACGAAAGCGCAGCCGATCACCTCGGCGCCCAGCCGCTGACACAGTCTGATCCCGGCCTCGGCGGTGCCGCCGGTGGCCAGCAGGTCGTCCACGATCAGCACCCGCTCGCCCGGCTTCAGTGCATCGTCATGGATCTCGATCACCGCCTCGCCATATTCCAGCTGATAGGCTTCCGAGATGACGGCGCCGGGCAGCTTGCCCTTCTTGCGGGCCGGCACGAACCCGGCCGACAACTGATGCGCCACCGCGCCCCCCAGGATGAAGCCGCGCGCCTCCAGCCCCACGACCTTGTCGAAGCGGATACCGGCATAGGGGGTCAGCAACTGATCGACCGCCATGCGAAAGCCGCGCGCATCGGCAAAGAGCGTGGTGACATCGCGAAACATGATCCCCGCATGCGGAAAGTCCGGAATGGTGCGGATATAGTCGCGGATCGTCGGGGTCATGCCGGGCGCTCCATCTCGAAGAGATCGTGGACGGCGGCATAGTCCATGTATCCCAGCCGGGCGATCCAGCCGCCCGCCGGGCGCGGATCGAAGCGGCCGCCGATGAGGCAGTCGTCGCGGATATGAACCCCGGTGACCACGCCGAAGACGGCGAAATTCGCCCGACCCGCCAGCGGCAGGATCCGGGTCATGCGGCATTCCAGCGAGGCGGCGGCATCGACCACCCGCGCGCAGTCGATGCCCTGGCAGGGCGCGGCGGCGATGCCCGCCGCCTCGAACTCGCTGGTCCCGGCGGGCAATGCGGCGGAACTGGCATTGACCTGATCACGCATATCGCCGGTGGCAATATTGACGCAGAACACCCCGGTCTCGGCGATCTGGGCCACGCTGTCCTTGGTGCCCGGCCGATCCGGCTTGGCGCTGGTCGAGGCGAACATGACCTGCGGCGGCACATAGGCGACAGCGTTGAAGAAGGAATAGGGCGCCAGATTGTCGCCCTGCGCGCCCCGTGTCGAGATCCAGCCGATCGGGCGCGGCGCCACGATGGCGTTGAACGGATTGTGAGGCAGGCCGTGTCCGGCTTCAGGGCGATAGAACATGGGCAGCCTCCTGGCGTGATCCGGCCCAAACTGCCATTGCTTTTCAGGCTCTGCAATGTTCCGCCTGTCATATCACCATGCTAAGGGGGCGCGGAAGCAAGGAGGCGCGATGTACGAGATCTGCCCCGAGACGGCCGAGGATGAATACGAGGTCGAGGCGCTTTACGACCTGTGCTTCGCACCGGGGCGCACCGCCCTGTCCTCGTACCGGCTGCGCGAGGGCGTGCCGCGGGTGGCCGATCTGTGCCTCGTCCTGCGCGATTCGGCCGGCATCATGCTGGCCGCGATCCGGTTCTGGCCGGTGCGCGTCGGCGGGCGCCGCAGCCTGCTGCTGGGACCGATCGCCGTGCATCCGACGGCACAGGGCGAAGGTCTGGGCGGGATCCTGATGCGCGACAGCCTGTTGCGGGCGCGTGCGACCGGCTGGGACCGGGTGCTTCTGGTCGGCGATGCGCCCTATTATTCACGCTTCGGCTTCGCCCGGCTCGACAATGTCGAGATGCCGCCCCCCACCAATCCCGACCGGGTTCTGGGGCTGGAGCTGCGCGAGGGCGCGTGGCGCGGGATCAGCGGGCCAGTCACGCGCGACGCGCCACCCGAGAGGCCGGGGGGACTGGTCGAACGCGGCGCGGCATCCCATATCCAGATGGCATGTCAAGAGCTTCCGCATCCGAGGGGCGCCAGGAATGAACACGAATCCGCAGCAGGTGCTGCCTCCGATCAACGATCCGACGGTCCATGAACAGATCGACCGGCTTGCCCGGCGCTATGCCGATGCCGGGGGCCTGGGCATGGAGATCATGGCCGCCATCGGCGGCACGGCCGAAGACCTGATCAAGAAGCTGCCGGATTTCGCCCGCGAACGGCTGGACCGGGTGACCCGATTGGCGCTGGACCGTGCCTTTGCGGCGGCGGCAGGAACGCGGCGGGTGCTGCGCGACCGGGGCGACTGGTTCAACCGGCTGGCCTCGACCGTCAGCGGAGCGGCGGGCGGCGCCGGGGGATTTGCCGGCTCGATGATCGAGTTGCCCTTCACGGTGACGCTGCTGCTGCGCGCGATGCTTGAAATCGCGGCCGAACACGGGCTCGATCCCGACAGCGACGAGGTGCGCAAGGAATGCCTGCGCATCTTTGCCACGGCCGGCCCGCTGGAGGATGACGATGGCACCGATCTTGGCCTTCTCGCCGCGCGGCTGTCGGTGACGGGCCAGACCGTTCAGGGACTGATCGGAAAGGTGGCGCCGAAACTGTCGATCACGCTCGGCCAGAAGCTGGCGGCGCAGGCCGCGCCCGTCCTCGGCGCCTTTGCCGGCGCCTCGATCAACTACACCTTCGTGCGCTATTACCAGGAGATCGCGCGGGTGCATTTCGGCCTCATGCGGCTGGCCAACGAGACCGGCATCCCGCAGGAAGCACTGGTCGAGGCGCTGCGGCTGTCGATCCAGCGGCACGGAAAACGGCTGGGCTAAGGCGCCCCGCCGACAGGGACTGTCTCGGAAGAATGCCGGGTTCTTGGGGCTTTCCCCTGCGCCGGGAAGCGGCTAGCCTCTGCCCGGGATCGAGGGACTGATGACCGACCGAGAGCCGCCCCGCAGCCGTGACGCCTATGTGGCGTTTCAGCCGATCCAGACCCGCTGGAACGACAATGACCAGTTCGGCCATATGTACAATGTCACCTATTACGAGCTGTTCGACGAGGCGATGAACCGGTGCCTGCGCGCGCTTGGCATGCTGGACCATCACGGTGGCGATCCGATCCAGGTGGTGGTCGAGAACGGCTGCACCTATTTCCGCGAGGTCGCCTATCCCGACCAGCCGGTGATCGGGCTGCGCGTGACCGGGCTGGGCAGCAGCTCGTGCCGGATCGAAATGGGCATGTTCCGCGATGGCGAGCACAGCGAAGCCGCCCGCGCGCATTTCATTCTGGTGACGGTGGACAATGCCACGCATCGCCCCGTTCCGACGCCCGAGGCGCAGCGCGACGGGCTGAAGACGCTGATGCAGCCGTGAGGACGCGCCCGCCTTCCGGACCGAACGACTGCCCGCGCGGCGCCTGACAACCGGCCTGCCCCTGAAGATGAGTTCGACATGAGCGCCAAGTCCAAGCAGAAGCACACGGATGACGCCCTGACCCCGGGGATGAGTGCCGAGGAGGCGTTCCGATTGGCCCTGCGGCGGGGTGCTGCGACCTATGAAGCCCGGCGCGCGGCCATCCTGTCCGAGGACGGCACGCCTGAGGATGTCCATGCCGCGCGGGTGGCGCTGCGCCGCATGCGATCGGTCCTGCGGGGCTTTTCGGACATGCTGACCGAGAAGGCCGAGCGTCGCCTGCAACGCAATCTTGCAGAACGGTTCCGCTTTCTCGGCCCGCTGCGGGACGCGGATGTTCAGGCCGAGGCCCTGACGGGCGACCCCGGCAAGGAAGCCGCCGCGAAGGCAGCCGAGCTGCGCGCCGGGGTTCGCGCCGAACTGGCAAAAAGCGACGAGCCCGCCCTGCCCGGGCAGATCGAGGCGCTGCTGGCCGATGACGAACGGCTGATCAGGGGCGACCGCTGCCGCCGGCTTGCCGCCGCGCCGGTCGCGGTCCTTGCCTCGCGCGCGCTGCAGGTGGCCTGGACCGAACTGCTGGCCTTTGGCGATGATCCGACCGCGCTGCCGGCCGTGGATCTGCACGAATTCCGCAAGCGCGCAAAGGATTTCCGCTATCTGAGCGAGACCTTCGGGCCGCTCTGCCCGGGCAAGGCAGCGTCGGCCTCTCTCAAGCAGTTGAAGGTCTTGCAGGATTCGCTTGGCACGCTGAACGACCTGCATGTGATGGCCGGCGGCGAGGATAGCGGCCCCCTGCCCCATGACGCCGAGGAGCGCGAGGCTGTCGCACGGACATCCGCGACCGATGCCTGGAGGAAACTGCGAAAGGCGCCGCTGTGGTGGGCGGCGTCCGACTGCTGAGTTTGCGGGGCGCGGTTCCCGGTTCGGGGACCGCTCCCACCTATCGCTTGGCCAGTTCGGGCAGAACGTAATCCTTCAGCAGCTTGCGCAGGTTCAGCTTGCTGATCTTGCCGGTCGCGGTCATCGGCATTTCCTCCACGATGACCATGTCGTCGGGAAACTGCCAGCGCGCCAGATGCGGCGCCAGCAGTTCATAGACCTCGTCCAGCGTCGGCAGATCATCGGCCGAGATCGGCTTGACGACCAGCAGCGGCCGCTCGTCCCATTTCGGATGCGGCACCGAGATCACCGCGCAGATGGCGATCTTGGGATGGGCCACGGCAAAATTCTCGAGGTCGATCGAACTGATCCACTCGCCGCCGGACTTGATCAGGTCCTTGGCCCGGTCGCGCAGCGTCAGATATCCGGTGGGCGAGATCGAGGCGATATCGCCGGTGCCGAACCAGCCCTCGGCATCGAACGACTTTCTCGACGCTTCCTCGTTGTTGTAATAGGCGCTGGCGATCACGTTGCCGCGGACATAGAGTTCGCCCATCGCCTCGCCGTCATGCGGCTGACGCTTGCCGTCCTCGTCGACGATCTTCATGTCAACGCCATAGACGCGACGCCCCTGGGTGGTCTTCAGCGCCATCTGCCGCTCGAAGGGCAGTTCGCGCTGGTCCCGTGTCAGCGAGCCCTGGCTGCCAAGCGGCGAGGTCTCGGTCATGCCCCAGGCGTGGTTGACCTCGATGCCCAGCTTTTCGAAGCCTTCGATCAGGCTGCGCGGCATGGCGCTGCCGCCGACGACCAGATGACGCATCGACGAGGGCTTGGCGCCCCGTTTCTCGATCTCGGCGAACAGCCCCTGCCAGATCGTCGGCACGCCCCAGGCGCTTTCGACGCGTTCTTCCTCGCACAGATCCCACAGGCTGGCCCCGTCCAGATGCGGCCCTGGCATGATCAGGCTGGCACCTGCCAGGGGCGCATAGAACGGCAGCCCCCAGGCGTTGACATGGAACTGCGGCACGACCGGCAGGATGCGCGGCTGGTTGCCCAGATCGGCGGACAGGCTGAGCGCGATGCTGACCGCGTGCAGCACGTTCGAGCGATGCGTGTAAAGCGCGCCCTTGGGATCGCCGGTGGTCCCCGACGTGTAGCACATGCCCGAGGCCGTGGTTTCCGGCAGGTCCGGCCAGTCGCGCGCGGTGGCCTGCCCCGCCAGCAAGTCCTCATAGCACAAGGCGTCAAGGCTGTTTTCCGGCATATGCGCGCGGTCGGTCATCACCACATAGCGCAGCGACGGCAGATGGTCCTTCAGCTTCTCCAGCAGCGGCACGAAGGTCGCGTCGGTGAACAGGATCTTGTCGGCGGCGTGATGGACGATATAGATCATCTGCTCGGCCGAGAGGCGCGGGTTGATCGTGTGGCAGACGGCACCAATCCCCGAGATCGCGTAATAAAGTTCGAAATGGCGATAGCCGTTCCACGCCAGGGTGGCCACGCGATCACCGATCCGGATGCCCAGGTCCTCAAGCGCGAAGGACAGTTGCACCGTCCGCGCCCGCGCCTCGACATAGCTTTCGCGATGCGTGTCGCCCTCGACCCGGCGCGAGACGATTTCGGCGGCCGGATAGATGTCGGCAGCATAGTCCAGAAGCCCGCTCTGCAGCAGCGGACGATTCATCATCAGGCCATCCATGGTGTCCTCTCCTCCATTTCATGGCGCGGAACTTGACGTAAAGGCCCCCTGCTGATCAAGCGCGACGGTGCGTCACCGCGCGTCGATATGGGTCGAGGTCAGATCCAGCAGTACACGCCCGCCGGCATCGACGACCTCGGTGCGCACGGTCGAGACGCGCCGCCCGCGCCTGACCCAACGCGACCGGGCCGTAAGCCGCCCCTCGCGCCGGTTCGCCAACAACTGCGCATTCAGCGTCACCGCGACGGGAAAGCTGTCCATCCCCTCGCTGACCGGGCGACCGCCCAGCACCAGATTGGTCGCGATCACATCGGCGAACCAGATCAGCGCGCCGGCATGGACGGTGCCGAAGGGGTTCAGTATCCCCGGCCCGATCTCCATTTCACCCTCGGCGCCGGTTTCGCTGACCCCGGTGAGGTCAAAGGCGATCTGCCCGCTCATGCTGTCCTGTCCCATGGCCCTCGCCCCCCTCACCGCGTCAGTCGCGCGATCAGCGAGGATGTATCCCAGCGACCGCCGCCCATGCCCTGCACCTCCTTGTAGAACTGGTCGACCAGCGCCGTGACCGGCATCGAGGCGCCAACCTCGTCTGCCGCAGCCAGGCAGATCGCAAGGTCCTTGCGCATCCAGTCCACGGCAAAGCCATGCTCGAACGCGCCCGCGGCCATGGTCTTGTGGCGGTTGGCCATCTGCCAGCTTCCGGCGGCACCCTGGCTGATCACCTCGACCACCTTCTCGACATCCAGCCCCGCCTTCCGGGCGAAGGCAAGCGATTCCGACAGCGCCTGAACCAGCCCGGCAATGGCGATCTGGTTGCACATCTTCGTCATCTGCCCGGCTCCGACCTCACCCATCAAGCGGCAGATCTTGGCATAGGCGGCGATGACCGGCGCGGCACGGTCGAAATCGGCCTGCCCGCCACCGCACATCACCGACAACTGGCCATTCTCGGCCCCCGCCTGCCCGCCCGACACCGGCGCATCGACATAGCCGTTGCCCGCCGCCGCCGCGGCTTCGGCCAGTTCCCGCGTCACCGCCGCCGAGACCGTGGTGTGATCGACAAAGACCGCGCCCTGCCCCATGCCGGAAAACGCGCCTTCCGCGCCCAGACAGACCGACCGCAGATCGTCGTCATTGCCGACGCAGGCCAGCACGAACTCCGCCCCTCGCGCCGCCTCGCGCGGGGTCGGGGCCGAGGCGCCACCATGCTGCGCCACCCAGGCGGCGGCCTTTGCCGGGCTGCGGTTATAGACGGTCACCTCATGTCCCGCCGCCCTCAGATGGCCCGCCATCGGATAGCCCATCACCCCAAGGCCCAGAAACGCCAGCTTTGCCATGAACTCCCTTTCTCTGTTGCCCTGTTCCGACCACCGGACGGGGATTGTCCTGTCCCTGCCGCTGACGCGTTGAAATGGCGGCGCGGCTGGCTTATGCAGCACCCCACCACCCCAGCGTGTCCCGGTCAAGAGACGGACGCGCCCCGCCGAGGCCCGCACGACCCGCCCATGGAAGCCCTCTCCGCATGCTGACCCTTTTCCGCTGGCTGCTCCGGCTGACCGTCGCCCTGATCGCCGTGCTGGTTCTGGCCGTGGTGCTGGCCTGGTATTTCGCGGTCCGCTCGCTGCCCGACTACAATGCCAGCTATGGCATGAGCGGCCTCAAGGCCCCGGTCGAGATCGTCCGTTCGACCGAGAACGTGCCGCATATCTTCGGGCAGAGCGATGAGGACATGTTCTTCGCATTGGGGGTCGCCCATGCGCAGGACCGGCTGTTCCAGATGACCATGCTGCGCCGCGCCGCGCAGGGCCGGCTGTCCGAGGTGCGCGGGGCCGGCGCCTTCGCCGGCGACGTTCTGGTGCGGCGGCTCGAACTCTATCGCAACGCGCAGGCTTCGCTCGACGCCCAGGACAGCGACACGCGCACGGCACTGGAAGCCTATTCCGCCGGGGTGAACCAGTGGATCACCGAGGTCAACGAAAGCGCATTGGGCCGCGGCGCCCCCGAATTCTTCCTTTTCCCCGAGCAGATCGCCTATTGGCAGCCCGCCGATTCGCTGGCGATCCTCAAGCTTCTGGCCGCGGCCTCCAGCAATGCCGTCCCGGCCGAGATCCTGCGCGCCCGTCTGTCTCTGGCGGCGCCGCAATACGGCCCGGACGTGCTGTCGGGCGAGGCGGCCCCGGCCGGTCTGCCGGTCTATGCCTCGCTGTTCCCCGGCGCGAAATTCGGCGCGCCCGCCCCGCAGGACGGCACCGAGGCACCGCGTGATCCGTCCGGCTTCCTGCGCCCCGCCCTCGGCCTTGGCGGCAACGGCTTTGCGGCCGCACCGGATCGGACGGCGGCGGGCGGCGCGCTTCTGGCCAATGCCCCGCATGGGCCGCTGACGGCACCCTCGCTCTATTACCTGGCGCGGTTGCAGCTGTCATCGGGCGGCGTGATCGGCGCCACCATCCCCGGCATCCCGGCGATCCTGTCGGGGCGCAACCCGCATCTGGCCTGGGGCATGACGCCATCCGCCATCGACGACGCGGATATCTTCATCGAGGAGATCCAGCCCGGCAACAGCGACCGCTATCGCGGGCGGGACGGCTGGGCAGATTTTGCCAGCCGGCGCGAGGTGATCCGCATCCTTGACGGCGAGGATCAAGTCATCACGCTGCGCCGGACCGAGAACGGGCCGCTGATGCCCGCGCTCGAACGCGGCCTGCGCGACATCATCCCGCAGGGCCATGTCGCCGCCTTGGGCTGGACCGGCCTCTCGCGCGAGGACGGCACCATGTCGGCCCTGATCGGCCTGATGCGCGCACCCGATACCGACAGCGCCGCGGCCGCACTGTCGCGCGTGGTGGCCCCGGCGATGACGGTGACGCTGGCGGATGGCGACGGGATCCGCCAGGTGAGCGCCGGCCTGCTGCCGGGCCGCTCGGCACAGCATCCGACCGGCGGCGCCATGCCGGTGCCGGGCTGGCTGGCGACGACCCGCTGGAACGGCGAGATGCCGGCCTCCGCAGCCGACCCGAGCGGGCGCGCCCCGGCCGGGATCCTCATCGCCACCGAGGAACCCGGTGCGGCGGCCATGCGACGCGGGCGCCTGACCCGGCTGCTGCAGGACCGCGAGGTGCATTCCCGCGACAGCTTCATCGCCGCCCAGACCGACATTGTCAGCCCGGCCGCCCGCGCGTTGCTGCCGCTGGTGGGGGCCAACCTGTGGTTCACGGGCGAGCCCGCGCCGGCCGGCACGATCGACGCGCAGCGGCAGGACGCGCTGGCCCTGCTGGCGGAATGGGACGGGCAGATGAACGAGCACCTGCCCGAGCCGCTGATCTATGCGGCCTGGATGCGCGAATTGCAGGACCGGCTGATCCGGGATGAACTGGGTCCGCTGGCCGACGATATCGCCACGCTGCATCCGGGCTTCATCGACGCGGTATTCCGCGACCGCGGCGGGGCCGCGCGCTGGTGCGACATCGCTCAAAGCGCTCCGGCCGAGGACTGCACCACGATCGCCCGTCAGGCACTGGACCGCGCGCTTCTGGATCTGACCGATCGCTTCGGCCCGCAGGTCGCCAGCTGGCGTTGGGGCGATGTGCATCAGGCCCGCCACCAGCATCCGGGCCTTGGCGGCCTGCCGGCACTGGGCTGGGTCGTCAACCTGACCCAGTCGCTTTCGGGCGGCAGCTTCACGATTTCCACAAGCGGCCTTCTGGGGCGGGGCCGGAACCCCTATGAAGCGGCCACCGGCGCGGGCTATCGCGGCGTCTATGACCTGGCCGATCCCGACAGTTCGGTCTTCATCACCTCGACCGGCCAGTCGGGCCATCCGCTCTCGCGCCATTTCGACGATTTCGCCGCATTGTGGCGGCGCGGCGAATATGTCGGCATGTCCCTCGACCCCGATCTGGCGCGCGCGGCCGCCATCGGAACCACCCGCCTCATCCCCGAAAGCCGGTAGTGGCGCGCGCCGGCGCCCGGCGAGAGGGCGCGCACGCTCCGACTGTTTCAGCGCCCTGCCAGAGAGCAGGCGTCTATCTCACAGACAGACCGGCCTGCGATCCCCCGCAGCAAACCGGCGCAGCACCGCCGGATAGAGGCGGTGTTCCTGCGCCAGCACCCGTGCGGCCAGTGCTTCGGGCGTGTCGCCCGGCAGGACCGGCACCCGTGCCCGCCCCAGGATCGGCCCCGCATCCAGTTCCGGCGTGACCTCATGCACGGTGACGCCGGCCTCGGCGTCGCCGGCCTCGATCGCGCGGGCATGGGTATGAAGGCCCGGATATTTCGGCAGAAGCGACGGATGGATGTTCAACATCCGACCGGCGAAACGCGACACGAAATCCGGCGTCAGGATGCGCATGAAGCCGGCGAGGCAGATGATGTCGGGACGCGCGGCCAGCAGCGGTTCCAGCAGCGCCGCCTCGAACCCCGCCCGGTCGCCGGGAAAGCCGCGATGATCCACGGCGGCAATTGGCACCCCGGCTGCTGCGGCCCTGGCAAGCCCTGCCGCTGCCGGGTCGTTCGAGGCCACCAGCACCGGACGCGCCGGATGATCGCCCTGCATGTCCTCGACCAGCCGCAGCATGTTCGAGCCGCCGCCGGAAATCAGGATCGCGACGCGCTTCACGCAAGCGTCCCGCTGTAGCGCACCCCCGCCCCGGCAGCGACGCGGCCGATCCGGTGAACCCGTTCGCCCGCCTGCACCAGCAGGGCGGTCAACGCCTCGGCGCGGTCGGCGGCCACGACGAGGATCATGCCGAGGCCGCTGTTGAAGGTCTTCAGCATTTCGCCCTGCTCGATCCCGCCGGCCTGCGCCAGCCAGCCGAAGATCGGCGGCAGGTCCCATGCGCCCAGATCAATTTCGGCGCCCAGCCCCTCGGGCAGAACGCGCGGCAGGTTCTCGGTGATGCCGCCGCCGGTGATATGGGCCAGCGCACGCACGCCGCCGGCCCGGATCGCCGCCAGTGCCGGCTTCACATAGAGCCGTGTCGGGACCAGCAATGCCTGGCCCAGATCGGTGTCGGCGAAGGGTGCCGCGTCGCTCCAGCCGAGGCCCGCATGCTCGGCCACCTTGCGGACCAGCGAATAGCCGTTGGAATGCACCCCATCCGAGGCCAGCCCCAGCAGCACATCGCCCTCGGCCACGCCTGCGGGCAGCGCCGTGCCGCGCTGCATGGCGCCGACCGCGAAGCCGGCAAGGTCGAAATCGCCATCGTGATACATGCCCGGCATCTCGGCCGTCTCGCCGCCGATCAGGGCGCAGCCGGCCTGCTGGCAGCCGCGCGCAATGCCCTCGACGACGCGCGCGCCCTCATCCACCGACAGCTTGCCGGTGGCAAAATAGTCGAGGAAGAACAACGGCTCTGCCCCCTGGCAGACAAGATCGTTGACGCACATGGCCACGAGGTCCTGGCCGATCCCGTCCAGATGGCCGGTATCGATGGCGATGCGCAGCTTGGTGCCCACACCGTCGGTGGCCGCCACCAGCACCGGGTCGTCATAGCCTGCCGCGCGCGGGTCGAACAGTGCCCCGAACCCGCCGAGCGCGTCCATGACGCCAGGCCGCGTCGTCGCCGCGGCCGCGGGCTTGATCCGTTCGACCAGCGCATTGCCCGCGTCGATATCCACGCCCGCGTCGCGATAGCTGATCCCGTTCTTCGTCATGCGCCACCCCCGGCTTTCTGTCGCGCCCCCGATAGCGGAAGCGGCCTGCCGGGGCAACGGTCAAGCGATCATGCCGGCGGGCCGGGTGGGCGGTTCGCCCCGCGCGCGGTCGCGCCCCTATTCCTCGGCCTTCTTCCCGGCCGCACTGCCGCCCCTGCCCCGGCCCTGAGACATGAAGCCGCCCAGCATGTTGCTGAGGAATTCGGTTCCTTCGCCGGAAAACCATGTCCTGAGCATCCCCTCGGGCGACAGCTTTTCAGCCTGCTCAAGAACCTTCTGTTCGATTTTCGCCATCACCGCCTTCTGCATCGGCTGCAGGTCGGGCAGGCCCATCAGTTCACGCGCCTCAAGCGGCGTCAGGTCCATTTCCACCACGATCTTCACCGTCATCCTCCCTCGTGAAGTCCCTGCCGGGGCAGCCGCGCCGCAGAACAGCGCCGATCCGTCGCCCCCCTTGATCCGATGTCAGCCGCGCGGAGAGATCAGCGCAAGCGACTCGGCGATCAGGGCCGGCTTGTCGGAATCCTCGATCTCGAGGACATTGCTGGTCTTCAGCATGATCTGGCCGTCCTTCCTCGTCTCGACATCGGTGACCGAGACGCGCAGCCGCACCCGGGCGCCGGCGCGGACCGGCGCGAGGAAGCGCACCTTGTCCAGACCGTAATTGAAGGCCGCCGCGGCATCCGTCGGTACGGCACCGACCTGCATCAACAGCGGCGCGACGAAAGACAGCGTCAGATAGCCATGCGCGATGGGCCAGCGATACGGGCTCTCCCGCTTGGCACGCTCGACATCGACATGGATCCACTGCCGATCCCCGGTGCATTCGGCGAACTGGTTGATCATCGACTGCTCGACGGTGATCCAGTCCGAAACCCCCAGTTCCTTGCCCACATATTCCGACAGATTTGCGCAGGTGATCTCGGCCATGGCGGCACTCTCCCTCTCCGATGCGGCGTCGCCCCCCGAAACGAGGTGATCTGTTGCGCAGGCGACGCCCGAAAGACCTGCGCAAGGCGCGGACCGGCACGCCGTTGACGCGGCGGTGCCGGCAAGCCCGGGGTCCGGGCCGTCCTGTCATTGGGCATTTTTGTCCGCCCCTCGGCAAGGGCGAAGATCGGAGGTGTCGCACCGTCAGGTCGCCGCCGGCGCCGCGATCCGGTCCTGCATCAACGGGCGGCCCAGAATGTGGTCGGCGGCCTTCTCTCCGGTCATGATCGAGGGGGCGTTCAGGTTGCCGTTGGTGATGCGGGGAAAGACCGAGCTGTCGGCGACCCGCAGCCCTTCGACCCCGATCACCCGCAATTCCGGATCCACCACCGCCTGCGGGTCGCTGGCCTGACCGATGCGGGCGGTCCCGCAGGGATGGAAGGCGGATTCGGCGTGTTCGCGGATGAAGGCGTCGATCTGCTCGTCGCTCTGGATCTCTGCACCGGGCTGGATTTCGTCGCCGCGATACTCGGTGAAAGCGGGTTGATCGAAGATTTTCCTCGTCAGCTTGACGCAGGCGCGAAATTCTTTCCAATCATCAGCCTGCGACATATAGTTGAAGTGAATTTCAGGCGCCGCGCCCGGGTCGCACGAGACCAGCCGAACCGTGCCGCGCGATTTCGAGCGCATCGGCCCGACATGGGCCTGGAAGCCGTGCCCTTTGGCCGCCGCCTTGCCGTCATAGCGCACCGCCAGCGGCAGGAAATGATACTGGATGTCGGGATAGTCGATGCCCTCGCCGGAGCGGATGAAGCCGCAGCTTTCGAACTGGTTCGAGGCGCCCAGCCCGGTCTTTTGCAGCAGCCATTCGACGCCGACCCGGCCCTTGCCCAGAAGGTTATAGTAGGTATAGAGGCTGACCGGCTTCAAGGCCTTGTATTGCATGTATATTTCGAGGTGGTCCTGAAGATTCGCGCCGACGCCGGGGCGGTCGGCCCGGACCTCGATGCCGTGGTCGCGCAGGTGCTCGGCCGGGCCGATGCCGGACAGCATCAAGAGTTTCGGGGTGTTGATCGAACTGGCCGAGAGGATCACCTCGCGCCCGGCCCGGATCGCCTCGACCCTGCCGTTTCGTTCGATTTCAACGCCATAGGCGCGGTTTCCTTCAAACAGGACCCGCCGCGCCAGCGCCCGGATGACGGTCAGGCGGCCGGATTTCTGCGCCGGGCGCAGATAGGCATTGGCGGCCGACCAGCGGCGGCCCTTCCAGATCGTGGCCTCCATCGGCCCGAAACCTTCCTGATTTTCTCCGTTGTAATCAGTGGTATATGGCCAACCGGCCTGATGCCCGGCCTCGATGAAGGTGTCGAACAGCGGGTTGCGGCGCTTGCCGCGGGTGATGTGCAGAGGGCCGTCGGTGCCGCGCCAGTCCGAGACGCCACCATGCCAGGTTTCCATGCGCTTGAAATAGGGCAGGACATCCGCGTAGGACCAGCCGGTCGCGCCGGATTCTTCCCAGAAATCAAAGTCCTTTCGGTGGCCCCTGACAAAGACCATGCCATTGATCGAGGAGGATCCGCCCAGCACCTTGCCGCGCGGTGTCGCCAGACGCCGCCCCCCCAGATGTTGTTCCGGCACGGTCGAGAACCCCCAGTCATAGCGGGGCATGTTCATCGGATAGGACAGCGCGCCGGGCATCTGGATGAAGATGCCGAAGTCGCTGCCGCCATATTCGATCAGGGTGACGGTCCGGCCGGCCTCGGTCAGCCGGTAGGCCAGTGCGCAGCCGGCGCTGCCGGCGCCAACGATGACGAAATCGGCCGTGGTCACGGCATCACCCCGGATGCACCGGCAATGCACGGCGCGTGCACAGGTTGTACACCGCATGCGGGCGTTGCGTGTTGCGTCCCGGCCGGGAAGCCGACGGGATCAATAGGGCGCATCGACGCCTCCCATGCCGACATAGACGGATTTCAGCTGCGAGTAATGTTCGATCGCGGCGGCCGAGTTCTCGCGCCCGATCCCCGATTGCTTGACGCCGCCGAAGGGCATCTCGACCGGGGTGAGGTTATAGGCGTTGATCCAGCAGGTCCCGGCCTCGAGCCGCGCCACGACCCGGTGTCCGCGCGCCAGATCGCGGGTGAAGACGCCCGCCGCAAGGCCGAAGCCGGTGGCATTGGCGCGGCGGATGACCTCGTCCTCGTCGGTGAAGCCGAGCGTGGTCATCACCGGGCCGAAAATCTCGTCGCGGGTGATGGTCATGTCGTCGCGCGCGCCGGTGAAGACGGTGGGCGGGATGAAGGCGCCCTCGCCCGGCCCGCCGCAGAGGATGCGCGCGCCCTCGGCCTCGCCGGCGGCGATGGCGGCGCGGATCCGGCCGGCCTGCGCCGGGCTGACGATGGGGCCGTGCTGGGTTTCGGGATCCAGGGGATCGCCGATCTTCACGTTGCGGACCCGTTCGGCCAGCTGGTCCAGAAACGCCTCGCGGATGCCGTCCTGCAGGAAGACGCGGGTGCCGTTCGAACAGATCTGGCCCGAGGAATAGAAATTCGCCAGCATCGCCGCGCCGACCGCGTCTTCAAGGCTGGCGTCGTCGAAGACGATCAGCGGCGACTTGCCGCCCAGTTCCATGGTGACATGGCGCATCCCCTCGGCCGCCGCCGCATAGACGCGCCGCCCGGTCGGCACCGAGCCGGTCAGCGAGACCTTGGCCACATGCGGGTCGGAGACCAGCGCCGCGCCGACCGCGCCGCGCCCCTGCAGGACGCTGAAGAGGCCGGCGGGCAGCCCGGCCTCGGCCAGAATCCCGGCCAGTTTCAGGGCGCCCAGCGGCGTTTCCTCGGAGGGTTTGAAGACCATGGCATTGCCCATGACCAGCGCCGGCGCGGTCTTCCAGCAGGCGATCTGGCTGGGATAGTTCCAGGCGCCGATGCCGGCGCAGACGCCCAGGGGCTCGCGGATCGTATAGGCCCAGTCCCGCCCCAGCGGGATCATCTGCCCGGTCAGGCCGGCCGCCAGCCCGCCGAAGAATTCCAGCGCGGCGGCGCCCGATTCCCAGTCCGCGACCAGCGTTTCCTGAATCGGCTTGCCGGTATCCAGCGTTTCCAGCCGCGACAGTTCGGCATTGCGCGCCCGGATGATGGCGGCGGCGCGGACAAGGACGCGGCCGCGTTCCACCGGCGGCAGCGCCGCCCATGCCGGCTGGGCGGCGGCGGCGGCGGCGCAGGCCCGCGCCACCTGACCGGTGCTGGCCTCGCGCAGGCTGGCGATTTCCTCGCCCGTGTAGGGATAGTGGACCGGCAGCACCACCCCCTCGCCCTCGACCGGGCGGCCGTCGATGAACAGGCTGGCGGCGGGTTGGGCGTTCAGACTCATGCGAGGGCCTCATCGAGATAGTCGTTGACGATCTGCAGGGCCGCCCTGGCGTCGGTCGGCCCCGGTTTCAGCACGGCGCGCAGATAGACGCCGTCGATCAGCGCCGCCAGCGTCTCGGCGGTGCGGGCGGGATGGTCGGTCAGCGGGCGCAGGGCGACGATCAGGTTCGAGTTCAGGCGGCGGTGATAGACCCGCAGCAGCCGCTCGGCCTCGTTGTTGATCACCGCCAGCGCATAGAAGTTCATCCAGGCGCTGATCACCTCGCGGCGGAAGTTCTGCGGCGCGAAACTGGCCCGGACGATGGCCTCGAGCCGGCCCCGCGGCCCCGCGCCCGGCAGCGCCTTGTCGACCGACTGGCCATAGCCCTTGAGGATATGGCGCATCGCCGCCAGGAACATCTGTTCCTTCGAGCCGAAATAGTGATGCGCCAGCGCCGGCGACATGCCCGCCGCCCGCGCGATCTGCGCCACGGTCACATCCAGCGACCCCGCCCGCCCGACTTCGGCAATGGCAGCGTTGATCAGCGCGGCTTTTCGGATAGGCTCGGCCCCAAGTTTCGGCATCTGGTACACCTGCTGTCGGACTTTCCGGTTGCTTTTCGACTGTAGCCGATCTTTAATTGACTGGTCAATCAAGAACAGGGAGCCAACAATGACCTTTTCCCGCTTTGCCGCCGGGCTGGCCATCGCCACCGCGATGACCGCCACGGCGACCGCGACCCTTGCCGCCGAACCCGATGAGTGCCGCAAGGTCGTCTTTTCGGATGTCGGCTGGACCGACATCACCGCGACGACGGCGCTGGCCTCGACCGTGCTGCAGGCACTGGGCTATGAGACCGAGACCAAGATCCTGTCGGTGCCGGTCACCTATACGGCCATGTCCACCGATGACGTGGACGTGTTCCTGGGCAACTGGATGCCGACCATGCAGGCCGATATCGGCCCCTATGCCGAGGCCGGCACGGTCGATACGCTGCGCACCAACCTGACCGGCGCGAAATACACCCTGGCCACCAACAAGGCCGGCGCCGATCTGGGCATCGACGATTTTGCGAAGATTGCCGAGCACAAGGAGGCGCTGGACGGCAAGATCTACGGCATCGAGCCGGGCAACGACGGCAACCGCCTGCTTCTGGAGATGGTGGCGGGCGACCAGTTCGGGCTGGGCACCTTCGAGATCGTCGAAAGCAGCGAACAGGGCATGCTGGCGCAGGTCAGCCGGGCCGGCAGCGCCGGCGAGCCGGTGGTCTTCCTCGGCTGGGAGCCGCATCCGATGAACGCCCAGTTCGAGATGACCTATCTGACCGGCGGCGACGACGTGTTCGGCCCCGATCTGGGCGGCGCCGAGGTGCGCACCAACACCCGTTCGGGCTATGCCGCGGAATGCGCCAATGTCGGCCAGTTCCTGCAGAACCTCGAATTCACCCTGGCGATGGAAAACGAGGTGATGGGCCGGATCCTCAATGACGGCGAGGAGCCGATGAAGGCCGCGAAGGACTGGCTGAGCGCCAATCCCGATGCCGCCACCCCCTGGCTGGAGGGCGTGACCACGGTCGATGGCAATGACGCGCAGGCGGCGCTGAGCGCGGCGCTGAACGGCTGATGCCGCGGGCGCTGCCGCGCGCCGCCCCGCGCGGGCGGCAGCGCCCTGCCAGAACCCGTCCCGCCGCGCCCCCTGCCCCGTCGCAGCGGGACGCGGCCCGGCAGCAAGGGAATGACGCATGGATCAGCTGACGACGCTGATAACCGACAACAAGATCCCCGTGGGCAGGACGGCCAAGGCCCTGTTCGACTGGCTGAACGCGCATGCGGCGCTGCTGTTCAACAGCGTCTCGGGCGCGATGGACTGGCTGATCGGCCGCATCCTCGCCGGGCTGGAATTCCCGCATCCCTTCGTCTTCATCCTGCTGGCCGTGGCGCTGACCTGGGCGCTGCAGCGCAGCTGGAAGACCTGCCTGCTGGTGGCGGCGGGGCTGCTGTTCATCCTCAACCAGGGCTACTGGGAGGAGACGCTGCAATCGCTGACGCTGGTGCTGGCCTCGTGCCTCGTCTGCATGGCCCTGGGGGTGCCGGTCGGGATCGCCGCCGCGCACCGGCCGCGGCTTTACGCCTGGATGCGGCCGGTCCTCGACCTGATGCAGACGCTGCCGACCTTCGTCTACCTGATCCCGGCCATCGTGTTCTTCGGCATCGGCATGGTGCCGGGCCTGCTGGCCACCGTGATCTTCGTGCTGCCGGCGCCGATCCGGCTGACCCAGCTGGGCATCAGCTCGACCCCGCCGGCGCTGATCGAGGCGGCCACGGCCTTCGGCGCCACCGGCCGCCAGCTTCTGTGGAAGGTCGAACTGCCCAGCGCCCTGCCGCAGATCATGGCCGGGCTGAACCAGACCATCATGCTGTCGCTGTCGATGGTGGTGATCGCGGCGCTGGTCGGGGCCTCGGGGCTGGGCGTGCCGGTGGTGCGGGCGCTGAACAGCGTCAACACCGCGCTTGGCTTCGAATCGGGCTTCGTGATCGTCGTCGTCGCCATCCTGCTGGACCGGATGCTGCGCATGGAGGGCCCGAAATGACCGGCACGATCAGCGCGGGCGCGCGCAACGCCGTCGAATTCGACAGGGTCTGCATCGTCTTCGGCGACGATCCCGACGCTGCCCTGCCGCTGATGGATCAGGGGCAGGAACGCGGCGCGATCAAGGACGAGACCGGGCAGGTGCTGGGCGTCCATGATTGCAGCATCGACGTGCGCGAGGGCGAGATCCTGGTGCTGATGGGGCTGTCGGGATCGGGCAAGTCGACGCTGCTGCGCGCGGTCAATGCGCTGAACGATGTCTGCCGGGGCGAAGTCCGGGTCTGGGACGGCAGCCGGATGATCCCGGTCACCGGGGCGGATGCGAAAGCCTTGCGCGACATCCGGCTGCGCCATGTGGCGATGGTGTTCCAGCAGTTCGGCCTGCTGCCCTGGCGCAGCGTGCGCGAGAATGTCGGGCTGGGCCTCGAACTGGCCGGGATCGCGCCCCGCGACCGCAAGGCGCGGGTGGATCACCAGCTTGAGACCGTCGGCCTGACCGAATGGGCCGAGCGCAAGGTGGGCGAATTGTCGGGCGGCATGCAGCAGCGCGTGGGCCTGGCCCGCGCCTTCGCGACCGAGGCGCCGATCCTGCTGATGGACGAGCCCTTCAGCGCGCTGGACCCGCTGATCCGCGACCGGCTGCAGGACGAGTTGCTGGATCTGCAGCAGAAGACCAAGCGCACCATCATCTTCGTCAGCCACGATCTGGACGAGGCCTTCAAGCTGGGCAACCGGATCGCGCTGATGGAGGGCGGGCGGATCGTCCAGATCGGCACCGCGCGCGAGATCATCGCCAATCCGGTCAATGATTACGTCGCCGATTTCGTCGCCCACATGAACCCGCTGGGCGTGCTGACCGCCGCCGATGTGGCCCAGCCCGGCGAGGCCGCAGGCCTGCCGGTTCCGGCCGACATGCCGGTGAAGGACGTGATGGGCCTTCTGGCCGGGGCCGAGGCGCTGCCGGTCGAGGGCGGCGGCCGCATCACCCGCGACACGGTGCTGGCCCGGCTGATCGACCCGCGCGGCTGAGCCCTGCCGGGCTCAGCTGTTCAGCAGATCCCGGTGATAGCGGTGCAGCAGCAGCAGGCCGATCACCATCAGCACCAGCCCGACGGCGAACACATAGAGCGGGCTGACATAGTCGCCCCGATAGGAGATGTAGAACCCCTTGCGCATCTGCCCGACGACATGCACCAGCGGGTTGAACCACAGATAGGGCTGCACCTGGTCGGGCACGTCGTCGAAGATGAAGAAGATGCAGGACAGCAGGAACAGCGGCCGGTTGACGATCGACCAGATCTGCTGCCACCAGGGGAAGGCGGTGAACAGGAAGCAGTTCAGCATCCCGATCCCGATGGCGAAGGTGAAGGTCATCGCGAAGGCCAGCGCGATCTCGAACAGCTGCGGATCGGTCCGGGTGTCCAGCATCAGCGTGATGCTGGAGAAAACCACATAGGCAACAAGCAGTTGCGTGATGGTATTGAAGAAGACCTTGGCCAGGATCGCGTCCATGTAGGTGACCGCAGGATAGGCCAGAAGCGGCTTGGCCTGCCGGATCGTCAGCCCGAGCTTGTTCGAGATGCCGAGGAAGGCCATGAAGGGCACGACGCCGGTGGCGTAGAAGATCGCGAAATCCGTGCCCAGCGGCGGCGACCGGAAGCCGAACGAGAAGATCAGCGTCAGCAGCAGGATGCCGCCCACCGGCTCGGCGATCGCCCAGAGATAGCCGCCGGGCGATCCGCCATAGCTGGTCGCCATCTCGCGCAGGGACAGCGCCCCGATCGAGCGCAGGCTGGCATAGGGACGCTGCTGGTGGACCGGGCGCAGGCGCGGCTCGGTCGGCTCGCCTGCGGCACCGCCTGCCGATGAGGGATATGTCTGGGGCATCGGCCGCCTGGCTGCCTGTGCTTGTCACGACCCCGTCAGGGATCGGCGCTGGAACTGTCGCCGGGCTTTATGTATGAGAACTGCCGACAGATCAACAGACAGGCGGGAGTCCGCGCGCATGTCCGCCCATGACAACTCGATGAAATCCGACCCGCAGAAACCGGGGGGCGGCGACACTCCGGGCGAGGCGGGCGGCGCCCGCCCGGCCTTTCTGGATCACGCCGCGCCGCCGCAGAACCCGCCCGCCCCGGCGGCGGGTGCAGGCGGACAGGCCGCCCCGGCCCATGCGGCGGCGCAGGCCGCGGCGCGCGGCCCCGGGCCTGCACCGATGGCGGGCAAGGGTCCGGGCGGACCGGCAGCGGGCCCCGCAGCCGGGCAACCGGCCCCGAAGCCGGCGCCCGGCGCTCAGGCCGGCGCGCAGCCCAAACCCGGACCGGGCCAGCCGCCGAGGCCGCAACCCGGCCCCGGCCAGCAGCAAAGGCCCATGGGTCCGGCCGAGGCGGAACGCCACCGCCAGCAGGTCCAGCGCCAGCAGGCCGAGCGCCTGCAGACGCAGCGGCTTGCGAACCCGCAACCGCAGGTCCGCCCGCCCGCGAAACCGGCCGGGTTCGAGCGGCGGCATCTGTGGCTGCTGCTCAGCTTCTTCCTCGTCGTGCTGGCGCCGATCGCGGGCAGCACCTGGTATCTCTATGCCCGCGCGGTGGATCAATATGCCTCCTATCTCGGGTTCTCGGTGCGCAGCGAGTCGGGCGGGACCTCGACCGACCTGCTGGGCGGGCTGGCCACCTCGCTGGTCGGCGTGACCAGCAGTTCCAGCAGCGATACCGACATCCTCTACAAGTTCATCCAGAGCCGCGATCTGGTCGAGCGCGTCGATACCGATCTGGATCTGCGCGCGATCTGGTCCAAGGCGCCGGGCGATCCCATCTTTCGCTATACCGGCGACGCCTCGTTGGAGGATCTGCTGGACGAATGGGAACGCAAGGTCAGGGTCTATTACGACGACGGCATGATCGATCTGCGGGTGAACGCCTTCGATCCCGTCGATGCGCGCAGGATCGCCGAGGCGATCCTCGATGAAAGCACGGTGCTGATCAACGATCTGAACGATGTCGCGCGCGAGGACGCGCTGCGCTATTCCCGGACCGAGCTGGACGATGCCCAGACCCGGCTGCAGGCCGCGCGGAAGGCGGTGACCGAGTTCCGCAACCGTCACCAGCTGGTCGATCCTTCGGCCGATGTGCAGGGCCAGATCGGCGTCGTCTCATCGCTGCAGCAGCAGCTGGCCGAGCAGCTGGTCGCCCTGGGCCTGTTGCGCGCCAACGCCCAGCCCAACGATCCCCGCATCGAGCAGACCCAGCTGCGGGTTGACGTGATCCGCGAGCAGATCAAGGAAGAACGGCAGAAATTCGGCTCGGAGACGGCCAGCGGCGAGGTGCTGTCGGAACTGGTCGGGCAGTACGAGACGCTGGCGGTCGAGCGCGAATTCGCCGAGCAGACCTATATCACCGCGCTGGCCGCCTATGACACCGCCCGGGCCGAGGCCGTGCGGCAGTCGCGCTATCTTGCCGCCTATGTCAAGCCGACGCTGGCGCAGGCGGCGGAATATCCCGAACGCAGCAAGCTGATCATCATCATCGGCGGCTTTCTGGCGCTGCTGTGGGTGGTCGGGGTGCTGGTCTTCTACAGCCTGCGCGACCGGCGATGATCAGGCTGCAGAACCTGACCAAGATGTACACGCTGAACGGCCGCCACAAGCTGGTGGCCGACGACATCACCGCCGTCTTCCCGACCGGCGTGTCGGTGGCGCTGCTGGGCCGCAACGGCGCCGGCAAGTCCTCGCTTCTGCGGATGATCTCGGGGGCGATGCTGCCGACCTCGGGGCGGATCCTGTCGAACGGCACGATCAGCTGGCCGGTCGGCTTCGCCGGCTCGTTCAACCAGGAACTGAGCGGCGAGCAGAACTGCCGCTTCGTCGCCCGCGTCTATGGCGTGGATACCGACGAGATGCGCGATTTCGTCGAGGATTTCGCCGAACTGGGCGACCATTTCTACCTGCCGCTGCGCAGCTATTCCGCCGGCATGCGATCGCGGCTGTCCTTCGGCATCTCGATGGCGGTGCGCTTTGACACCTACCTCGTCGACGAGGTCTCGGCCGTCGGCGATGCGGCCTTCAAGGAGAAGTCGAACCGGGTCTTCAACAACCGCCTGGCCAATGCCGGGGCGCTGGTCGTGTCTCATTCGATGCCCATGCTGCGCGAAACCTGCCAGGCCGGCGCCGTGCTCGAGAACGGCCGGCTCAGCTATTACCATGACGTGAGCGACGCGATCCAGGTGCATCTGGAGAACATGCAGCGCGGCCCGACCGGCTGATCGCCGCCGATTGTAACGGCTTTGTATCGGTCGCGTTTCACGGGATGGAAACCGCCTCGCAGCCGTCCTAGAACATCGCCCGAAGACGGATTGCGAAGGCGTTGCCAACATGAAGATCATCGTTCTGGGCGGAGACGGGTTCTGCGGCTGGCCCACCGCGCTGCACCTGTCGGCGCGCGGCCATGACATCATCATCGTCGACAACCTGTCGCGGCGAAAGATCGACGTGGAACTGGAGGTCAGCAGCCTGACCCCGATCCGCCCCCTGGGCGAGCGTGTGAGGGCCTGGCACGAACTGACCAACCACACGATCCGCGTCGAGAATTTCACCGTCGGCGAACATTACCACCGGCTGCTGACCCTGCTGCAGCAGGAAAAGCCCGATGCCGTGATCCATTTCGCCGAACAGCGCGCCGCCCCCTATTCGATGAAATCCAGCTGGCACAAGCGTTACACCGTCAACAACAACCTGAACGCCACCAATGACGTGCTGGCCGCCATCGTCGAAAGCGGGCAGGACATCCATCTGGTGCATCTGGGCACGATGGGCGTCTATGGCTATGGCACCGCCGGGATGAAGATCCCCGAAGGCTATCTGGATGTGGTGGTGGAAACCGAGAACGGCCCGCACCGGCAGGAAATCCTCTATCCCGCCAATCCGGGCAGCATCTACCACATGACCAAGACCCAGGATCAGCTGTTCTTCTTCTACTACAACAAGAACGATGGCGTCAGGATCACCGACCTGCATCAGGGCATCGTCTGGGGCACCCAGACCGAGGAAACCCGGATGGACGACCGGCTGATCAACCGTTTCGACTATGACGGCGATTACGGCACGGTGCTGAACCGTTTCCTGATGCAGGCGGCGGTGAACTATCCGCTGACGGTGCATGGCACCGGCGGGCAGACCCGCGCCTTCATCCATATCCAGGACACCTGCCGCTGCATCGAACTGGCGCTGATGAACCCGCCGAAACGCGGCGACCGGGTGAACATCCTCAACCAGATGACCGAGACGCACCGGGTCCGCGACCTGGCGCGGATGATCGCCGATCAGACCGGGGTCGAGGTGGCCTTCCTGAAGAACCCGCGCAACGAGGCCGACGAGAACGAGTTGCACGTCGCCAACGACCGCTTCCTCGGGCTGGGGCTGGAACCGATCAAGCTGGAGGACGGGCTTCTGGCCGAGGTGCAGGAGATCGCGCGCAAATATGCCGGCCGCTGCGACCGCGAGAAGATCCCCTGCCTGTCGCAATGGCGCGGCTAGGCGCTCGGGCCGACCGCCCTTTTCATCCGCGCGCCCATGCCTAGACTGGCCGCGACAGAAGCTGGGGGAATCCGCAGATGAAGACGGCAATCGTAACCGGGGCGGCACGGGGCATTGGCCTCGCCACGGCGAAACTGTTCGCGTCCGAGGGCTGGCAGGTCGCGATGATCGACCGCGACGGCCCGGAACTGGCCAGGGCCGTGCCCGAGGTCGCGACCGGCTTCGGCATCGACTGCGACATCTCGCAGCCCGATCAGGTCGCGGCGATGGTCGCAGGCGTGCTGGACCGGACCGGCCGCATCGACGCGCTGGTGAACAATGCCGGCGTCGCCGATTTCGGCCCGATCGAAGAGACCGATTTCGCCCGCTGGCGGGCGGTCATGGCGACCAATCTGGACGGCACCTTCCTGGTCAGCCAGGCCTGCATCCCGGCGCTGAAGGAACGCGGCGGGGCGATCGTCAACATCGCCTCGATCTCGGGGTTGCGGGGATCGACGCTGCGGGTCGCCTATGGCACCTCGAAGGCGGCGGTGATCCAACTGACCCGTCAGCAGGCGGCGGAACTGGGCGAATACGGCATCCGCGCGAATTGCGTCGCCCCCGGCCCGGTGCGCACCAAGCTGGCCATGGCCGTCCACAGCCCCGAGATCATCGCCGCCTATCACGACGCGATCCCGCTGAACCGCTACGGCACCGAGGAGGAACTGGCCAATGCCATCGTCTTTCTGGCGGGCGACAGGGCCAGCTATATCTCGGGGCAGGTTCTGGCCGTCGATGGCGGCTTCGAGACCACCGGCGTCGGCCTGCCGGCCCTGCGCGGGCAGAAGGCCGGGCGGGACGGCTAGTCCAGCACCAGCGGCTCGGCCCCCATGGCGCTGCACAGCGACTTGAACCGCGCATGGGCGACCTCGCCCATCAGTTCGCGCCCGGTCGCGGTCAGCTTGAGTTGCAGGGTTTTCTTCTTCGGCAGGTATTTCAGCACTGCCGCGTCCTGCGGGTCGTCGATGGCGAACATCGCCCCGAAGCGCATCGCCTTGCCCAGAATCTCGGCATCCTGAAGCTCGGCCTCGTCGAGCAGCGAGAACAGCGGCGCCATCGGCGAATTCGCCCGGCTGTTCTTGTAGCGGTGCAGCAGCGCCAGCCCCAGAAACACCCGCTCGGGGTGGCTCAGCGCGGCCATGTTGGCGCGGGTGACATTGTCGAAACAGGCCTCGGCGCGGTATTCGGGATGGGCGCGCCAGGTGGTGTCATGCAGCAGGCAGGCAGCGCGCACGAGGCGATCCCGCTGCGGCGACAGATCGCCATAGATCGGCAGCAGGAACTCGTAGAGCTTTCGGCCGAAGCCGGGCATCCGCGCCATCTGCCGTTCGGAAAAGCGGGCGGCCTCGATCAGCGGATCGCGCCGGCGCAGGCGTTCTGACATATGCTCGAACAACAGCCCCTCGCGGATGCCGTAACTGGAGGTCGCCAGTTCGGCCGGCTTGAAGGCCGCGATCAGTTCGGCGAGGACCTGCGAGGCCAGCGGGACCAGTTCCATCCGCGAGGCGGAAATGCCGACCCGGCCGCGCAGATCGTTCAGGTCATTGGCGGCGATCCAGTCGATGGTCTCCTCGACCGATTTCGGCGTCATCCGGTATTCGTGCAGCACGATCATCGGATAGCCGCGCCGCTCCATGTCGAGGCGGGCGATGGCCCGCCACGAGCCGCCGACCAGATAGATGCGGTCGTGATCCGTGCCCAGCCGGGCGACCAGATCGGCCATGATCCCGCGGATATGCTTGCGCAGCCCGTCCTTGCCGCCCTTGACCTGCTGCAGCCGGAACGGGCCCAGCTGCGAGCTGGCGCGGCGCCCGACCTTGCCATCGGCCACCTCGGCCAGTTCCATCGAGTTGCCGCCGATGTCGCAGACCAGCCCCTTCGCATCGGGCCAGCCCAGAAGCACGCCCTGCGCCGACAGCCGCGCCTCTTCCTCGCCGTCGATGACATGCAGCTTCAGCCCGGTCTCGCGCTCGACCCGCTGCTGGAAGGCCGGGCCGTCCTCGGCATCGCGCACGGCGGCGGTCGCCACGCAGGTCAGCGGCTCGATATCCATGCCCTTGGCCAGCGCGGCAAAGCGGCGCAGCGCGTTGAATCCGCGCTCGACCCCGGCCGGGTTCAGCCGCCCGGTCGCGGCCATCTCGGCCCCCAGACCGGCCATCACCTTCTCGTTGTAGAAATAGGCCGGCGAGCGAGCGGCGCCGTCGAACACCACCAGCCGGATCGAGTTCGAGCCGACATCGACCACGCCGACGCGCGACAGCGCCCGCTTGGGCAGTTTCTCGAAGGTCCTGCCGAAAGGCTCGACCTGCCTGCCCGAGGTTGTCAGCACGCCGTTCATGGCAAAGGCTCCTGCTTGCGCATCGGGTCCGTTAATGACCGCTGATGCCGCGTCGGTCAATCCGGGGAATGGGTCAATGCCGGCACGTCACGCGCCCCGGCCGTCCCCCGACCCGAAAGTGACGGATTTTCCATGAAGAAACGATGACAGTTGAACAGATCGTCGCGCCCGTCCGGCAGATAGCGGATATAGCGCCCGTCCGGGTGCAGAAGCCAGCTTTGCGCCTCGTCGGCCATGTTCGCGGCCATAATCTGGCTGACGATCTGCGCCTTCACCGTGTCGTTGTGGCATTCCACCAGTGTCTCGACCCGCCGCGACAGGTTCCGCCCCATCCAGTCGGCCGAGGAAAAGAACACCCGCGCCCTTCTGGACGGCAGGCCAAAGCCATTGCCGAAACAGACGATCCGGGAATGTTCCAGATAGCGGCCGATGATCGACTTCACCCGAATATTCTCGGACAAGCCCCTGATTCCGGGGCGAACTCCGCAGATTCCGCGAATCACCAGGCTGATCTTTACCCCGGCCGCGCTGGCGGCATAGAGCGCCTCGATCACGTCGCGCTGGATCAGCGAATTCATCTTGGCCCAGATCGCCGCCGGCCGGCCCTGACGCGCATATTCCGCCTCGCGCGCGATCAGCGTCAGCAGCGTCTCCTTGAGGTCGATGGGCGAGATCGCCAGATTCTCGAGGTTGTCGGGCTGGACATAGCCGGACAGGTAGTTGAACACCTTGGTCGCATCGCGCCCCATCGCCGGATCGCAGGTGAACAGCGACAGGTCGGTATAGATGCGCGCCGTGATCGGGTGATAGTTGCCGGTGCCATAATGGGTATAGGTGACCAGATTGTCGCCCTCGCGCCGGACCACGGCGCTGATCTTGGCATGGGTCTTGTAGTTGACGAAGCCATAGACGACATGCGCGCCGGCCCGTTCCAGCCGGCGCGACTGGCGGATATTGGCGGCCTCGTCGAAGCGGGCCTTGAGTTCCACCAGCGCGGTGACCGACTTGCCGGCCTCGGCCGCCTCGCACAGGGCCTCGACGATCGGGCTGTCGCGGCTGGTGCGGTAGAGCGTCTGCTTGATCGCCAGCACGTCGGGATCGCGCGCCGCCTGCTGCAGGAAGCGCACCACCATGTCGAAGGTCTCGTAGGGGTGGTGCAGCAGCATGTCCTTCTGCCGGATCGCCGCGAACATGTCGCCGTGATGGTCCTGCACCCGTTCCGGCACGCGCGGGGTGAAGCCCGGCCACAAGAGGTCGCGGCGGTGATCCAGCACCAGTTCGCGCAGATCGGCCATGCCCAGAAGGCCCTCGACCTCGACCACCTCGTCGGGGTTGACCGCCAGTTCGTCCATGATCAGCCGGCGCAGGCGTTCGGGCGCGCCCGAGGTGATCTTCAGCCGGATCACGCTGCCGCGGCGGCGGCGTTTCAGCGCCGTCTCGAATTCGCGGACCAGATCCTCGGCCTCTTCCTCGACCTCCAGATCGCTGTCGCGCAGCACCCGGAAGGCGCAATGGCCGGTATCGCGATAGCCCGGGAACAGGCTCGACAGATACATCAGCAGCAGTTCTTCCAGCCGCAGGAAACGCTCGCCCCCCGGCAGGCGGATGAACCGCCCCAGCTGGGTCGGGATCGGCAGCAGCGCCTGCATCTTGCGGCCGTCGGTCTCGCGCGCCAGTTCCAGTGCCAGCGAGAAGCCGGCATTGGGGATGAAGGGAAAGGGATGCGCCGGGTCGATGGCCAGCGGCGACAGCACCGGCAGGACCTTGGCCTCGAAATAGCGCCGGCCGAATTCCTCGTCCTCGGGCGTCAGGCGGTCGCGCGTCAGGATGACGATGCCGGCCTCTTCCATCTCGCGCTGGAGGCGGTTCCAGACGCCCTGCTGCGCCCCCATCAGGCGGCGGGCATCGGCATTGATCAGGGCCAGCTGCTCGGCCGCGGTCCGCCCGTCATCCGAGGGCGTGGTGTTCCCCTCGCGCACCAGTTCGCGCAGCCCGGCCACGCGGACGGTATAGAACTCGTCCAGATTGGTGGCGCTGATCGAGATGAAGCGCAGCCGTTCAAGCAGCGGCACCCGCGCGTTGCGCGCCTCGTCCAGAACCCGCCAGTTGAAGCTGAGCCAGCTGATCTCGCGGTTGAAGAAGCGCGCCGGCCCCTCGGGCACGCCGTCCGGCAGGTCGCTGGCTTCGGGAAAGGGGGTTCGGAGGTAATCGGCCTGGGTCATCGTCTCTCGTGTCGGGATGGGCGCGCGATCATGCGTCGGCGCGCACCGGATTGTCCAGCAACGCGGCGGCGAGGCGCCGTGTCACCGGACCCTTCTGCGCCATCGCGGCCCGGTCCAGCGCCGCCACCAGCCGCCGCGCCTGACCGAGATCGCGGTCCATACGCAAGACCAGCCAGTCGATCAAGCCCGCAGAGACCGCCAGTTGCCGGTCGGCGAACAGCTTCACCAGAACGGCGGCCATCAGCGCCTCGTCGGGCGGGCCCAGCCGGACCTGCGGCATCGCGTCCATGCGCGAGCGCAGGTCGGGCAGCACCAGCCCCCAGTCGCGCGGCGCATGCCGGGCGGTCAGCAGCAGCAGGCAGTCGCGCGCCCCGCAGAGGTTCCACAGGTGAAACAGCGCCTGTTCGGCGCCGGCCGCGCGGCCCGCGCGGTCGGCATCCTCGATCACCAGCGCGCCGCCCTCGGCCGCCAGATGATCGGCGGCCTCGGGGCGCAGCGCCGCGGCCTTGACCCGCCGGGCGCCGTTCTCGGCCGCCCAGAAGGCCGCCAGATGGGTCTTGCCCGCCCCCTCGGGCCCGATCAGCAGCATGCGTCCCTGCGGCCAGCCCTGCGGCTGATCCAGCGCAGCCATCGCCGCGGCATTGGCCGCCGCCGGCAGGAAATCGGCCCGCGAATGGGCGGGCGGCGTGGTCAGATCGAGGGTCAGCTGGCGTGACAAGGCGCGGGCTCAGTCGCGGCCGGGCGGAGGGGCGCCGGCCGACTGGGTGCCGGTCAGGCGGGCCTCGTCATGGACCGCGGCCAGGGTCCGGTCGGCATCCTGCCGGGCCTTGCGCAATTCGGCGGCGACGGTGCCGCGCGGCGCGATCTCGACCAGCAGCGGCGTCTCGGCCTGCGCAGGCACGCCCTGCCCGGTATAGAGCGCGCTTTCGCGGTACATCTCGATGGCAAAGCGCGCCAGCACCCCCAGCCCGGCGGCCAGCGGCACGGCGGCGACCATGCCGACAAAGCCGAACAGCGATCCGAAGACCGACAGCGCCAGAAGCAGCCAGACCGGATGCAGCCCGACATGGCCGCCGACGATCTTGGGTTGCAGGTAATTGCCCTCGACCACCTGCCCGGCGGCGAAGATGGCGATCACCGCGCCGATCCAGACCGGATCGCTCCAGAAGCTGAACAGGGCCACGCCGATGGCCGTCGCGCCCCCGATCAGCACGCCGACATAGGGGATGAAGGACAGGATCGCCGCCATCATGCCGATGAAGAAGCCGAAGGGCAGCCCGACCAGCATCAGGGCGATGGAATACCAGGTGCCGAGGATCAGGATCACCAGCCCCTGCCCGCGCACGAAGCCCGACAGCGCCCGGTCGATCTCGCGCGAGAGGCGGCGCAGCACGGGCGCATGTTCGCGCGGCAGCAGCGAATCGATCTTCGCCACCATCCGGTCCCAGTCCAGCAGCAGGTAGAAGGCCACCACCGGCACGATCACCAGGATCGCGATGGCGCTGATGGCGCCGCCGACCGAACTGAGCACGGTCTGGGCGATATTGCTCCAATGCTCGCCCATGGCCCGGCCCAGATCGGTCAGCGCCGTGCCGAGGGTGCCGCCGGCGGGCAGCAGGTCGGGAAAGCGGGCGCTGAGGAAGGCGCGGCCCTGCTCGATCATCTGCGGCGCGGTCTCGATCAGGGCGGCGGCCTGGCGGATCAGCACCGGCACCACCAGCAGGATGACGGCGGCGAAGATCAGCACCGCGCCGACGGTGATCACCACCACCGACATGAGCCGCGACAGCCCGGCGCGTTCCAGCCGGTCGGCCACCGGATCCAGCAGATAGGCGACGCCGGCGCCGAGGATGAAGGGCAGGATCGCCTGCCCCAAGAGCCACATCACCGCCAGCAGCACCGCCGCCGCGATGCCCCACCATTTCAGCTGCTTCTGGACCGGGATGCGCATCGACGGTGTCCTCTGTGATCTCGGGCTGTATGTGCCGGCTTGGCGGCGGGGTTGCAAGGGCGGGGTCAATCGGGCTTTGGTGGCGGGGTGTAGGCGTCGGGATCGGCACGCCAGCGGAGCCATTCGTCGTCGAAGGTGGGCGTTCCATCAAATGGAGACGGCGGAAACTCCCATTTCGGCCAGTGCCACGGCGGGGTCACGCCGGGCGGCAGGATGACGCTGGCAGGGAGTGTCAGGAACTCTGTGTATCTGATCCGGCCCATGCAGTTTCAGATACTCAAGCGGCGAAGCGCTCGCCGAACATTATGGCGAACTGGTTGCGGGCCGCAAACCATTCCCGGACGTTTCGGCC
>NZ_JAHKNG010000033.1 GCF_018860165.1 Paracoccus marinaquae
TGGGGGCGAGCCACACCATATCCTTGTCGAGCCAGATCAGCAGCGACCCGCGCCGTTTCAGCGCTTCGTTGTAGGATTTCCAGTTCGTCGTGCGGTAACGGGCGGGCTCGGGCTTGCTCATGTCGAGCTTCTTAACCTACCGGATTCGCAGTGTGAATCCTTCCAGCGCCGAGTTCTGCAACAACGCCGGCCTGCTGTCATATGCTGCAATCGGCCGTTGCGGCCTGACCTCTACCTGCCGGGATCAAGCCGGGTACCCGATACTCCAGCCCGAGGCCGAGGAACCGCATGAACGACAACCGGTCGCGGAACAGATATCGGCATCGGCTATAGCCGTCACAACGACGACATGCCGCGCGACACCTATCTGGCCCGGATGAGCGACATTGCCGCCGAAATCGCGCGTGTTCTGAGACCCGATGGCGCGCCGTTCCTGAACCTCGGCGCGACCGGTACCGATCCGTGGATCGCTCATGAACCCGTCGCAACTCGGTCGAGACCAGGTCAGGGCTCTTGGTGAATTGTCGTCCCTGTGGAATAATGATGATGTCGTCACGTCGCGGATGAAGAGGCGGATCATGGACGTCAAGGATCGGTTGAACGGCGTGGTCATCGGGCTTCTGATAGGGTTCAGCGATGGTGCGCCGCTGGTGGTGTTCCCCTCGAATGCGAGGGATCACGCGATTCCGGCGCGCAGCCTGACCCCGCTTGCCGCCAGAGAGACCGGATCCGAGGTCGCGCTGCTGTTCGAGGACGGCGATCTTGCCCGCCCCCTGATCATCGGCCGGATCATCCAGCCACCCCGCCGCGAGGCCGACAGGGCCGCCACCGTCATCCGCGACGGCGAAACGGTGAAGATCACTGCCGAACAGCGGATCGAACTGCGGGTCGGCAAGTCCTCGATCATCATGGAGAAGGACGGCCATATCACCATCCGCGGCACCAACCTTGTCAGCCACGCCTCGGCCTCGAACCGCATCCGCGGCGGCTCGGTCAACCTGAACTGATGGAATACCGCGCCCCGGTTATCGAGGAAATGCTGCGTCAGCACGCCGAGCAGGCGGCCTTTCTGTGGACGGTCTATGATCAGAACCTGCTGCACCCCGACGACAACCCCGAGATGGACGAAGAACGCATGGCTCGCTTCGTCGAGCGTATGGACGCCCATATCGACGGATTGCGGATCGCCGGGGCGGATGGTTTGCGCGTGGCCGAGGAACGCTATGCCCAATATTCCGAGGCGGGAGAATTGTTTGTGATCAGGATGTTACAGCCGGGGGCGGCGGGGTTGCAGATTGCAGCATTGAACGTAGAAAGGGTCAGACAGTATCTTGCCCATGCCGCAGAATCGTCCTGAGGTGATTTGATCACGGACGTCCGTCGCTAAGAAGTTCCACTGATCGCTCCCATTCGTTTGGGTGCGATTCATCCGGCTCGGGCAGATACTGTATCGCCAAGCGATCTTGATCATCCTTGACGTAGATGTCCGCTCCCGCATCTATAAGCAACGCGACCATTTTTGCGTCCACTTGGGCAGCAGCCATTCCAAGCATCGTCATGCCGGTAAATCCGACCCATGCATTCAGATTGTTGCTATCGCATTTGCCGGTTCCAAGCATCCGTTGCACGGCGTCATGATTGCCGTACTCGACCGCTATGGCCAAGGGCCAGAGGTTATCGATATTGCGCAGCGATGGATCGGCACCGGCATCGATCAGAGCGTAAGTCGCATCCCACATTCCGTCACGTGTGGAAATCAGAAGTGCGGAGTTTCCGGCATCATCGGATGCGTTAACATCGGCGCCCTTCTTGATCAGATTTCTGACGATGCCTATTTTTCCTCCCTCTGACAACTCTTCCGCAGAGGCAAGCAGGGGCCGCCAACTGGGTGCGTCTTTCGTACCAAGATCGGGGTCCGCGCCAGAATCCAAAAGTCTGGCCACGAGCGTCTCGTCATGGTCCTCGATTGCGGTCAGAAGCCGCTCCTGTAGGTCAAAGGTCATGTGCAATTCCCCTTGATCAGACTATCCAGCTTATCTCTGTTCACCTTTTCTCGTTCAATTTCCTCCATATGATCCACTTTTTTCTTTGTTCTCGCCGTTGCTTCGCCAGGTCTTTCATGGAAACAAGTAGTTTCCCGCCGTTCGCGGGCTTCGACTATCTTGTTTATCCGATCACGATTTGAGCGCAGTTTCTTGCAAACATCTGCCTGCTTTCCTTGGTTCTTTCCTTTCTTCAACCAACGAGTCAGTTGGTCTTGGGAAGGCGTGCCGGGTTTGTTACCCAAAATCGGTTCTTGAGGTAGGGCTTTGGCGGCCTCTACCTCTGCTGTCCTTTCCCGCAGTTCTTTGTTGGTGCAGGTCTGCCCAGGATGTTCTGCTTCGGAGTCCCCGGTGCCTTTCCCGGTAATTGTGGTTGGCGCGCTATCCCCGGGAGTGGAGGCATGGTTCGAGGTGGCGATATCGCCAAAACGCACGACGCCCTTGCCTTCGAACTTTACATCCATCGACCATTTCTGAGCGTATACGGCGCCGGTATTTTTAGAGGTAATGATGCCCTTCTTCGGTGCCGACCCGGCCTCGTCGCCCGTGCATTTGCTTAGTTTGCTGGAATTCTCCTGGCTGACTGTCTCACCTCCGATTGTGACCGTTCCCGTGCCCGAGGTCAGGTCGCCATCCTGGCCGAAATCGGGATAGGGCACAGGCACGCCCGGCGGCGTCGCGGGCGTTTGGGGCGGGGTGAAGCAGGTGTCAGGAAACGCCGCGATGACCTTGCAGCCCTGCTTTTTCGCAGAAATCTCCAGCCCGTTGGCGAAAACTGTCATGCTACCTCCGCGATTGCTGCGGCGCAGGCGCCGTCGTCGGCGGAGGCCTCGATGAGGATCGGGCGGCCTCCGCTATAGCCTTTGCGTTGGGCCTCGAACGCCCAGCCCAGCATCAGCGGTACCACGGCGGCGCCGATATTTCCAAGGCTGGCGGCGATGGGCCAGATCGGCTGAACCCCGCTGCGCTCTCGCTGTGTGCGCAGCATCGACAGGGCGGTCTGCTTGAACCAGAAGGATTCGCCGATCAGATCGCCGATCTTGATGCCGATATCCGAATGCCCCAGCCCCGATTGAATGAACGCTGCCTGATAGGCCGCCGTCATCCCGTCCGCGCGCAGCGGCAGGTCCAGCCCGTCCTTGTCCAGACGATTATAGATATGGGCCTTTTCGCGCGCCAACCCCAGCCCGGTCAGCTTGAGCGCCCCCCGGCGCGAACACAGCACCGCCGCCGCCCCTTCGCCGGGGATGAACCCGTTCGCATTGGCGGGCGTCAACAGCCTGTTTTCGGACAGGTAGTGCGCGACAGACAGCGTTGTCAGATAGCTGTCGACACCCAGGACCAGAACGTTCTCCGCCCGGCCCTCGGACAGCATCCGGCGTGCCTGGTCCAGCGCGACAAAGCCCGAGGGGCGGCCGTGGGCAACGATATGGGTCCTCATGGTCTGTGCCAGCCCGGCGCATTCCCTTACCTGCCCGGCGAAGGCAGCGTCGTCGCGGATCGGCCGGCCCGGGCGGTCTTTTTCAGGCAGGCACAGGATCAGGGTGCAATCGCTCAGCGCCTCGGGGGCCCTGCTGAAGGCATCGACGATTGCGCCCGCCGCCAGATGGGCCAGCCGCTTTTCTCCGATCCAGTTGCGGGGCAGCGGCACCGGTGCGCCGATCAGCCATTCGCCGCCCGCGCCGATGAAGCGCGTTTCCCGAAACCCGTCCAGCCTTGCCCGCATCGCGGCGGCGGCCGAGGCGCAATCCAGCCCGACCGCCGTCACCATTCCGGCCGCGCGGATATGCAGGGGCGTACTCATGCGGGCTCCTCGGCGAAGCTGCGGATATAGCGCTTGCCGGTCGCGAAGGCGCGTTTCATCGCCGGTGTCGGCGCCCCGAGCCAGCCTTCGGTGAATTCGGTGATGATGCGCTGCATTGGCACCCAGACGCGCCAGACCATCATGAAGACCCGCGCCTCGGGGTCGAAGATCAGCGTATCGGGGCGGGGAGCTGCGTCGAAGCAGATGTCCCGCCCCCGAAAGATGCGGATCGGCAGGGCGGTGTCGGGCAGGCGAAAGGCTTCGCGCCCGGTGTGCGTCAGATTGACCAGCGTGACCGGCGTTCCGCCCTCGGGGAAATCGATCTGCTGATCCTCGGGCGCCATCTGGAAATAACGATCGTCGAAATCGGCGGGCAGGAACGGGAAGACATTGTCGATCCAGTTCCGATCATAGGTTCCGCCATAGCGGATCCGTTCCGGCCAGCCGCGCCCGATCGGGCCGAGTGCCATCGGCCGGTAATCGCCATAGGGCGAGGTCACCGGCTGGTCCACCTTTTCTGTATTCGGCAGCGGCTGACCCGACAGCCTCGATTGCGACCTGACGCCGGCAAAGCCCATGCCGACCGGGTTCCGGGCATAGGCGGGCGGCGCCTTGTCTTCGGGGTCGGTGCGGTCGGGTCCGCCGAAGGCCGTGCCATAGGAAAAGACCTGACGGGCGAAGGGATAGGGCCGGGTTGCGGTGATGGCCGGGCCGATGACCCGCCATTCGCGTGGCCCGACCACGTCGAATTGCTTGGACCATTGCCCGACCTTCAACCCGACCCGGACACGTTCGGCCGGTTTGCCACCCGGCGCATAGGCCGCGCCCTGCAGGACGACATCGCAGCGCGACTTGCGGAAGGCAAAATCGGATTCCCACAGCGGCGCCGAAAAGCCCGGCTCACCGAAATATTCATCGGCCATGACCAGCGGGCGCTGCGCCGGCGCGGGCCGCGGCCTTTCCGAGGGGCTGTCAGGAAAGGCAAATGTGCCCTTGACCACGAAGGACAGGTATTCGCGACCGGACTTGTCCATGCCCATCGTGAACTGGTGGACAAAGCGGGTCTGGTTGAGAACCCTCATTCCTGCCCCGTCCTGCGCGAATTGCAGCGACCATGCAGCTTTGGGCAGCAGGCGGCTGCCGCATCCGCCACAGGGCCTTTCCGCCATAGGGGTGCAATCGTCTGCAAAAAGCCTCCGAACAACAAGGCAACATATGGCGGACAGGCGATGATCGTATCTAGGGCGCGCCATTGGATATGATAGACTAATATCAGGTTTCACGCGACAATATTGACAGAATCCGCCGACAGCGCGCCTGATGAAGGTTCCCCATGCAGTCCGATATCTTCAGCCCCGGCCAGATTCTCAACAATACCTATGAAATCATCCGGGTCCTGGGACGCGGCGGCACTGGCGAGGTCTATCTGGCCCGCAATCAGGTCGTCGGCCGTGATGTCGCCATCAAGGCTCTGAATGCGCGCTTCTCGGCCAATTCCGATTATGTGGAACTGATCAAGCGCGAAGAGCAGATGCGCGATATCATCAATGATGCGGTGGTGCGCTATTCGGAATGTTCTCGCTCGGATGCCGGGCATGTTTTTCTGGTGATGGATTATATCGAGGGACCATCCCTGAACGAGGTCATGCTGGAACGCCGCCTCGACGACAGGTCGCTGCTGATCATCGCCCATCGGGTTCTGGAGGGGCTGGTCGCAACCCATAGTCGTGGCATCGTTCACCGCGACCTGTCACCCGACAATGTCATCCTGCGCGACGGCCGCCCCGAGCGGGCGACGATCATCGATTTCGGCATCGCCAAGGATACGGCGGCGGGCGCACGCACCATTGTCGGCAATGAATTCGCCGGCAAATACGAATATGCCGCGCCCGAACAGCTTGACGGCAAGTCGGACTATCGCGCCGATCTATATGCTCTGGGCGCCCTGCTTCTGGCAGCGGCGCGGCAAGAGATTCCGCAGGTCGGCAGCAGCCCCGGCGAGGTCGTCCGCTTCAAGCACAATCCCCTGGACAGTTCGGGGCTGAAGCCGCCCTTGAAGGATCTGATCGAGTGGTTGTCCGATCCCGATCCGGCGGGCCGCCCGCAAAACGCGTCCGAGGCCTTGGAACGTCTGGACGGCTGGCTGAAACCCGATACGGCGCGGGTCGGCACCGGCAAGCAGAAACCTCGCGGCAAGGGGCGCCTGCAGTTGCTTCTGGGCGCTGCGGTAATCCTGCTGGCCGGTCTGGGCGCGTGGCTGTGGACTTCCGGTGTTTTCGCGCCCGACTTGCCCGAGGCCGTTCCCTATCGCCTGAACGCAAGCCTTGTGGCCGATGGCGGCGGCGCGTTGTCCGGCAATGCCCCGGATGAGCAGATCGCCGCCGCCCTGCGCGCCGCCTTCGGCGAGGCGACGGGGATCAGCCCACCCCAGAATGCGCTGACACTGGCGCGCGGGATGCCGGGCGAGACATGGCCCGACAATATGGCCGATCTGATGGTGCTGGCCTCGGCCCTGACCCGCTGGGATCTTGCCGTCAGCGACAGCAGCGCCCGCCTGTCCGGACTTGCACCCGATGCGGCCACCCGCGATGCGCTGCTGGCAACGCTGGAAGGGTGGCAGCCGGACTCCGGAATGTCGGTCCAAACCGATCTGGCGGCGGGGCCTGAGAGGCTGACCTGGGCCACGCTGCAACCGCATCTCGACCGCCTGGCGACCTGCGGGCCGCTGACCGCGCCGGCGGATCAACCGGCCGAATTCGGGCTGGGCGAGCGCATCACCGTGATCGGCGATCTGGCCAGTGTCGATGATGCCGAGGCGATCCAGAGCGCGCTGGCTTCGGTGATCGGCGACCGCGATCTGCGCGTCGAGGCGAATGTGCTGAACGAGGATCTGTGCAGGATTCGTGCGGTCCTGCCGGTCGCCGCTTCGGGCGGCATGTCGCTGTGGATGGGCCGCGGCGATACCGGTGAGGCGGTGCTGAACGGCGTGTTCCAGACCGGGCAGAACCCCGTGGTGGACGTGCAGTTCTCCGCCACCGTGACCGGCGCGTCGCTGTGGGTGATGGTGGTCGACAATACCGGTAAGGTCTTTCATATCCTGCCGAATATCAATCAGCCCGCCTCCCTTGTTGACGATCTGGGAGCCGTCGACAGCGGGGTCCGGCGGGTCCGGGTGCTGTGGTCGCTGGACGAGATGCAGGAAAATCCCCAACGCCTTGCCGTCAGGGTGACCGAAGGCAATTACGGAAAATCCGAGATCATCGCGATCCTGTCGAAGACCCCGCTCTTCGATCTACGGCGCCCGCGCGACGAAAGCGTACAATCCGTGGCCGAGGCCCTGAGCGAAACCCTTGCCGGCCGCGAGGACCAGATCATCGGCGTCGCCTCACGCATCATCGACGCCCGGCCCTGACGAAAGTCAGAACCCGGCGCCTGAGTACTTCATGGTGGCCCGGCCGGTTCCTGGTCCTGTGGATAGCACGCGTCGGTCGGCTCAAGCCGCAATCTATCACGCTGGATTCATAGCATGAATTCCCTCGGTCGATCCGCGCATCAAAACCAAGATCGTTGCAAGAATCGCAACCGTCTGCAATTATGGCCTAATTCTCAAAGCCAAGATAATTAATGAGTTATCTTTTGAGATGGTGAAGGCGGGGACCGAATGGATCTGGAAAGTCTCCTTGCTCCGCTGGCCGGAGAACAACCCTCTGGGGTTGAGTTGCGCAATGACGCCCGGTTCCATTCAATCGAACGCCTGCTGGAGCCGGCGTCACGCCAGCATCGCGTCAAGGCCGACGGTTCGATCAACGATTCCGCCGCACCGGTGGATTGGTCCTCGGTGCTGTCGCAGGGTGAGGAACTGGCCCGTGAGGGGCGGGATCTGCGGCTACTGGTGATACTGGTCCGGGGGCTTTATGCGACCGAGGGGTTCAAGGGGCTGTCGCAGGGAATCGGCCTGTTGCAGCGCAGCGTCGGGGATTTCTGGGACAGTCTCTATCCGCGCCTGCGCGACCGAGACGACCCGCAGATGGCGGCGATCGCCCGCAGCAATGCGCTGCGGCAACTGGACAATGACGACAACGGTTTGCTGGGTGACCTCCGCTATGGGATCGCCTTCAGCCCGCGGGGTATCGGACCAGTGACATTCGATGATGTCGCAGGCATCCCGTTGTCGGATTTCGACGTGCAATCCCGGATGGCCTCGGGGCTGAGCAAGGACGAAAAGGACGCCAAACTGGCGCGGCATCAAGAGCGGGCAAATCGCGCCCGTGCCGCCTGCCGGGCCATGGCCGCCGAGCAGGGCGAGGACGTGGCGGCCATGGCGGCGGAAATCGGCACCTGTCTAGCGGGCATCGAGGCGCTGATTTCGGTTTTCGCCGAGAAAGCCGGCAGCGACGGGGCGTCCGGTCTTTCCCTACGGGAGTTGAGCGATTTTCTGGCAAGCTGCCGCAAATCGCTGGAAACCGCTGTTGCCGAAGCCAATGCAACGACCGCCGCGACCCAACCCGACACCGGCGCGTCATCCGAGCCCGGTCCCGCCGCGGCGGCACAATCGCCTCAACCAGCACCCTCTGCGGTTGTGGGCAATGGCGCCGCAGGAAAACTGGGAGAAATCAATTCGCGCGGAGATGTCGAGATCGCGCTGGACCGGATCGTTGCCTTTTATGAACGCACCGAACCGTCAAGCCCCATTCCGCATGTCGCGCGCCGACTTCGTCGCATGGTTGCAATGGATTTCCTGCAATTGATGAACGAAATCGCGCCATCTGGATTAAAAGAATTTCGGAATATCGCTGGATTGGACGATAATAAGAAGTAATTATTAATAGAGAGTGCCGGAAACTAGAAAGGGTCCGCGGATGAGCGAGAGCAAGCAGAAGGTGATCGAGCGAAACAGGGCGCCGCGCGTCCAGATCGCTTACGACGTTGAGCACTATGGCAGTCCGACGACCATTGAGCTGCCCTTTGTCATGGGTGTCATGGCTGATCTTGCGGGCGAATCCGAAACGGCCGAAGCCAGCAGGCCCGTTGGTGAGCGCAAATTCGTCGAGACGGATGCCGGCCGTTTCAGCAAGTTCATGGAGGCCCTGGCGCCACGGGTGAAGACGCGGGTGCCCAATGCCCTGCCCGCCGCCGAAGGCGAGGATGCCGAGGAAGAACTGTTCGTCGATCTCAGCTTCAAGAGCATGAGCGACTTTGCCCCTGACAAGATCGCCCAGCAGGTGCCGGCGCTGAACGAATTGCTGAAGATGCGCCAGCAGCTGGAACAGTTGCTGAGCTATATGGATGGCAAGGTCGATGCCGAAAAGCGCATCGCCCAGTTGCTGAACAACGAACCCTTGCTGCAACAGGCCGCCGAACAGGCCATGGCCGCGGCAAAATCCGGTGAGGAGGGCTGAGCATGGCCGAGGAGAAAAAGGAAGCCGCAGCCGGTGTAGCCGAGGCGGAAGCCATTGATCTGGCCGAGTTCAGCGAGCTTCTTGAGAAGGATTTCCGGGTCAAGGACAGCGAGGGCGAAAAGCTGAAGGAACTGGTCTCGAACCTCGCGGTCGCGGCCAAGGAACGATCGGGCACGGCGACGATCTCGGGCAATGCGATCAAGTCGATCAAGTCGCTGATCGCCGGGATCGACCAGATGCTGTCCAAGCAGATGAACGAGATCCTGCATGACGAGAAGCTGCGCAAGATCGAGGGGACGTGGCGCGGCTTGCATTATCTGGTCAACAATACCGAGACCGATTCAAAGCTGAAGATCCGCGTCCTGAACATCAAGAAGGACGAACTGGCCGACGTTCTGGAGGACTATGAAGGCCAGATGTGGGACCAGTCGCCGGTCTTCAAGAAGATCTACACTGACGAATATTCCATGTTCGGCGGCGAGCCGATCGGCTGCATCATCGGCGATTATGAGTTCGGCCACAAACCGAAGGATGTCGGCCTGCTGCGGAACCTGTCAGGCGTCTGTGCCTCGGCCCATGCGCCCTTCATCGCCGCCGCCGCGCCGCAGCTGTTCCGCATGGAAAGCTGGCAGGAGCTGCCGAACCCGCAGGATCTGCAGCAGATCGTGTCGGGGCCGGAATACGCAAGCTGGCAATCCCTGCGCGAAAGCGAGGATGCGCGATATATCGGCCTTGCCATGCCGCGTGTCCTGGGGCGGCTGCCCTATGGTGCCGATACGGTGCCGGTCAAGGGCTTCGACTTCGAGGAACGGATCGACGGCAAGCATGACCACTATGTCTGGATGAACGCTGCCTTCGCGATGGGCGTCAACATCAACCGCAGCCACAAGCTGTATGGCTGGGGAACGCAGATCCGGGGCGTGGAATCGGGTGGCACAGTGTTGAATCTGCCGGTCCATACCTTCCCGACCGATGATGGCAGCGTGGCGATGAAATGCCCGACCGAGATCGCCATCGACGACCGGCGCGAGGCGGAACTGGCCAAGCTGGGGATGATGCCGATCCTGCACCGCAAGAATACCGATGTCGCGGCCTTCATCGGCGCGCACAGCCTGCAGGATGACGAGGCCCGCGCCGGCCGGCTGGTCGATCCAGACGCACAGGCGAACGAACGGCTGTCGGCGAACCTGCCCTATCTGTTCCCGGTGTCTCGGTTCGCGCATTACCTGAAGGCCATCGCGCGCGACAAGGTGGGCACGTTCAAGGAACGCAACGACATGCAGAAATGGCTGTCGGAATGGATCAACCGCTATGTGCTGGCCAATCCCGCCATGGCCGACGACCGGGCCAAGGCCAAGCGCCCGCTGGCGGCGGCCGAGGTTCAGGTCGACAGTGTCGAGGGCCGGCCGGGTTATTACAATGCCCGCTTCTTCCTGCGCCCGCATTATCAGCTGGAGGGCATCAATGCGAGCCTCCGGCTGGTCTCGGAACTGCCGTCGGTCAAGGGCTAGCGGCGGGATGCGGCCCTGGCCGCCACATGATCGGCGGCAGGCCGGATTCTGGCCTGTCATTTTTCCGGCGGCCTCCGGCGGTCGAGTTTGGACCTTGAGACCCACAACCTGGTAGTGAAAGGACAAGTAAATGGCATTCAGTGGCTATCTGCAAATCGAAGACGTTCCCGGCGAAAGCAAGCGCGCGGGCCACGAGGACGAGATCGTCATCTCGTCATTTTCCTGGGGGGCGATGCGGGCGGCCTTCCGCAATTCGGGCGGCCAGCGCGAGAGCGGTCTGCCCGAGGTTCAGTCCGTGTCGATCAGCAAGGATTATGACGCCTCATCGCCCTATCTGGCACTGGCCTGCATCAAGGCCAAGAACCTTGGCGACGTGGTGCTGACCCTGCGCAAGGACCAGGGTGACGAGCATTCCGACTATCTGACCATGACCCTGACCAATACGCTGGTCGAAAACTATCAGGTCTCGGGCGGTGGTGGCGGCAACGCGGTCGACAGCCTGTCGCTCAGCTTCGACTCGATCAAGGTCAAATATGTGCAGGATGCCGACGACCTGACGGCCGGCGGCGAACATGAGGTCGAATACGACGTGTTGGCCGCGAAATGAGCGTTGCCCGCGGGCAGGGCTGACAGGTGGCCGAGCGAACTGACATGCAGCCTTCCCTTCGCGAGGCGGTTCAACCCTCTTTGTGGGATCGCCTCGTGGATGAGTTGCATGGGCTGGGCGCTGAAACGGCGGCGCTGCGGCGAGATCTGGCCAGAAAGCTGGGAGGAGAGCAGCCGGTCGCAGCGTTGCTGGCCGAAGGCGCGCGCGCGATCGAGGCCGACGATACACTGGATGACGAGACGAAACGGCGGGCGCACCGGCTGGCCCGTCTTGTCCAGCGTCAGCAACGGCTGGAGGAAGGCGGCGTGATCGTCACGCCCGATGTCCTGCGCGAGGCCGTGCGCCGCGACATCGAGATGCTGTTCAATATCGAGCGTTTCGAGGCCGCCTATCTGCTGAGCGAGCGCGAGTTGAGCGGAACCACCATCCCCGAGGATCTGCTGCGGGATTACCCCGAGGTGCGCCGTTCGGTGGTGAATTACGGGGTTCCGTCCTTTTCGGGACGGCACGGGTCGGATTTCGATCCCGACGCCCTGTCGCGGGAACTGGTCGAGGTGCTGCGCATCTTCGAGCCGCGTCTGCGGCGCGACACGATCAAGGTCAAGGTTTCGACCAGCGACAAGACGGGTCTGCGGATCGAGATCGACGCGCTTCTGATGCTGTCGCCGGTGCCGGAACGGTTGCGGCTGTCCACCATGATCGATCTGGACAATGGCCGCGCCGTGACCTCGATGGAGGAGCGGTGATGGACCGCGTCTTTCTGGATTATTACGAAGAAGAACTGCAGCATATCCGTTCGCTTGCGACAGAATTTTCGGCGCTGCATCCCAATGTCGCGCGCAACCTGTCGATGGATTCGGTGCCCTGCCCCGACCCCTATGTCGAGCGGTTGCTGGAAGGTGTGGCCTTTCTGGCGGCGCGGACCCGGCTGAAGGTCGATGCGGAATCCAGCCGCTTTGTCCGCGACATGATCGACACGCTTTATCCCGATCTGGCGGGGCCGGCCCCGGCGATGACGATTGCCGAATTCGCGCCGGGGCCGCAGGTCGATGTGATGGTCGAAGGCCATGTCGTGCGGCGGGGAACGCGGCTGGTATCTTCGCTGCGCGAGGGTACAAGGACCCGCTGCACCTATACCACCGCGCAGGCGGTGCGGATGTGGCCGCTGCGGCTGATGGCTGCGGATTATCTGCAGGACAAGGGCGCGCTGATGCAGGCCGGTCTGTCCGAGCGCGCGACCCGCGATGCAAGCGCCGGACTGCGGCTGAAGATTACGCGCCGCGGCGTCGGCCCGCTGTCGGAATTGTCGCTGGATTCCCTGCCGGTCTTTTTCGGCGCCGGACAGCGTGGCGGGGCGATCTTCGATGCGATCTTCGGCTTCGGCGCGGGCGCGGTTGCGCGACCGGCCGATGGCAAGTCGGTCTTTACCATGATCGGACAGCCCGCGATGGTCGGGATCAAGGATGACGAGGCATTGCTTCCCCGCGTCCGGCAATCCTTCGAGGGCTACCGGCTGCTGCGCGAATATTTCCTGATGCCCGAGCGGTTTCACTTTGTCCGCCTGAACGGCCTGTCGGGCGCCGTGCAGGCTTGCAGCCAGGTCCAGATGGCGGTCGAGATCGTGATCCTGCTGTCCCGGCCAAGGGCTGAACTGACGGGGATCTCAGCCGCGGATTTCAGACTGTTCGCCACCCCTCTGGTCAATCTGTTCGAGCATGAATGCAATATCGTCGAGTTGCGGCAGGGCCGGTCGGCCCATCCGGTCCATGCCGACCGGACCCGCCCCAAGGATTTCGAGATTTTCCGGCTGCTGCGCGTCGATGATGCCGCCGCCGAAGGCGCGCAAGCCAGTCTTGCCCCGCTGATCTCGGTCGAGGCGCGGACAGAAAATGGCCATGTCTATACCACCGAGCGCCGCCCGCGCCGGCCCGACACCGAAGAGGTGCGGCGTGGACAGACCCGGTCCAGCTATTCCGGGGACGATTTCTATATCTCCGTCGCGCGCCCCGCCGGCACGCCCCGGGCCGCGCCGATCACGCAACTGGATATCCGCGCGCTCTGCACCAATCGCGACCTGCCGATCCTTGACGACCGACCGACCCTGACGCTGGAAACGGGCGATCCGGTCCAGCAGGTCAGGCTGCTTGGCCCGATGCGGCGTCCGCGCCCCTCGCTGCGTGCCAGCCTGCCCTCGGGGGCGACGGACGACCGGAAGATGGATGATCTGACCTGGCGCTGGATCTCGCAGCTCAGCCTCAATCACCTGTCACTGGCGGTCGATGACAAGGATGCCGAGCCGCTGCGCGCCCTGATCCGGCTTTATGCCGACCGCGGCGATCCGGCCCTGGCCCAGCATGGCGAGGCGCTGACCCGCGTGACATCCCGCGCCGTGGTGGACCGGCTGGATATTCGCGGGCCGCTTTGCTTTGCGCATGGGACCGAGATCACGCTGGGCATCAACGAAGCATTGCTGTCCGGTGGCAGCCAGTTGCTGCTTTCGGCGTTGCTTGCACGGCTGTTCAGCCGGCAGGCGGCGATCAATTCCTTTGTCCGGTCGAAGACGAGGCTGGTTCAGTCGCAGATGGAGGTGGTATGGCCGATGACGACCGGCACCCGGGCGCTGATCTGACCGCAGATCCCAACGACGCGACGGTGCCCGAGATTGCCGACATGGATTTCTTCGAACTGCTGCGGCAGCTTGAAACCGCGACCATGCGGTTTGGCCGGGCGGGCGGCGCGGCGGCCGAACCCGCGCGGCTGGCCCAGCAGCCACGGCAATCCTTCGCCGCCAGCGATCTGGCCGAGTTCACGCCGGGCCGCGACGGGCGCAAGCCGCAGATCGCGGTGAACGTGCTGGGCCTGATCGGCCCCGAGGGTCCGATGCCCCTGCATCTGACCCGCTGGATCATCGCGCGCCAGTCCAGCCGCTGGTTCGCCGGCGCCGACAGCAGCGGCGCCACGGCGGATACGTCCTTTCTCGATTTCATCAACATGATGCAGCACCGGATGATGGCGCTTTACTGGCGTGCCTGGGCGGATGCCCGGCCTTCGGTTCAGATCGCCCACGACGATGGCGGTCGGGTCCTGGCGATCATGCGGGCGCTGGCCGGGATCGGATTGCCGGGCAGCCGCAGCAGCGACCCGCGCATCGACGGCGCGAAGCTGCGGCATGCGACATCGCTGGCGCAGGAGGTGCGCGGACCCGACCGGCTGATCTCGTTCCTGCAATCGGTGCTGGGCGTTCCGGTCGCATTGTCGGAATTCGTGGGCGTCTGGCTGGATATTCCAGATCACCTGCAGACCCGGATCGGGGTTCAGCATAACCGGCTGAATGCCGGCGCGATGGTCGGTGGGCGGCGTTTCGACCGCCAGTCCCGGGCCGAGATCCGGCTTGGCCCCCTGACACGCGCACAGTTCGACCACTTCATAGACGATCCGCGCAACCGGGCACGCCTGCGGCAGGCCGTGGTGTTTGCCCAGGGAAACGATATCGATTTCGATCTGCGGCTGGTTCTGGCGGCCGGCGAGGTGCCGCGTGCGCGGCTTGGGCATTGCCGGTTGGGCCTGACCACATGGATCGACCCCAAGGAAAACCGCGATGCCGATGATCTCTGCTATACTCGGGTCAACGGCGAAGCTGAGGTGCCCAAAGCGGAACGGGATGCGGCATGAGTGTAAGACTGGTCATTGAGTCCTCTCCCCACGCGCAGGCAGTGACCGAGCGCGTCTTTACCGGCGGGCGGCTGGTCATCGGGCGCAGCGATGATGCCGACTGGTCGCTGAACGACCCTGACATGTATGTCTCGCGCCAGCATTGCATCCTGACCGAACAGAACGGCCAGGTGATGGCGACGGATGCCTCCAGCAGCGGGTTGTTCATCGACAACGCCGCGCATCCCGTGGGCGCCAGCAAATCGGTGCCGATCGAGCCGGGGATGCGACTGCGCATGGGCGATTTCGTGCTGCGCGTCGAGGCGTTGACCGGAACCGCGCCCGCGCCGCGCGCGCCCGAGAGCAGCGGCATGGTCTTCGATTTCAGCCGCCGCGAGGACGAGCCACCCGCCGCCGAACCCGTCCCGCGCCCGAAGGATCTGCCCGATCCCTTCGGCCTGTCCAGCAAGGCCCGCAGTCACGAACGCGCGCGCCCAGCCGCGCCGCCGAAGCCGCTGGATCAGGAGGATGCCTTCGGCCTCGATCTGCGCAGTGCCTTCGAGCAGCCTGCGACACCGGCACCCCTACGCCCCGAGCCGCGCCAGAACACGGGCGACTATTTCGACAGCCCGTCGCCGACCCCATCGGTGCCGCCGAACACGCCGGTCGAAGCGCCCGCGCCGATGCCCGCCCGGAAGCCGGATATCTTTGCCGACTGGGACGGAGCGCCCGCCGATCTGCCGCCCGATCTTCCCCACACCTCCGTGGCGCCGCAACTGGAACCTGCGCCCATGCCCGAACCCGAGGCGTCGCGCCCGCGGCCCGTTGCGGCCCCGGCGCAGGAGCCGGTGCCGCACTTCCGGCAACAGCAGGCCGCGACGCCGTCCGGCATCGGCCAAGACCCCTATGAGGCACTTCTGCGCGGCATGGGTCTGGACCCGGCGCAATTCGGCGGCGATCCGGTGCAGCAGGCCGAGCAGATCGGCCGGTCCATGCGGATTCTGGTCGAAGGCCTGATGCAGCAGTTGCGCACCCGAGCGATGGCCAAGCAGAAGGCGCGGGTCGCGCAGACGATTGTTGCCAGTTCCGATGTGAACCCGTTGAAATTCCTCGCCACCCCGGATGATGTGCTGACCAGTCTGGTCCAGCCGCGCAGCCGGGGCTATCTTGGCGCCGAGGATGCGCTGAACGAGGCTTTCCGCGACCTCACCGACCATCAACTGCGCACCTGGGCGGCATTGCAGACGGCATTGCGGCGGATGATCGACCGGTTCGACCCGGCCGAGATCGAAAAGGCGATGGCGGATGTCGGCCTTCTGGAAAGCCTGATCGCGGGTGGCCGCAGCGCCAAGCTGTGGCGCCTTTACGAAGAACGCTATCGCGAGATCGCCCGTTCGGCCGAAGATCAGTTTCTGGGCGAGGTCGGGGCCGATTTTCGCGAAGCTTATGAAAGTGGAAGGAGTTAGCACGATGAAGATCCATTTCAACAGACGAATCCTTCTTGCTGCTGCCGGCGCCGCCGCGCTGCTGCTGGCAGGTTGTGGAGGCGAGACGCCGCCGACTGTGCTGGCCGTCACGGCGCAGGGATCGGCGGGCATGAATCCCGGCCCGGATGGCGTCGACCGCCCGGTGACGGTGAATGTGCTGCAGCTGTCGGGCACCGGCGCCTTCGACGCCGCCGATTACCTTGCCCTGCAGGATCCGGCGACGGCGCTTGGATCCGATCTGGTCAAGGCCGATCAGATCGTGCTGGCACCCGGCGCGACGGTGGTGCGGTCGGTTCCCGTGCAGGCAGGCGTCACCGCCATCGGCGTCACGGCCGGCTTCCGCGATCCGACCGGCCGGACCGTGCGTCAGAAAATTCCGGTTCCCGCCGCCTCGTCCCCGGTGACCATCTCGGTCGGGTCCGGCGGGCTGTCGGTAAGTGGTGGCTGAGGCCCGAGCGGCGGGAAACGCATGACGGATAGAAACAAGGTCGTCTGGTCCGAAGGACTGTACCTGCGGACCCAGCATCTGCAACAGCAGGACCGGCATCTGGGCTGGCTGGTGCGGCAGGCCCTGAGGGCCACGCCGCTGCAAAGCTTTGGCTTTACCGCCCTGCAGCTTGACGCGGCGGCGCTGGATGCGGGGCAGGTCGCCTTGCAGGTCGCCGATGGGGTCATGCCCGATGGCACAGTCTTTTCGGCGACCGAGACCTGCCTGCCGGTCGATCCGGTGGCCGTCACGGCCAGGACCGAAGCAGGGCTGGTTCATCTTGCAATCCCGTCCGAAACCTCCGGCGGGGCCGAAATCGACCCAGCCCATCAGGATCCTTCGGGGATGCGCTATCGCGGAGAGTTCACGACTGTCCGCGATTCCATCGTCGGTGGCGCCGAACCCAGCGAAATCGAGATCGCCCGACTGGCCCCAAAACTGCTGCTGCCGGGGCAGGAAACACAGGGCTATACGACGCTGCCGCTGGCCCGCCTGACCGGGCTGACTGCCGAAGGTGCGGTTGCGCTGGATGAGGGGTTTTTGGTTCCCTCACTGATCATCGGCGCGGTGCCCTGGTATGGGCAGTTGCTGAAAGAACTGGTCACGGGGCTGGACCGGATCGCCGATGCGCATGGCTCGATGGTTCTGGGCGGCGCGGGTGCCTCAATGGAAAACCTGCTGATCCTTGAACTGGCCAACCGCGCCCGGCCAAGGATCGCACATCTGCTGGCCCAGAACGATTGCCACCCTTCGGATCTGATATGCGAACTGGCCGGGCTGGCCGGACAGATGGCGACCTATGGCGCCTCGTCGCGGCGGATGACCGAACTGCCGGTCTATGACCATGGCGATCCGCAGGCGGCCTATGCGGCGCTGGCCGACACATTGCGTTCGCTGATGCTGTCGCTGCGCCATGTCGAGCCGAAGTCCCGCGCGCTTCTGGTTTCGCGCCATTCCGAGAATATCTGGACCGTCCGCATCGACAATCCCCAGATCATCAAGTCCAGCCGGATCGTCCTGCGCATCGGCGGCGACATGTCCGAGGCGATGATGCGCAAGATCTTCGTCGATCAGGCGACGGTGGGTGCGGCGGGCGATTTCGACAAGCTGTGGAAATCCAAGTTGCCCGGAATTGCCCTGAAGCCGCTGAATTCGCAGCCGCGCGAGATTCCCTATGACGGCGACCGGCTGTGTCTGGAACTGGATCGCGGGTCCGACCATTACGCCGCGCTGGCCGACGCGCCGGGCTTCGTTCTGGGCGTGGCCGGCAAGCTGGATCGCGAACCGGAGATCGATTGTTACGCGGTGAACCGATAGGACCGACATGACCAACGAGGATCCTTTTGGGCTGGATGACAATGCCGGGCGCACGCGGGTCCGCCCGAGGCGCACGGGCGATGCGCGGCCCTCGGCGGCGCCGGACATCGCCCGTACCGCGCCGCTGAAGGCGGCACGCGCCAGCGACAACCCAATGGTCCGCGCCTTTGCGGCGCTTCTGGGCATTGCGCCCGAATTGCAGCGCGCCGTCGCCCCCGACAACCCCGATGTCCTGCGCACGAGGTTGCAGGACAACCTCACCCACGCCCGCGATGCGGCGGTGTCGATGGGCGTGCCGCTGACCCGCGCCGATCAGGGCGCGTGGTTCGTGGGCGCGCTGCTGGATGATGTGGCGATCAACACGCCATGGGGCGGGTCCAGCGGCTGGCCACGCCAGCCCATCGTCGCCGCGATGTATGGCAATGTCGATTCCGGCGAGCGGTTCTTTGATCTGGCCGAGGAACTCCTGCGCTATCCCGAACGCGATCCGCAATTGCTGGAACTGGTGTTTCTGTGCCTGTCGCTTGGCTTTCGCGGCAAGCACCGGATCGGTGCTGCTGCGGGCGAGGCCGAGATCGCCGGTCTGCGCGCCCAGATGGCCCGGGTGATGCATGACCGGGATGCCGCCGATGCGCCCTTGTCGCCCAACTGGCAGGGTGTGGCGGCCGAGGACGAGGAGCGCAGGTTCATCGTCCCGATCTGGTCACTGGGGCTGATGGCCATTGCCCTGATCACGGCGATCTATGTCGGCCTCTCCGTCCGCCTGTCGGATCGCGGCGAGGATCTGTTCACCCTGGCCGGGGTCCTGCCGCCGCCCGAAAGGACCGCGATTTTCCGCCCCGTGATCGAAACGGTGGAACAGCCGCAGATGGTGGCCAATCCCCTGCTGTTTGAACTGCTGCCGCTCTTTGCCGAAGCGGCGCCCGAGAATACTGCAGGTGCCTTGACCGGGCGCGAGGACGTGTCCATCGCAGTCGTCGTCGTGCAGGCCAGCGACCCCGAGGTCTTTCGCTCGGCCAAGGCGGATATCAATGACATCTATGGGCCGCTGGTCGGATCGGTTGCGGCGGTCATCAAGGACAATGCCGAACTGATCGGTTCGGTGCGTGTGGTCGGTCATACCGACAGCATCCCCGTCCAGACATCGAACCCGTTCCACTCCAACCAAGGCCTCAGCGAAGCCCGCGCCAAGACCATTGCCGACATGCTGGTCGCGGCGGGCGTACCGGCCGGGCTGGTCGCCTCGGAAGGCAAGGCCGCGACCGAACCCATCGCCGATAATGGCACACGCGAGGGCCGGGCCCGCAACCGCCGGGTCGAGATCATCCTGCAGAAGAAAGTCTAGGCGATGACGGTGCTCAAGAAGATCTTCGGCTTCCTGTTCTCGCGGTGTCTCTGGACGCTGATCGGGGTCGCGATCCTCTGCGTGCTGATCTGGCTCTATGGCCCGCTGATCTCTTTCGGCGCCATGCAGCCGCTGGCCTCGGACCTGACCAGGATCGTCGTGATCGGTGTGATCATCATCCTGTGGCTTCTGTCGATGCTGATCCGCCAGATGCGCGCGGCAAAGGCCAATCGCGTCTTCGTGCAGGAACTGGCCGCCCCGCCGCCCGAGGTCAGACGCGGGCCGGGCGAGGAAAATCTGGCCGAGGTACAGGCGAAATTCCAGGGCGTTCTGGAACAGATGAAGCGGTCCAAGCTGGGCAGCCGCAAGTTCCTGCGCGACATGCCGTGGTATGTCATCATCGGCCCCCCCGGCACCGGCAAGACCACGGCCCTGCGCCAGTCGGGGCTGCATTTCCCGATCGACCTTTCCGACGACCTGAAAGGCGTCGGCGGCACCCGCAATTGCGACTGGTTCTTTACCGAGGATGCAGTCCTGATCGACACCGCCGGGCGCTATGTAGAGCAGCAATCCGACCCCGAAGTCGATGCGGCCGAGTGGAAGGGCTTTATGGATCTGCTAGTCAAGCATCGTGGGCGAAGGGCGCTGAACGGCGTGATCCTGACGCTGTCGGTGCAGGAACTGGCGGGCGACGATGCCTCGATCCGCGAACATGGGCGCGAGATCAGAAAGCGGCTGGCCGAATTGCGCGAACAGACCGGGCTGAAACTGCCGGTCTATCTGATGATCACCAAGGCCGATCTGATCCCGGGCTTCGAGGAATTCTTCGGCGATCTGAATTCGCGCGAACGCGAACAGGTCTGGGGCGCGACCCTTGGCACCGCCGACCGTGTGGACGGGCTGACCGTCGAGCGCGAGATGCAGGGATTGCAGGCGGCGCTGGAAAACCGGCTGGTCGACCGCATCGCCGATGACCTGCCCCTGCCACAGCGCGCCGCGATCTTCCGCTTTCCCTCGCAACTGGACCAGTTGACCGGCCCGCTGAAAGTGCTGATCGATGCCGCCTTCGGCGAAAGCCGTTACGAGGAAAGTCCCTGGCTGCGCGGTATCTACCTGACATCGGCCACGCAGGAAGGATCGCCCATCGATCAGATGATCGTCGGCATCGCCGGGTCGCTGGGCCTGTCCGCCCCGCCGCCCGAGCAACGCCGCCATGGCGACAAGCGCAGTTTCTTCCTGCGCAACCTGCTGACCGACCTCATCTTCCCCGAGGCCGGTCTTGGCCGTTTCGACCCCCGCGCCGAGGAGCGCCGTCGCTGGCTGTGGCGTGGCGCGCTGGCGGCCTCGGCAGCCTCGGTCGTACTGCTGGGGACGTTGTTCCTGTTCTCCTATCTGCGCTGGAACGGCGCGCTTGGCGATCAGGAACGTCAGCTTGCCGACCTGAATGCGCGACTGGCCAATGTTGCCGCGCGCGAGGCACCGACCGATCCGCTGGACCTGAATCTTGCGCTGGATGCGGCGAATGCGACCGCGCTGGCCCAGACACCCGCCCCCGACGATACCCTGACGATGGCCGGACCCGGTGCCGCGCCCGAACTGGAACAGATTCACACCATCGCCTATGACCGGACGCTGCGGAACATCCTTGAGCCGCGGATGGTTGCCATGGTCGAGGCGACGATGTGGCGCCACAGCCGCGACCCCGATTTCCTGCTGGACGCGCTGAAGGCCTATCAGATGCTGACCGGACAGGCGCCCTATGATGCCGAATTCCTGGGCGTCTGGTGGCAGACGGCACTGCCGGAATATGCCCCGATCGACCCCTTCCCGACCGAGGAGAGCGTTGACCACCAGCTTGCCGCGCTGGACCGGATGCGGTCCGAGGAGTCGAAGATCGAACCCGATCCGCAACTGTTGTCGGTCGCGCTGCAAAGCATCTGCACGATCCCGCTGGCGGTCAGGGCCTATCGCAGCCTGCGCTCGGACCCCGCCGTGGCCGGGCTGCCGGAATGGGTTCCCGCCGAGGAGACCGGCCCGAACGGCGCCCGTGTCCTGACCCGGCTGTCGGAGAAATCCCTGCGCGCGGGTCTGCCCGGTGCCTTCACCTATGACGGATTTCACAACACCGTCCTGCCGCTGGTGCCCGAGGTCGCGGCGCAGGCCGCCCTGGACCGCGCCGTCTTTGCCGGTGGCTGCAATGAAAGCGCCGAGGCCTCCGAGGACACGCTGGAGGCCGATATCCTCAAGCTTTATTACGACGATTTCATTGCGCAATGGGACGGATTCCTGCGCGATATCCGGCTGACTCCGATCGGCGATCTGGCTGCGGCGCAGGCCAATCTGAAGGATCTGTCATCCGCCGACAGCGCCCTGAAGCGGCTCCTGGATTCGGTCGTGGCCGAAACCGATCTGGCCCGGCCGGTCGAGGAAGAAGGCGGCGGCGACAATGCGGCGGCGCAAAAGGCCGGCATGAAGGCCGCCTCGAAACTGGGCAAGCTGGGCAAACTGGTCAAGACCGGGGCGAAGATCGCCCGGAAGACCGGCGGCGGCGCCGATGCCGAGCCGCCACCGCCGCCGGGCAAACCGGTCTCGGACCATTTCCTCGCGATCCGCGGCACCGTGCAGGAGGTGGATGGCCAGCCGCCCTTGCTGGGTGATGCCGTGGCCGCGCTGACGGCGCTGTCGAATGAATTGCAGACGGTCGCCGCCAGCCCCGATCCGCAATCGGCGCTGCTGGCGCGGGGCGGTCTGCCGCAACTGACAGGTGCCATCGCCAATGAGGCCGCACGCCTGCCTGACCCGATCGACAAATGGGTCGCAGGCATCGCCGGCGATACGATCAGCGTCACGCGCGAGGCGGTCATCGCCCAGTTGAATGCACGCTGGCGGGCCGATGTGCTGCCCTTCTGCCGATCGGCGACCGGCGGGCGCTATCCCTTCGACCAGGCCTCGGCCATAGACGTGAACACACAGGATTTCCAGCGCCTGTTCGGGCCGGGCGGCCTGATCGACACCTTCACCAACGACAATCTGGCAGCCTATGTCGACAACACCGTCAGGCCATGGCAATGGCGGGCCGATTTCGGTCTGGATGCCGGTTTGCTGGCGCCCTTCCAGCGCGCCCGTTCCATGCGCGACGCGCTGTTCCCCGGCGGCTCGGGGCCGGTCATGGCATTCACCCTTCAGGCCACCGACTTGTCGGCCAATGCCAGCCGGGTGACGCTGAACGTCGATGGGCAGGTGCTGACCTATTTCAACGCCGCAACCCGACCCGAGCCGATGACTTGGCCGGGCCGCGACGGAACGAACATGATCACGCTCAGCTTTGCGCCGGTCGATGGCGCGGCAGAGATCATCACCTCGCAAAGCGGCAGCTGGGCCTTTCTGCGGCTGATCCGCGGCGGCGCGCTGTCGAAGACCGCGCAGCCCGATGTCTTCGCCCTGCGACTGTCGGCGCGCGGCTTTTCCTCCAGCTTCGATCTGCGCGCCAATTCGGTCGAGAACCCCTTTGATCTGACCATGTTCTCAGGCTTCAACTGCCCGGTCGGGTTCTGACCAATGGCGACAGGCTTCTTCGGCAAGCTGCCCCTGCGCGGCGATTTCGTGACAAGGGGCCTGCCGTCGGGCGCCCGCGCGGTGGTGGATCGCTGGCTGACGGGCATTCTGGCGCCGTTGGCCCGGCTGCCCGAGGCATGGCCCGAGGATGGATTGCGCGGCCTGATCACCCACGGAGAGGGCGTGCTGGCGTTGCTGATCCTGCCAAGCCGCGACAAGTCGGGCCGTGCATTTCCGTTGGCCGCCGTGTCGTGGGTTCCTCAAACCGGACAGGCGCAGGTGGATGCCTGGGCCGATCAGATCCTGCCCGCTTTGAGGCGCGCCAGCCGAGGCGATCTGGATGCCGACGATCTGTTCGCCCTGCTGGAGCGCCAGCAACCGCCCGCAGACGGGACGGCGCCGAGCCCGCCTCTGATCTGGGCAAAGGGCCTGTCGCCGGTGGACCCGGCCGCCTTTCTGCAACAGATGGACCAGAACTGACGCGCCGCCTCAGTTCTGGTTGATCTTGCTGCCCTTGATCGTGACATCACTGTCGGCCTTGACGTTGATCTTGCCGGATCCCTTGGTGGTGATGTCCTTGCCTTCGATGGTGATCGTGCCGTCCTTTTTCATCGCGATGGCGGCGCTGCCGCATTTCAGGACAATGCTGTCGCCCGCCTCGATCAAGATGCTCTTGCCCGCCTTCACGGCAAGATCCTCGCCAATGGATTCGCTGGCCGATTTGCCGATGGTGATGGTGCTGTTCTCGCCCACGTTCAGCGTGCTGTTCTTGCCCACATCAAGCGAACGGTCGCTGCCGACGCTGATGGTCTGGTTCGAGCCTACGGTCCAGCCGTCGTCGTCGGCGATCACATGCTGCTGCTCGGCGCCCACGGTCACGGCCCGCGCCGCCCCGATCGTATTGGTCTGGGCGGCACCGACCACGCGGGTCTCGGCCGCGCCGACCGTGTCGCTGCGGGCAATGCCGACAACGATCGTCTGGTTCGAGCCCACGCTCTGGCTGTGATTGACCCCGATGGTCTCGGTCGAGTTGCTGCCGACCGAGATCGTCTCGTTGGTGCCGACTGTCAGAGACCGGTTATTGCCGACTGTTTCATCGTCGTTGTTGCCAATGCTGACGGTGCGGTTGACGCCGACCGTGGTCGATTTGTTGTTATCGACCGATTCCGTCCGGTCATGGCCGACCCATTGCGTCGCGTCGCGGACGACCTCTTCGGAAAAGTCATTGCCGATATGGCGGGATTCGTTGTTCTTGACCAGTTCGTTATGGTCCTTCTCGGCCTGAAAATAGACCTCTTCGCTGCCCTTCTTGTCCTCGAAGCGCAATTCGTTCCAGCCGCCGCCGCCGGGGCTGGAATTGGACTTCCAGCCCGATTGCGTGGCACTGCCCGGCAGGGCATAGGGCGGCATCTGTTCGGCATTATAGACCCGGCCGGTGATGATCGGCTGATCGGGATCGCCTTCCAGAAAATCGACGATGACCTCCTGCCCGATGCGCGGGATCTGGATGAAGCCCCAGCCCGATCCGGCCCAGGCCGAGCTGACGCGGATGAAGCAGGTGGTGTTCTCGTCCCGCTGACCCTTGCGGTCCCAGTGGAACTGCACCTTCACCCGGCTGTATTTGTCGGTATAGATTTCCTCGCCGCCGGGACCGACGACCACCGCAGTCTGCGGCCCCTTCATGATCGGCCGGGGTGTCAGGCGCGACGGCTGATAGGTCGTCGATATCGGCACCAGCGTATAGAGCGCCGAGAACCCGCCCCCCTGCGCCTCGCGCGCAAGATTGGCCTGCATCGACAGGCTTTGGCCGGCTGGCTGTTCGGTGCCGCGCGTCCGTGTGCGAAGGCGCAGGCCGCGAATGTCGTATTCGACCCTCTCGACCGCATAGGTATCATTCTCGCTTTCGCGCGGAGATTCTTTCAGCGCGAAGATATTGCCCGAAGCGGGTCCCGGCGCCGTCGACAGCGCGGTGATCACATGCGCATGAGACTGATCTTCCTGATTGCGAAGCTTGGACAAAGCGTCGCCGCGCCCAAGCTCGACATAGTTCCCCGGATAGCTGTAGCGCGCGCGGTCGCTGTGGTTGAGCGTGTTCTGGAACCGGGCCGTCAGGTCCGCCGATGGTTTCTCGAAATCGTAATCGCACAGATCGTGGCTGCCGGAAACGATGCTGTCCAGCCGGCTGAACCCCGCGATCACGCCGATTCCCGAGGCATGGCCGGTCCGGCTTTCCCGAAGTTTCAGCGCATCATATTCCGGGGCTGGTTCCAGCAGGTCCAGATTGTCGCTGAGAACCAGCGTGTGCTTGTCCTCTTCGAAGCGGAAATAGTAGAAGATGCCCTCATGTTCCAGCAGCCGCTGGACGAAATCGAGGTCGCTTTCGCCATATTGAACGCAATATTCGCGCGGCGGCGGCTTGCGGTTCAAATCCCACAGATAGTCCGAGCAGCCGTGCTGATCCAGCACTTCGCTGACAATGTCGATGACCGTCATCTGCTGGAAGATTCGATTGTCGGTCGCCTTGCCAAGCAGCCAGAGCCGGGGCCGGACAATCAGGTGATAAAGCCAATGCCCCTCGTCATCCGAGCCGGCAAACCGGAAGCCGTCGACGATTCCGTGGAAGAAGCGCGGCCTCTCCGGTCTGTTGGGATCTGCGTGCAGGGTCAGGCTGAGCGGCTGGCCCAGAAGATCATCCGCGCTGATGTCGGGTGATCCGCTGATCGCGCTGATATCGAACTCGAAACAACGGCTGAGGGAATCATGGCCGCGCATCGCCATGAAAACCAGCCCCTTGAAATCCACCATCTGCGTTGAATCCAGCGCCTCCTCGGTCGGCAGAGGGGTCTTCAGCAGGGCGAAGGTTTCGATTGGCACGGCCGTTCCTTTCCAGAAAGTCGCAAGATATTCAGGCCCATATGTTTCCGGCTCGATTATACAGCCGAATATGCAATTCGGGAAACGAGACGATCAAAGATTCGGCGGGCATTCAAATCCCCGCATCGCGCCTCGCACGGAAACCGGATTCAGCTTGTCCGAAAAGGCCATTTCCAGAAATACCCGTCCGGTATCGCTGCGCAGATCCAGCAGAACCCGCATCCCCTCATCGCGCAGCCGCAAGCGCAGCGTGTCCAGCAGGCGCAGCAGGCCCCAGGGACCGGAATGGATCAGCCGCCCGGCATCGGTGCCTTCGCGAAAGCTGACCTCGATCCCGGCATCGGGCGAGGGGCCAGGCCATGACAGTTCCACCGGGGCGCCGCTGGCCAGCACCGGCCGGGCGACACCGCCAAGGGCGACCAGGGTCTGTCCGCGTTCCGCAAGCGCGCTCAGCGTCAGGGGCGTGTCGATCAGACCCGAAGCACCGAAAAGCCCTTGCGATATCTGCACCGCGCGCTCGAAGAACTCGGCGCTTTCCGGGGTCAGACCCTCGAAGCGCGCCTCGGGTTTCCAGCGCCAGGGCGTTTCATCCGTTTCCAGCAGCGGCAGGGCGTTACTGCCGAGAAACAGGCTGAGAGTGCCCTGCGGGCCAAGCAGCGCGACCAGTTCGGGCATCGTCGTATCGGGGCCGCCATCGGCAAAGGGATACCGGCCCTGCACGATCTGCTGGCAGACGGGAAAGACCTCCTGCTGCCATTGCCGGGTCAGCGGATTGCCACCCTCTGCCATGGCCGATTGCGGCGCGGCGGACTGGGCCAGAACGTCCTCGGCGATCTGCACCACGATGCGCGGCGCGGCCTGAAGCGCGGTGATCGAACGTGCGCGATCGCCGATGCTCATCAGCCGGTCCAGCCCGCGGTGCTGATCCAGATCGACCGCCCCAAGGGCCACGTTCAGCGAGGCGAACAGCGCCGAGATCTCGGCCATGCGACCCTGTTCGACATATTGGATGATCGGTCCGAATTCGCGCGCCAGTTCCAGTTGTTGTTCGTGGCTGCGCTGCCGGTCCAGACCGCCGGCCTGCAGCCAGACCTCGCGGAACAGGCGGGTCAGCGGGTTCTCGGGCCGGGCCAGCGCGCCCGAAACGACGATCGCCGTCTCGCGCTGCGCGAAGGGCTGGACCCTCAGATCGGCCAGCCATGCGTCCCATGTCGCGATGGTCTGGTCCAGCAGCCGGTCCATCAGCAGATCCGGCGTCGCGTTCCGCGCTGGCAGTTGCCTGTCGACGACGATCGGCGCAATGGCCCGCGCCTTCTGCACCGCGACGCCCACGCCATAATCGCGCGCATAATCCCATCCATCCTGCGTGAACAACCCCGGCAAAGGCGTGTCCAGCGGCAGGCCCGAGCGGCGCAGCAACACCTGCGACAGCCCCGGCACCCGGATTTCGGGGTTCCAGGCCGGCAGCGCCCGCATCTGGTCGGCGCGCAGCAATTCCAGCCATGCGCGGTCGGCCTCGGGGATTTCGGCGGCAAAGTCCCGGGCCTGATCCCTCAGTTCGGTATCGCGCGGTGTGATCGCCGTGTCGGGACCGGTCAGCGGGCCGACATGCGCGCCCAGCCCGGCCAGCCCGACGCGTGCGCCGTTATCCTCCAGCCAGCCGGCCAGATAGCCCGGTGTCCAGGCGTCCTCTCCGGTCAGGACCGCCCAGGCCCGCAGCGCGTCGTAAAGAACCAGCCCCTCGCCTTCAGAGGCTAGGGTTGTCTCGATGCCCTCGGCGATGGCTGTGGGAACATGGCGCCGAACGGCCTCGGCATAGGCCGCCTCGGCCCGCGCCTCGCTGTCATAGACCGGCAGCCGGATCATCCGTTTCAGCGGCGCCTGTGCGGCGGCATCCGAGACCCGGCCGACGGCGGCGCGCATGTCGTCCAGCCGGCGGACAAGATCGGCACCGCTGCGCGGCCGGTCCAGCCCGATGACCAGAGCCTCGGCGTCGAAACCGGCATTGATCCGCTGGTGATAGCGATATTCCAGAAATCCGGCATAGCCGGTCAACCCCAGCAGCAGTACCAGCACGAAACCCGCGACTTTCCAGCCCCAGCCGCCACTGTCCCGGCGGTGATGGGCGTCGCGGACGCTTTCGGCACGCGACAGCAGATCGCCCAGAAACCGTTCCAGATCGGCAAAGCTGTCGCCCTGCGCCGCCGCGGTGCCCCGGAAATCGCGGATGCGTGCCAGCGACATGTCGCGCCCGTCGAACAACTGCCGCCGGGCCAGGACCGACCATGTGCCCAGTTCGATGCGCGGCAGGGTGCGCGCCCGGTGATCCAGCAGCACCGCCAGCCCGTATCGCGCCGGCTTGACCGCCTGCTTCAACACGCCTCCGCGCAAGGCATCGGCCTCGAACCGGTCCAGCAGCCTTTGCGCCTCGTCGATCAGGCGGGCCTCCCCGCGCCGGGCGCGCAGGTCGAGATCGTCGATCATGTCCAGCATCGGCCCGGCGGCGCGATCAAAGGCTGAAGGCTGCACGCGTCCGACGGCCATCGACTAGATCTGGCCCTCGGCCTGCCATTTCCGCATCGTCTCGACGCCGACCTCGAAATGCATCGAATCCTCGCGGCTATAGGTGGCCCCCCAGAACCATCCCTCCTTGTTGAACAACTCGGCCAGAAGCAGCAGCCCAAATTGCGTGCCACCATCGGCAAAGCCGTCCAGTTGACCTTCCAGCTTAAGATCGATCGCGGTGCCCCAGGAATGGTTCGATACCGCCGTCCGCGATCCCCGGATCAACCGGGCGCACATCGCCCCCGCGGTGCCGAGCGCGTTGTAGATATCGGGCTCGCTTTGCTGCAGTTCGGCCAGAATCCGTCCCAGGCTGTCCAGAGCCGGCTTGACCATCGTCACCCTGATCGGCCCGATCTGGCGCGTCTCCAGCAGCGATTTCAGGCGCGGTTGGGTCACGGACTGGCATTCGGTGGAATAATTGTCGCGCGGAGGGCCCAGGACCTCCAGCATGACGCGATTGCCGGGCTGGGTGATGCCCATGTTGAAGCGCGCCTTGGCCAGACGCATGACCTCGGTCATCTGGTCGGTGCCGCCGTGATCCTCGACCTCTTCATCGCCGGCCAGTTCGGGAGTGGCTATCGTCACCGAGGGTACCGGGGCGGGCGCGACGAAGGGTGCCTGCGAGGCCTGCATCGCCAGATCCTCGGCCAGCCGCTCGATCGCGATCTGAGCATCGCGCAATTCGGCCCGCAGGCTTTCGATATCGCCGCGCTGCGTGGCCAGTTCCGCCTCGTTCCGGCTCAGCCGCAATTCGGCGCTGCCATCGGCGGTTTCCAGAAGGGCTCCGACCACGGCGAAGGCAATGGCGGCGATCACCAGGCCGATAGCCACGATAATGGGCCCGATCAGCGCGCCCTGACGCATCACCATGCCTCCTGCGCGAAGATGCTGACCACGGATACATTATCGGGCGCGCCGTTTTCCAGCGCCTGCAAGGCCAGGGCGCGGCAGGTTGTTCTGGGATCGGCGGGTCGTGCCATGATGGCGGCAATCTCGGCATCACTGACGCAGGTCGTCAGCCCGTCCGAACACAGGATCAGCCTGTCCCGCAGCAGCATCTGAAGCGACATCGTGTCGATCTCGATTCGCGGATCGACCCCGACGGCACGGGTCACGACATTCCGCTGGGGATGGGTCTCGCGCTGATCGGGGCGCAGCAGGCCCGAATCGATCAGTTCCTGGACCACCGAATGATCGCGGGTCAACTGCCGCAACTGTCCACCCCGCCACAGATAGGCGCGGCAATCGCCAACCCATGCAATCGTTGCCACGCAGTTCTGGATCATTGCGGCCACGACCGTCGCGCCCATCCGGGCAATGCCCTGTTCGGCGCTGCGTGCCAGGATCATCCGGTTCGCCTCTTCGATCAGCATCCGCAGACCGGGCGCTGGCATTGCGTCATCGGCGAGATTCGCGATCCGGTCGACCACGATATCGGCCGCCATGTCGCCATGACCATAACCGCCCATCCCGTCGGCCACCGCCCAGAGCGCCCCGTCAGGATCGGTCAGGATCGCGTCCTCGTTGCTTTCCCTGACGCGGCCGGCATGCGTCAGGCCGCTGCCCCGGAACACGATGGGCGCGCTGGTGGGCAGGATCGGCGGGTGGCGGGTGACGGGTCCGGTCATGGCCAGCGCTTGCCTTCCCGTGGTGACGCGGTTGTCATTCAGGCCCTCGGAAAACGGCTGAATTTCGATCTGATTGATGATAGCCTAGGAGCCGGTCATATCACAGCTTTTCCCTTTTCGGTGCCGACATGCGTTTCATGCTCTGTTTCTCTTTCGCTGCAACTCTCGGCTTGGTGGCGGCGGCGCTCCCGGCATCGGCGCAGGATGACCTGTCTGTCGATGATCTGGTCGGGCTGTGGGACAAGCAGAAGGACCTCTTTCGCGAGGCGCAGACAAACGGGCTGGGCAAGACCCGCGGCCTTGAAATCATCACCATCGACGAGCCGGCGAGGGACGCCGCCCAGCCCGGAGCCGGCGCCTCGGTTGCCGTCGCCCCAACGACCGCAGATGCGACCGATGCCCCGACCGACCCGAACAGGCCGCTGACAAGCGCGGCGGGCACAACTGTTGCGGCAAGCGCAGCCGTCCAGCCCATGCTGGTCGGGCAATTGGCGCCCGAATTGCAGGTCAATCTCCAGATCAATTTCGGCTTCGACAGCGCAGCCCTGGCTGAAAACGAAAAGCCGAAGATGCAGAAAATCTGTCAGGCCATGAAACAAAGCGACGTGCAGGTATTCCGCATCATCGGCCATACCGACACCGCCGGCAGCGATGAATATAACCAGAAGCTGTCGTTGCTGCGGGCGAACGAGGTTAAACGCTTTCTGGTCGATGATTGCGGCATCGGCGCCGCTAGGCTGGACCCCGTGGGCATGGGCGAACGCCTTCCGTTCAACGCTGAAAATACCCGCGCGGATGAAAATCGGCGGGTCGAGTTTCAGGCGCTCAGCTAGGGTGGCAGGTAGCCGATTCGCGAAGCATGATATTTCGGAACCATCCAGCCGATCTGACAAAGAGGGGACAATCGTCGCGCGGACTTAACCTGATACTGATGAATCAGACGCCGCAAATAGCGCTCGAAAACACGATATCGACGATTATCTGGACGATAAAACCGGCCATTATGCGCCGATGATTTATCGTGCGTATATATAGTACCGGCAAAAAGATATTTTTACGGCCACAAGCCGTGAATGTCCATTGCGAGACGGCTAGACAGAAGCACTGTTCCGGTTATTCTGAAATCCACCCAATTTGATATAATGCTTGGATGGATTCAGTATGATCACCACTGACGCCAGATCCATTGGCACCGCCTTTCCCTGGAAGCGGGTTCTGACGGCCTGTGCCGCATCACTTTGCCTCGCATCACCGTCGGCCCTGTCCCAGACGGCCAGTTCGGTCACGCCCGAAACATTCCAGCCGCCCTTGCAGAACCTCGCGGGCTCGGTGGTGTTCAGCGAAAATACCGGAACGCAGGCGCCGCCGGGATCGGACCGGATCGGGATCAGCCTGTCCGGGGTGACGCTGGAAGGCGGCTTTCCGCAGATGGCCGCCGCCAATGCCGCGTTTGAACAGAGATTGACCCGAGGCCGGATCCCGGTTTCGGAAATGTTCACCGCTTCGGCGGATCTCGAGGCGGCCTATGCCCGGGCCGGCTATGTGCTGGCGCGGGTGGTCCTGCCGCAGCAGACCCTGCGCGACGGCGGAGCCTTGCGGGTCAACGTCGTCGACGGCTTTGTCGAATCCATCGATACCTCGCAGGCGCCGCCCGAAATCCGGCGACGGATCGAGACGCTGACCGGCCCGCTGATCGATCGCAAGGGCCTGACCATGACCCAGCTTGAACGCCAGCTCTTGCTGGCGGGGGATGTGTCCGGCGTGGCGCTTGGCTCGGCGCTGGCCACGGGACAGCGGCCCGGCGGTACGGTCATCGCCCTTGATCCCCAGTTCCGCAAGGTCACGGGCTTTGTCGGCTTCGACAATTTCGCCCCGCCGGAACTGGGCGTCATTGCGCCCGACGATCTGCAGGGGCTGGTCTTCAACGCCGGATTCGAGCTGAACAGCATGCTCGGCTATGGCGAGACGCTCTATGGCCGGCTGTCCGTCTCACCCAAGGACCTGCTGTCCAGCGATCCGCAGTATCGCGTCTTCGCGCTTGGTGCGGTCGTGCCGATCGGCTCTTCGGGCCTGGCGTTCAATCTGGAGGTGACCACCAGCGACACGACCCCGGACAATGACGAACAGCCCACCCGCTCGAATTTCGATCGCCAGTCCTTCCGGCTGATCTATCCGTGGATCCGGTCGCGCAAGATGAACCTGACCTCGCAATTCATGCTGGATCTCGAACAGGACGAAATGGAACCGCAGGAAGCAGCCCCGGTTGCATTCTTCCGCGATGAGGTCACGGTTCTGCGCCTGGCGACGAGCCTGTCCTACAATCATGACGATGGCGGATTTTCCGAAGCCGGGTTGATCCTGTCGCGTGGGATCGATGCGTTTGGCGCCCGAGCGGCATCGGATGTCGATCTTTCCGATCCCTTGGACCCTCGCCTGTCGCGGCAGGGTGCGGATGCGACATTCACCAAATTCGGCGGGTCGGGAATCCATCAGCGCGCACTGGGCGAACGCTTTGCGCTTGGGGTGACGGGACGGTTCCAGACCTCCTTCGGCGATCCTCTGGTGACGGCGGAACAATTCAGCATTGCCGGCCCGAACGAACTGTCCGCCTTTGATTCCGGGGATCTGCGCGGCGACAGCGGATGGGTCCTGCGTGCCGAAGTGTCCCAGCCCCGCGCGGTCGAGTTCCGGGGAACGCCCTTCACCGTCAGCCCCTACCTCTTTGCCGGGATCGGAGAGGTATGGATCGAACAGCCAACCATTTCCGAGGCAGCAAAGGAAACGGCAGATGCCTTCGGGATCGGCGTCGATCTTGTGTCGCAGACCGGATCACGCTTCCGGTCGAATTCCCTGAGAATCGAATATGGCAGAGGAGATCGGGAATATGGCTCGGACAACTCACGCGTCAGCCTTTCCGGGAATTTTCGGTTCTGATCCCCGGCTGAGGACAAGGGCCGCGCTGCTTGCAACGACGCTGCTGATCGCCGTGCCCGGTCTTGCGCGCGCGCAGAACCTGCCGACCGGAGGGTCGGTCGTCAGCGGCAAGGTTTCGATCAATTCACCCGGCGCCAATTTGATGGTGATCCGGCAGGGATCCGATCGGGCCGTGGTCAACTGGAACAGCTTTTCCATCGGCAATGGCGCCTCGGTCAATATCCGCCAGCCCGGTACCAGCAGCGCCATCATGAACCGCGTCACCGGCGACACGACCAGCCGGATCCACGGCTCTCTGACGGCGAATGGTCAGGTCTATATCGTCAATCCGAACGGCATTCTGATCGGCAGGAACGGTGCGATCAATACCGGCGGCGGTTTTGTCGCCTCGACGCTGGATGTCTCGAACCAGGATTTCAACGCCGGCCGGCTGACCTTTGGCGGCAATGGCCGCTCGGCCCCGGTGACCAATCAGGGCTCGATCACGGTCGGCAGCGGCGGTTATGCGGCGCTGATCGGTGGCCGGGTCAACAATGCTGGAACGATCTCGGCACCGCTTGGCCGGATCGGACTGGGCGCGGGCGAGCGGGTGACGCTGGATCTGTCGGGCGACCGTTTCCTGATGGTCGCGCTGCCATCCGCGGATGATGGCAACGACAGCGCGCTGATCGAGAATTCGGGCCGGCTGTCGGCGGATGGCGGCCGGATCGAGATGAAGGCCGCGACCGCGCGCAACGCGGCGCGCAACGCGATCAACCTGTCGGGCGTAGCCGAGGCGCGCTCGGTCTCGATGCGGAACGGCGCCATCGTTCTGGGCGGCGGAAATGGTGGCGCGGTGCGGGTCAGCGGCAAGGTCTCGGCCGCGGCGCCCCGGCAGCCTCGGATCAGAACCAGCCTGAACACGTCGGAACGGCCGCCCCGGCTGAAGGGCGGCCAGATCCAGATGACCGGCGCCGAGATCATGCTGCTGGGCGCGCTGCTGGATGTTCGCGGGGATGGGGGTGGTGGCACGGTGCGCATCGGCGGCGATTTCGCGGGCAAAGGCCCCATGCCCCATGCCCGCACACTCAGCGCCGATGCCGGTACCCGGATCCTTGCCGATGCCCTGACCGAGGGCCGTGGTGGCCGGATCGCCCTGTGGTCGGATCGGCGGACCGGCTTTCACGGCAACATCTCTGCCCGCGGCGGCGGCGGTGGCGGCAAGGGCGGCTTTGTCGAAGTTTCCAGCGCAGGCGATGTCAGATATGCAGGCCTCGCCGATCTGCGCGCCCCGAAGGGCGAATGGGGAAGGCTGCTGCTCGACCCGCTCAACATCATCATTTCCGACGATGAGGGGGCTACGGTCAGCACCAGCACCGTCGAGGCCAACCTTGCCACCGGCAACTGGACGCTGGACACGTCGGCCCCGCCCTTCGGGGGTGCGGGCGAGGCGGCGGGCAACATCGACGTCGAGGGCGATCTGAACTGGACGACCGCCACGACATTGGCGCTGCGGGCAGACAATAACATCAATGTCGACGACACCTCGGTCATCGCGCCGAATGGCGGTCTGGACCTCGGCGCCACGAACAGCATCAATCTTCTGGCGGCAACCGTTCTGGTGAATGGCCTGACGATGAATGCCGCCGGGATCAATATGTCCGGGGGAAGCGTGACCCAGACCGGCGGGACAGGCTCGGTTACGGCGGATGTCTTCTCGATGTTTGGCGGAACCTGGACCCAGAACAATCCGACGCTGCCGGCCTTCAACGTGAGGGATTTCCGCCTGGACAGCGACTTGTATACCAGCACCCGATTCCTGCGTGCCAGCGGCGGCACCGGCACGGCCACCGACCCTTACCTGCTGACCGATGTCTATGGCCTGCAGGGCATGGACTCCTCGGCCGATATCGATGGTGGTGAAGGCCCTTCGATCCCCTTGCTTGCCAGCCATTTCGCCTTGGCGGGCGATATCGAGGCCAGCGCTACTGACCAATGGAACAGAGACGATTCATTAGGCGGTATCGGGGGCTTCGATCCAATCGGCGTTGGCGAGAATGAATTCACCGGCTCGCTGGATGGTCGCGGCAATAGCATCGACCAGCTTTTCGTCGGCGACATCAGACCTGACGGCGGACTGTTTGCCGAGACGGAAAACGCGACGATCCGCAACCTGGATCTGACCGGCCTGCGGATCAGCGCCAGCGGCAACGCCGGTGGTCTGGTCGTCGTGGCCGAAGATACCACAATCGAGAATGTCAGCGCATCCGGTACGGTATCCGTGTCCGGTTCATTCGGGACCAAGGTGGCGGGCGGGCTCGTCGGCGCCATGCAGGGCGGCAGTATTATCGATTCCTATTCGGCGGCGGCTGTCAACGTCGATCTCGGAGGAGGAGATGGCCCGGCGTTCATCTTCGCCGGCGGCCTCGCCGGCGGGATCGACGTGGACGGCGAGGTATCCCGCTCTTTCTCGACCGGCAATGTGACGGTGCAATCAGATCATCCCGATGCACTGAATGGCTTCGTCGGAGGCTTCACCGGTTTTCTGGGCGGTTCGATCACCGATGCCTATAGCAGCGGCAATGTCAGCTTCACCCAATCGGCTACGGCTCCGTCCGCCACGGGCAGCGTATCTGTCGGCGGTTTCGCCGGCTATCACGATACCACCCCTCCCGCACCTGTTGATACCATCCCTCCTGGAACTGGTGATACTGGGCTGACCATGATCCGGACAGCCGCCCATGGCAACGTGAGCGTCGTCGGCGGGTCATTGGCGACGCGCGTCGGCGGTCATACCGGACAGAACTACAACGGAAACATCATCGACAGCTATGCCGACGGCAATGTCACCTCGTCCTCGACGGCCGCGCAGGATGTCGGCGGGCTGATCGGGTCTACCGGCGAGGGCGAGGTGAGAAATACCTATGCCCGCGGCGCTGTCCGCGCCAGCGGCACGGGCGCGACCCGGATCGGCGGGCTGATCGGCTATAACGAAATCCCTTCCGCAGGGGGGGCGCCGGCCACCACCGTCACCGCCTCATTCTATGACCGGGGCACCAGCGGACAGGCGCCGAACGGCCTGCCGGGCTATGGTCAGGCGCTGGCCACGGGAACGTTTCAGGATACCGCAGCCTTCTTCGCGCTGGCCGGATCGCAGGGCTGGGATTTCGTCAATGTCTGGGCGCCCGGTGACAGCGGGGCGCATCCCGCCATCTATACGATCGACCGCGTGGTCTTTGCCCGGCCGAATGACCTGACCCTGCAATATGGAGGGGCCGAGACGGCCCGCGCGACGGGCACCGTCGCCGGGGGCCCCTCGGTCTATGTCTTTGCCGAAGATGGAGAGACACTGGCGACAGGTCCCGTCTTTGGCCGGCTGGTCTTCCCCAGCCGGAATGTCGGAACCGGTCAGTTCACCCTGGCGACCAGATCGCTGACCAGTTCGGCCGGTGACGCCTATCGGGTGGTCGATCTGCCTGCGGATTACGAAATCACCCCTGCCCCGCTGACCATCCGGGCAAACGACCAGGGCAAGACCTATGGCGGTAACTTTGTCTTTGACGGCGATGAATTCACACGCACGCGGCTGTTCTACGACGACAGGCTGACCAGCGTCGATCTGGCCAGCGACGGTGCCGGTTCCCGCGCCAGCGTGGGCGATTCTGACATCACGGTCTCGGATGCCGTCGGCACGGGTCTGTCGAATTACGACATCAGCTATGTCGACGGAACGATGACTGTCGATCCGGCCAGCCTTGTCATCACCGCGAATGATCAATCGAAGGCGTTTGGCGACACCTTTGCCTTTGCCGGAACCGAATTCACCCCTTCCGGCCTGATGTCATGGGACGGCATCGACCGGGTTGCCCTGACCAGCGATGGCGCCCCGACGACCGCTGCGGCCGGCTCTTACGCGATCAACGCCGCCGACGCTTCGGGCAGCGGGCTGGCGAATTACACCATCACCTACCGGCCCGGCCGCATGGATGTGGCCACCGCCGACATCGACGACATTCCGCGCCCGATCCCGTTCCCGACAACGGAACTGCCGAACCCGATTGACAAGCTTGAGTTCGGCCCCGGCAGCGAGACAATCCCGGGCACGATCCTGACGACGGGGATTTCGACCACGCAGACCGTCCTGACGTCGCGCCGGACATTGCAGCAGGTGGATCAATTCGCCGCCGTTCTGGAAATCGCCGCGCAAGGCTGTTCGCAAAGCGATACCGATGTCAGCCGCTATCTGGCCTGCCTGTCGGACGCGCTGGACGATTTCGCCAACAAGCTGGACGAGATCTCGACCGACCTGCCGCCGGGAATGGAGAATGTCGCCCAGATCGTCCGCGATGCCCGGCGCAATATCGACAATGCCCGCACCCGCGCCGAGCAGCGCCTTGCCGGTGCCACCACCGCGGCCGAGCGCGAGGCGATCCGCCGCGACGCCATTGCCGAGGCGCGGGGCGCCATCGCCACCGCCTCGGCCGAGATCCGCGCGGCGATCACCTTGGTCCGCGCCGATGACCCGGAACTGGCCAGCGTACAGACGGCGACGATCAACCGCGTGGCCCAGGCCGTCGATTCCGTCGGCATCGAATTGTCGCGCGCCGTGGGTCTTTGATGGTCGCGCTGCGGCTTGCCGCACTGGTCGCGCTGGTGGTCCTCGGGACCGGGGCCGGCGCGGTTTTCGCGGCCGAACGGGTCGCCCTGATCATCGGCAATTCGGAATATCAGGCAGTGGAATCGCTGGATAATCCACGCAATGACGCGCTGGATATCTCGGTAGCACTTGAGGGGCTAGGCTTCGAGGTCATCCTTGGGCGCGACCTGACGCGCGAGGGGATGCAGCAATCGACCGCCGATTTCGCTGCCGCCGCCAGGAACGCCGATGTGGCGCTGTTCTTCTATGCCGGTCACGGTTTTCAGGTCGATGGCCAGAACTATCTCGTCCCGACCGATGCCAGGATAACCCGGCCCGACGAGGCGACCAGCCAGACCGTCGCCATGGCCGAGGTGCTTGGTGCGCTGAAAGGTTCTCCGGCGCTGAAACTGGTCTTTCTGGATGCCTGCCGCAACAATCCCTTCGGCGCCGGCCTGCAGGGCGATCCGCGCGTCTCGGACGGGCTTGCGCGGATCGGAAACGAGGCCGATTTCATGTTCGCCTATGCGACCCAGCCCGGCAATGTTGCCTATGACGGGACCGGGCGGAACAGCTTTTTCTCCGAGGCGCTGCTGCACCATCTCTATACGCCCGGACAGCCGATCTCGGAAATGATGATCGCTGTCCGCCGTGACGTGATGACCGCGACCGGCGGTCAGCAGATCCCCTGGGAAAATTCCTCGCTGACCCGGCAGTTCACCTTCGACACCCGCCCGCCCGGCATCTCGCAGGAGGCGCTGTTCTATCAGGTGGCGACCGGCGCGCCCGACAATGCGCTGATGCAGCTTTATGTCGATCTCTATCCCCAGGGCGCGCATCTGGGCGAGGCGCTGGCATGGCTGGAAACCGGCTCTCAGACCCGCTCGATCGATCCCGGCGATTCCACCGAACAGGCCAAGCGGCTGTGGACCCTGGCGCAACGCAGCCGCGTGCGGCCGCTGCTGCAATTCTATCTCGACCGCTATCCCGACGGTGAGAATGCGGTAGAAGCGCGGAAGTATCTTGAGCTTCTGCCCGATCTGCAGAACAGCACCCCCGCCGCCCTGTGCGAGCGGCTGGCCACCCATCCGAACGACGCCACCGCCGAGAATTCCGGCGTGCCCTTCGAACGCTTGCAGCGCAATGCCGTCGTTGCCATCCAGGCCTGTTCGGCGGCGGTCACGCAATCCCCGAACCTGCCGCATTACATCGCCCTTCTGGCCCGCGCGACAGTGGCGTCGGGCGATCTGGGCCGGGCCGTGCCGCTCTATGAGACTGCGGCTGCGCGCGGCGATCTGCGGGCGATGGTCAGCCTTGCCCAGTTGAAGGAAAGCGGCAATGGCATGCCGCAGGACATTGCCGGAGCGCTGGCGCTTTACGAAAAGGCGGCCGAGGCCGGCAGCCTCGATGCGATGATCAACCTCGCCGTGACGCTGAGCCAGGGCAAGCTGATGCCCAAGGACGATGCCCGCGCCATCGCCCTCCTGGAACGGGCCTCACGCGAGGGCTCGGCCAAGGCGACCTATAATCTGGGCGTATTGCGGCTGAATGGCGAGACCGGCGAACCCGGCGAGGCGCTGGATTATTTTCGCCGCGCCGCGCGGGATGGCGAATATCTGGGCTATCGCGCGGCAGCGATCATGCTGGACAAGGGCGGCGGCTTCGTTCCCCGCGATCCGGCAGAAGCCGCGAACATGCTGCTGCGGGGCGCGGCCGAGGATAACGGCGCCATCCTGACCGAACTGACCCAGCAAGCCGAGAACTGGTCGCGGGACACGAGGACACAGGTTCAGCTGCGACTGGCAGCGGCCGGACTTTACACCAGCGATGTGGACGGGCTGCCGGGACCGAATTTCAGCGAGGCGCTGGAACGCTGGCGGAATGGCGGCTTTGATGCTGGCGTCCTGCCGGAATGAGTCTCGGGGGCCATTGCCCGCAACGGGACTGCGGGCGTCGCGTTCCCCTGGCCCCACAGTCTGGCGGCGCTGGCGCGTCGAAGGCAGATGCACCCTGTGAAACCGCTGCCGGGGCAATCTCTCATGGCCCGGAACCTCGGGCGGCGGCTGGCGGGAATCCAGGGTCGTCTCGCTTGCCTGATCGTTACACTGCCCTTGGCAGACCCGTCATGGTGGCCGTAGGATATGTCTGTCCACCGTAGGGGAAGTCTGGCCTACAGCCGATTTGTGCAACTGAGCCAATCACCGCCGGACTCGGCCGGTGTTTCCGGAGGCGTTTCGAATGACCGCACGCGGATCACAACAGATCATCAAGAGAAAAGAACTTGTCGGCAAGCTGAACCCGATCTGCCTGAAGGCATTTTCCGAAGCCGCGCAGGCCGCAAAGCGCCGTGGGAACCCCTATGTCGAGCTAGTGCATTTCATCACCGCGCTGGCCGATACCGAACGATCGGACGTTGCGATCCTGCTGGAAGCGGCGGGTGTGGACCGGCACCGCTTTGACGGGGACGTGCTGAAGGCCACGGATGCGCTGCCGCATGGGGCGGGTTCGGTCGAGGAATTCTCGGACCATATCTTCCGCGCAATACAGGAGGCGTGGAATTTCGGATCGCTGGAATTCGGCGATGACACGGTGCGCTCGGCCTATGTGCTGCTGGGCGCGCTGCAGGCGCCGGTGCTGGAGGGGTTGCTGTTCAAGATCAGCCTGGAATTCGACAAGCTGGCCCCGGCTGCCATGTCGGCGCAGCTGGACGATCTGTTGGCGCAGTCGCTGGAACGGACCAGCACTGCCGAGGCCGAAGCACCGAAAGGGGCCAAGCCGCGACCGGGCGGGAAATCGGCGCTGGATCAATATGCGACCAATCTGACGGCGCGGGCGCGGGACGGCAAGATGGACCCGGTGGTGGGCCGCGATGCCGAGATCCGGCAGATCGTCGATATCCTGCTGCGCAGGAAGCAGAACAACCCGATCCTGACCGGCGAGGCGGGCGTGGGCAAGACCGCCGTGGTCGAGGGGTTCGCCCAGCGTCTGGCGCGCGGCGATGTGCCGCCGCAATTGCGCAATGTCGATCTGCACATGCTGGACATCGGGCTGATGCAGGCCGGGGCCAGCGTGAAGGGCGAATTCGAGAAGCGGCTGAAATCGGTGATCGAGGAGGTGCAATCCTCGGACACGCCGATCATCCTGTTCATCGACGAGGCGCACACCCTGATCGGGGCCGGGGGCGCGGCGGGCACCGGCGATGCCGCGAACCTGCTGAAACCGCCCCTGGCGCGGGGCGAACTGCGCACCATCGCCGCGACGACATGGGCCGAGTTCAAGCAGCATATCGAACCCGACCCGGCCCTGACCCGGCGGTTCCAGACAGTCAAGATCGACGAACCCGACGAGGCAAAGGCGGTGCTGATGTGCCGGGGCATCGCCGGGGTGCTGGAAAAGCATCACAAGGTCGAGTTGCTGGACGAAAGCATCGAGGCGGCGGTGAAACTGTCGCATCGCTATATCCCCTCGCGGCAATTGCCGGACAAGGCGATCAGCCTCTTGGATACGGCCTGCGCGCGGGTCGCGGTATCGCAGCACGCGACGCCGGCCGAGGTCGAGGACCTGGAACGCCGGATGGCCGCCCTGCAGATCGAGCGGGGCATCATCGAGCGCGAGGAAGCCATCGGCATCGAGGTCGAGGCGCGCAAGGCCGAAGTCGAGGCCGGGCTGGCCGAGGCGCATCAGGCGCTGGAGGCCGCGCGGGAACGCTGGGAGGCGGAAAAGGCGCTGGTGGCCGGGATCCTCGATCTGCGGGCGCAATTGCGCCGGGCGGGCGCGCGCGTGGATGACACCGGCGATATCGGCGATGCCGAGGAGGTTCCGGCCGATGAACCACCGGGCGAGGGCGAAGCACCGGCCGGGGATCCGCCCTTCGACCGTGCCGCGACCTTGGCCATGCTGAAGGCAAGAATGGCCGATCTGGTCGCCGCGCAGGGCGAGACGCCGCTGATCCTGCCGGCGGTGGACAAGGCGGCGGTGGCATCCGTGGTGCAGGACTGGACCGGCATTCCGATGGGACGGATGCTGGCCAGCCAGACCGAAAAGGCGCTGTCGCTGGCCGCCAATCTGGCCGGGCGTGTCGTCGGTCAGGATCACGCCATGGAGATGATCGCGAACCGCATCCAGACCTCGGCCGCAGGGCTGAAATCGCCGGAAAAGCCGGTCGGCGTCTTCATGCTCTGCGGCCCCTCGGGCGTCGGCAAGACCGAAACCGCGCTGGCTCTGGCTGAGCTGATGTATGGCGGCGAGGACAACATGATCTCGATCAACATGTCCGAGTTTCAGGAGGCCCATACCGTCAGCACGCTGAAAGGCGCGCCGCCGGGCTATGTCGGCTATGGCAAGGGCGGGATATTGACCGAGGCGGTGCGGAGGCGGCCCTATTCGGTGGTGCTGCTGGACGAGGTCGAAAAGGCCCATCCCGACGTGCACGAGATCTTCTTTCAGGTCTTCGACAAGGGAATGATGGATGACAGCGAAGGGCGCCGAATCGATTTCAAGAACACGCTTATTCTGCTGACATCCAATGTGGGATCCGAGGAAATCATGACGATGACCGAGGATGGAAAGACCGGCGTGGATATCGATCGGTTGAATGCGGCCCTACGCGCGCCGCTGCTGCAGGTTTTCCCTGCGGCGCTGCTGGGGCGGGTGGTGACGATCCCCTATTATCCGCTGTCGGATTCGATGATCGAGGCGATCGCGGGGCACAAGCTGCGCAGCTTGGCGCGGCGTCTGGGCGAGGGTTACGGGGCCGAATTGGTGATTGGGGAAGGCGCGATGCAGGTCATCAAGGATCGCTGCACCGAGATCGAAAGCGGAGGCCGCATGATCGACGCGATCCTGACCAATACGCTGATGCCGGAACTGAGCCGGCGGATATTGGGCTATCGGCTGGAGGGGAAGGAATTGCGGAAGGTGACCGTGAATGGTGGGGAAGGAGGTTTTGAGTATGGGTTCGAGTAATCTTGGTGGAATGAATAGCCCCGTGTATCGGCATTGATGATGTGACCGCCCCCCGACGGCATTGATGTGCCAAGGAGGGTCTGCGATTATCCACAAGGGAGGACGGTCATGTCGGAGATTATCACGGTCGGGCTCGATCTGGCGAAGCATGTGTTCCAGG
>NZ_JAHKNG010000034.1 GCF_018860165.1 Paracoccus marinaquae
GCCATACCGTCTTCGCGTCGGGCACACGGTCCTCCAGCCCAAGGCCGAGGAACCGCATGAACGACAGCCGGTCACGGACCTGATACTCGATCTGGTCGTCGGACAGATTGTAGAGCGCACCCAGCACAAGCGTCTTGAACATCACCACCGCGTCCATCGGCTTGCGCCCGGCCCGCGACTTGCGTTCCGCCTCCGGCTTGCGCCAGACCCGCTCCAGCGTCGGGCGAAACTCCTCCCAAGGCACAACCCTGTCGATCTCGACAAGAGGGTCCTTCTTGGCGTCCAGGCTCGCGTAGCGGTCTGAAAGATCAAAGAAACCCAGCTGCACCATCATCACGCTCCAGCAGCCGAATACCACCCGCTTCCTACACAGGCGGCACGGTCAGAGCAATTTTTCGAGGTGCCCGTCAGACGATATAGCGGTCGCGGCGGTGATTGACCGCGATGGTCAGGTTCAGGACGATGGCGCCCAGAAAGCTCCAGCCGACGGTGACCGGATCGCGCAGAAAGAAGGCAAGGGCGAACAGGGCTGCATCGAAGATCAGTTGTACCCAGCCGGCGCGGAACCCGGTGGCGTCCTGGATATACAGCCCGACGATTCCGACCCCGCCCAGCGACGAGCCGTGGCGGAACAGGGCCAAGAGCCCGGCCCCGGTCAGGCAGCCGATCAGGACCGCCCCCACCGCCGGATGAACGGTGCCGAACTGCAGATAGGGCGGCAGAAAGCTGACCAGCAGCGACAGCAGCGCCACCGCGGCGAAGCTTTTGGCGACGAAGCCGGGACCGAAGCGCCGCCAGCCCAGCCAGTAGAAGGGCAGGTTGACGACGAAGAACACCGGCCCGAAGCCCCAGCCGGTGGCATAGGAGATCAGGATAGCCAGTCCGGCCGTCTGGCCGGTGACGAACCCCAGATGGGTCAGCAGCAATACCCCGACGCTGGCCATGAAACTGCCAAAGGCGATTCCCTGGGCGTCATCGATGAGGCTGTGTTTCTGTTTCGGAATTTCCATGACGCTGCTTTGCCGCCTGCCGTCCGGCAGCGCAAGGCGGACCGCGCGGAACCCGCCAGATTCACCGAAAGTGCCGTTCCCGGCCTTCGGGATCTTCGGCACCCGCTGCCCGTCTGCATGGATGCCCGGCCGATGGTGGCGGGCAGGGCTATTTGCCCAGCCGGTCCTTCAGGAAACTCAGCGCCACCGACAGACCGTCGGGGGAAATCCCGTGCCCGGTGCCTTTCATCACATGGCCATAGACGGTGAAGCCGGCCTTCTCCAACGCCTCGCCGGCAAGGCCCATATCCTGAAACGGCACCACCGAATCCTCGTCGCCATGGATCAGCAGCACCGGCGGCTTCACCTTCGCCTCGGCCTCCAGCAGTTCCGGCGTCAGCAGCCGGCCCGAAAAGCCGACGATACCGGCCATTTCGGCATCGCGGCGGGGCAGCACATGCAGCGCCATCATCGTGCCTTGCGAGAAGCCGATCACGGCCATCCGGTCGGCGGCCAGCCCCTCATCGGCCAGAACCTTGTCCAGAAAGGCGTTCAGTGCCGCGATGGAGCGGCCCATGGCGGCCTTCGCCTCGGTTTCCGAGGATCCGTCCAGCCAGGGGATCGGAAACCACTGATAGCCCATCGGATTGTTGAGGCTGCGCTCGGGCGCGTCGGGGGCGTAGAAGGCGGTGTTGGGCAGATGCGGCGCAAGCGGATCGGCCAGGGCCAAGAGGTCGGCGCCATCCGCGCCATAGCCATGCAGGAAGACGACCACCGCATCGGCATTTTCAGGTCCCTTGCGGGCGGATTTCAGGTCGGTCATCGAATTCCCTCGCGTCCTTTGGCCAGGCGGTAATAGGCCCAGAGCCCGCGCGCCGCAACCGCGCGCCAGGGCCGCCACGGCTCGGCCATCTCGCGCAGCGCGGCGGGGCCGGGGCGGTCCTGAAGGCCGTACATCAGCCGCGCCGCCTCCTGCAGCGCCAGATCGCCGGCGGCAAGGACATCGGCGCGCCCGAGCGCGAACTTGAGATAGATTTCCGCCGTCCACAGCCCGACGCCGGGCAGTGCCACCAGCGCGGCAATCGCCTGATCGTCGCGCAGATCGCGCAGGGCCGCCCAGTCCAGACCGGCGGCGGCGATGCCCTTCAGATAGCGCGCCTTCGGCCGGGACAGCCCGGCCGCGCGCAGATCGTCCTCGCCCGCCGCCGCGATCGCCTCGGGCGTCAGCAGCCCGGCCACCGTCATCCGATCCCAGATCGAGGCCGCCGCGGCGGTCGAGATCTGCTGGCCGACGATGGCGCTGGCGATGGCCTCGAAGCCGTCGCGGCGGCGGCGCAGGGGCAGGGGTCCGATCTCGGGCAGGGCGCGCGCCCAGACCGGGCAGACCGCGGCCAGATGCGCCGCGCCCTCGGCAAGATCGGCCTCGGTCTCGATCAGTCTCACACCGGCACCCGCGCGGCCCGGCCACCGCGCCGCCGCGGCGTTCCGGGCCGGGCCTGCGCGCCCTCGACCAGCACAGCGATCATCGGATGCGGCTGCGTCCCCGGTGCGGCCTTCGGGGCATAGTGATCCAGCAGCAGCCGGATCGCCGTCACCGGCTCGATCCCCTCGGGCAGCGACAGCGCCCAGTCCACGAAGATCGACCGGCATTCGGCGGTGCCGATCCCCTCGATCCGGAAGCTTTCGCGGATCAGGTTCTTGGGGTCGGCCTCGGCCAGGCTTGGGGCCTCAGTCACGGTCGGTCTGCGCCTCCAGCTTCAGCCGTGTCTCCCAGGCCATCGAGATATGCTGCCGCAGCGCCTGATCCGCCGCCTTGTCGTCGGCTGCCGCGATGGCATCGACGATGCGCTTGTGTTCGGACAGGGCGGTCTCGCTGCGCCCTTCGGCGGCCAGCGATGTCTTGGCCATCAGCGCCATGGTCCGGTGCACCAGATCCAGTTGCTGGACCAGATAGCGGTTATGCGACGCCAGGTGGATCTGGTGATGGAAGCGCTTGTTGGCGCGCGCCAGCGCCAGCGGATCGCCCACCGCCTTCTGGTCCTCGGTCACCATCTGCGCCAGCACCCGCACCTCTTCGGGGGTGGCGTGGCGGGCGGCGAGGCGCGCGGCCAGCGCCTCAAGCTCGGCGCGCACGACGTAAAGTTCGGCCAACTGGTTGTGATCCAGCGAGGCGACGATCAGGCTGCGGCCGTCGCGCACCAGCATGGCCTGCGTTTCCAGCCGTTGCAGGGCCTCGCGCACGGGGGTGCGCGACACGCCGAAGCGTTCGGCCAGTTCGGATTCGACCAGCCGGTCGCCGGGGCGATAGGTGCCGGCCTCGATCGCGGCGAGGATCAGGGAATAGGCGTCGTCTTTCATGGCCGCCACGATTGGCCGGCTTCGGCGCAATTGCAAGTGCGGCGTTGCCGGGCTATCGCAGGGGCATGGATTTCGCGCATGTCGATGTCTGGATCTTCGATCTGGACAATACCCTCTATCCGCCAAGCATGGCGCTGTTTCCGCAGATCGAGGCGCGGATGACCGCCTATGTCATGCGGCTTCTGGATGTCGAGCAGGACCATGCCGACCATCTGCGCCGCGATTACTGGCGGCGGCACGGCACGACGCTGGCCGGGCTGATGGCCGAACATGCGATCGACCCGCTGGCCTATCTGTCCGAGGTCCATGACATCGACTTCACCGCGCTGGCCCCGGCGCCCGACCTGGCCGCCGCCATCGGCGCGCTGCCGGGCCGCAAGCTGGTCCATACCAATGCCGATTCCACTTACGCCCGCAAGGTGCTGGCGGCGCGCGGGCTGACCATGTTCGAGGCGGTCTATGGCGTCGAGGAAACCGGCTTTCGCCCCAAGCCCGCGCCCGAGGCCTTCGATGCGGTGCTGAGCCAGGCCGGGATCGACCCGACCCGCGCGGCCTTCTTCGAGGACGATCCCCGCAATCTGGAAGTGCCGCACCGGCTGGGCATGCGCACGGTGCTGATCGGCCCCGGCCGCCACGGCCCGGATCTGCGGGGGGGCGAGGTGCCGGCCCATGTCCAGCACCGCACCGACGACCTGACCGCCTTCCTGCGGACGATTGCCCCCAGGGTCTGAAACGGGCTAAAAGGCCCCGAACGCGCCGACCCCGAGGAACCAGCATCATGACCCAAGATTCCGCGCCCGACGACAACCGCCTTGCCATCCGCATCTTCACCGCCCTGCTGGCGGTGGTCGTCCTGGTGGCGCTGCTGGTCGTCCTGTTCGGCCTGCCCGCGCTTGGCATCGTCGGGATCATCCTGACGCTGCTGGTCTTTGCGATCATGCTGGCCTTCACCGCCGGCAACTAGGGCTGCGACAGCGCGGCGCCTGTTTCCTGCCGCCGCGCCGGGGCAGGATCGGCCCGTTCAGGCAAGGGGGCGGGTCATGGCATCCGGGATCGAAGACATCGACATTCTGGTCTCGGGCGGCGGCATCGCCGGGCTGATCGCGGCCGCGGCCTTCGGGGCCGAGGGGTTTTCGGTGCTCTGCGTCGATCCCGCCCCGCCCGTCACCGACGAGGCCGCCGAGGGCTCGGATCTGCGCAGCACCGCCTTTCTGGCCCCTTCGGTCGATCTCTTGCGGCGGATCGGGCTGTGGGACCGGCTGGCCCCCTTTGCGACGCCCCTGCAGGTCATGCGCATCGTCGATGCGGGCGGCGCCCGGCCCGAGCCGCGCCTGACCCGCGATTTCAACGCCGCCGAGATCGGCGATGCGCCCTTTGGCTGGAACCTGCAGAACTGGCTGTTGCGGCGCGAGATCGCCGCGCGGCTCGGGCAGTTGCAGACGGTGCGCTTCCAGCCCGGCATCGCGACATCCGATGTGATCGCCCGCGACGAGGGCGCGCTGGTCACGCTGTCGGACGGGCGCCGTATCCGCGCCCGGCTGCTGATCGGCGCGGATGGCCGCCATTCGCCCGTCCGGCAGGCCCTGGGCATCGGCGTGCGGACCTTCCGCTATGGCCAGAAGGCGCTGGCCTTCGCGGTCACGCACGAGATCCCGCATGGCAATGTCTCGACCGAGATCCACCGCTCGGGTGGGCCCTTCACGCTGGTGCCGCTGCCCGATCGCGACGGCAAACCCTCCTCCGCCGTCGTGTGGATGGAGAACGGCCGCGAAACCGCCCGCCTTGCCGCCCTGTCGCGCGAGGAATTCGAGGTGGAACTGAACGCCCGTTCGGCCGGCATCCTCGGCCATCTGACGCAGGCGACGCGGCTGACGCAATGGCCGATCATCAGCCAGATCGCCGACCGCTTTTCCGCGCCGCGCACCGCCCTGATCGCCGAGGCGGCCCATGTCGTCCCGCCGATCGGCGCGCAGGGGCTGAACATGAGCCTTGCCGATCTGTCGGCGCTGCTGGACCTGTCGCGCCGCGACCCGGGCAATGCCGACAGTCTGGCCACCTATAACCGCGCCCGCCGCCCGGAAACCTATGCCCGGCTGCTGGGGATCGACGCGCTGAACCGCGCCAGCCAGGCCGGCGCCCGTCCCCTGCGCGATCTGCGCGCGGCGGCGCTTGGCGGGCTTTACGGCATCGCGCCGATGCGCCGGCTGATGATGCGTGCCGGGCTGGGCCTGCGCTGAGCCCGATGGTTGCCCGGCGGCAACCATCGCGCGGTCTTTCGTCGATCACCGGCTTGATCTTCGCGCCCGACAAGGCCATTTGAGGGGCCAGAGGACGACCTCTCCATCACGGGTGATATCGCCGGGACGGCCCGGCCTGCGATATGAGATGCCACCATGCCTTGGCTTACCCTGCTGGTCGCGGGCCTTCTGGAAATCGTCTGGGCCACCGCGATGAAACAATCCGACGGCTTCACGAAACTCTGGCCGACCACGATCATGGTCGTCGGGATGATCGGATCCTTCTGGCTTCTGGCCATTGCCATGCGGGCGCTGCCGCTGGGCACCGCCTATATGGTCTGGACCGGGATCGGCGCGGTCGGCAGTTTCATCCTCGGGGTGATCCTGTTCGGCGAGCCGGTGACCGCCGCCCGTCTGGGCGCCGCCGGGTTGATCGTCGCCGGGATCCTGGCGATGAAGCTGGCGTCCTGATGACGCCTCGGCGCGGCGTGTGGAGGCAACGAAACGGCCCTTCCGCCGCGTGATTTCGGCAATTTCCTTTCGCCGGGCGAGGTGATAGACCGCCCGGCAGCCAAAGGAGACCCCAGCCATGCCCGCCTATCGTTCCCGCACCTCGACCCACGGCCGCAACATGGCGGGCGCGCGCGGATTGTGGCGGGCGACCGGTATGAAGGACGATGATTTCGGCAAGCCGATCATCGCCATCGTCAACAGCTTTACCCAGTTCGTGCCCGGCCATGTCCATCTGAAGGATCTGGGCCAGCTGGTCGCGCGCGAGGTCGAGGCGGCGGGCGGCGTCGCCAAGGAATTCAACACCATCGCGGTCGATGACGGCATCGCCATGGGCCATGACGGCATGCTGTATTCGCTGCCCTCGCGCGAGATCATCGCCGATTCGGTCGAATACATGGTCAATGCCCATTGCGCCGACGCGATGGTCTGCATCTCGAATTGCGACAAGATCACGCCGGGCATGCTGATGGCCGCCCTGCGGCTGAACATCCCCGTGGTCTTCGTCTCGGGCGGGCCGATGGAGGCCGGCAAGGTCGTGCTCGAGGACGGCAAGGTCAAGGCGCTGGATCTGGTCGATGCCATGGTCGCCGCCGCCGACGATACCGTGTCCGAGGCCGATGTGGCCGCCATCGAACGCTCGGCCTGTCCGACCTGCGGCTCATGCTCGGGCATGTTCACCGCCAATTCGATGAACTGCCTGACCGAAGCCCTGGGCCTGTCGCTGCCCGGCAACGGCTCGGTTCTGGCCACCCATGCCGACCGCAAGAGGCTGTTCGTCGAGGCGGGCCATCTGATCGTCGATCTGGCGCGGCGTTATTACGAGGGCGAGGATGCCTCTGTCCTGCCGCGCAGCATTGCCAGTCTCAACGCGTTCAGGAACGCCATGACGCTGGATATCGCCATGGGCGGATCCACGAATACCGTGCTGCACCTGCTGGCCGCCGCGCATGAGGGCGAGGTGGATTTCACCATGTCCGATATCGACCGCCTGTCGCGCAAGGTGCCGGTCCTGTGCAAGGTCGCCCCGGCCAAGTCCGACGTTCACATGGAGGACGTACATCGCGCCGGCGGCATTATGGCGATCCTCGGGGAGCTGGACCGGGCCGGTCTGCTGGACACTTCGGTTGGCAGCGTCCATGCCGGCTCGCTGGCCGAGGCGCTGGAGCGTTGGGACGTGGTCCGCAGCGATGCGGGATCGGTCCATGATTTCTACCGCGCGGCGCCGGGGGGCGTGCCGACCCAGACCGCCTTTTCGCAGGACCGCCGCTATGACGCGGTGGATCTGGACCGCAAGGCCGGGGTCATCCGCGACGCCGAACACGCCTTTTCGCAGGATGGCGGGCTGGCGGTACTTTATGGCAACCTCGCCGAGGATGGCTGCATCGTGAAGACGGCCGGCGTGGACGACTCGATCCTGACCTTTACCGGCCCGGCCCATATCTTCGAAAGCCAGGATGATGCGGTCAGCGGCATCCTGACCGGTAAGGTCAAGGCAGGCGAGGTCGTGCTGATCCGCTATGAAGGGCCGCGCGGCGGGCCGGGCATGCAGGAAATGCTGTATCCGACCAGCTATCTGAAATCGAAAGGGCTGGGCAAGGCCTGCGCGCTGGTCACCGACGGGCGTTTCTCGGGCGGCTCGTCGGGCCTGTCCATCGGCCATGTCTCGCCCGAGGCGGCCGAGGGCGGCACCATCGGGCTGGTCGAACAGGGCGACATGATCCGCATCGACATCCCCAACCGGGTGATCTCGCTGGAAGTGGACGAGGCGACGCTTGCCGCCCGCCGCGCCCTGCGCACGGCCAAGGGCTGGAAACCGGCGAAGCCGCGCCAGCGCAAGGTCTCGACCGCGCTGCGCGCCTATGCGGCGATGGCGACCAGCGCGGCCAGGGGGGCGGTGCGGGTGGTGCCGGACTGACCGGCCGCGCGGCCTGCAGCATGGTGTGACGGACCCGAAGGCTGTGTCTGCCTTGTCACCGGGAAGGTGGCTGGATGGGCGTGGCCGCTCGCTCGGGCCATGCGGGGCGGCAACAGTCGCGGATCCGAATTCCCCATTGGCGTGAAATGATTGGTGCGCCGGGCAGGACAATGCTTCACCTTGGAACCGGCAGCGCCGATGGCAGGTCGTTTTTACGCCTGCTTCGGGACTTCTGGTAAGGGCATGGTGATCGCGTCCCGGCTAAGGGCATGATCCTGTAGGATTATTGCGATGTCATCGCCCATGGGCACAGAGCCCGCCAATGTCCCGAACGGCGCAAGACGTATGGAGCAGAACCGGAGAGGGCGGGTATCCACATGAGAACGATTGCATCTGTCACCCTTGCGCTTGCCGCATCGGTGTTCGGCCTGCAGGCGCAGGCGGATGACAGCGATCTGGCCAAGCAGCTGGCCAACCCCATCGCGTCGCTGATCAGCGTGCCGTTCCAGCTGAACTACAACAGCGGCTACGGGACCGAGGACGGGAACCAGACGGTTCTGAACATCCAGCCGGTGGTGCCGATCTCCATCAGCGAGAACTGGAACATGATCTCGCGGACCATCCTTCCGGTCATCGGCCAGAACGACATTGCCGGCAGATCCGGCAGCCAGTCGGGACTGGGCGACATTACCCAGAGCCTGTTCTTCACCCCGAAGGCGACCGGCCCCAGCGGGGTGATCTGGGGCGTCGGCCCGGCCTTCCTGATCCCCACGGCGACGGATGACGCCCTGGGAACGGGCAAATGGGGGATCGGTCCGACCGGTGTCGTCCTGAAGCAGTTTGGGCCCTGGACGGTCGGGGGGCTCGCCAACCATATCTGGTCCTTTGCGGGCGACGATGATCGGGCGGATGTTAACTCGACCTTTGTCCAGCCCTTCATCAACTACACCACCAGCAATGCCTGGTCCTTCGTCCTGAACACCGAAAGCAGCTATAACTGGGAAACCGAGGAGTGGAGCGTGCCGATCAACGCTGGCATCTCGAAGATGACCAGGTTCGGCGACCGGCCCGTCAGCCTGCAGCTTGGCGCGCGCTATTGGGCCGAGTCCCCGGATAACGGACCCGAGGGCTGGGGTGTGCGCGCCGCACTGACACTGCTTTATCCGAAGAAATAGCGGAAAGGGGCAGGGAACCCGCCCGCACGCATCCCGCGGCAACGACATGCAGAAAGCCGGCCATGATCGAACCTCATGGCCGGCTTTCATCTGCCGATTTGTCGGCGTTGGTGGTCAGGCTTTTTCGCTGCGGTGATCCTGGATCCATTCCCACGGGCGGGTAAATTCGCCCAGCGTCCGGGTGACCGCCTGTTCGTCCACCTGCCCGTCGCGGCCCAGACGCGCGACGAGGCCGCGCTTGCGGTCATCCACCACCTCGACCACATGCGCGCCGGTCCCTTCCAGCGCCGCGTCATAGACCCGCCTGATGGCGAGGCGGCGCAGATCCGGCTTGAAGATCTTGCCGACCGCGGTCTTGGGCAGTTCGGGCAGGGTTTCGATATGTTTCGGGATCGCCGCGCGTTCGTGGATATGCTCGCGCGCGTATTCCATCAGCTCGTCCATGCCGACCTCGGCGCCCGCCACCAGTTCGACATAGGCGCAGGGCAGTTCGCCGGCGAAACTGTCGGGCTGGCCGATGGCGCCGGCGAAGGCGACGGCGGGGTGGCCCAGCAGCGCCTCCTCGATCTCGGCCGGGTCGATGTTGTGGCCGCCGCGGATGATCAGATCCTTGGCCCGGCCGGTGATCCACAGGTAGCCGTCGGCGTCCAGCCGGCCCAGATCGCCGGTGCGCAGATAGATATCCTCGGCGAACAGGTCGTGGTTCTTGTCGGCCTCGGTATAGGTCGAGCCGGGAAAGACGCCCGGATTGGCGATGCAGATCTCGCCCACCTCGTCGATGCCGCAGGAATGGACATTGCCGGCATCGTCATGGCGCAGGATGCGGACATGCGTATAGGGCAGCGGAATGCCGACCGAGCCCACCTTCTTCATCCCGTCGACCGGGTTGCAGCTGACCAGGCAGGTTGCCTCGGTCAAGCCGTAGCCTTCCGCGATCTCGACCCCGGTGGCGGCCTTGAAGCGGTTGTAAAGCTCGATCGGCAGCGGCGCCGAGCCCGAGATCGCCGTGCGCAGCGAGGACACGTCGGCATCCACCGGGCGCTGCATCAGCGCGGCGATGGCGGTCGGCACGGTGATCAGGAAGCTGCATTGCCAGCGCGCGATCAGCTTCCAGAAATTGTCGAAGACGCCTTCGCCGCGATAGCCGGCGGGCGTCGGCATCACCACATGCGCGCCCGAGGCGATGCAGGACATCAGCACCGGATAGGCGGCAAAGACATGGAACAGCGGCAGCGGGCACATCAGCACGTCGGTTTCCCGAAACAGCAGGGTCGCGCCCAGCCAGCCGTTATAGATCATGCCGGAATACTTGTGCTGCGCCACCTTGGGCGTGCCGGTGGTGCCGCCGGTGTGGAAATAGGCGGCGACGCGGTCCTGCTGCGGATCGTCGAATTCCAGCCGGGTATGCTTGCGCCCGCTGGTGGCGGCCTCGAAATCCAGAACCCTGGCGTGATGGCGGGTCTTCACCTTGGGGCGGATCAGCGGCACGATGAAGCGCTTGGCCCCGCGCAGGTAGCGGTTCAGATCCACTTCCAGCACATGGGTGACATCGGGGGCCGCGGCGACGGCCTCGGCCGCCTTCTGCGCGACATCGGTCTTGGGGAAGGCCTTCAGTGTCACCAGCACCTTGGCCTTCGTCTCGCGCAGGATGCCGGCGATCTGTTCGGCGTCCAGCAGCGGGTTGATCGGATTGACGATCCCCGCGGTCGCGCCGGCCAGAAGGACGATCGGGGTCTCGATGCAGTTGGGCATCAGATAGGCGACCGTGTCGGTGGGGCCGATGCCGAGACTGCGAAACAGGTTCGCGGTCTCGGTCACGCGCTGATGCAGTTCGCGCCAGCTGAGCGTCACCGCCGGATCGCTGGCCCCCGAGAGCAGTTGAAAGCTGATGGCGGGACGCTCGGGGAATCGCTCGGCCGTGCTGCTGAGAAAGCCATAGAGCGTTCGCGGCAGATCGCGCCCCTCATAGGGGCCTTCGTTCTCGACGCGGTTGCGGTCGTCATAATTGCTGAAACGGCTCATGCCTTCCCCCCAACGGACCGGCGCTCCGGTCCCTTCCTCCATTCGCGCAGAATGGGACCAAGTTGACGTTCGGGGCAAGTCGGAACTCATGCCCCGCGGATGAAACGCCGCGTCATTTCCGCGCGTTACGTTTGGTCAGGGATGCGCAGCACCTGCCCGGGATAGATCTTGTCGGGATCGCTCAGCATCGGGCGGTTGGCCTCGAAAACCGCGGGGTACCTGTTCGCGCTTCCCAGATATTTCTTTGCGATGGCCGAAAGGGTATCGCCCTTCTGCACGGTATGAAAGACCGGAGGCCTGGCGGCCGCTGCGGGTTCCTCGGGCAGGTCAGCCTCGACCTTGGCGATGCCGTCGATATTGCCGACGGCGAGGATCAGCTTTTCCATCGTCTCGCGGTCGGCGCCGCGCGATTCGATCTTCACCAGATCGCCCTTCAGCGTCAGATGCACGTCATCCGCGTCAAGGTTCAGGGCGCGCAGTTCCGCCTTCAGCGCCGCGACCTTGCGGCGGCTGTCCTCGGCGGCCGCGTCCGGCTTTTCGGGGGCGGGTTTGGCTGGTGTCGCCGCCTCGGCCTTGCCGAAGACCGACTTGCCGGCGTCCTTGACGAAATCCCAGATTGCCATGTCGCTTTTCCTCTTGGGGTCAACATTGGCAACAGGGGGGCAGAACAATGTCACGCGGTCAAGCCCCGGAAGACGGCGAGGATGCGCCGATGGTTAAACTGCTTGGCAACCTGAGATTGTGTCCTCGGGCCCGAGATCCTAGGTTGCCTGCCGAAACCAAGACGGAACAGCCCGATGACATCTCTGACTTCCCTTCTGACGCTCGTGTTGTGCGGTGCGGTGCTGGCTGGCTGCGGCACGGCGACCGGAACGTCGCGGGGGAAGCCGGATCCGCACGCGGTGCAGGCGGCGGCGCCTGGCAAGGCGGCCTGCGTCAGGACCACGCCCGCAGAGAATGCCGAGGGTGCCCAGGCGACCAATGCGGCGCGCGGCCAGGCTGGCTTGCCGCCGGTGCGGGCCAACATGCTGCTGGCCGAGGTCGCCGCGAGTCATGCCTGCGACATGGCCACGCGCGGGCTGATGACCCATCGCGGCAGCAGTAGCACCGGACCCGGCCCGCGGGTGAAGGCGCGCGGCTATGCGACAAGGCTGACGGCCGAGAACATCGCCGCCGGTCCCTACGACCTGCCGCGGGTGCTGGGCGAATGGAACCGCTCGCAGGGGCATCTGGACAATATCATGATCCCGCAGGTCCGCGATTACGGCATCGGGCAGGCCGTCGGTGCGGATGGCCGGACGCGGTTCTGGACCGCGATCTACGCCGCGCCGAGATAGCGCGATAGGTCGTCAGACGGCGGCAGCGGCCGCCCGGTCCGGCGCGGTGGCGGTGCCATGGGTGAACTGCATCCGCGCCAGCCGTGCATAGAGCCCGCCCTCGGCCACCAGCGCGTCATGGCTGCCCTGCGCCACCACCCGCCCGTGATCGAAGACCACGATCCGGTCGGCCTTCTTCACCGTCGCCAGCCGGTGGGCGACGACCAGCGTCGTGCGACCCTCCGAGAGCCGGTTCACCGCCGCCTGCACCAGTGCCTCGGATTCGGCGTCCAGCGCACTGGTGGCCTCGTCCAGCAGCAGCACCGGCGCATCGCGCAGGATCGCGCGGGCGATGGCGATGCGCTGGCGCTGGCCGCCCGACAGCATCACCCCGCGCTCGCCCAGCGGCGTGTCATAGCCTTGCGGAAGTGCCGCGATGAAGTCGTGGGCATGTGCGGCGCGGGCGGCGGCCTCGATTTCGGCGGCACTGGCATCCGGACGGCCAAGGCCGATATTCTCGCGGGCCGATGCGGCGAAGATCACCGGATCCTGCGGCACCAGCGCCATGGCACGGCGGAAATCGTCACGGCGCATGTCGCGCAGGTCGATCCCGTCCAGCGTCACCCGGCCAGCGGCCGGATCCCAGAACCGCTGGATCAGCTGGATCACCGTGGTCTTGCCCGCCCCCGAGGGGCCGACCAGCGCCACCGTCTCGCCGGGCAGGATGGTCAGGTTCACGCCCTCCAGCGCCGAGACATCGGGCCGGGTGGGATAGTGGAAGCTGACCCCTTCCAGCGCGATCCCGCCCTGCACCGGGCGCGGCAGAGCCTTGGGTTGCGCCGGGTCGGCCAGCGAATCCTGCGCGGTCAGCAGTTCGGCCAGACGCTCGGTCGCGCCGGCAGCGCGCTGCAACTCGCCCCAGATCTCGGACAGTGCCCCGGTCGAGCCGGCCACAAGGATCGCGTAGATGACGAACTGCACCAGCTGGCCCGCCGTCATCAGACCTCCGCTGACATCGCGGGCGCCCATCCACAGCACCCCGAGGACGCCGGCGAAGATCAGGAAGATGACGATGGCGGTCATCAGGGCCCGGGTGCCGATGCGGGTCAGGGCGACACCGTAGGACTGTTCGGTCACCTCGTCGAACCGGCCGATGCTGCGCGCCTCATGCGTATAGGCCTGCACGGTCTGCGCCGACAGAAGGCTTTCCGAGGCCGCCCCCGACGAGGCCGCGATCCAGTCCTGATTGGCGCGTGACAGCGCCCGCAGACGCCGGCCCAGCCCGATGATCGGCACCAGGATCACCGGCACGATCAGCAGAACGAGGCCCATCAGCTTCAGCGAGGTATAGGCCAGCATCACCATCCCGCCGGCAAGGATCAGCATGTTGCGCAGCGCGATGGAGAGGGACGAGCCGATGACCGACTGGATCAGGGTGGTGTCGGTGGTGATGCGCGACAGGATCTCGCCGGTCATCACCCGCTCGAAAAAGCCGGGGCTGAGCGTGATGACCCGGGCAAAGACGGCCTTGCGGATATCGGCCACGACCCGCTCGCCCAGCCGGGTGACGAAGTAATAGCGCGCGGCGGTGCCGATCGCCAGCAGCGCCACGATGGCCAGCGCGGCGCCGAAATACTCGTCCAGAAGGCCGGCGCCATCGTCGAAATTGTCCACCACGCGGCGCACGGCCAAGGGCAGGACCAGGCTGATGCCCGAGGTGAGGACCAGCGCGACCAGCGCCAGCACGACCTGCCCGCGATAGGGGCGCACAAAGGGCCACAGTGCCCGCAGCGCGCCGACTTTCTTGCTGCCGGGTCGGTCTTCGAGGATCGTTCTGCCGCGTGCCATGTCTGCCTGTCCCTGAATGTCCCCGGCCACGGGTTTAGGCGTTGGGGCGGGCAAGGACAAGCAGCCCGGTCTAGGGCGACAGCTGGCCTGTCTCCAGTGCCGCGGCCAGCGCATCGACCGCGGCCGCCAGCTTTTCGTCGATCACATGCAGATAGTCGGTCCAGTCCGACAGCCCGCGCAATTCCTCGGCGCCGTCCGAGATGCCGCGCAGCCCGATCAGCGGAATGCCGAAATGCTGGGCCGCGCGCAGATGGGAATAGGTTTCCATATCCACCATGTCCTCGGCGATCTGGCCATAGGCTGTGCCGCTGACGACATTCGCACCGGTCGAAAGCGTGGCTTCGGGCAGGCCGGGAAGGCGATGCGGCATCTGGATCCGCGCGGGCAGATCCAGCAAGGGCGTCCGCCCGCGCTCGAAACCGAGGGCCGAGGCGTCCATGTCGCGATAGGCCACGGCGCTGACCTGATAAACCTCGGCCTGTGCCAGCCGGCACGAACCGGCCGAGCCCAGCGAGACGATCAGTCGCGGCCGTTCCGCCTGTCGCGAAAGGGCGGCGGTCAGTTGCACCGCGGCCTCGACCGGCCCGATCCCGGTGATCAGGGGCGAAATGCGGACCCGCAGCGCCGGGCCGTATTCGGCCTCGGCGGCCATGACGAACAGCACCGGCAGTCCGGAGATGAGGTCGGGGCGGGCGGTATCGGGCATCTGGCCTCCGGTCTGATGGTGGCCGCAGGGGTGGCATGGCGGCGTCGGGCCGGTCAAGCCGCGATCACGGCCCCTTGCGGGAGGCGGCGACTGTGTGGCAGGTGCGACGCATGAGCAAGGTCAGCGAACTCTACCGGCAGCGGGTGGCGGACGGGCGGATAAGACCCGATTCGGCGCAGCAGTCGGTCCTGCCGCATCTGGACCGGGTGCTGGCCGACCTTGCCGGCGCGCCGGCCGCGCCGCCAGAGCGGCCGCGCTCGGCCTGGCGGGCCTTTCTCGGGGTCGGCAATCCGGCCCCGGTGGCGTCGGGGCCGGCTGTGAAGGGGCTTTACCTCTGGGGCGGGGTCGGTCGCGGCAAGTCGATGCTGATGGATCTGATGGCCGAGATTGCGCCGGTGGCCAGCCGCCGGGTGCATTTCCACGCCTTCATGCAGGAGATTCAGGCGGGGCTTGAGGCCGCGCGCAAGCGGGGCGATCAGGATGCCGTCCGGCCGGTCGCGCTGGAGGTCGCGCGTCAGGTCCGGCTTTTGTGTTTCGACGAGATGCAGATCACCGATATCGCCGATGCGATGATCGTCGGGCGGCTGTTCCAGGTCCTGTTCGAGCAGGGGGTGGTGGTCGTCACCACCTCGAACCGGGTGCCCGAGGATCTGTACAAGCACGGGCTGAACCGGCAGTTGTTCCTGCCCTTCATCGGTCTGATCCGCGAACGGATGGAGGTGGTCTGTCTCGACAGCGACACCGATCACCGTCAGGGCCGCAGCCTTGGCAGCCAGGTCTGGTTCTGCCCGGCCGATGCCGAGGCCCATACGGCAATGGATGCGATCTGGGCCGATCTGACCGGCGGCGCGCCCCCCACCCCGGATAGTTTCGAGGTCAAGGGGCGCCAGGTCAGGCTGCCGGCCTTCGCGGCGGGGGTCGCGCGTTCGGGGTTCTGGGATCTGTGCGGCTTGCCGCTGGGGCCGGCGGATTATCTGGCGCTGGCGCAGCGGGTGCGGGTGCTGATGCTGGACGGGGTCCCGCGGCTTTCGATCTCGAACTACAACGAGGCCAAGCGCTTTGTCACCCTGATCGACGCGCTCTACGAGGCTCGTGTGCGCCTGATCGCCAGCGCCGCCGATCAGCCCGAACAGTTGTATAACGAGGGCGAGGGCAGCTTCGAGTTCGAGCGTACGGCCAGCCGGTTGCGCGAAATGCAGGATGCCGGCTGGGGCTGCGAGGCGCAGGTCCCGGCGACGCCATTGGCCTGATTCGGGGCGGGTGGCCGGTGAAACCTGCCGTCCCGGCTCAGCCGCCGAACAGCCGCAGTGCAAGCGGCGCGATGATCGCCGTCAGCACCGCGTTCAGCCCCATGCCGATGCCCGAGAAGGCGCCCGCCGTTTCATTCACCTGGAAGGCGCGGGCGGTGCCGATGCCATGCGCCGCCACGCCGACCGAGAAACCGCGCGCGCGCCAGTCCCTGATCCGCAGCATGTTCAGCAGCGGCGTGACGATGATCGCGCCGAAGATGCCGGTCACCAGCACCAGCGCGGCGGTCAGCGTGGGCTGGCCTCCGATTCGCTCGGCAATGCCGATGGCGACCGGCGCCGTCGTCGATTTCGGTGCCAGCGAGGCCAGCGCCGCCCCCTCGATCCCGAAGGCCTTGGCGATGGCCAGCGCCGACAGGACCGCCACGCCCGATCCCGCAAGCAGCCCCGCCAGCATCGGCCATGCGGCCTTCTTGACCCGTGGCAGATTGTCATAAAGCGGCATCGCCAGTGCCACGGTTGCCGGCCCCAGCATGAAGTGGACGAATTGCGCGCCCTCGAAATAGGTCATGTAATCGGTGCCCGTGAGCCACAGCAGCAGCGCCAGAACAATGACCGCGATCAGCACCGGATTGGCCCAGCTTTGCCGGTCCGCGGCACGAAACGCCGCATCGCCGATCACATAGGCGACCAGCGTCGCCGTCAGCCACAACAGCGGCCCCTCGGACAGGTAGGACCAGATCAGCAGCGCGTCATTCATCGGACGTGTCCTTCAGGGCCGAAGGGTCCTCTGACCCGGTCCAGCGCGCAACCAGCGTGAAGGCCAGCGCCCCGGCCGCGATCGCCAGAACGGTTGAGCCCATCACCGCCAGCGCCAGCCCCATGCCATGCGTGCGCAGCAATTCCCAATGCGCGACGATGCCGACACCGGCCGGCACGAAGAACAGCGACAGATGCTGCAGCAGGCCCATGGTGGCCGGGCGGATCCGGTCGGCCAGCGCCGGGCGCAAGAGGCAGCTGCCGACCAGCAGGATCAGCCCGACCACGGGGCCGGGCAGGGGCAGGGCGAGGGCGCGTGACGCGACCTCGCCTACCAGTTGGAAACCCAGAATGATGGCCAGCGTTCCGATCATGACCGGGACGCTAGCCGCTTCATGCGGGTTGCGCCAGAGCGGACGTGCGGAAGTGACGGCGGTTCAGGTACAGCACCAGCGCGATGCTTGCCGCCTGCACCGCGATGAGGGCTGCGCTGAGCGTCCAGTAGGCCGCGCCATGGCTGGCGATGATGCCCGCGCCGACCAGCCCCTTGTTCACCCAGAACATGCCCATCACCATCAGCGCGACGCCGGGGCAGACCAGCGCATAGGCCCCGGCCGAGCGTCGCTCGCCATGCAGGAACTCGGCGGCATATCCGCTGCGCCTGAGCAGCGCCACGCCCAGCAGCCCGAACAGGATCTGGACCGAGAAGATGCGGGTCAGCAGGATCAGTATCGCGGCCGGGTCGGAATGGCCGCCGAAATGCGCGTGCAGCCCGTGGTTCTGGCGCAGCAGCAGGATGCCCAGCACGGTCAGCAGCGGAATGACCACCATGACCGTCGGCAGCGCCTCGCGGGCTGCGCCATGCCGGAACATGGACCAGACGCCGAGTATCATCGACACTGCCGCGACGATGGCCGAAGCCATGAAGAAGAAGCTGGACAGCACCACGGCCACCCCCGCCGTCGCGACCGTCGTGGACATGGCCGCCGAGGCGGACAGCCCGACCCCGACCATGGCCAGTGCGAAGGCCGGCAGCATCTGCGCGAAAGAGCCGTTGGCGCCGAAGTCGAAGCCGCCTTCGGTCAGCACCCGGCCAAGAAATGCGCCCAGTTGCCGCAATGCCAGGGCGCCGGTCAGAAGAAAGGCCAGCAGCGCGGCGGGGAACAGGTATTCGACGACCGACCACAGGCCGGGCACGAAGATCATGCCGAGGATGAAGCCCACATTGATCGACATGGCGATGGCCAGCGGCAGGGCCATCAGCTGCGTCTGGCCGTTCGACCGTTTCAGCTGCGCCTCGGCCTCGCTGCCGTGAAAGGCGCGATGGGCGCGCAGGTTCCAGACCAGCAGCGACAGGTTCATCCAGGCGAAGACGGCGATCCCCGCCGCTGCCAGTGCGATCATCGCGCGGCTGAGGGGCTGCCCGGCGGCAAAGGCCGCCACGACATGATTGAACAGCGGCACCGGGCTGCCGGGATGCGGCACCCAGAAATACAGCCACATGAAGAAGGTGACGGTCAGCCCGCCTGCCCCGACCGAGGCAAGATAGTAGAGCGGCGACCAAGCGGAATTGCGTGGATCAGGCATATCGGCCTCCATGATTAATTCTGAAATTGGAATGTAATGGGGCGGCATTCACATTTCAATATTGGAATGTGTTTATGAAAGGCAGCCCTCATCTTGTGGATACCTTCCACCATTTCGCCCATATGTTGGGATTTGGTTGACACGTAGCGGTCGGGCAGGAACAATCACCAAAACGAGCAGTATCCGACGGAGTGCGCCCCCGTGCGATTCGACCGCCTTCGCCTCAACGGCTTCAAAAGTTTCGTGGACCCCACCGATCTTGTGATCCGCGAGGGGCTGACCGGCGTGGTCGGCCCGAATGGCTGCGGCAAGTCGAACCTTCTGGAGGCGCTGCGCTGGGTGATGGGCGAGAACCGCCCCACCGCCATGCGTGGCGAGGGGATGGAGGACGTGATCTTCGCCGGCACCTCGCGCCGCTCGGCCCGTGGCCATGCCGAGGTCACGCTGACCATCGACAACCGCGACCGGCTGGCACCCGCAGGCTTCAACGATGACGACAGTTTCGACATCGTGCGCCGGATCACCCGCGACGCGGGCAGCGCCTACCGGATCGGCGGCAAGGATGTGCGGGCACGCGACGTGCAGATGCTGTTTGCGGATGCCTCGACCGGGGCGCATTCGCCGGCGCTGGTCCGGCAGGGGCAGATTTCGGAACTGATCAACGCCAAGCCCAAGAACCGCCGCCGGATCCTGGAGGAGGCGGCGGGGATCAGCGGTCTCTATCAGCGCCGGCACGAGGCCGAGTTGAAGCTGAACGGGGCCGAGACCAACCTGACCCGCGTCGATGACACGCTGGACCAGCTGTCGGCACAGGCGGCCAGCCTTGCCCGCCAGGCGCGGGCGGCGGCGAGATACCGCGAGATCGGTGCGGCCCTGCGGCTGGCCGAGGGGCTGCTGCTCTATCGCCGCTGGTCCGAGGCGGAAGCGGCACGGCTGGCGGCGGTCGAGGCGCTGGCGGCGGCGCTGAAGGCGGCGGGCGAGGCCGAGGCGGCTTCGCGGCAGGCCAGCGCTCGGCGCGAGGCGGCGGATGAGGCCTTGCCGGCCCTGCGCGAAGAGGAACAGGTGGCGGCCGCGATCCTGTCGCGGCTGGTCGTCGAGCGCGAGGCGCTGGACGAGGCCGAGGCGCGGGCGGCCGAACAGGTCCGCGCACTGGCCGCGCGCATCGCCCAGCTTGACCGCGACATCGAGCGCGAAGAGGCGCTGAACCGCGATGCGGGCGAGGTGGTCGAGCGGCTGGACTGGGAAAGGACCGAACTGGAGAAATCCGGGCAGGGCCATGACGCGCGGCTGGATACGGCGGCGGGTACCGCTGACGAGGCCGCCGAGGCGCTGCGCGAGGTCGAGGCGCGGCTGGCCGAACTGACTGACGAATCGGCGCGGTTGGCGGCGCGGCATCAATCGGCCGAGCGGCTGGTATCCGATCTGCGGGCAATGCTGGAGCGCGCCGAGAAATCGGCGGCCGAGGCCGATGAAAACGCCACCCGCGCCGCCGGGGCCGGCACCGAGGCCGAGGCCGCCCTGCGCGCGGCCGAAGCGGCGCAGGAAGCCGCCCGCGACCGCGCCGAGGCCGCCGAGGAGGCGCTGGCCGGGGTTGAGCTTGCCCGCGCCGAGGCCGAGACCGCCGAGGCCGCGGCGCGGGCCGCGCGATCCGAGGCCGAGGGCGAATCGGGCGCGCTGGCCGCCGAGATGGCGGCGCTGCGGCGGCTGGTCGAGCGCGGCCAGTCGGACGGCCGCGCGATCCTCGACCGGGTGCAGGTCGGGAAGGGCCACGAGATCGCCTTCGGCGCGGCGCTTGGCGACGACCTGCGTGCCGGGTTGGCCGAGGATGGCGAATCGGGCTGGCATGTCCTGCCCTTCTGGGACGCGCCCCAGCCCCTGCCGGCGGGTGCCGCGCCCCTGGCAGATCATGTGACCGGCCCCGAGGCGCTGGCCCGGCGGCTGTCGCAGGTCGGGCTGGTGGCGGATGCCGGGGCCGGGGCGGCCCTGCAGGCGGGGCTGGCCCCCGGTCAGCGGTTGGTCACGCCCGAGGGCGATCTGTTCCGCTGGGACGGGATGCGGGTCCTGGCGGGCGAGGCTTCCTCCTCGGCCGCGCTGCATCTGCAGAAGGTGAACCAGCTTCAGGAGATCACCGGGCAGGCCGAAGAGGCGCAGGCCCGCGCCGCCACCGCCGCCGAGGCGCATGATGAGGCCAAGGCGCGGCTGGCCGATGTGGCGGCGATGGAGAAATCCGCCCGCGATGCGCGGCGCGAGGCCGAACGGCTGCTGTCGGATGCCGCGCGCGCGGCGACCCGGGCCGAATCGGATCTGGCCATGGCCAACAGCCGCGTCGATTCGGCGCGGAGCGAGGTGACGCGGCACCGGGCGGATGCCGCAGATGCGCGGGGGCGGCTGACCCAGGCGGAACGGGCGCTGGCGGATCTGCCCGACCGCGCCGATGCCGCCCAGGCGGTCGAAAATGCCCGCACCGGCGTCGAGGCCGCGCGCATCGCCACCATGACCCGCCGCGCCGCGCTGGACGAATTGCGCCGCGAGGGCAATGCCCGGATCAAGCGGTTGCAGGAAATCGCCAGAGAGGACTCGGGCTGGAAGCTGCGCCTTCAACAGGCCGGCACGCGCGCCGCCGAACTGGCTGCGCGGCGCGAGGCGGCGGCGGATGAGCTGGAGCAGGCCGAAGCCCAGCCCGCCCTTCTGGCCGAGAAACGCGACAGCCTGACCGGGCGCGAGGACCAGGCACAGACCCGTGCGGCTCGTGCCCGCGAAGCGCTGAGCGCGGCCGATGACGCGGCCCGCGCCGCCGCCCATGCCGAGCGTGACGCCGAACGTGCGGCGTCCGAGGCGCGCGAAACCCGCGCCGCCCGCGAGGCCCGCGCCGAGGCTGCCCGCGACAGCGAGGTGGCCGCCCACAGCCGCATCCTCGAGGAAACCGAGGACACGCCGCAGGCCCTGCGCGAGACGCTGGACGAGGCCGATGCCGACACGCCGGTCGCCGTGCTGGAGGACAAGATAGCCCGACTGCGCACGCAGCGCGACGGCTTGGGCGCGGTGAACCTGCGCGCCGACGAGGACAAGCGCGAACTGGAGGAAGAGCGCGACCGTCTGGCCGGCGAGAAGACCGATCTGGAAGAGGCGATCCGCAAGCTGCGCGCCGGTATCGGCAGCCTGAACCGCGAGGGGCGCGAACGCCTGCTGGCCGCCTTCGACACGGTGAACGCCAATTTCACCACGCTGTTCACCACCCTCTTCGGTGGCGGCGAGGCGCGGCTGGTGCTGGTAGAATCCGACGACCCGCTGGAAGCCGGCCTCGAAATCATGTGCCAGCCGCCGGGCAAGAAACTGTCCACCCTCAGCCTGCTGTCGGGCGGCGAACAGACGCTGACGGCGCTGGCGCTGATCTTTGCCGTGTTCCTTGCCAACCCCGCCCCGATCTGCGTGCTGGACGAGGTGGATGCGCCGCTGGACGATGCCAATGTCTCGCGCTTCTGCGACCTGCTGGACGAGATGACCAACCGCACCGAGACCCGCTTTCTGGTCATCACCCATCACGCGGTGACGATGGCGCGGATGGACCGGCTTTTCGGCGTCACCATGGTCGAACAGGGGGTCAGCCAGCTGGTCAGCGTCGATCTGAACCGCGCCGAGGCTCTGGTCGCCTGACCCTGCCCGCGTTAGGCTGCGGCCCGAATCCGCATTGCAGTCAGACGAGGACAGCCATGAGCATCGAAGCGACCCTTGCCGAAAAAGGCATCACCCTGCCGGACGCGCCCGCGCCCGCGGCCAATTACGTGCCCTTCGTGCAAAGCGGCAATCTGGTCTTCATCTCGGGCCAGATCAGCGCCGATGCGAACGGGCTGATCAAGGGCAGGCTGGGCGACGGCATGTCGGTCGAGGACGGCGCCGCCGCCGCCCGCCGCTGCGGGCTGGCGCTGATCGCGCAGCTGAAATCGGCCATCGGTGACCTGGACCGCGTCGCCCGCGTCGTGAAACTGACCGGCTTCGTCAATTCGACCGGGGATTTCACCGATCAGCCCAAGGTCATCAACGGCTGCTCGGACCTGATGGTCGAGGTCTTCGGCGAGGCCGGCCGCCATGCCCGCGCCGCCGTCTCGGCGCCGGCGCTGCCGCTGGGCGTCGCGGTCGAGATCGAGGCGGTCTTCGAGGTGAAGTGATGGCAACCCTGCCGCTGGAATTTCTGCGCATCCCCTTCGCCCATCGCGGGCTGCACGGGCCGGGCGTGCCCGAAAACAGCCTGGCCGCCGCCGAGGCCGCCATTGCCGCCGGCTACGGGATCGAGATGGACATCCAGCCCGCCGCCGGCTGTGTGCCGATGGTGTTTCACGACTACGATCTGGCCCGGCTGGCCGGCGATGAGGGCTATATCGCCGATATCGAGGCCGGGGATCTGGCCGGGATGCGGCTTCTGGACACGGATCAGGCGATCCCGACCCTGGCCGAGATGCTGCGGCTGGTCGCCGGGCGGGTGCCGCTGCTGATCGAGATCAAGGATCAGGACGGCCGTCTGGGCACGAATATCGGCGACCTGCACGACCATGTCGCGGATCAGTTGAAATCCTATGACGGGCCGGTGGCCGTCATGTCTTTCAACCCGCATGTGGTGAAGGCGTTTCACGCCGCCATGCCCCGGATCCCGGCCGGGATCACCTCCTGCGGCTTTCCGGCCGAGGACTGGCCGGCGCTGGACAAGGACACCCGCCGGGATCTGGCCGGAATCGGCGATTTCGAGGCTTCGGGCGCCTGTTTCATCTCGCATGACAGGAACGACCTGGCCAATCCGCGCGTCGTTGCGCTGAAGTCGCGCGGGGTGCCGGTGCTGTGCTGGACCGTGCGCAGCCCGGCCGAGGAGGCCGAGGCGCGCCGTCTGGCCGACAACATCACCTTCGAGGGCTATGCGGCGCCGCGATAGGCGCGCTGGCCCTCGCCGTGCCTTGTGATCGCCCGGACGCTGACAAAGCCGGGGCAAGCCCCTAGTCTGCCCGCATGACCGCCGCCCTGACCCTGACCACGCATTCCGCCATAGCCGAGATCGCGCCCGCGACATGGGACGGTCTGGGCGACGGCAACCCCTTCACCACGCATCGCTTTCTGCATGCGCTGGAGGCCTCGGGCTCGGTCGGGCCGGGGACCGGCTGGCAGCCGCTGCACCTGACGGTCGAGCGGGACGGGAGGATCGTCGGGGCCGCGCCGCTTTACGCGAAATCGCACAGTCAGGGCGAATATATATTCGATCACGCCTGGGCCGAGGCCTATATGCGGGCAGGCGGGCGCTATTACCCCAAGCTGCAGGGCGCGGTGCCCTTCACCCCGGCCAGCGGCGCGCGGCTGCTGGCGGCCGAGCCGGCGGTGCGGCAGGCGCTGCTGGCGGGGATGACGCAGGTGGCTCAGCGCGGCGGGGCCTCGGGCGCGCATGTGACCTTCTGCACCGAGGACGAGGCGCGGCTGGGCGAAGAGGCGGGCTTTCTGCCCCGCGTGACCCAGCAATTCCACTGGCTCAATCGCGGCTATGCCCATTTCGACGATTTCCTGGCCGCGCTCAGTTCGCGCAAGCGCAAGGCGATCCGCAAGGAACGGGCGCGGGCGCAGGGCTTCGGCGGCACGATCCGGCATCTGCGCGGAGACGACCTGCGACCCCGGCACTGGGATGCCTTCTGGGCCTTCTATCAGGATACCGGCGGGCGAAAATGGGGCCGGCCCTACCTGACCCGTGCCTTCTTCGATCGCATCCACCAGACCATGCGCGACGATATCCTGCTGGTGCTGGCCCTGCGCGACGACCAGCCCATCGCCGGGGCGCTGAACTTCATCGGGCCGGATGCGCTCTATGGCCGCTACTGGGGTTGCGTCGAGGACCATGCCTTTCTGCATTTCGAGCTTTGCTATCATCAGGCCATCGACCATGCCATCGCGCACGGGCTGGCGCGGGTCGAGGCCGGGGCGCAGGGCGAACACAAGCTGGCCCGCGGCTATGAGCCGGTGCCGATCCATTCGCTGCACTGGGTCAGCGACGAGGGGTTCCTGCGGGCGCTGGCCGATTATCTCGATCAGGAGCGTCGCGCCATGGGTCAGGAAATCGACGCGCTGGCCCATTGGACGCCGTTCAGGAAACAGGGCTGACATCAGAAGGCCCGCCGGGGCAGGCGGCGGGCCGTTTGGGTGTGATCTGTTGCGGCTCAGCTGGTGGCAGCATCGCCGCCGGTGCTGGTCACGGTCAGGATGCCGCCCTTGCGCTGGAAGTTATACAGCGTCTCGGGATGGGCGGGCAGGGCGAAGCTGACATCGTCGCCGTCCTCAAGCGCCATGATCAGCCGCTGCGGCTGGTCGGGGGCGCTGTCGCTGACATAGGTGGCCACGACCTCATAGGCGCTGCCGGCGGCGTCGGTGAAATAGACGTTCATGTCGACGCTTTCGCTGTGCAGGCTGGCGCCGGTGGCCGGAACGGTCAGGGTGATGCTGTCGGCCATGGCGGTCGCGGGGGCGGCGGCAAGGGCGGTCAGCAGGGCGGCGGTGGCGATCTTGAAGCTCATCTTGAAACTCCTCGGGGCTGGGTTGTCTCTCTGACTGGACAGATAGGGCTCCCCGATGAATAATAAAAATAGATTGTAGATATAATTAGGATAACAAAAATGGATTTACGCCGGTCGGATCTGGGCCTGCTGGTCTCGCTGGACGCGCTTCTGGCGGAGCGCAGCGTGACCGCCGCAGCCCGTCGCCTCGGCATCAGCCAGCCGGCCCTGTCGGCGCAGCTGGCGCGCCTGCGCGACCTGACGGGCGACGAATTGCTGGTCGGCAACGCCCATGGCATGGTGCCGACGCCACGCGCGCAGGAAATCCAGGCGCCGCTGCATATGCTGCTGCAGGACATCTCGGATCTGGTCCTGTCCGAGACCGGTTTCGACCCCGCCACCAGCGACCGCCGCTTTCATCTCGTCGCCGCCGATCTGGCGCTGGCGACGATCCTGCCGCCGCTCCTGCAGCGTTTCCGCGACGAGGCGCCGGGGCTGCGCCTGACTGCCGGCGCGCTGGATCCCGCCCGGCTGGAGCAGGACGGCGCCGAGGGGCGCGTCGATCTGGCGGTGACCACGGCGATGCTGCTGCCCCAAGGCTTTCAGAGCGTGAAGCTGATCGAAACCGAATATCGCGTGATCTGGCGGCAGGACCATCCGCTGCTGGCGGAGGGGATCACGCTGGCCCAGTTCTGCGCGCTGCCGCATCTGCATGTCAGCCCGGTCGAGGCCAGCCTGCAGGGGCCGGTGGACCGGGTGCTGCAACAGCATGACATGCGCCGCCATGTGACGGCCTCGGTCAGCAGCTATGCGATGGCGCCGGCACTGATCCGCGCCTCGGACCTGATCGGCGTGGTGCCGCGCATCCTGATGGATTTCGACGGTGCGGGTCTGACCGACGCGCCGCTGCCGGTCCAGATGGCGCCGCTGTCGGTCTTTCTGGGCTGGCATCCGCGCTATCGCAACGACCGCGCCCATCGCTGGCTGCGCGAGGTGATCGCCGCGATCTGCCAGCGGCTCTAGGAAAGGGCGCGGGGTGGCCGGACACCGCCCCGCGCCGGGTTGTCAGGCTTTCTCCAGCAGGGCTTCGCCCGCGCTGACGCTGCACATGCCGGGCGATTCCTCGACCTGGATGACCTCGACCTTGCCATCCTTCAGCAGCGCGGCAAAACGCTTGCAGCGTCCGAACAGGCCGGCGGGGGCCGCGTCGAAATCAAGCCCCATCGCCCTGGTGACGCCGCCATCTGCATCGGCCAGCACCTCGATGCCGGCATCCGGGGCGCCGGTCTGCTTGGCCCAGGCGTCGCAGACGAAGGGATCGTTCACGGTCAGGCAGACGATCCGGCTGATGCCCTTGTCACGGAACTTGTCCGCAGTGCGGATGAAGCTGGGCATATGGGCATTGGTGCAGGTGCCGGTAAAGGCGCCCGGCAGCCCGAAAATCGCCACGCGGCCCTGTGCCAGTTCGGCGGTGTCGACCGCCTCGGGGCCGCTTTCGCCCACCCGCAGCAGTTTGCCACCGGGAAAGCTGTCTCCTGCTTGGATACTCATCGCGCGTCTCCATGAATTGCAACGGATTCGCGGGGACTATAGGCTGCCGCCCTGAAACAGGCCAGATGACAGGCGGGGCGGGAATGCGGATCGTGATCCTTGGGGCGGGGCAGGCGGCGGCCTCGATGGCCGCGCGGCTGTGCGCCAAGGGCCATGACGGGCCGCTGACGGTGATCGGCGCCGAACCCGTCGCTCCCTATCAGCGCCCGCCGCTGTCCAAGGCCTATCTCCTGGGCGAGATGGGGCTGGACCGGCTGCTGCTGCGCTCGGCCGAGTGGTGGCAGGAACAGGGGGTCGAGTTGCGGCTGGGTGAAACCGCCACCGCCATTGATACCGCCGCCCGCCTGATCACGACCGATCGCGGCAGCCTGCCCTATGACGCCCTCGCCCTGACGCTTGGGGCGCGCGCCCGCCGCCTGCCGGCCGCGATGGGCGGGCACCTGCCCGGCGTTCATGTCATCCGCAGCCTGGCCGATGTCGATGCCATCGCCCCCGACATGCGGCCGGACCGCCGCCTGATCGTCATTGGCGGCGGCTATATCGGGCTTGAGGCCGCTGCCGTCGCCCGCAAGCTGGGGCTTGAGGTCACGCTGATCGAGGCCGCGCCGCGCATCCTCGGCCGCGTTGCCGCACCGGAAACCGCCGACATGATCCGGGCCTTGCACCGGGACCATGGCGTGACGATCCTCGAAGCCGTCAGCATCGAGCGGATCATCGGCGATGACCACGCGACCGGGATCCGGCTGGCGGACGGGACCGAACTGCCCGCCGACCTGATCGTGACCGGTATCGGCGTCAGCCCGGACAGTGCGCTGGCCGAGGCGGCCGGGCTTGCCATCGACAACGGCATCGCCACCGACGACCGGGGGCGTACATCCGATCCGGCGATCTGGGCCGCGGGCGACTGCGCCAGCTTTCCTTGGCAGGGCGCGCGTATCCGCCTGGAAAGCGTCGGCGGCGCCATCGACATGGCCGAACTGGTGGCCGAGAATATCCTCGGCGCCGACCGAGCCTATGCGCCGAAGCCGTGGTTCTGGTCCGACCAGTTCGACGCGAAGCTGCAGATCGCCGGGCTGGGCACCGGCCATGACCGGATCGTCACCCGGCCCGGCGACGGCCGGCACGGCGGCTCGGTCTGGTATTACCGGATGGACCGGCTGATCGCCGTCGATGCGCTGAACGACGCCCGCGCCTACATGATCGGCAAGCGGCTGATCGAATCGGGCCGCTCGCCCGACCCCGAGACGCTGGCCGGCGCGACGGAACTGAAGAGCCTGCTGTGAGCGTCTCTTGTGCGGAAATGCCCTCGTGTGCGGAAATGCCCTCGGGACGGCACCGATGCCCGCGGGACGCGGGGCAGACAGCCCCGCACGACCGGTTCCCCCGCGCATGAGGATCGTCGGCGGCACGTTGCGCGGTCTGAAACTGGCCGAAGTCGGTGCCGGCGATGCGGCGGCCCATCTGCGCCCGACCACCGACCGGGTGCGCGAGGCGATCTTCAACCTGCTCATCAATGGCAGCCACGGCAACCCGGTCGCCGGTGCCCGCGTCCTCGACCTCTTTGCCGGCACCGGCGCCCTCGGGCTCGAGGCGCTGTCGCGCGGTGCGGCCCGGGTGGCTTTCGTCGATGACGGGGTGGCCGCGCGGGCCCTGATCCGCAGCAATGTCGAACGCGCACGCGCCGGTGGCGTGACCGATATCTGGCGCCGCGACGCCACCCGCCTCGGGCCCTGTCGGGGTGGCGCCTATGATCTGGTCTTTCTCGACCCGCCCTATGGCCAGGGCCTGGGCGAGCGCGCTATGGCCTCGGCGCTCGAGGGCGGCTGGCTCGCCCCCGGCGCGGTCGTCGTCTGGGAGGAATCGCGCCCGCCGCTGGTCCCGGCACCGCTGGTCGGGATCGACCAGCGCCGCTATGGCGACAGCACCGTGACCCTGGCCCGCCTTCCCGGACCCGGTTGAGGGCCGGGCAGCTTCAGGCCGGTTCGGCGAGGGCGGCTGCCGCCGCATCCAGCGCACCGGAACCGTGGGGAATGTCCAACGCGACCATCCCGGCCTGCATCGCCCCCAGAACCCCCAGCACCATCGCCGCGTTGGCATGCCCCATATGGGCGATGCGCAGCGCATTGGCCGCATTCTGCGCCCCCAGCCCGATCCCCAGCGTGACGCCGCAATGCAGGCTGACCCAGCCCCGCAGCGCATCGGCGCCGGGCAGCGACAGCGCCGTGACCGAGGCCGCCCGCGCCGCGGGATCCGCGACCGTCAGCCGGATGTCCGGATTGCCCGCCCCCCAGGTATCGACCGCAGCCCAGACCGCCCGCGCCAGCGCCGCATGGCGCGCCCAGACCGCACAAAGCCCCTCTTCGTCAAGCAGGATCCGCAGCGCCTCATCCAGCGCGAAAAGCTGCTGCACCGGTGGCGTGCCGCCCCAGAACCGCCACAGGCTGTCGCGATCCGCGGCGGCGCGCGGATGCCAGTCCCAGTAGGGCGTGGTCAGCGCCGTCCGCCCGCGCGCGGCCGCCCGCTCCGAGAACCAGACGAAGGCCGTGCCGGGCAGGCTCATCAACCCCTTTTGGCTGGCCGCGATCAGCACATCGACGCCCCAGTCGTCCATCATCATCGGCACGCAGCCAAGCGCGGCGACGGCATCCACGACCAGCAGGGCAGGATGATCGGCCATTGCCGCCCGAATCGCCGGGATGTCGCTGAGGCAACCCGATGCGGTGTCGATCTGGCAGATCAGGACCGCCCGGATCAGGCCCTCGCGATCCTCGGCCAGGCGGGCGGCCAGACGTTCCGGCGCGGCTGCCGCGGGACCGAAATCCAGCGTTTCGACCGCGATCCCCATGGCCGCCATCTGTCCGGCCCAGGAATGGCCGAAATGACCCGAAATCAGCACCAGAACCCGGTCTCCGGGCGCAAACAGATTGGCGCCCACGGCCTCCCACGCGCCATGGCCATTGCCGATATAGGGCGCAAGATGCGCCGCACTGCCCGCCAGACGCTTCAACTGCGCCATCACCCGCAGGTTCAGGTCGGCCAGCTCGTATCCGTAGATGTCGGGCGAGGCGCGATGGGCGGCGCGCAACACCCGGTCGGGAACGGGCGAGGGGCCCGGAATGGCGATAAGAGGGTGGCCTGTGGCAAGACTCATGACCGGGTTTCCTTCACGATGCATGGGACCCGGTAGGCCGCCCGACGCGCTCCGTCAACGTCCCGTCAACGCCCCGCCAAGGACTTCGACAGGCCGGCGCGGGCCGCCCGAAAGCCGGTCTTTCGCCTCGCGCTCTTTGCAAATACCTGCGGGGTGAATTGGCCGCAGGCCAAGAGGGGGCGGCGAGCCCCCTGTCCTCGCCCCCGATGCGCATGCCGGCGGCCGGCCGGGCACGCCTTGCCCGGGAACCACCTGCCGGGCTATGGCTGGGCTTCCAGTATCGTCCCGTCCATGAACGCAAGCGAGATCGTGACCCAGATCGTTCCCTCCTCCTCCCTGTTTCGGCGGCTCTGGTCGGACTATCTGCGGGGCCACCGCGGCCCGATGCTGCTGGCCTTCCTCTTGCTGACGGTCGAGGGATCGACGCTGGCGCTGATCTCATGGATGCTGAAGCCGCTTTTCGATCTTGTCTTCGTCGGCAAGCAGGCGGATGCGATCTGGTGGGTCGGCAGCGCGATCTTCGGGGTATTCCTGCTGCGGGCGGTGACGCTGGTGACCAGCCGGGCGCTGCTGACCCGCATTTCGCTGGGGATCTCGACCCGGATGCAGACCGATCTTCTGGCCCATATCCTGACGCTGGACGGCCGGTTCTTCCGCGACAACCCGCCGGGCGCCCTGATCGAGCGTATTCAGGGCGATACGATCGCGGTGCAGGGGGTCTGGGCCACGCTGCTGACCGGGGCGACGCGCGATGTCATCTCGCTTCTGATGCTGTTCGGGGTGGCGCTGTCGGTCGACCCGCGCTGGACGCTCGCGGCGGTCATCGGGGCGCCGCTGCTGATCGCCCCGGCGGCACTGGTCCAGCGTTACGTCCGCCGCAAGATGCGCCAGAACCGCAGCAATGCCAGCGCCCGCGCCACCCGGCTGGACGAGGTCCTGCACGGCATCGCCTCGATCCGGCTGAACCGCGCCGAGGCCGACCAGACCCGCCGCTTCGCCGAGATCGTCGGCCGCATCCGGCGGGCCGAGGTCAAGGTGGCGGCCATGAGCAGCGTCATTCCCGCCCTGACCGACATCGTCACCGGCATCGGCTTCGTCGCGGTGCTGGCTCTGGGCGGCAAGGAGGTGATGCAGGGCGAGCGCAGCGTCGGCGACTTCATGTCCTTCTTCACTGCGCTGGCCCTGGCCTTCCAGCCGCTGCGGCGCCTGGGCGGGCTGGCCGGAACCTGGCAGACCGCCGCCGCCAGCCTCGAGCGCATCTACGAGGTCTTCGACACCCGGCCGACGGTTCTGTCCGGGCCGCGCACGCAGCCCCCTGCGGACACCTCGATCGCGCTTGCCGACGTGTGGCTGTCCTATGACGGCCAGCCGGTGCTGCGCGGGCTGAGCTTCACCGCCGAGGCGGGCCGGACCACCGCCCTGGTCGGGCCTTCGGGGGCGGGCAAGTCGACCATCTTCAACCTGTTGACGCGCATGGTCGATCCCGACCGGGGCCAGGTCACGCTGGGCGGACTTCCGGTCGGCGAATTTGACCTTGCGGTCCTGCGCGACCAGTTTTCCACCGTGGCACAGGAATCGGCGCTGTTCGACGAGACCCTGCGCGACAACATCCTGATGGGCCGTCCCGAGGCCGATCAGGCGGCGCTGCAACGCGCGATCGAGGCGGCTCATGTCAGCGATTTCGTGGACGGCATGGGCCGCGGGCTGGACAGCCGGGCCGGGCCGCGCGGATCGGCACTGTCGGGCGGCCAGCGCCAGCGCATCGCCATCGCCCGCGCGATCCTGCGCGATGCGCCGGTGCTGCTGCTGGACGAGGCGACCAGCGCCCTGGACACCGCCAGCGAACGGCTGGTGCAGGAGGCGCTGGACCGGCTGTCGCGGGGCCGCACCACGCTGGTCATCGCGCACCGGCTGTCGACAATCCGCAACGCAGACAAGATCGTCGTGATCGAGGCGGGCAGGGTTGTCGAAGAGGGCGACCATGACCAGTTGATCGCCAGGGGCGGCACCTATGCCCGTCTCGTCGCGCTGCAATTCGGAGAGGGAACATGACCCGCCAGATCATCCGTGTGACCGGCGAGGACCGGGTCGAGTTCCTGCAGGGGCTGGTCAGCAACGATGTGACCCGGGCGCCCTGCTGGGCCGCGCTGCTGACGCCGCAGGGCAAGTATCTGGCCGATTTCCTGATCGTGCCGGAGGGAGATGCACTGCTGCTGGATTTGCAGGCCGATCTGGCCGATGACCTGTTGAAGCGGCTGGCGCTGTACAGGCTGCGCTCGAAGGTCGGGCTTGAAGCCGTCGCCATGACGGTCGCGCGCGGCACCGGTCCCGCGCCGGAGGGTGCCATCGCGGACCCGCGACACGAGGCGCTTGGCTGGCGGCTTTACGGCGGCGCGGGCGATGACGGCAGCGATTGGGACGCGATCCGGGTGGCGCATTGCATTCCCGAAAGCCTGATCGAACTGATCCCGAACGACAGCTATATCCTGGAAGCCGGGTTCGAGCGCTTGCACGGCGTCGATTTCCGCAAGGGCTGCTATGTCGGGCAGGAGGTCACCGCCCGGATGAAGCACAAGACCGAGTTGCGCAAGGGGCTGACGACGCTGCGCGTCGACGGCACGGTACCCGTCGGCACCCCGATCCTGCGCGAGGGGCGCGAGGTCGGCACGCTTTACACCCAGTCGGGCGGGCGCGGCATCGCCCATGTCCGCTTCGATCGGCTGGGCGAGGGAATGGAGGCCGGCGCGGCCCGCGTCTTCGCGGAATGACCGGCGGGGGCGACAGCGCCCCCGGGGCGCCGCCGCGCAAGATCATCCATATCGACATGGATGCCTTCTATGCCTCGGTCGAGCAGCGCGACAATCCGGACCTGCGCGGCAAGCCGGTGGCGGTCGGGGGATCGAGCCTGCGCGGGGTGGTCGCGGCGGCCAGCTATGAGGCGCGGGTCTTCGGCGTGCGCTCGGCCATGCCCTCGGTCACGGCGAAACGGCTCTGCCCCGACCTGATTTTCGTGCGTCACCGTTTCGAGGTCTATCGCGCCGTCAGCGCCCAGATCCGTGACATCTTCGCCGACTACACTCCGCTGATCGAGCCGCTGTCGCTGGACGAGGCCTATCTGGACGTGACCGACCACCTCTGGCCCGGCCAGACCGCGACGCGGGTTGCCGGCGAGATCCGCGCCCGCATCCGCGAGGCGACCGGGCTGACGGCCAGCGCCGGGGTCAGTTACAACAAGTTCCTGGCCAAGCTGGCTTCGGACCAGAACAAGCCCGACGGGCTGTGCGTCATCACGCCCGCCAAGGGGCCGGATTTCGTGCTGTCGCTGCCGGTTGGCAAGTTCCACGGCATCGGCCCGGCCACGGCCGGCAAGATGCAGGCCATGGGCATTCGCACCGGGGCCGATCTGCGGGCGCAGGAACTGGATTTCCTGCAGCGGCGTTTCGGCAAGTCGGGGCAGTATTACTGGAACATCTCGCGCGGGATCGATCACCGGCAGGTGCGTCCCGACCGGGTCCGCAAATCGGTGGGGGCCGAGAACACCTATTTCGCCGATCTGATGGCGCTCGGCGAGATCAACGAGGCCCTGGCCGTGCTGGCTGAAAAGGTCTGGCATTATGTCGAAAGGCATGAGTTGCGCGGCCGGACGGTGACGCTGAAGGTGAAGTTCGCGGATTTTCAGCAAATCACCCGTGCCCGCACGCTGCCCCGCGCCCTCGCCTCGCGGGACGAGATGCTGGGCATCGCCCGCGACCTGGCTGCCACCGTCCTGCCCGATCCGCGGGGCGCGCGGCTTCTGGGGATCACGCTGTCGGGGTTCGAGAATGACGACGCCGGCGATCCGGCGCAACTGGATCTGTTCGACGCCCGCACGGGCGCGCGTGACGATCCCTGATCGCCGTGGCTCAGCCCGGGGTCCCGACCGTGCAGGCCGCGATCCAGTCGCGCAGCAGCGCCACCGCCTCGGGCTCATCCAGCCAGGGCACATGCGCGCGGTCGGGTACTTCGGCGAACAGCATGTCGGGGCGGCGGCGTTTCATCTCGGCGGCGATGCCGGCCGACAGCAGGTCGGAATTCGCGCCCCGGATCAGGGCCACCGGAAGCCCCGCAGTCGCCTGCCAGAGCGGCCAGAGATCGGGCGCTTCGCCCTCGAAGGCCTCAAGGAAGGCTTCGCGCAGCGCCGGATCGTATCTGATCCGCAGCCCTTCCGAGGTTTCCTCATAATGCTTGCGCGCCTCGCTGAGCCAGCGGCCTTCGGGGACATTTGCGAACCCGGGCATGGCGGCGGGCAGTTTCGCGGCCAGTTCCACATGGGTCCGGGCGTTGGGGTTGCGGCCGACATAGTCCATGATCCGTTCCAGCCCGGCGCGCTCGATCTCGGGGCCGACATCGTTCAGGCACAGGCCCAGCAGCCGGCCATGCGCCGCCGCCGCCAGCACCATCCCGATCAGCCCGCCGCGCGAGGTGCCGAGGATCGCAGCCCTGTCGATTCCCAGATGGTCAAGCAGCGCCAGCGCATCCTTGCCTTCCTGCGGAACGGTATAGGTCGCGGCGCCGGTGAAATCGGACTGGCCGCGGCCGCGGTAATCCATCCGGATCATCCGGCAATCCGCAAGATGGGGGGCGACATGGTCGAAATCGGCCATGTTGCGGGTCAGCCCGGCCAGACACAGGACCGGCAGGCCCTCGCCCTCATCGGAATAGGCCAGCCTCGCCCCGTCCTCGGCGTGAAAGAAACCCATATTCGCCCTCATCTTCCGCGTGACATTGTTCGGTCCGGGGCCGGACGCCCTCGATCCTGTGTCAGAGATTCTCGCTCTGGGGCATCCCCAGGACGTGATAGCCGCCATCGACCGTCACCACTTCGCCGGTGGTGCAGGCGCCCCAGTCCGACAGCAGCCAGACCGCAGTCCCGCCGATCGCCTCAAGCGTGGCATTGGCGCGCAGCGGCGCATTGGCCTCGGTGTGGCGGAAGGTCTTACGCGCCCCGCCGATGGCCGCGCCGGCCAGCGTCTTCATCGGGCCGGGCGAGACGGCGTTGACGCGAATCCCCTCGGGGCCCAGATCATTGGCGAGATAGCGCACGCTGCTTTCCAGCGCCGCCTTGGCGACACCCATGACGTTGTAGAACGGCGTGACCCGGTTCGAGCCGCCATAGGTCAGGGTGATGATGCTGCCGCCCGCGGACATCAGCGGATGCGCCCGCCGTGCCACCTCGATCAGGGAATAGCACGATATTTCAAGGCTGTGCTTGAAGTTGGCGCGGCTCGTGTCCATGAACCGCCCGGTCAGTTCGTCCTTGTTGGAAAAGGCGATGGCGTGGATCAGAAAGTCCAGCCGGCCCCAGCGATCCGCCAGTGCGGCGAAAGCCGCCTCCAGCGAGGCGTCGTCGGTCACGTCCACATCCAGCAGCAGATCCGAGCCGACCGAGGCCGCCAGCGGTTCGACCCGCTTGCCAAAGGCCTCACCCTGATAGCTGAAGGCCAGTTCCGCGCCCTCGGCCGCCGCCGCCCTCGCGATACCCCAGGCGATGGAGCGGTCATTCGCGACCCCCATCACAAGCCCGCGCTTGCCCTTCAGAAGATCGCCCATAGTCTGCCCTTTGCGTTTATTCTGTTATTCCAGATATTTCGAGATCAGCAGCGAGGCATTGGTGCCGCCGAAGCCAAAGCTGTTCGAGAGGACCGAATCCAGTCCTGCCGCATCCACCCTGCTTGTGGCGATTTCACTGGCCTCAAGCTCGGGGTCCAGTGTCTGGACATTGGCCGAGGCGGCGATGAAGTCGTCCCGCATCATCAGCAGGCAATAGATCGCCTCATGCACCCCGGTCGCGCCGAGGCTGTGGCCGGTCAGCGATTTGGTCGAACTGACCGGCGGCGTGCTGCCTTCGCCGAAGATGGTGCGGATCGCCCGGATCTCGCCGATATCGCCGACCGGGGTCGAGGTGCCATGGGCGTTGATATAGCTGACCCTGCGCCCCTCGGGCAGCGTGGACAGCGCCAGCCGCATCGAGCGTTCGCCTCCCTCGCCGGAAGGGGCCACCATGTCATAGCCGTCCGAGGTGGCGCCGTAGCCGGTGACCTCGGCATAGATTTTGGCGCCGCGTGCCTTGGCGTGTTCCAGCTCCTCCAGCACGACCACGCCGCCACCGCCGGCGATGACGAAACCGTCGCGGCTGGCGTCATAGGGGCGCGAGGCGGTTTCGGGCGTGTCGTTGTATTTCGATGACATCGCCCCCATGGCGTCGAACAGGCAGCTGAGCGTCCAGTCCAGTTCCTCGCCGCCGCCGGCGAAGACGATATCCTGCTTGCCCATCTGGATCTGTTCCACGCCGTTGCCGATGCAATGCGCGCTGGTCGAACAGGCCGAGGTGATCGAATAGTTCACGCCCTTGATCTTGAACGGCGTGGCGAGGCAGGCGGAATTGGTCGAGGACATGCAGCGCGTCACCATGAACGGCCCCATGCGTTTCGGGCTGCCCTTCTGGATGACGATCTGGTGGGCGTCGAAGAAGTTCGAGGTGGACGGCCCGCCCGACCCCATGATCAGCCCGGTGCGCGGGTTCGACACATCGCCTTCTTCCAGGCCGCTGTCCGCGATTGCCTGTTCCATGGCGATGAAGTTATAGGCCGCGCCCGGCCCCATGAAGCGCAGGTTGCGCTTGTCGACATGATCCTCCAGCACCAGTTTCGGCATGCCGTGGACCCGGCTGCGGAAACCGTGTTCGGCGTATTCGGGGGCAAAGACGATGCCCGAACGTCCGGCGCGCAGGCTTTCGGTCACCTCACCGGCGTTGTTGCCGATGGGGGAAACGATGCCGAGCCCGGTGATGACGACGCGTCGCATGGGGGCCTCCTCCTGAGTGTTGGTTAGTTGGCCGACAGCGCGACCTTCATGTCCCTGACCTGATAGATCACCTCGCCATCGGCCTCGACGCGGCCGTCGGCCACGCCCATGGTCAGGCGGCGAGTCTGCACCGCCTTGGTGAAATCGACGTGATAGCGCAGCATCTTGCGGTCGGGCCGGACCATGCCGGTCAGCTTGACCTCGCCCACGCCAAGCGCATAGCCGCGCCCCTCCCAGCCACGCCAGCCCAGATTGAAGCCGGTCAGCTGCCACAGCCCGTCAAGGCCAAGGCAGCCGGGCATGATCGGGTTGCCGGGGAAATGGCAGGCGAAGAACCACAGGTCGGGGGTGATGTCGAACTCGGCCACGACATGACCCTTGCCATGCTCGCCCCGGTCCCCGGAAATATCGGTGATCCGGTCCATCATCAGCATCGGCGGCTCGGGCAGCTGGGCGTTGCCCGGCCCGAACAACTCGCCCCGCGCGCAGGCAAGAAGATCGTCACGGTCGAAGCTGGTCTGCGTCATTGCCATCCGGTCTTGCCTTTCCTGTCGGCCCCTGGCCGGCTGCCCGTCTCGGGTAGTGTGGTGTTCAAGTTGACGTTTCGTCTAGCATTCGTGGCAAACCGCGTGCAAGTCAAAGCAGTTTGGCCGCCGCGTCACCGCTTGCGCACGAATTCGGTGCGCAACACCAGACCCTTGATCGTCTCGTGCCGGCAGTCGATCTCGTCGGGATTGTCGGTCAGCCTGATCGAGCGGATGACCGTGCCCTGCTTCAGGGTCTGGTTCGCGCCCTTGACCTTGAGGTCCTTGATCAGGGTGACGGAATCGCCGTCGGCAAGGCTGTTGCCGGCGGCGTCCCGAACCTGCCGCGCCGCCTCGGCCTCAGCGACGATGTCCGCGGCGGGGCGCCATTCGCCGCTTTCCTCGTCATAGATATATTCGTCGTCAACGCTCATGCGGTTTCCTCTGTTGCGGCCCGATCAATCGCAGCCGTTCGGCCTTCGCTTGCCGGGGTGGTGGGGCGCCCTTGTTCAGAACCACTGGCCCGGTTCCATCAGGCCCAGTTCCATCAGTTGCTGGGCGTTCCATTCGAAACGATGCGAACCGCGCCAGGTGAAGGCGCCGATCTCGTCGCGCGAGCCGGGGTTCGTCACCAGCGCCTTGGCCACCCGGAACGAAACGATGGCGGCGGTCAGGTTGTGATGCCACGGGCAGGAATAGGTGTTGTATTCCTCGATATTGAAGCGGTGATCCGCGGTGATCCGCAGGTCCTTGCGGGCGCGGAACAGGGCGATGCGGTCGATTCTCCGCCGATCGGCGGGCAGGTATTCCTCGAACCGCCAGCGCAGCCCGCCGTGGAAGTTCAGCTGCCGTTCCAGATTCGCCCCTTCCGGCCCCGGCCGGCCCAGGGCGTAATAGCCGGTGCGGTCGAACATCGCCTCGGACAGATCGACCGCATCGGGACTGCGCCGAAGGTCCGGGGCATAGAGGTCGATGACATAGGTCAGCATCGCCGCCCGGCGTTCCTCGGTGTGGAAGGCCAGCATTTCGCCGACATGGCGGCTTTCGGAAAAGGGGAAGAACAGAAACTCGGCGTTGAAGCAGTAATAGAGCCAGGTGCCCTCCGGCACGGCGGCGATCACGGCATTCACGGCATCGACATGGGCCGCCGGGCAGCGCGTGTTCCAGATCAGGTTGCTGATCCGTCCGGCGCCGTCATCGGGCAGGGTCAGGGGTTCGGGCGACAGGGCGAGGATGTGGCGGAACCCGGCCTTCAGGTGATGCTGCAGCGTCTCGGTGACGGCGGCTTCGTCCTCGATCAGCAGAATCGCCAGCGGACCCTTGCGGATCGCTTCTGGCTGGCCGTGCAGGAACTGCTCGAGCCCGGGAGGGGTCACTGCATCACCGCCTTGACCTGCTCCAGTGCCGCGCGCAGCAGGTCGGGATTGCCGGCGGCGGTCTCGATCAGCCGGCGCAGGGTCGCCTTCTGCGCGGCACTGATCCCGGCGCCCTCGATGATCGCCTCGACCTTGGCTGCATCAAAGCCGTCGGGTGTCAGCAGCGCCTCGATGGCGGTTGCGGTTGCCGCCGCGTCGGCCGCTTGCCCGGTCGCTTCGGCTGCATCGCCAGCCGCGGCGGCGGGCGCTTCGGTGCCCGTCTCGTTTGCTGCCCTGGCCGCCGCGTCGGCAGCCAGGTCGGCGGCGGCCAGCGCCGCCTCGGCGGCCTGCTCGGCCTCGGTCGCGGCGATATCTGCCGCCGGCGCGGTACTGGCCTCCGAGTCGCGGACCGCCTCGGCTGCGGCATCGGCGGCGATGGCTGCGGCATCGGCTGCCGCGTCGGCCGCGGCGCCGGCGGCCTCGCTGGCGGTTTCGGCATCGACCGGGGATTGCGCTGCCGCCTCGGCCGTCTCGGCCGCCTCGCGTGTGGCGTCGACCGTGGCGGTGGCGGTTTCCTCTGCCGCGTCAGGCGCGGGCGCCTCGGCCATGTCGGGGGCTGCCGTTTCCGGGGTTGCCGGCGGTCGGGCGGTCGTCCACCACCACCATCCGGACAGAAGCAGCACCAGAATCAGGATCGGGGCCATCAGCCTGCGCATGTGATCTCCTCTGCTTTCCTGCGGCCCCGCGGGGGCGCCCCGGGGTTATCGCACAAGCCCGGAACGCCGAAAAGCCGCGCCGGGTCCTGCGACCCGGGGAAATCCGCGCCCAAAGCCGCCGCCGCGGCCGTTCCGCGCCGAAATCCGGTTGAAACGCCCGGTTTGCGCGACTATTTTCCCTCCATTCTGAGATGGCTATAAAAGGAGTGACGCCATAGCCCGCCGACCGCATAATGCACCGCCCACCCGTGACACCGGCCCCCGCGTGAATGAACGAATCCGCGTGGCCGAGATCCGCCTGATCGGCCCCGAAGGAGAGAATATCGGCGTCGTGCCGCCCTCGATCGGCCTCGACATGGCGCGGGAACACGGGCTGGATCTGGTCGAAATATCGCCCAATGCGACCCCGCCGGTCTGCAAGGTCATGGACCTTGGCAAGTTCAAGTACGAACAGCAGAAGCGCGAGGCCGAGGCGCGCAAGAAGCAGAAGGTCATCGACATCAAGGAGGTCAAGTTCCGTCCGGGGACCGACACCCATGATTACGATGTGAAGATGCGCAACGTGATGAAGTTCCTCGACGCGGGCGACAAGGTGAAGATCACCCTGCGCTTTCGCGGCCGCGAGATGGCGCATCAGGATCTGGGTCTGGACCTGCTTAACCGGGTCAAGGACGATGTCGGCGAGGCCGGCAAGGTCGAGGCCATGCCGAAGCTGGAAGGCCGGCAGATGGTGATGATGATCTCGCCCCGGTAAGCGGCGGCAGGATCGGCACGTCGGGCCGCGCGGCACTGCCTGCGCGGCCTTTGTCTTGGAAAGGGGCAGGGGATGGCACCGAGAATCGGACTCAAGCGGATCGAGGGGGCGGACGCGACGCTGCCGCTGCCATCCTACCAGACGGCCGGTGCGGCCGGCGCCGATCTACGGGCGAATTTCCCGTCCGACGCCCGCGCCGGGATCGACCTCGCGCCGGGGCAGCGCGCGCTGGTGCCGACCGGGTTGATCCTCGACATTCCCGCCGGATGGGAGGTGCAGGTCAGGCCCCGCTCGGGGCTGGCGCTGAAGCACGGTATCACGCTGGCCAATGCGCCCGGAACCATCGACAGCGATTACCGGGGCGAGTTGGGGGTAATCCTGATCAATCTGGGGCAGGTGCCGCATCATGTCGCCCATGGCGACCGGATCGCCCAGATCGTCGTCGCGCCCGCGCCGCAGGCCGGCTTTGCCGAGATCGCCGAGATCGGCGGTACGGCGCGCGGCAGCGGCGGCTTCGGATCGACCGGGGCCAGCTGATGCCGGACGGCGAAGGAGGCGCGCCATGCTAGGTCTGTGGTTGCTGGCGGGGCTGGTCGCGCTGGCGCTGTTCCTGCGCCTGCCGGGGCGGGTGCTGCTGGCGATGCTGGGCTGTCTCTGGCTGGGCATCGTGCTGTTTCTGGCCCTGCTGCCTGAGGCCGCGCCGGCCCGTGCCATCGGCGGGACCGCCGCGCAATGGCTGCTGGCCGGGGGCGTCGCGGCGCTGATCCTGTCCTATCGCGCCCTGCTGGGCCATCTCCGGGCGCGGGCCCCCGATCCTCAGCCGGCCGCCGCGACGGATGACGGGTCGATGTCCGGGGCCGAGCTTGACCGCTATGCCCGCCATATCGTGCTGCGCGAGGTCGGCGGGGCGGGCCAGATGCGGCTGCGCGGGGCGCGGGTGCTGATCGTCGGCGCCGGCGGTCTGGGCGCGCCGCTCTGCCTCTATCTGGCGGCGGCCGGGGTCGGGCGGATGACGCTGGCGGATGACGATACCGTTAGCCTGTCCAATCTGCAGCGGCAGGTGATCTTCCGCAGCGACCAGCGCGGCGAGGTCAAGTCCCGCGCCGCCGCCGCCGCCATGGCGGCGCTGAACCCGCATGTCGAGGTCACAGCACTGGAGCGCCGGATCACCGGGGCCGATGCGGGGCTGATCGCCGGGCATGATCTGGTCCTCGACGGCACCGACAGCTTTGCGTCGCGCGAGGCGGTGAACCGCGCCTGCGTCGCGGCCGGCGTGCCGCTGCTGGCCGGGGCCATCGCGCAATGGGAGGGGCAGGTGACGCTCTATGACCCGGCGCATGGCGGCCCCTGCCTTGCCTGCCTGTTCCCCGAGGCACCGGCGCCGGGCCTAGCACCCGCCTGTGCCGAAGCGGGCGTGGTCGGCGCGCTGCCCGGCGTGATCGGCAGCCTGATGGCGCTGGAGGCGATCAAGCATCTCACCGGAGCGGGCCAGGGGCTGCGCGGCCGGATGCTGATCTTCGACGGGCTTTACGGCGAGACGCGGACCATTCACATTACCCGCCGCGCCGATTGCCCGGTCTGCTCGACGCCACTAGCGGCCTTGCGCTAGAATCCAAGCGTTTCCAGTGCGCCATCAAGCCCGCCCGTGCCGCCGCCCTCTTCGTTACTGCAGATACAGGAATTTTCGTCCAGCTGGACGCAAGGTGCCTGCGTGCCGTTTTCATAGCGGCATTTCGCGCAGCAGCTGCTGGTTGCCGGTGGCAGCGGCGGATCCGGCGGCGTGGGCGGCTTGCGTTTTTTCTTGGCCGCAGTCACGTAATCATCGTTCTTCGACAGGGCGAACAAAATCTCGCCGCTGGATTCGCGCACCACGAAGATGGTCTTGAAGGGTGAGGCGTCGACGGCGGCTAACCCCTCCCGCACGGTCTGCTTGGACGAGATGCCAAGCGCCTTGTAGCGATCCTTGTGTCGTTGGGCATCGTCGGTAAGGTTGACGCGCAGTCCCTTCAGATGGTCACAGTTGACGCGATAATAAAGGCCCTTGGGTTGGGCGTTGTTGCAGAACGCCGGTTTGAGCCGAGCTTGCGCCTTTCCCCCGCGATCTTAGGCGACGCGTTCGATCTCCGCTTGGCCGAGAGCGTTGAAGCGGTTCATGAGGGCAATGCGGATGTGGATT
>NZ_JAHKNG010000035.1 GCF_018860165.1 Paracoccus marinaquae
GGGCCATGAGGGCCATGAGGGCCATGAGGGCCATGAGGGCCATGAGGGCCATGAGGGCCATGAGGGCCATGAGGGCCATGAGGGCCATGAGGGCCATGAGGGCCATGAGGGCCATGAGGGCCATGAGGGCCATGAGAAATCGTCCACGGGTTCTACGCAAGCAGAAAAGGCCCATCATCACGCGGATGCTGTGACCAGCGCCGAGGCGTCCACTTCCTATGTTTGCCCCATGCACCCAGAGGTCACCTCCGACACGCCCGGCTCCTGCCCCAAATGCGGCATGGACCTCGTCCCTCAGGCCGAGGCCGGAGAGCACGCGCACCAAGGTCATCATGCGCATCACGGCCACGGCCATCACGCCAAACCGGCCTCGGAGCCGACAGGCCCCTACACCTGCCCGATGCACCCCGAGGTGACCTCCGAGACACCGGGTTCCTGCCCCAAATGCGGCATGGACCTCGTTCCGCAGGCCGAGGCCGGAGGCCACGCGCACAGTGGACATGGCAGTCACAAGCACCACGCGCACACGCCAGCCCAAGAGGGCCAAGGGGGGCACGCTGCGCATGGCGCACACGGGCAGCAGGATGCGCATAGCGAGCATCATGGCCACGCAGGCCACGGCGCAGCGCCCGACATCCCGGGGATCGAGCCACATTTCATGTCCATGGTCGAGCTGACGGAAGGCAAACCGGTCAGCCCCGACGGGTTGGTGATGGAATGGATAGACGCTCCATTCGGCCCATTCTTCCCGGGTCTGCCAAGCGGACTGCATATGGTTCTGACCCTCGATGGAGACAGCGTCGCGGGCGCCGAGATCAGAGGGATGGAGGCGGCAGCGCTGCCATCAGGCGTTGCTCTCGAAGACTTTGCTGCAAGTCTTGCAGACGCGGTGCCCCTGTCACCTGTGGCGATGCGCGAACTGGCCTGCCGCGCTGCCGAAGCTGCAACAGGGCAGACCGCGCCGAAAGACGTGCTGACGGCGCGCGCCGCGGCGGTTGAACGCGAAAGGATCGCAAGCCATCTCAACTGGCTTGCCGGGTTGGCTCGACAAGCGGGCCTTGCACCGCTGGGGCGCCGGGCGGCGGCCATGGAACACCGCGTCCGGACGGCTAAAGCGGATGAGGTGGCAGAGCAAGCAACCTCTATAACGAGCCTTCTGCACGTTGCACTCAACCGATCACTTATGGGACCAAAACTGACCGGGATCGGGACGCTTCAGGGAGCATCGGAAGGTCCTGTGGCACGTGCGGCGGGCCATGCGTCCGATGCCAGACACGGCGACGGGGTCTACGACGAATTAGGTTTCGAACCGATCACGCAGGATGAAGGCGACGCGATGGCGCGGCTACGCCAACGCTGTGCGGAGATTGCGCAAAGCCTTGATCTGATAGCCGAGGCGGGCGCGATTGCGATACCAGTGATGCCGCGTGCAAAAGGCGACGGCCATGGCATGGCCACACTGGAAACACCGCGCGGACCGGCAACCCTGCACCTGACATTGAAGGGTGGCATGGTTTCCTCGACCCATCTGACCACACCTTTCGCGGCACTCGCTGCGCATGTGCCCGACCTGATAAAGCAGATGGAACTTGCCGACGCACTGACCGCAATCGCCTCGCTCGATCTTGATCCCTGGAGCGCGTCACAATGAGTATCGCGATGATCCTTTTGGCGCTTGCTGTCGGCTGCTACGCAGTGGCCGTTCTGGAAAGCTGGGCGGTTCACGGACGCCTGAGCCTGACACGCCCGGCGACTTCGGCACTTGCTCTTTTGGGCCGTGAACAGATCATGCCCCGCACGCCCGACCGGCTCTTCTTCGAATCCGGCCCGGTCCTACTGCTGGTCGCGGGATTGCTGTCGGTGGCGGTGATCCCGCTGGCGCCGGGGCTGATCATTACCGATCTGGCCATTGGCGCGTTGTTTCTGAACGCCGCGCTGGCCTATGTACTGGTTGCCCTTATCATGGCGGGCTGGGGGCCAAACGGAGCTTATGGGATGATCGGCGGCTGGCGCTTTCTGGGCCAGTTCATCGCCTATGCCATGCTGATCGTGATGCCCATAACGGCAGTGGCGATGCGGGCGGAGTCGCTCTCCACCACCCAGATCGTCCTGTCTCAGGCGGCGCTGTGGAACGTCGCCTATCAGCCCATCGGCTTCGTCCTGTTCGTCATCGCGGCGATGGGTGTCGCCTGGCTGCCGCCCATCGACCTGCCCACCGGCGGCGGCGATCTGGCGGGTGGAGTCGAGGCCGAATACACCGGCGCGCGGCTGGCCGTCCTGCGGCTGGCACGGCTTGTGATCATCGTCGCACTGGCCAGCGCAACCGTCACTTTCTACCTCGGAGGCTGGCTTGGCCCGTGGCTGCCGGGCTGGGTTTGGACTGCGCTCAAGACGCTCGCCGTGGCAGCAGGGATGCTTGCGCTCGGATCCAGACTGCCGCGCCTGCGCGAGGCGAAGTATCTTGAACTGAGCTGGAAGCTCGGCATCACCCTGGCGCTGGCCAATATCTTCCTTGTGGGCGTCATCGCCCTCGTGGTGCCGATATGAGCCTTGCCACCGCCCTGTTTCTCGCGTTTTTCGGTGTTGCCGCGATCTGGTTCGGGATCGTCGTCTTTCGCACGCATTCCATGGTGCGTTCGGCCATCGCGCTCCTCTTCAGTCAGACCGCCATCGGGGCGATGTTCCTTGTCATGCAAGCCGAGTTCCTGGGCGTGCTCCAGATCATGATGATGGCCACCGAGATGAGCGTCATGGCGATCTTCATGGTCATGTTCATGATGGACCCCGGCGGCATGGGCAAGATGGACATGACACACCAGAAACGCCTGTCGCTCTGGGCAGGCGGGATTGGCTTGGTTGCCGCGCTTGTGGTGATCTGGACCGCCGGCTGGCAAGGCCCCGTGCCCGACGTGCCCGGGGCCGATGAACAGGCGCGCTTGCTGGGACGCGAAATCCTCGGACGCTCGATGTTCATCTTTGAAAGCGCGGCGCTGATGATCCTGACCGCGATGATCGCCGCGACCATGGTCGCCATCGCCCCGCAAGAGGAGGACACCCCATGATCCCCGAGCTCATGATCGCGCTCAGCGTCGGTGCGGCGCTTTTCGGCGTTGGTCTCTATGGCGCGCTCAGCCAGACCAACCTTGTCATGATCATCATGGGGGTCGAGCTGATCCTTGCCGCGGCACTGCTCAATCTCGTGGCGTTCTGGCGCTATCTGCACCCCGATGTGACCGCGGCGAAGATGTTCGTGCTAATTGTCATGGCGGTGATGGCGGTCGAGATGGCCGTGGGTTTCGGCATCGCCATCGCGCGGTTCCGCTCGCGCGGGTCGGTCGAGATGGAAGAAGCGCGGGAGCTCAAGGGGTGATCTGGCTGGCGCTGACGATCCTCGCGCCCCTGGGCGCGGGCCTGACGGCCCTTGCGCTGCGGCGGGCGCCGGAGGCGATTGCGCTAATCGGCGCAGCCCTGGGCCTTGCCGGGGCAATTGCGCTGTTCGCCGGGGTGGCGGGCGGTACGGATATCACGGCCAGTCTGCCTTTCCTGCCGGACCTGCCGATCCGGTTGGTGGCCAGCCCGCTGACGGCAACGCTGGCGCTGGTCGTCGCGACCGTCGCGGCCATGGTCCTGACCTATGCGGCGGGCTACATGGCGCAGGATCCGGAACGCCCCCGCTTTTTCGGCACCATGCTGATGTTCGTGGCCGCGATGCAACTTCTGGTGCTGTCGGGCGACTGGATCACACTTCTGGCGGCGTGGGAAATGATCGGTTTCGCCTCTTACCTTCTGATCGGGTTTTGGCACGGACGCAACGGAGTGCCCGGGGCGGCCATGAGGGCGTTCCTCTATACCCGGACGGCCGATCTGGGCCTCTACCTCGCGGCCTTCCTGCTGATCGGTATCGCCGGAACCTCCGAGATATCGGCCACGCTTGCCACCACCGGCACCCCGGCGCTGATCGCGGGCCTGCTGCTCTTGTTCGCGGCGATGGGCAAGTCGGCGCAGGTGCCGATGCAGGACTGGCTGATGCGGGCGATGGCGGGACCAACGCCGGTGTCTGCCCTGCTCCACTCGGCCACGCTGGTAGCGGCGGGGGCGATCCTGCTGATCCGGACCGCACCGATGTTGCCTGGCGGCGCGCTTCTGGCAATCGGGATTGTCGGCGGGGCGACGGCGGTGATTGCCGGGCTAATGGCACTGGCCGCAACGGACCTCAAGCGTCTGCTCGCCGCCTCAACCGCCAGCCAGTACGGGCTGATGCTGATCGCGGTGGGGGCCGGGGTTCCCATCGCCGCCCTTCTGCACCTGATCGCCCATGCGGCGATCAAGTCGGCGCTGTTCCTTGGCGCCGGCGTCTTCCAGCACGACCGCGAGAGCACGGATCTTGACACGCTTGCGGGCGCAGGTCGCACCCGGCCCGGCATCTTTGCGGGCTTTGCCGTGGCAGCTCTGGCGCTGGCCGGGCTGCCACCGCTCGCTGCCTTCTATTCCAAGGACGCAATACTCGCCGCGGCTCTCGATAGCCCCTCTGCCGCGTGGTTGCTGCCGCTGGCCCTTGCCGGGTCGGTGCTGACCGGGGCTTATATGGGCCGGGCATTGAAGGTGCTGTGGTCCGGCACGCCGGAGAAGCCCCACGATCCAGTGCCGCTTATGGCCGTCGGCATGGGCGTTCTCGTGGCACTCGCCGCCACGCTCGGCCTTGTTTTCAAACCGCTGGAGGCGATGCTGGGCGCGCATCTGGCCGAGCCCGGCTGGATCGTCCCGGCCATGGGGCTGGCGGTGGGTCTGGCCGGGCTGGCGCTTGGCTGGCTGCTGGCCCCCGCCCGCCTTCTGGGTCCGCTGCTTGCACCTGCGCGGGATGGGTTTCCAATTGCAGGGGGTTTGGACGCCCTCGTGGTCCGCCCGGCGCTGGCCCTGGCGCGGCTGTGCGACCGTCTGGATAGCTGGATCATCCGCCGTGTCGTGCTGGGCGGCATCGTCACAGGCGCACAAGCGCTGTCACACCGGATCGAGCGCGCCGAATACTGGCTTCTGGCGCTGGTCAACGCGGTTGGCAGGCTGAACCTGTCTCTCGGACAGATCAGCCTGCGCACCGACCGTGACACCATCGACCGCGCAATCTTTGGCCTTGTCGATCGCACAGTCGCCCTCGGCACCCGCGCCCGCCGCCTGCAAAGCGGCCTTATCCACCGCGAAATGGCGATGACCGTCGCCGGAATCGCCCTTGTCACCGGCGTACTCCTCGCCGCCCCGCTTTTCTTCTGAGGATCGCGCTCATGCCGCTTCTGACCATTGCCACCTTCCTGCCCATCCTTGCCGGTCTCGCGCTTATGGCGCTGCCCGACCGCTCCACGAAAAAGGCACACACGGTGTCCATCGCCGCGACGGGGGCCGTCTTCCTCATCACGCTGGGGATCTGGGCGCGGGGCATCGTGGCCGGAGATTTTGCCCAGGTCGAGGAAATCGCCTGGATCCCGGCCATTGGCGCAGCCTACCGACTGGGCGTGGACGGGTTGAGCCTGCCGCTTGTGCTGCTGACCTCGCTTCTGTTTCTTCTGTCGGCGTTGTATTCGGCGCGGATCGGGGAGCGGGCGGCCTCCTATGTGGTGCTGATGCTGATGCTGGAAACCGCGTCGCTCGGCACCTTCATGGCGCTTGACGGCCTGCTCTTCTATGTCTTCTTCGAGGTCTCACTGGTGGGCATGTATTTCATGATCGCAGGCTGGGGCTATGAAGAGCGGCAACGGGCTGCGCTCATGTTCTTCCTCTATACGCTTGTGGGCTCGTTGCCCCTCCTGCTGGCGATCATCGGGCTTTACCTCGGCTCAGGTACCTTCGACATGCGTGTCTGGGTCGAAGGTACCACACTGGGCGGGCTTCCCGCCATGCTGGCGCTGATTGCAATGCTCGTGACCTTCGCGGTCAAGATCCCGGCCTTCCCGGTCCACACCTGGCTTCCGGCGGCGCATGTGCAGGCGCCCACGGCGGGCAGCGTGATCCTCGCCGGCGTGATGCTGAAATTCGGCACATACGGGCTGGTGCGCTTTGCCTACCAGATGACGCCCGAGGCCTTCGCGCAGGCCGGACAGGTGATCCTCGCCTTCGGGGTGGTCAGCGCGCTTTACGGGGCCTTCGCGGCACTGGCGCAGAGCGACCTAAAGAAGATGATCGCCTACACGTCCGTTAACCACATGGGGTACGTGGTGATGGGCGTCGCCATTGCTGCACTGGCGACAGAGCCGCGCATCCGGACCATAGCTTTGGATGGCGCGACCCTCCAGATGGTCAGCCACGGGCTGGTCACGGGCGCCCTCTTCTTCCTTGTGGGCATGTTGCAGGACCGGGCCCATACCCGCGGAATCGGCGATTTCGGCGGGCTGCTGGGCCGTGTGCCGTGGCTTGGCTGGGCCTTCATCCTGTCGGCTTTCGCCTCTCTCGGATTGCCGGGCCTGGCGCACTTCCCGGCCGAGTTCCAGATTTTCCTTGCCACGCTGAACGGCATGCCCTGGGGGTTGATCGCGATCCTCGCCATCGTTGTCACGGCGGCGCTGTATCTGCGGGCCATCGCGGGCGTGTTTCTGGGCGAGATGAACGACAAATGGGCCGACATGCCCGATCTGGACCGGCGCGAAAAGCTGGTGGTCCTGCCGCTTCTCGTCCTGACCGTTCTGATCGGTGTCGCACCCGGCTGGCTGATTGACATGATCCACACCACCATGACGGGCCTCGGCAACTGATGGAGATGGGCCGCGATCTTGCCCTTCTGGCGCCGGAGCTTACGCTTGCCGCCGCGGCGATGCTGATGATCGTCGCCGAGATGTTCCGCGCGGCGCGGCTGGTGCTGGCCATCGGTCTGGCCGGGCTTGCGGCGGCCACCCTGCTGACACTGCCGATGCTGAGCGTTGACGCCACCGTCTTCGGCGGCACTTACCGGATAGACCTGATTTCGGGCTGGGCCAAGCTGATCCTGCTGCCCGGCACCGCTCTGTCCCTGCTGCTCGTCCGGGCCGAAATCACCGGTCGCCCGCGCGAAGGCAGCGTTCAATCCCTCGTCGTGCTCGTGACCCTTGGCGCGCTGATGCTGTCGGGGGCTGGCGACATGATGGTGGTGGTGATCGGTGTTGTGCTGACCGGACTGGGCTCTTTCGCGCTTGTGGCCTGGCCGCGCGACGATGCGGCCACCGAGGCAGCGATGAAATACCTCGTCTTCGGCGCGGTCACCGGATCGGTGATGATCTACGGGCTGACCTTCTGGTTCGGCGGCACCGGCTCGACCCTGTTCTCGGAGCTGGGCCAGTTGCAGGGCCAGACACTTGTGACCATCGCCGGGTTGATCGCCATCATCGTCGGTCTGGGCTACAAGGGATCGCTGGTGCCGTTTCATTTCTGGGCACCGGACGCTTATCAGGGGGCGCCCGTGTCGATCGCGGCCTACCTGTCCGTCATCACCAAGGCGGCCGCCTTTTTCGCGTTCGCGCAGGTCCTGCGCGACCTGCCCCGTGACGGTGGCTGGCCTCTGGCGCTGGCCGTGATCGCGGCGGCGACAATGACCTATGGCTACCTCGCCGCACTGGTGCAGACCAACCTTGTGCGCCTGATCGCCTATTCCTCGGTGGCACAGTCGGGATATTTCCTGATGGGCGTCGTGGCCCTCGGGGCCAGCGGCTTTGCCGTTCCGGGCATTCTGGTCTTTGCCGCCGCTTACGTGGCGATGAACCTCGGTGCCTTTGCGGTTGTCCTGCTGGCCGGGCGCGATCTGGGCGATCTCGAAGGCTTCGGGCGCACCCGTCCGTGGCTCGGCGCGGCGATGGTGGTGTTCCTGCTGTCACTGACCGGCATCCCGCCGCTCTTCGGCTTCGTGGGCAAATTTTACCTGCTCTCGGCAGCGGTCGAGGCCGGGTATCTGTGGCTTGCGATCATCGGCGTCCTGAACTCGGTGCTGGCACTTGGAGTTTACCTGCGGTTGATGGTGCCGATGTATCGAACTTCTTCGACAGAGCACCCGTCAGAGGTGGGCGCAGTTCTGACCCAAGGAACAGTCGTGGTCACCGTGCTTGCCACGCTGCTCATCGGGCTCGCGGCCGGAATCCTGCCCGGGCCGTAGACCAGACATCGGCATGGATTTGAAGGTGACCGGGCCAGCCCGCCGGTTTGAGACGCGTTCAAGCGAAGAGCATCGGACATTCGCGCGCGCACCTTTTGCGCGCGATGATGTAGATGAGGTGCTGGGTCCCGAGACCGGCAAGCAGGCAAAAAAAAATCTACGCATAAAGCACGAACAGGGTATCGACCACTGCCGCAATCGTCAACGCGCATCATCGCATGTGCAAACAGGTTGAAACCGCTGGAGGCGGAATGATCGGGGACAGATAGATCACCTAGATCATCCATCGCGGCATCAGGTAATCTAGGATCATCGTGCCTTCATAGTCGAGGCTTTCCTGATTAACGATAATCTCGACCCAATCCAGATTGTCCGGATGCGGCACGTATGGCGCCAGACGGAACGCCAGACCCGCTAGAGCGCGACAACGCACGATCGCCCCCTGAACACAGATTGCACAGGGGATGCCGCAAGCAACTGTATTCACTTATAAAATGCTACCATCCATCACTGGACGATCTGTCAGCCTGTCGCTTTCCACATCCTAAAGCGCCCCTGCCCGGTCACTTCGCGGATCAAACCGCTTGCCTCCATCCACGCCAGATTGCGCTGAACGGCGGCGCGACTGGCTCCAGTCGTCGCCTCAGCCATTGGGGCGGAGACCAAGGGCCACTGAGAGAAAGTTCTTCGCAAGGCAAGCGGCGTGCGGCCAGACAATTGCGCCATGACGTTTTCTGCCCGACCCGTCCACGCTTCAATATCGTCAAGTGTTCGCATCGCCGTCAGAATTGCGCTGTTCATCCCATCCAACCAGCGTGCCAAGCGTTCGGTTGGCAAACCCGAGAAGCGCAGCCCCCTTGCCCCGCCCATAGCCAGCGGTGCGAAGACGGCGCCGCCTTCGTCGCAGGCCGCGATCCTGGACGCGGTGACGGCGGCTTCGATCTGGTCGCCGTGCTGTCCGAGGCCCGCCAGACTCCAGAGATGAAAGCCCATGCAAGCCCTGGTGATTGGGTGGAGCTCGGCTGCGGCTGTCATTACATCCAGCCATCCGCCCGCGCGACCTTCGAAACGCTCAGCGCTGTCTTCAATGCTCTCGGGATCGCGGCGATCCAGGAAGGCGGCCAGGTCGGCCACCGGTCCGGGACCGCCTGTCAGGCGCCGAACAGCCCATCCAACTCTTGCAAGGGCATTAGGGTCATCCTGTGCGCCCGAAAGCCGCATCGATATCCAGAGCGCCAGACGATCAGAACTCACCCGGTCCCCCGCGAACCAGCTGAGGTTCGCTGCCTCTATCAAAGCGAGGCGATGCCGCCAGCCTTCCGGGCCGCGCAGCAGTCGGTCATCCAGAGCACCCAGACGCCCAGCGACCCGTGCCAGTCGAGCAGCTTGAACGCTTTCTGCCTTTGCCCAGTCTTCGATGACAGCAGTGTCGGGCGGTTCTGCCCGTGGCCCGGGAGGCAAATCATTTGGTTCTTCATCGAGTGGTCCCGGCAGAAACCAGTGTCGCTTTTCCTTCACGATTTCACTGCGTGGTTTTCACATGATTTCCGCAAGGTACCTCCGGAAGTGGCGCGGGTTTCTGCTTTGCGATTTCAATTTCATTATGGACTTCAATAGGTTTTGAAGGGCACGGCGGCATGACAGCGCTCAGCAAAGATCGGCCTTTGGAGCGGGCAGCTTACCGCGCTTCAGACGAGGCTTGGTCGAAGGCGGTTCGGATCGCTCGCGAACTTGACCGGGTTCTCGATGGCGACTTGCCGATGCGGGAGGCTGTCAGCCGGGCAGCGGTGGAACTGCGCCTTTCGACGCGTCAGGTCTACAATCACCTCGCCCGGTATCGGGAGGACCGCCGTGTCTCGTCGCTTCTTCCTCGGACGAATGGCGCGCGGCGTGCGAGGATATCGGCCAGCGTGGAAGCCATCATTTCCGACACTTTGCGAAAGATGTGGCTGCAGCCAGAGCAACCCGATCTCGCGCCCATCGTCGACGAAATCCGTGCGCGCTGTGACAGCGAAGGGTACAAGCCCCCGTCCTATGTCACTGTGGCCAAGCGGATCCCGCGCGTGTTCACCCCAGAGGAGATCGCGCGGCGGCGGCTTTCCGGTGGCAAGCATCTTCACCGCCTGAAGCCGCGTCCGGGATACATCCGTGCCGCCCACGCCCTTGAGGTCGTCCAGATCGATCATACCCCGGCCGACATCCAGTTCGTCGAGGTGATCGACGATCATGGCATCTTCGTTGGCAGACCTTATCTGACCATCGCCGCCGATGTGGCGACGAGTGCCATCATCGGCTTCTGTCTGACCCTCGAGCGTCCGTCCCGGCTCTCGGTCGCCTTGTGCCTTGCCCACGCGATATGCAGCAAGGATAACTGGCTGGCCGAACGCGGGATTGCGCACCCATGGGAAATGTGCGGCCGCCCGAAGCAGATCGTTGTCGACTCCGCCAAGGAGTTTCAAAGCAGCACCTTCACGACGGGATGCGCCGACTTCGGGATCACCGTCCGAACCCGGAACAAGGGCACAGTTCACCGAGGTGGGGTTGTCGAGCGCCTCCTTGGAAAAGTGAACACGGTGCTTCGCTCCCTTCCCGGCAAGACCGGGCGGTCCATCGCGGACCGTGGCGACTATTCGTCCGATGAGAGGGCAAGTCTGACCTTCGCGGCCCTCGAGCGTTGCATCGCCCTGGCAATCGTCGATCACAACCAGACCCAGAACGCGCGCAAGCTGACCGTGCCTCGCCTCGAATGGGAGCTGCGACTTCCACCGACGGACCGGCCGATCGATGATCCTGACCAAGTCCTGCTCAACTTTCTCCCCCGCACAACACGCCGCATCTCTCCCCAGGGCGTCAGCCTGTTCGCCATCGACTACTTCGAGCAATGGCTTGGGCCTCTCGTCGCCCGCCGTGACCGGTTGCCACCTCTGGATCTATGCTACGACCCCCGGGACATCAGCCGGATCTACATCGCCGATCCCGACACGCGGATCTGGCGTCCGGTAAAGCGGCGGGATGGGATGACCATGCCAATCACCCTTTGGCAGCATGAAGCCGACCGAGCGCGCACGCGTGAGAGCCAACAACGACCGGCGCAGGAAAAGACGCTTCTGCGCCGGGAAATCGCGGCGACCGTCGCCGGGGCCAAATCCAAGAAGGCTCACCTGCGGGAAATGACCAGGGCCCGACACGCCGCAGACGCGCCGAAGGCGTATCAAAATGTCGGGCAGGTTTCAGAGGCGACCCATACCGGACCAGAACCCGACCGACCCCGCCGCGTCTTTCCTGTGGAGACTTGGTAGCATGGCCGACCATCTCCTACCATCAACCTCAGCGTTGCTCGATGCGGATGCTGCCACCCGCATTGCTCATATTCGGGCGCCACGCTGGATAGGCCATCCCGGTGCCTCTGCGGCACATGATGCGATGCGGCGGCTGTTGGAACGCCCGCCATCACTCCGTCCACGCGGCTTGTTGATTGCTGGTCCCTATCACAACGGCAAGACCATGATCGCCGAACGCTTCGCCGTCGAACATCTGCGCCGTGCCGACCGGCAAAGGGTCTGGGTGATCCAGACCCGGGAGGGGGCAGGCCTGTCGCATTTCTACGCAAGCATTCTGTCCGGACTGCGCGCCCCGCAGGCTGCCGGCTGGCGTAGCCTGTCCCGCGCCAGCGAACAGGTCGATCATCTTCTCGACAGCCTGAAGCCGCGCCTGCTCATTTTCGACGAATTCCACAGTGCGCTGCGCGGACGCCGACAGGATGTGAAGGCAATCTTCTCGTTCCTGCGGCGGATCGCACGCGTGCATGACATCTCGCCCGTGCTTGTCGGCGAAATCGCTGTCTATGATGCATTGCACGACACCGAAGAAATGGGCTCGCGGTTCGATACGGTCGCAGTGTCACGGTGGGGATTCGACGAAGACTTCGCCACGCTTCTCGACAGTCTCGAGGCCAGCATGCCGCTTGCGCATGCCTCAAACCTCTCACGACCTCCCCTGGCCAAAATGATCCATGATCTGTCAGAAGGGCTGATTGGCGAGGTGGTCGACATCGTCACCCGGACGGCGGTGGCAGCTGTTGAGAGCGGTGAGGAAAGGATCACGTCCAGCACCGTCATGGCCCTCGGCTATGTACCGCTGTCACGGCGACGGAACTCGGCCTTGCGCCATTCAATGACATGACCAGCAGTGCGCAGAGGATCACCGTCTCCCCGGCCCGCCGCTATAGAGTGGCCGCGGGGCATCGCTGGCCGGTGGACGTCCGGCCAGCTCCTGGGGAGCTTTTGTCAAGCTGGCTGCATCGGCTTGCACATGCCAATGGTGTGCCGCCGCGCTATTTTGGAGCGGTGCTCGGGGTGGCCGGCGAGACATGGTCGGCGCAACTTGACCGGCATCTGCCGGATTCTGTTCGTCGCTTGCTGCTCGACCATACGGCGATCTGCCCCGACGAGATCGACGGTCTTTGTCTGGCCAACAGTCCACTCTCGACCCTGCGCTTGCGGCTGCGGACCCGGCCGCAAGATGCAGGGACATCGACGGCGCAGTCCTGTTGGTTGCAGTTCTGTCCCTCCTGCCTGGGGGAAGACGAGGTGCCCTATTTCCGGCGGAGCTGGACCTTGGCAACCCGCGTGTCCTGTTTTCGCCATGGCTGCCGCTTGCGCGACCGTTGCCCGTCTTGTGGGCAGAGCCTTGCGCCATTTCGTCAGGCTCGCCTTGTGCCACAACAGTACTGCGCCTTCTGCGACGCCCCTCTCGTAAAACCGACTGGCCCGGCAAGTACGGGCGCCCGGCGCCTCGAGCGGCTGATCGACGATCTGCTGCGCCTTGATTCCGCTGGGCGCGCGCAGGGCGACCGGAAGTCTCTTGCCGTGCAGCTTATGAAACACCCAGTGCCCGTCGGAACGGCGACATCAACGATCCCGTTCTTGTCGCATCGGGTTCGCTACCATTTCTTCCAGCGGCTGTCAGAGCGGCAGATCGAGGTAAGGGACCCCACAGAACGCGGCCCGCTGACCTTCTGGCTCGGGCTGGCCCGCGCCTCCGAAAACCACAAGGGGTTGGTCAGGACGCTCAGAGATCGGCTTGGCGAAACTGCCGGGCCGAGGCCGGCCTCCTCCTCCAGAGAGCCTGATCTGGCCGCCTTGCTGCGGGCAGCAATCCGGCTTCACCAAAGTCGCCGATTTCCTGTTGAGGCCCGGCCGGTCGCCTAACCTTCCGTGGCCCCCGATGGGCCTGCCAGGCCTGCATCGTCCAATTGCTCGGGGTCTGGCAGGTCGCGCAAGGACTCCATCCCGAAGGCAGCCAAGAACGCCTCGGTGGTGACGAAGGTATGAGGCGCGCCACGTCTCGGCTCACGGGGGCCGGTGCCGATCAGGTCCCGCTCGGCAAGTCGGCCGATCAGGTCACGGCTGATCTCTTTTCCAAAGATGTCCTTCAACCCGTCGCGGCTGACCGGCTGGTGATACGCAATCGCCGCCAGCACGGCCAGATCGTAGTCCGACAGGTTCAGCGCCTGGCTGTCCACATCTGCCGCAGCGCGGATCGCTGGGGCATAGGCCGCGCGCGTGCGCAGCATCCACGCCTTGCCCACCTGTGCCACCTCATAGGGTCGGCCCTCCAGATCCACTGCCAGATCCTCGATCAACAGATCGATCGAGGCCCCCTGCCCCACGACCCGCGCCAGATCCTCGCGCGCCACCGGTGCGCTACTTGCAAACAGCACCGCCTCGATCCGGCGCATCCACTCCCGCCAGCGCAACTCAGGGGGAAGAACGGCCAATTCGCGGTCAAGTTCTGTGTCCTCGCGCCGCCCCATGCTCAGACCCCGTACAGGCGGAACGTGTCCCGCCCTGTCAGTTCGCGCACGGCGCCGAGTGCCACCAGTCGGTCGCAGAGCCGTCGCGCGGCCCGATCCGACATAAAGGCCAATGCCCCCGGCACCAGCGCATCGCGCGACAGAAACAGATCGACCGCCCGGCCCGCCGCCTTGGCGCGCAGCTTCGGGGCCACCGCCCGAAGGCGGGCCGCCGCACGGGCCAGATCGCAGGCCAGCTGCAGCGCCTGCCCGACGGCAGAGACAACGGCGCGGTGACAGGCCAGACGCAGATCATCGCCCCGCAGGCGTATATCGCGGGGCTTGAGCGTCAGCGCCAGAAGCGGCAGCACATGCGTTGCCCCCAACGCTTTTGCCAACGCGGCATCGGCCAGGATCAGGGCGGCGGCCTCGGCTCGCGGACTATCGGTCAGCACCGCCTCGACGACCTGCGCCGCGCGGTCCACTGGGGTCGGTCCGGTGGCATCAAGGCAAAGCGCGATCCGCTCTGCCGTTACTCCGTCCAGCGTATTGACCAGATGCGCGACCGAAACCGGCCGCGCCGCCGCGCGTGACCACTGCCGTGCGATCCGCCCCGCCGGGCCGGGGTCGTCGCCCGGTCCCGTCAGGTGCAGGGCATCGCGCAAGGCGCCCTGCCCTTCCCTTCGCCCCGCCATCGCAGCGCAGTTCTCGGCCGCCGTCAGGGCCAGACGATCGCGCCACAGCGCCAGAGGCACATCCCCCGACGCCATTGCCTGACCCAGATGCGCCAGCGCGGCCCCGGACCGGAAGGCCGCAGCCTCCGGCGGCTCGGACGGCGCAGAGACGATCCAGCCCGGCAGCGGGGGCAGCATCGGCAAGGTTTCCAAAGGCTCGGCGCGCGGTTTTCCCATGTCGGCAGCTTATATTGTGACGGCGCTTTCTACCAGCTAAATGCACCAATAGCGCCGCAGCTTTGTTGGCTCCACAATGTCCAATAAGATTGCATTATCGGACGTCGGGGGAGTATGCTCGACGGTATGACCGAAACGCCCGAGAAATCGCCTTCAGAACCCCCGGAACGTCCCGATCGCCATGAGCGGGACGACAGCGCTGATACGGAGCGCGACACGATCGCCCTGCCCTCCCATGTCGCTGGCTCGGGCACGCTCGACCGCCTGGTCGAAACGGCGCGTGACTATGCGCGTCAGGCGGCGTCGGAGAACACGCTGAAGGCCTACACCAAGGATTGGGCCCACTTCGCGCGCTGGTGCCGGATGCGTGGCGCGGACCCTCTCCCCTCGTCGTCCCAGCTGATCGGCCTCTACATCGCCGATCTGGCAGCGCCGAGCGGCAAAGCACCTGCCCTCTCGGCCTCCTCTATAGAACGGCGGCTGTCTGGCCTGACCTGGGGCTATGCGCAGCGCGGAGAGCGGCTCGACCGCAAAGATCGGCACATTGCCAGCGTCCTGGCTGGCATCCGCCGCAAGCACGCACGGCCACCAGCACAGAAAGAGGCCATTCTGCCGGAAGACCTGCGCGACATGCTGGCAACCCTCCCCCACGATTTGCGCGGCCTGCGCGACCGGGCGATCCTGCTGATCGGCTTTGCTGGTGGCCTGCGTCGGTCCGAAATTGTCAGCCTCGACCACGGCAAGGATGACACGCCTGACTCCGGCGGCTGGGTCGAGATCTTGGAGGACGGCGTGCTCCTCACCCTGCGCGGCAAGACCGGTTGGCGCGAGGTCGAAATCGCCCGCGGCTCCTCCGACCAGACCTGCCCGGTCCGTGCATTGAGTCAATGGCTGCACTACGCCAGGATCGACTTCGGCCCGCTTTTCGTCGCCACGTCGCGCAACGGTCTGAAAGCTACAGGCGGACGGCTGTCGGACAAACACGTCGCTCGCCTGATCAAGACCTGCGCCCGTGAGGCTGGTCTGCGCCCCGACTTGCCCGAGGCAGAGCGCGTCCGTCTTTTCTCGGGCCACTCCCTGCGCGCAGGCCTTGCCAGCAGCGCGGAAGTTGATGAGCGCTATGTTCAAAAGCAGCTCGGTCATGCCAGCGCAGAGATGACCCGCCGTTATCAGCGCCGTCGCGACAGGTTCCGCGTGAACCTTACAAAGGCCGCTGGACTGTAAGCCCCCCCTGCCCTATCGAATCTGTAGTGCGTCTAGAACGGGTTCTCGACCGCAGCCCCGGTCGGCGCGAAGTCACTGACGTTCCCGGTCACGACGATAGCGCCATGGCGTAGCGCTGATGCCGCGATCATCAGATCAGCGCCGTTATGGCCGATCTCGGCCGAGAGCCGTCCCCAGATGCGCGCATCCTCGGCCTCAAATGGAAGTAGGCGATCCGAGAACAGCAAGACCGTGCGATCAAGCCAGCTGCGGAGGTCGCTGGCAAACGCTGGATCGCGGATCTCCTGCTGGCGAATGCCGCGCTCGATTTCGCCCAGCGTGATAACACTCAGGAAAAGGTCCTGCTCAGCCTTGCCACGTAACCAGGCTGCCACCTGGGGAGCACGGTCCGCGCGGCGCACGGCCGAGATGACGTTGGTGTCGAGAATGTACATCAGAAGCTTACGTCACGCGGGACGGCCGTGGCGCGCGGGAAGTCCCCGCCGGGAAAGGCCATCAGATGCTCTGCAAAGCTCTCTCGCGCCCTTACGGCACCTTCAAGTAGCCGGTGATATTCATCCGCAGACAGGATGACCACTGCAGGTTTTCCACGCCGCGTGACCTCTTGCGGCGTTCCCGCCAATGCCGCATCGACGACTGCGCTGAACTTGTTTTTTGCATCCTGAACAGTCCACATGGCGTATCACCTAGCTAGCTATCTGTCTAGATAAATGGCGCCTTAGGTTGAACATGTCAAGACGCACCCATGTCGCAAGCTTCAGATGGTGAAGTTCGGATGAGAAAACTCACCCGCCGCCACTGTCTTCGCCAATCGGTCCTTTATTGCTGGTACATGAAACTGCAAACGGCCTGCTTTGATGCCATTGATCGGCTACGCGCGCGTCTCGACCGAGGATCAGACCCCCCTGCCCCAGTCGCAGGCCCTGAAATCCGCGGGTTGTGCGGAGATCCATGAGGAACAAGCCTCGGGCGGAAACCGCGCGCGTCCCGTGCTGGCCCGCGTGCTCGAGCGGATTAGCAAGGGCGATACCCTTGTCGTTGTGCGCATCGACCGCCTGGCGCGGTCGCTTTCGCATTTGCTGGAAGTGATCGAGCGGCTGGAGGCGAAAGGCGCCTTTTTCCGCTCTCTGACAGATCCGATCGACACGTCCTCGCCGCAGGGCAAGTTCACCCTGCAAGTTCTCGGCGCCGCGGCCGAGTTCGAGCGCGCCCTGATCCGCGAACGCACCAAGGCGGGGCTGTCCTCGGCGCGCAGCAAGGGCCGGATCGGCGGCAATCCAGGCTTGCGCGCTCGCGATCCCGCGGCGCTTCGCAAGGTGCGGCTGGCGCGACAGGGCGGCTATATGGAACGGCTGAACGAAACCGCGCAGGACTGGGTGCCCCATGTCCGCCGCCTGCGGCCCGACATGGCCTGGGAAGACGTGCTGCGCATCATCAACGGCCCCCTGCCCTACGAACGTCAATGGACCCAAAGCCGATTGTTGCGCGCCGTGAATGCCTATGTCCGCGACGGCTTCCTGCCGGAAACCGTACTTGGCCGTGCCGGTCGCCGCGATACCGACGACCGCTTGCCCGCCATCGTTGCCGGTATCAAGGGCGCAAACCCAGAAATTACGCTGAAAGAAATCTGCAACAGACTCGAGAAGATGCGGGAGCGGACGCCGCGCGGGCGGACCAGCTGGCAGCCGTCATCCGTGAAGATGCTGTTGGAGCGAGCCGAGAGGCTGGGGCTGCTAGGGTAGACGCGGCGGACAGCCACCCCCTTACGCAAACGGGTTCACTATCCGCAGCTGGTTTTCAACGAGCAGTCCATCTTGCATGTCCTCGCTCCACAGCGTGGCGCAGCCCGCAATCAGAGCGCTCGCCACGATCATCGCATCATATATTGAGAACCCGTAGCTCTCCGCCAAGGCACGGCCGACGTCATGGGTTTGCAGGGTCAGCTCTTCGACAGGACACAATGCGCGCAGGCCTTCCAGAAACGCCCCCGTCTCCTCCCAACTGAGCCCGGCTTTGCGCCGACAGTTTACGAGCGTCTCGTTCAGGACCTGGACGCTGATCCGGGGTCCCTGCCCCAAGATTGTCTCAGCCCGGTCGGCCTTCGGGCCTTCGTCGAGCACGTATAGGACAACATTCGTGTCCGCGAACTCAGCGCTCATGCGCAGCGACGCGGCTCAAGCGGTCCTCAGAAGGCAGCTTGCCCCGGAAGCGCCGCAGACCGGTCAGCACCTCGTCCGCCCGCGCGAGGCGCCTCACCCTCACCTGGCCGTCGTCCTTGACCAGGTCGATCTGATCGCCTTCTTTCAAGCCAAGTTCTCGGACAAGCTCCGCGGGCAGACGGACGGCAAGCGAGTTGCCCCATTTTGCGACCTGCATCATGGCCTCCTAGGTGGATATACCCTGTGTAATGTATATCCAAAGGGCTCCAAGAACAAGCCTGCCACCAAACCGTAGCCACGCTTGTGCACGACGCAGCTACTGACACCAGATTTAGAAAGAGCTTGCGCGAATCTGGCATGTCGGGCAATAGTCTCGAAAAATACCGCGTGGTCACATAAAAATCGCGCCCACGGATCGAGGCAGAGATGAGCGACGCTGAGCAGGACCTAGACATTGCCATCGGGCACTACGCAGAGCTTCTCGCGTCGAACCTTTACGCGCAACGTGCGGCTCACTTCCCCCCCGACGCCAAGAAGGTCATGCGCAGCCTGACCAGCGGTGAAGCGGCCGAGTTGCTTGGGGTCGACCATACCTATCTTCGCAAGCTTCATCGAGAAGGAAAGATCGCTGAGGTCGAAACGACTGCGGGAAGTCACCGTCGGTATACGCTGGATGATGTCTGGGACATCCGCCACGCCCTTGAGGCAAATGCAAAAAAGCCTGGCACCTACGTACCGGGACGTCGCAGCGGGGATGAGCTTCAGATTATCTCTGTCGTCAACTTCAAGGGTGGGTCCGGCAAGACAACCACGTCGGCGCACTTGGCGCAACGCTTGGCGCTCAAGGGATATCGGGTGCTTGCGATCGACCTCGATCCACAGGCTTCCCTTTCCGCGCTGCATGGCATCCAGCCTGAATTGGACCTGATGGAGGGCGGGACCCTCTATGACGCGGTGCGCTACGATGAGCCGGTTCCGATTTCGCATGTGATCCGCAAGACATACATCCGCGGTCTTGATCTGATTCCCGGCAACCTCGAACTCATGGAATTCGAGCACGAGACGCCGGCCGCCATTCAGCGAGGTGGTGCGCGTGCCTTTTTCGCGCGGGCGCGTGATGCGCTCGACAGTGTCGAAGCAGACTACGACGTCGTCGTCATCGACTGTCCCCCGCAGCTCGGCTTCCTGACCATGTCCGCCTTGTCGGCATCCTCCGGCGTCCTTGTAACCGTTCACCCGCAGATGCTCGATTTGATGTCCATGTCGCAGTTCCTGCGCATGACCGCTGATCTGCTCGGTGTCATCCGGGATGCCGGTGCAAATCTTCGTTTCGACTGGCTGCGGTTCCTACCGACCCGATACAAGGTGGGCGATGCCCCACAGACCGAGGTCATTGCCTTTATCCGTGGACTGTTCGGTAGGTCAGTCCTCACCAACCATATGGTTGAGTCGACGGCTATCTCTGACGCGGGGCTGACCAAGCAGACGCTCTATGAGGCCGACAAGAAGGACTTCACGCGTCAGACATTCGACCGCGCAATCGAGTCCATGAACGCTGTAAACGACGAGATCGCTGCGATCATCCAGAACACGTGGGGCCGGAATGGCAAGAAAGCCTAAACTCGGGATGCCGTTGCAGACCCTGCGCAATGCGCCTGACGCACTGGAAGGGCGCAGGCTGCGCGGCGGCGTCTTCGAAATCGAGCCTGACCAAATCGAGACCGCAGGTCGGCTCGATGACCGTTTGCAGATCGAGACCGAGGGTCTCAAAGCCTCGATTTCCAAGAATGGTCAGCGCGTGCCGATCCTTGTCCGGCCGCTTGAGGGTGAGCGCTACAGCCTGATCTATGGCCGTCGTCGGCTGGAAGCTTGCAGGGAACTCGGCATAAAGGTCCGCGCCATCGTCACGGAGATGGAGGGCGATCAGGCGCTTCGCGATCAGCTTTTGGAGAACCAGGAGCGTCGGGATCTTAGCTTCATCGAACGCGCGCTTGTCGCCGCCGCCTTGCTGGACGGTGACCATCTGAGCGCATCTGAACGCACAAACAAGGGTGTCGCCGAGGTTCTCAATTTGACTGAAGCAGGCGTTTCTCAGCTGTTAAGCGTGGTTCGCACCGTGGGGGAGGACTTGATCCTGGCCATTGGCGCGGCGCCGGGCATCGGAAGGCCCCGATGGGAAGAGCTCAAGAAGTTGCTTGGGTCTAAAGATGTCGATCGCGAACGGCTTGCCGCTTTGGCCGGTGAGGCGAAGACAACCCACCAAGGTGGGATAAACGAGAAATCCGATAATGCATTCTTGGCCGTCCTCTCCGCTGCAGGAAAGCCTGAACAGACCGCGTCCTCGTCTCGCCCTCGCGGGCAGCCTGGCACGGTCATTCCGGGCGTCGGTGCAGCCACTGTCACTACTGGACGTCGTGGCAAGCAACTCAAGCTCGAGTTGAAGGCCGAGGACAGTGATTTCGTCAGCTGGTTGGAGGGCCATGCCCCGCAGTTGATCGCCGAGCTTCACGAGCGCTGGAAGCGTTCGGAAGACTGAGGAAGAGCAACAAACACAGGAGGCACGAGACAGGCAGAAAAGAAAAAGGCCCCGAGAAGCAAGCTTCACGAGACCTTTCTTAGGTTTCGCACGGGACCAGCCCGCTACAAAACTTCAGTTTTCGCACCTCTGAATGTAGCGATCTGGCCCCTTTCCCGCAAGCGCAAAGCGATTCGCGGGCTAGGGAAATTTTGCCTTCGTGAACTAAAAACATGGAGTACACACCGATTTCGTCGTTTATGCGGCCGATCTCGCACGCCCATCTGCGCGTAGTCGAGCGACCCGAGGCGTCCGTTCCTGGCAAGCCCGTCAACAAGTGGGAGCTCTTGCGCGAGCTGTCCAAGGCGCAGGCTGCCTTTGGGGTTTCCGAGCGCGATCTGACGGTTCTCCAAGGGCTGCTCAGCTTCTTTCCCGATGATGCACTTGGCGGGAACACCGAGATGGTCGTCTTCCCTTCCAACAAGGCGATCTGCGAGCGACTGAACGGCATGCCTTGCTCCACGATGCGCCGTCACCTGGCGCGCCTGGTCGAGGCAGGCTTGCTCATGCGGCGCGATAGCCCCAACGGGAAGCGCTATGTCCGCAAGCACGGCGAAGAGCGTGTGGCTTTCGGCTTCGACCTCTCGCCGCTCTACTGCCGGTCCGAGGAGATCGCGCGGGCCGCAGAGGCCGTGCGTGAGGCCGAGGAGCGTGTCAGGCGGTTGAGGGAGGTCGTCAGCCTCATGCGGCGCGATCTCGCGGCCCTCTCGGAGTTCGGAGAGGAGATCCGGCCTGGCCTTGGCCTCTGGGATCAGCTGCGCGACACGGCCGCCCTCACGGCACGCGCCCTACGTCGCAAGCTGCCGCTTGAGGACCTTGCGGCTTATCGGGTCGAACTTGAAGCCCTTCTCGACCAGGCGCGGAACGTCATTGATGGCCCTGAAACAGAAGAGATGAACACCAATGCTGCCTGTTTTGATCGTCACCATCATAATTCAAATAAAGAATCTATAGATCTTGAACCTGCCTTAGAAAAAGGCACGGCGTCGGCCGACGCGCGAGATGATGATACGGATGCGCCTGTTGCTGCCGTTGAAGAGCCGGACACACGACAAGTCCCGAAAATCCCGCTCCACCTAGTACTTGCCGCCTGCCCTTCCCTCAAAACTTTTTACCAAGGCGATATCCGGCACTGGCACCAGCTTTTCGACGCGGCTTGCCACGTCCGGCCTGCCATGGGGATCAGTGCATCCGCCTGGGAAGAAGCGCAACGGTTGATGGGCCCCGAGCAGGCGTCGATCGTCGTTGTCGCCATACTGGAGCGCTTTGCCGACATCCGTTCGCCGGGTGGCTATCTTCGCGCGCTGACATCCAAGGCCGCAGCCGGTGAGTTTTCCTGCGGGCCGATGGTCATGGCGTTGATCGGTCGGCGGAGTGCGGCTTAACAGCTGTTAAGTGCAGATCGTCCATGGCTCGCGTGTCATGACTTAACAGCTGTTAAGTCGGCTCTTGGCAGCAACAGGATGTTCGAGAGGAAAAGGTTGGGGGTTTGAGGGGTGACGGGAAGTGAGATCGGGAGAGTGGCTTCCGGCGCCCGTCGTGGAGAAGATCTGATGGCGAAAGCAACCCAGAACGTCGTCCTGTCCCCATCGCGGGATATCCCCTTCAACAAGCTCGTGCTGAGCCAGTCCAACGTGCGTCGCATCAAGGCCGGCGTTTCGGTCGAAGAACTGGCCGAGGACATCGCCCGCCGCGGGCTCCTGCAGAGCCTGAATGTCCGGCCGGTGCTTGATGCCGATGGTGTCGAGACCAACATGTTCGAGATCCCGGCCGGTGGCCGCTGCTTCCAGGCGTTGTCGCTCTTGGTGAAGCAGAAGCGGCTGGCGAAGACCGCACCGATCCCCTGCATCGTTCGGGATGCCGCTTCCGAGATTCTGGCCGAAGATGACTCGCTTGCGGAGGACATGCAGCGCGTCGCCCTGCACCCGCTGGATCAATTCCGCGCCTTCGTTGCTTTGCGCGAGAATGGTCAGGGCGAAGAAGCGATCGCAGCGGCGTTCTTCGTGACGCCGCAGATCGTGAAGCAGCGCCTAAAGCTCGCCTCCGTGGTCCCTGCCCTGCTCGAGGTATATGCCGAGGATGGCATGACGCTGGAACAACTGATGACCTTAACGGTGAACCCGGATCACGCGCGTCAGGAGCAGGTCTGGCATGCGGTGAAGAGCTCCTGGCACAAAGAGCCCTACGCCATCCGGCGCATGCTGACGGAAACCTCGGTCCGGGCCTCGGATCGCCGCGCGGTCTTTGTGGGTGTCAATGCCTATGAGGCGGCGGGCGGTGTCGTGCTGCGTGATCTCTTCCAGGGCGATGACGGTGGCTGGCTCGAGGACCCTGCTCTGCTCGACCGGCTGGTCACCGAGAAGCTTCAGGCCGAAGCCGAGGCGCTGGCCTCGGAGGGCTGGAAGTCGATCGAGGTGGCGACCGATCTGCCCTATGGCTACAGCCACGGTCTGCGGCGTCCCGCCGGTGATCCCGCACAGATGACCGACGAGGAAAGCGCGTCTCACGCCGCGCTTCTCGCCAAGTATCGTGCGCTGGAGGAGGAATACTCTGGTCAGGACGAATATCGCGAGGAGATCGACGCGCGGCTCGGGCCGCTCGAGATGGCGATGGAAGCGCTCGAACAGCGGCCCTTGATCTACGACCCGGCCGAGGTCGGGCGCGCGGGCGTCTTCGTGACGCTGGATCGGGATGGCAGCATTGCGGTCTATCGCGGCTATGTCCGGCCCGAAGACGAGCCGCGTGAGGAGTCCGCGGTCCAGGATGGTGATGCTGAGGATACCATGGGGCAGGGGGGTGATGTCTGCGGTTCCAGCTGGAAACCGTCAGTGACGTCCGGGGGCGGCACCGTCATCACCTCAGACGGGCAACCGATCGGCGCGGATGCGTGCGAGGAGGACGACGACGGGGCGCTTAAGCCGTTGACTGAGCGGCTGGTCATGGAACTGACCGCCCATCGGACACTCGCGCTGCGCGAGGCCATCGGGCGCTCGCCGGACGTCGCGCTGACGCTCCTGCTCCTGAAGCTCGTGACGGACACCTTCCGCACCTCCTCTGCGACGGGCAGCTGTCTCGAGGCATCGGTGCGCCATGTCTACATGTCGGCGCAGGCGCCCGATTTGAAGGACAGCGTCGTGGCCAAGCTGGTCGACGAACGGCAAGCCGCCTGGGAGGCCGATCTGCCCCTCGACGACGATGTTGCGCTCTGGGATTATCTGTCCGTTCTCGACGAGGGCAGCCGTCTGGCGCTGCTGGCGCACTGCCTAAGCTTCGGGATCAACGCGCTCCATGTGAAGGTGAACCCCTACGGTGCGGGCATCTCCGCCAGAGGCCTGACCCGCCGCATGGCGCATGCCGATCTCGTGGCGCGCGCGGTGGATCTCGACATGGTCGAGGCAGGTTGGGAGCCGACGGTCGATGGCTATCTCAACCGCGTGCCGAAGGCCCGGATCCTCGAAACCGTGCGCGAGGCTAAGGGGGAGGGGACCGCGCAGCTTTTCGACCACCTGAAGAAGGGTGAGATGGCGACCGAAGCCGAGCGACTCCTCAAGGGCACCGGCAGGTTGCCCGAGGTCCTGCGCCGGGCCGATCTGGTGGCATGCGACGGCGAGGCGATTGCAGAAGGGCAGGGGGAAGATGCGGGCGAGCCCGACGACATTGATCTCCCCGCCTTCCTGACGGCCAACCTGCCGGAGAACCCCGCGTCGATGATGGCCGCAGAGTGATCTGAGCCATCCGGGGGCGGGGAAACCCGCCCTCATTCCAACAAAAGCCAGCAATATCAATATGCTGAATGCGAACACTCGCATTCGGGATGAGGAATCATGTCTGCGACCACCATCATCGTCACAGCTCCCCTCTGGGCGCTGATCCGTTATACCGACGGCAGTTCGAAGCCGCCGGCACGCTTCACCAAGAAGCTTGCCGCCTGGAAGAGATCGAACGACGTTGACCGTCTCGTGAAGAAGGAGCCGCCCCGACCGTACACCGTCCGTCATGGCTGGCGTCAGCGCTGCCGGGATTGGGCTGCGATCCCGGACTACGAGGAAGGCGACAAGATCAGGCTTGTCACCCCTGTGACGCTCACCGATGGCAGCACCTGCCAGATCGTCACCGCGACGCACTACAGGCGGGGGCGGCAACAACGCCGCTGCTACCGCATCGAGGAAACTGGCGGGCTCGTGCGGCTCTCGAAGGCCCCGCTTGCAGGCTCGGAGCTGCTCAGTTCCGCGAAGGGTGCGGCAAGCCCAGTGCTGGCGGAGTATTTTGCGGCGCGAGAATAGGGGCTGCGCCGGTGGGTTGCTCGACCCGCCCGGCGAGAGCAGATCCTGCGGCTTACCTTGACACGGTAATGCAAATGCATTACCTGTCGGTGGACAGCAAAGACCCTCTTCTTTCAGGAGACTGCCATGACAGCGCTCGCACAAGATGTCTCGAAACTCACGGATCGGTATCAGACGACCGTGCCGGCGGGTGTGCGCAAACAGCTCAAGCTGGGCAAGGGCGACCAGATTCGCTACTGCACCGAGCCGAGTGGCAGGGTCTATATCGAGCCCGTGCGCAGCGACGAGGAAGATCCCGTGCTCGGAGTCTTTCTCGATTTTGTCGAGGCCGATATCAAGGCGCATCCAGACCGCATTCGGGCGTTCGATGGGGCTTTGCATGACCGTCTTGCAGCTCTGGTCGGAGACGTTGACGTCGATCTCGATGCGCCGCTATCGCGCGAGGATGAATGAGCGGCGATAGCGTGCCCGCCCAAGCGCCCCTTGTCGTAAACGGATGGTCGATTTATGCGCATCCGCTCTTTCTGGACCAGCTCGAAGGGCTGATCGAGGAGGTTGAGACGCGTAGGGCGCGCGATCCCAAGACCTGGCAGAAGAAGAACTGCGCGAAGCGGCTGGCCGCCATCTTCAAGCTGGTCACCGAGGCCATACCGGCAGATCCCGGTGCCGCCGCCTTCCGGCAAGGCGGCACACTCGGCGATCACCGCAAGCACTGGTTCCGGGCGAAATTCTTCCAGCAGTATCGGTTGTTCTACCGGTTCAACAGCGATGCGAAGATCATCGTGGTGGCATGGGTGAACGACGACAAGACCCTGCGCGCCTACGGCAGCAAGACGGATGCTTATGCGACCTTCAAAGGGATGCTGGAAGATGGCAATCCACCTGACGATTTCGACGCGCTCTTGAAAGATGCTGCGGCGGAGGACAAGCGGTTCGAGACGTCCCTTGACGCGGTGCCTGACCGGTAAGCGGCCTTCAGAAGCCTTGCCGTGGCCCAGGGCCTGCTCGGAGCTGCTCAGCTCTGCAAAGGGCGAGGCCAGTCCTGTGCTGGCGGAGTTTTTGGCGGGTCAGGGTGGCTGAGTTTCTCGCTGATGACCTGCCCCCCGAAACTTCCCTCGTTCTGATGTAGAGTTTGCTCGACCTTTCGACGGAGCAAACAGATGCGAAAGAGCCGTTTCACCGAGGCGCAGATCATCGGGATGATCAAGGAACAGGAAGCCGGAATGCCGACAGCGGAGGTGTGCCGCAAGCACGGCCTCAGCCAAGGCACGTTCTACAAGTTCAAATCCAAGTATGGCGGCATGGAGGTGTCTGACGCCGCCAAGCTGAGGGCGCTGGAAGACGAGAACGCCATGCTCAAGCGTCTGCTGGCGGACAGCATGCTGGACAACGTTGTGCTGAAGGACTTGCTGGGAAAGAGCTGACGGCGCCGAATGAGCGGCGAGAGGCAGCGCTCAGAGCGATGCGGGATCATGGCATCTCGCAGCGCCGGGCCTGCCGACTTGTCGGTGTCGATCCCAAGACGGTCCGGCGTGAACGCCCGCCGGACAATCCCGAGATACGCAAAGAGATGAAGGCCGTCGCAGCCAAGCGGCGCCGGTTTGGCTATCGGCGGATCGGGGTGATGCTGGAACGCAATGGTATGATCATGAACCACAAGAAGCTGTATCGGCTTTACACGGAAGAGAAGCTTGGCGTCAGGCGACGACGGGGCCGGAAACGCGCCCGTGGCTCACGGACACCCATGCCAGAAGCTCTGAGGCCGGGAGAGCGCTGGTCCCTGGACTTCCTGTCCGACACGTTCGGTGCCTCGCGCAAGTTCCGCATTCTGGCGGTGAACGACGATTGCTGCCGCGAAAATCTCTGCCTGATAGCCGACACCAGCATTTCCGGTGCCCGGGTTGCTCGGGAACTGGATGCCCTTGTCCGCATCTATGGAAAGCTTGCCAGCATTGTCAGTGACAACGTCCTATGTGGGGAAGATCTGGCTGCTTAGGTCAGCAGGTCATGGGGCATCCGGTGTCCCGGATGCCCTGTTAAGGTTGCCCAGACGGGCTCTGCCGTCAAGAAATGATCTCTTCCATAGCAAACACAGGGTACGCGCTCTGGCGGCCCTCACCGTCCTCAATACGAGATCCCAAATCCCAAGCAGAAGGCCCGAACATTATCTACGAGGTCAGCAAGCTGCCTCCACGGCTCGTCAGAGAGAGGTCCTTCCGCCTGGGCTCACCCCCTCGAAGAAGGGGCGATAGGGTTCGCCGTGATTGACTACGGCGTGTACGGTGCGCGCCATCTTGGCCGCGATCGCGGTGTAAGCCTTGCGGCGCAGATGAGCGTTGTGTCGATCCTTGGAGATGTAGCGCTCGAACTTGTCGCGGAAGCTGTTGGTCCGCTTGAGAACAGCGGTCTGGCCGGCCAACCGGGTCGATGGAGAGGATCGACAGCGCCAGGAGGCTGAGGACAATAAGGGCAGGGGACTTCATGTCACGGTTTCTAGCAGAAAAGCGGGCTTTGTTCATGAAATGTTTCTCGCTCGATGCGAACATGGTAAACTCCATCTGAAAGGAGATCGAGCCATGACCCGGCCCATTCAGATCAGGACTGCAAGTCAGCGCGAAGTTGCGGCGTTCCTGGCGCGCCAACGCGATGAGGAAAGCAAAGCCGCCCAAGCCAGAGCGGCGCGCGATCGGCAGTGGCAGAAGGAGATCGACGAACTGGATCAGGAATGCGAGGCGTGGGAACAGGCTGCGGCCCAATTGCTGGATGAAGGACGGGAGCTCTTCGGGAGCGACACCGCCGCAGGTCAGGAAATGGCGCAGATCCTTGATGCCCGTGAACTGGCGGCGCGGCGGCGAACGACGGAAGCGGACCAGCGTGCCAGCTATAGCGGCATCACCTCCAAAGAGGCTTTGAGACAGGCTGTCGGCCAGGTGGCACCACTGCACATTCTGATCTCGATTGTGCCGCTTCAATTCGTGGCCTTGATCGGCATGAACCCCACGGTCCCCGTCCTGATCGCCGCAGCCTATGTCAGTTTTTGGGTCTGGCTCCATTGGCGCAAGATCCTCGATCTTGCCGGGAGCGTTCAGTCAACATGAGCGTCTAACGCTCTCGCATCATGGGGGCAGGGGGGCAGGGGATCGCCATGATCCCTGTTTCAGGCAACTCAACGTGTGACGCATTTGCGGCGGTGCCGCTGAAGTTGCCGGTGATGCGCTAGCGTTAGCCGACGGAGCGAGACGGCCACGGATCGAGCGAACAGCGGCGCGGTCGAGGTCACCACCGTGCCGGGTGCGCGAGAAGTAATCGACGAGCTACGCCGACAGGGCCTGCAATTCGGCTTCGGTTGCCGGGGCACCGCGACGGGCGATGATCTCGTTGCGGCAATCAGCGTTCATCATTGCGGATCATCCTCGGGAAACAGCAGAGCAGCGTAGTCCCTCGCACCATGCAGCACACGGATCACGAAAACCTCGTTGTCATCGGCGCGATAGAAAATCTGGTAGTTGTCATGCACCCGCCGTCGAACGCCTTTTTGCGCGTAACGCGGCACCAGAGGGTGAGCCTTCGGCATCTGGCCGAGGCTGGCGCATTTGCCAGCCAATTCGGCCACGAAGGATTGCGCACGGGGCGGATTGTCCCGCGCGATGTAATCACCGATGGCGATCAGATCTTGCCGCGCTTCGGATGATAGGCGGACCTTCATGCAGAGGCATACCGCTGCGCGAGTTCCACAGCCACGTCTTCAATTGCATGAGTTTGGCCCGCCTCGATATCTGCCAAGCCGCGTTCTATGGCCATATCCAGCGCCGCAAGGCGCTTCTCGCGCTCTTCGACCAGCCGCACCCCTTCCCGCAGCACTTCACTTTTGGAGCCGTAGCGGCCCGATTCCACGAGCCGCTGGATGTAGGATTCCAAAGATTTTCCCAATTCTGCGCTGATCATTGCGTGTTCTCCAATCTCGCCATGTGGTCAAGATAGGCGACTTATGAATTATTATCAATTCCGATCCCAGTGCCGCGCCTGCCATCCGCGCCGGTCGGCCAGCTTCTCGGCTATGCCTGCTGACGCGGAGTAGGGGGGTATGCGTGCCGAGCTTGAAGCCGCCGGGAGGCCCTTTGGTCCGAGCGATCTGCTGATCGCGGCTCATGCCGGCGCTATTGGTGCGGTGCTCGTGACTGACAACACGGACGAATTTTCCCGCGTTCGCGGTCTGCGTGTTGAAAACTGGATCAGATCATCCCTGAGCCTGAGATTCGATTCATCGCTACTGAATGCGGTTTTCCAAGAGGGGCAGAGGCCACAAAATTATGCGTAATAACAAACATTATGGAATATTCACAAATTAATACACGTTGAATCAGATATTTAGAGCGCTCCGCCCACCCCTGAACAGCCCTGCGCGGTTTGCCCCGCGTCCTACGCGGCACCTTCATAGAGCTCGAACTCCTGCGGGATTTCCCGTTCAAGGCGCACGATGTCATCGTGGGAGATGGTCATCTCCCGCTTCGGCGATCTGTTCAGAACCTGCTCCGGCCCGACACGCCTGCCGAGCCTTTCGGACAGATAGGCATTGGCGGCTGCCTGGTGGTCATTGAACTGATGCGGTTTTACCGGAGAGCTTTTGGTTCAATGATTAGGCTGCTTTTTCGTCAGCGTTCAAGCTTGCGTAGAATCCTGAGCTGCTGCCGGTTTCGTGGACACGAAGAAAGACCGCGAGTTTCCCTCGCGGTCTTTCCTCCGTCCCCAACGCCACCCGATCTACGGGAAGAACGGAAACAGGATCGGCAGCAGGATCATTGCGACAACCGTCGAGACCAGGATCAGCGGTAGACCGGCCTTCGTGTAGTCCATGAACGTATACCGGCCCGGCCCCAAGACCATGACATTGGCTGGCATGCCGATGGGGGTTGCATAGGCCAGTGACCCGCCGATCACGGTAGCCATCAGGACGGCTCGGGGATCGGCACCGATCTGTGTCGAGATCGACAGGCTGATCGGCACCAGAAGCGCGGTCGTCGCGGTGTTTGACATGAAGTTGGTCATCACGACGGCCAGCAGGAAGATGACCAGCAGGAAAACGAACATCGGCGTCTCGGGGCCGGTAACGCCAAGAACGGTTTCGGCGATCATCTGGCCCGCACCGGTTTTTTCCATCGCCGCAGCCAAGGACAGAATGCCACCGAAGAGGAAGATGGTCTTGGCGTCGATCGAACGATAGGCCTGCTGTTCGCTGATGACACCCAACAGGATCAGTGAAATGGCTCCGATGGCACCGGTGATATGAAGGCGGATTCCGATCTGTTGCTCGAACACCATGCCAAGAATGGTGACGAGCAGGACGATCAGAGATGCGTTCTTTTTCCATTGCGGAACGGATGACGTGGTCTCGTCAAGGCTATTGGCTGCCATTTCTTCGGTCTTGTGATCGGGCAGCAGCCTGAAGCCGATCGTGGCGGTGAAGAGGATACCTGCCAGCAGGATCGGCAGTCCGACAAGAGCATACTCGAAGAAACCAAAGCTGAGCCCATTCTCCTGCAACGCGGCTTGGGCGATCATGTTGCCGGGCGCTCCGATCAGGCTGAGATTGCCACCCATCGCCGCCGCAAAGACAATCGGCATCAGCAGGCGCGAGCGCGCAAACCCGGATTTGGCGGCGATGCCGATCACGACCGGAATCAGGACCGCTGCGGTGCCGGTGTTCGACAACACACCCGACATCAGACCGGTGATCAGCATGATCGCGACGACCAGTTGCCGTTCGGTCCTGGCAAAGCGCGTGACGAGACCGCCGATCTCTGCCGCCATGCCGGTCTGGAACAGCGCGCCGCCAATGATGAACATGTCGACGAACAGGATGACATTGCTGTTGACGAAGCCGTCGAAGGCCTCACCTGCGTCAAGCACGCCGGTCAGTACAAGGCCGACGCAGACGATCATGGCTGTCAGGGCCAGCGGAATCCGCTCCCACACGAACATGACGATCGCGAACAGCAGTAGCAGCAGGGTAATTGTTGCAGGGTCCATGGTTTCCTCCCAGGTTTCCGGTTCTGCCCCTCGTGTCTTAGGTGCAGGTCGAAACCGGGATACGTGGAAGGTTCGCGGCGATACATTCGCCAGAAATTATATTAATTCCTGCAATGGTTTTGTGATGGAGCTGATCTGTCAGGCGCTGTCCTCAATGACCTGCAGATTTTCGTCAAGAACTGCCAGTAGCGCGTCGCGCTGATCGTCGCGGGTGCCACGTGCCCAAGCGGCGGCCAGGATCAGCTTCCCGCGTGTAGTGCCCTCGGGAAGCACCAGCGGAACGAACATGACGCCTGCCACAGCGATCCGCGATGCCCATCGTGGCACGATCGCCAGTCCCGTTCCCGTCGCCACGAGATTGACGATCGTGTGCTTTTCCTCGGCGATCTGCGCAATTCGTGCGGTGAGACCGGCATCGGTAAATAGCTTGATGGTCAAGTCATGCGAATGCGGGCGAGAGCGGCGATCGGGAACGATCAACGGCGCGTCGGCAAGATCATTGACCGTCAGTTCGGAATAACCGGCCAGTGCATGGCCCACGGGCAGGGCGACCATGGCTGTTTCGAAGAACAGGGTCTGGAAATGGATCTTTGGATCGCGGATATCTGGTGGGCGGCAGAAGGCGATATCGAGGCTGCCGCTGAGGATTCGCGGCAGCAGGTGGATGGTCTTCTGCTCGACCAGTTGGATTTCGATGTCAGGCCGCCGTGCCCGCAACAGTTGCAACAACTGCGGCATCAATCCGGCTGCCGCGCTGTCTATGGCGCCGACCTTCAGCACGGCCGTCTCACGGCGCCTGACGCTGCGGATGCGCTGCTCAAAACGATCGGCCTGTGCGACCAGGGCGCGGGCGTCGTCCAGTATCGTCATGCCGGCCTCAGTCAGCGCCACATTGCGCGTTGTGCGAAGGAACAGCCGCGTTTCAAAGCGGTCCTCCAGAAGTCTGATCTGTCTGCTGAGCGAAGCGGGCAGCATGTCCATGGCCTGGGCTGCGCGCCCAAAATGCAGTTCCCCGGCCACGGCCAGGAAACACCTGATCTGCTGAATATCCATGATCTCCTCCTCCGCCAGATTATATCCTTCTCATATATAATTCTACGCAAATTGCGGAATCGCAGGCTGAGGCGCAGTTTCGCCCTGTGATCGCCGCAGGGCGTCGCGAGGGAGGAGATGCGTTGGGCCGCCATGGCCCGCCCCGCGACCCAGCCGGCGCCCGGAACCGCATGAGGAGAGACCCATGAAAAGCTACAAGATCGCCGCCATTCCCGCCGATGGCATCGGCCCTGAAGTCATCGCCGCCGGCCTTCAGGCGTTGGACTCGCTGTCCCGCCGCGACGGAGGCTTTACCTTCGACGTGACCGAGTTCGACTGGAGCTCGGAGCGCTACAAGAAGACCGGCGCCCTGATGCCCGAGGATGGACCAGAGCAGCTGAAAGCCTTCGACGCGATCTTTTTCGGCGCCGTGGGCGCGCCGGATGTGCCCGATCATGTCACGCTGTGGGGGCTACGGCTGCCGATCTGCCAGGGCTTCGACCAATATGCAAATGTGCGCCCGACGCGCATCCTTCCGGGCATCCAGTCGCCGCTCGCCGGCGTGGGACCGGGCGATCTGGACTGGGTGATCGTGCGCGAGAACTCGGAAGGAGAATATTCCGGCCATGGCGGCCGGGCCCATAAGGGCCTGCCCGAAGAGGTCGGCACCGAAGTCGCGATCTTCACCCGCGTCGGTGTGACCCGGATCATGCGCTATGCCTTCACGCTGGCCCAATCACGTCCCCGCAAGTTCCTTACGGTGGTGACGAAATCCAACGCACAGCGGCATGGCATGGTGATGTGGGACGAGATCGCCGCCGAGGTTTCGCAGGAATTCCCAGATGTGACCTGGGACAAGATGCTGGTCGATGCAATGACCGTGCGGATGGTCAAGAACCCGCAAAGCCTCGACACCATCGTCGCTACGAACCTGCATGCCGACATCCTGTCGGATCTTGCCGGCGCGCTCGCGGGCAGCCTGGGCGTGGCGCCGACCGCCAATATCGACCCGGAACGTCGCTATCCGTCCATGTTCGAACCGATCCACGGCTCGGCCTTCGACATCACCGGAAAAGGCATCGCCAACCCGGTCGCAACCTTCTGGACCGCCGCGCAGATGCTGGAGCATCTGGGCGAAAAAGACGCCGCGGACCGGCTCATGCGCGCCGTCGAAAAGGTCTGCGAGGATGGCGTGATGACCCCTGATGTCGGCGGAAACGCCACCACGCAACAGGTGACGGACGCCGTGTGCGACGCCATCCGCGGCGAGAATATCTGAGGGCGCCATGAGGGAGGAGGACGCGCAAGATCTGTTGCGACGGATGCTGAAAGCGGCGATTGCGGCGGCTGATCCCGCCGCCGTCCTCGCCCGGCATCTGCCCGAAAAGCCCGCTGGCCGCTGCATCGTCGTGGGCGCCGGGAAATCCGCCGCCGCGATGGCCCTGGCCGTTGAACGGGCCTGGCCTGATGTCGATCTGTCGGGCGTGGTCGTGACCCGTTACGGTCATGCCGTGCAGACCGACCGGATCCGGGTGCTGGAGGCCTCGCACCCGGTTCCCGACGAGGCCGGGCACAAGGCGGCGGCCGAAATCCTGCGGACGGTCCGGCAGGCCGGCCCGGATGACCTGGTTCTGGCCCTGATCTCGGGCGGCGGCTCGGCGCTGATGACCCTGCCGGCGCCGCCGCTGACACTGGGCGACAAGATGACCGTCAACCGGCTGTTGCTGGCATCCGGGCTGACCATCGAGGACATGAACCGCGTGCGCCGACGCCTGTCGCTGATCAAGGGCGGCAGGCTGGCACAGGCGGCAGCACCGGCGCGGCTGGTGACGCTGGCCATATCGGACGTGCCGGGCGACGATCCGGCGGCGATTGCCTCGGGTCCGACGGTGCCCGATCCGACCGCGGAGGACGACCTGTCGCATCTTGTGGCGAGACTGGGGCCAAACCTGCCGGCGCCCGCGCGTGAGATCCTGCTGAAATCACCGTCCGCTCAGCCGGATTTCACCCCCGACTACCGCTTGATCGCCACGCCGCAGATATCGTTGGAAGCTGCGGCAGATATCGCCCGCGCTGCCGGACTCACGACGCTGCTTCTGGGCGACGCGCTGGAGGGCGAGGCGTCCCAACTGGGCATTGCAATGGCGGGTATGGCACGTTCGGCCGCTTGTCACGGCATGCCCGCCAGACCACCGGCGGTCTTGCTTTCGGGCGGTGAAACAACGGTCACGATCGGCGATGTTGTCCCCGGTCGCGGTGGTCGAAACACCGAATTCCTGCTGGCTCTGGCTCTGGCGCTGGACGGCCATCCTGGCATTCATGCGCTGGCCGCCGATACGGATGGGATCGACGGGACCGAAGATGCCGCCGGTGCCATCATCGGTCCGCGGACACTGTCTCTGGCTGAAGCCGCCGGTCTGGCCCCTCGCGACTATCTGGAGGGCCATGACAGCTACAGCCTGTTTGACCGGATCGGCGCGCTGATCCGCACCGGACCGACACTGACGAATGTGAACGATTTCAGGGCGATCATGGTGCTCTGATCCATGGAAAGGACAGAATGATGATCCGCGACAGACGCGCCAAGATCGTGGCAACCGTCGGCCCCGCCAGTGCCTCGCCCACCATGCTGCGCCGGCTTTTCGATAACGGCGTCGATACCTTTCGCCTGAACTTCAGTCACGGCGATCATGACACCCACGCCGGGGTCATCTCGGCGATACGCGACATCGAAACAGAGGTTGGCGTCCCGATCGGCATCCTGCAGGACCTTCAGGGCCCGAAAATCCGGCTTGGCAGGATTGGCGGCGGGCAGCGTGATTTGGAACGCGGTCAGATCGTCACCTTTGCGCAAGGTGAGACTGCTGAGGGCGCCGAGTTGCCCCTGCCGCACCCCGAGATATTCGCGGCACTCGAACCCGGTGATCGACTGTTCATTGACGACGGACGGGTGCGGCTGGAGGTGCGCAACGTCGCGCCCGATCGAATTGAGGCCGAGGTCATCGAGGGAGGCAAGGTAAGTGACCGCAAGGGCGTCAACCTGCCCGATACGGTTCTGGACCTGCCGGTCCTGACCGAAAAAGATCGCCGCGATCTGGACTTCGGATTGCTGCATGGCGTTGATTGGGTCGCGCTGTCCTTCGTGCAGAACGCCAGCGACCTCGATGAGATAACGCGAATCATTGATGGCCGCGCCGGGCTGGTAGCGAAGATCGAAAAGCCGTCGGCTTTGGATGACATCGTGGAAATCGTCCGCAAATCGGACGCGATCATGATCGCACGCGGCGACCTGGGCGTCGAAATCCCGCCCGAGCAGGTGCCCGCACGGCAGAAAGAGTTGATCGCACTCTGCCGTCGCGCAAGCCGCCCGGTCATTGTGGCGACGCAGATGCTGGAATCGATGACCTTGTCGCCCGCGCCGACGCGGGCAGAAGCCTCGGACGTCGCCACCGCGATCTATGACGGTGCCGATGCCGTTATGCTGTCCGCCGAAAGCGCCGCCGGCGCCTATCCGGTCGAATCCGTCGCGGTGATGAACCGCATCATCCGCAGCACCGAAGCTCACTCGCATTACGCCCGCGCGATCTCCGCATCGCGCGAACCGGCAGAATCGCCGGCCGACGCCATCGCAGATATCGGTGCTGCGCTGGCCTCATCGCTTGGCGCCCGTGCGGTCGTTGCCTATTCCTCCAGTGGCAGCACCGCCTGCCGGGTCTCGGCCCGCCGCCCGTTCCTGCCGCTGATCGTATTGACCCGCGATCCCCATGTCGGACGCCGGATGGCGCTGCTGTGGGGTGCCCTGGCACTGACCGAGGATTCCGTTCATGACTATGACGGCATGGTCGAAACGGCGCTGCATGAATGTCGGTCACTGCTTTCGGCCAGCGCCGGCGACTGGCTGGTCGTTCTGTCCGGGGTGCCATTCGGTCAATCAGGTAGCACCAACAATATCCGCGTCGCGACATTCGCATGAGCCGATCTTTCGAAAGGGACCCCATGACCGCCATCATCGACATTTTCGCACGCGAGATCCTGGACAGCCGCGGCAATCCGACCGTCGAGGTCGACGTCACGCTGGAAGACGGCACGATGGGTCGTGCGGCGGTGCCCTCGGGTGCTTCGACCGGCGCCCATGAAGCGGTCGAGAAACGCGACGGCGACAAGGCCCGTTACATGGGCAAGGGCGTGCTGGAGGCCGTGGCCGCCGTCAATGGCGAGCTGGCCGAGAACCTGATCGGCGAGGATTCGACCGAACAGCGCGCCATCGACGCGATGATGTGCGAACTGGACGGCACACCCAACAAGGGCCGGCTTGGCGCCAACGCGATCCTCGGCGTGTCGTTGGCGGTCGCCAAGGCCGCGGCCGAGGCCACCGGCCAGCCGCTGTATCGCTATGTCGGCGGCACCTCGGCGCGCATCCTGCCGGTGCCCATGATGAACATCATCAATGGCGGCGAACATGCCGACAACCCGATCGACATCCAGGAATTCATGATCATGCCGGTCAGCGCCGGGAATATCCGCGAGGCCGTGCGCATGGGGTCCGAGGTGTTCCACACGCTGAAGAAGGAATTGTCGGCGGCGGGGCTGTCGACCGGCATCGGCGACGAGGGCGGCTTTGCGCCCAACCTGTCGTCCACCCGCGACGCGCTGGATTTCATCCTGAAGGCGGTCGAGAAGGCCGGCTACACCCCCGGCGACGACATCATGCTGGCGTTGGACTGCGCCTCCACGGAATACTTCAAGGGCGGCAAATACGAGATGAAGGGCGAGGGCAAATCGTTCAGCCCGGCCGAGAATGTCGACTATCTCGCCGCGCTCTGCGACGCCTACCCGATCCTGTCGATCGAGGATGGCTGCTCGGAGGACGACTGGGAGGGCTGGAAGCTGCTGACCGACAAGCTGGGCGGTCGCGTGCAACTGGTCGGCGACGATCTGTTTGTCACCAACCCGACGCGCCTTGCCGATGGCATCGCGAAGGGCTGCGGCAACAGTCTGCTGGTCAAGGTCAACCAGATCGGCACGCTGTCCGAAACGCTGGACGCGGTGCGCATGGCCGACCGTGCGGGCTATACCTCGGTAATGAGCCACCGTTCCGGCGAGACCGAGGACGCGACCATCGCCGATCTGGCCGTGGCGACCAATTGCGGCCAGATTAAGACCGGCTCGCTGGCGCGGTCGGACCGGTTGGCGAAATACAACCAGTTGATCCGCATCGAGGAAATGCTGGGCGAAACCGGCGAATATGCCGGCCGCAGCATCCTGCGCTAAGGCCAAACAAGTATCTGGCTTGCCAGATGGGGTTGCCCCGGCGAGGCCCTCGGTCGGGGTGAAGATGCCGGGGGGGCAGACGAGACCGGCCGCTTTCGCGACGCGGATTAGCGCTGCCGGTCACAGCCGATGGTCCGCCGCGGCTGAGCTGCGGTGCTCATCCATCTTGAACTGTGTCCCATTTGGGTACACCCACAGGTTACTACCGGCTGTGACACTCGAAAATGCCACAAATGAGTGGCGCGGAGATCATAGTGACAGTATCATTGTAGAAGCCACCCTAAAGTTACAGAATGCCATGCCCCGGATCGGTTACGCCCGCGTCAGCTCATCGAGCCAGGATCTTGAGATCCAGAAGGCCAGGCTGAAAGCGGCCGGCTGCGAGATAGTCCGTGCGGAGACTGGCTCGGGTGCGTCCCGCGATGGTCGGAACGAACTCGCAACCATTCTGGAGTTCCTGCGCGCAGATGACGAACTGGTCGTGCTTCGCCTTGATCGCCTCGGCCGCTCGACCCGCGACGTCCTGAACCTGGTGCATGAGTTGGATGCCAAGGGTGCATCATTGCGTGTTCTTGAGCCTGAGGTGACCACGGCAGGCGGAATGGGGCGTATGGTGATAACCGTCCTTGGGATGGTCGCTGACATGGAGTTGACGTTCATCCGTGATCGCCAGCGAGCCGGCATCGAGGCGGCAAAGCAGAAGGGTGTCTATAAGGGCAGGCGAAAGCAGGTCGATGACCTGAAAATTCGAAGGCTGGCAGCCGAAGGCGCGAGCAAGGCCAAGATCGCCCGCGATTTAGGTGTGTCACGCATGACCGTTTACCGCGCGCTGAAAGCCTCGGGCACCAAAGCGGACGAAAAAATTGAATAGCCTCGGAGGCCATATGAATACCACGAACGCCGTTTCCGAGCTTTGCGAGCTGGTCGTCCGCGTGGAGCCTTCGTCTACGCGCGAAAACGAGCTGGACTGCCTCGTTGAATTGCGGCTGGCCTCTGGAGATCTAGATCTGGGTGACGAGACCTGCGAAATCTCGATATCAAAGTTGACGCTATCCCTAGATATTGAAGGAGCGTCGCCGGTGCCGGAAAGCCGCTATGGCGAGTCGCGCAGGCCACCGACCTCCGAGATGGACAGGGTCATCACCCAGAAAAATCACGTAGCCAAGGGGTTCAAGGCGTCAGCGAACGCGACTGTTGACATAACCGGTCCGTCGCTTGGAGCCTCTGCTTCAGGTGAGATGCATGTGTCTGTGCAGCGGGAAACCACCCTGACCTCACATGACCTCCTCGTGCACAACCTAGTAAAGGCATTGCCTAACCTCCGTTGGGAAGTCCGGGAAGCAGACGACAGCCCTCTCAACGGTACCTACTTGGAAAGTGATAGCTTGGTAAGGTTTGCTCGCGCCGAGCGAGCCAACCGAACAACTGTGCTGGCGCGCGCAACCGTTAGGCAGAGGGACGTCGCGATCGCCCAGGTCGCGAAGGACAAGCGTTCATTGAGATATTTCGAAAGGTTCAGCCGAACACAGCGCCGACTGATGGACATCTTTATCTCGAAGTCAATTGATTCCGCCCTCCGCGGGACCGGCAAGTATGTTGGTGAAATCACGTTATCGTCCGCGAATATTCAGTTGCCAGATGAGGAATGACGCCAGCCTACAGACGCTTGTGGATCCCGGTGATCTTGAGGCCGCCTTTGAGGCGGTCGCGGCCACATCTGGTGAATTCTCGGAAGCCTGCATCGCACTGGGCCTGGACCCCGCGCGAGACTTCCGTTGCAGCAACCTCCGGGACGCTGATTTTTCGAAGGCCGACTTGCGCGGGTTCGACTTTCGCGGCGCTGACCTGCGTGGCAGCTACGGCGCCGATGTTATCTTTGATAGCAGCACAAATTTTGAAGGAGCCGATCTCCAAGGGTCATGTTTTGCGACGTATTACCGAGAGTTGCGTCTATTCAAAGATAATCCGATGGCTGACCGCATGTATCGCACTCTGCTTGAAGGCGATCCTTTTGAAATATCCAGCTGGTTTCATGCACGCTATAGAAACCAGCGCGAAAGGCACTCAATCCTGAAAAAGGCCGACAAAAGGACTGCGGCGATCCTCTGCCAGAAGCTGCTCGCCGACGACATTGACCTCACCAAGCGTACCGACCTGTTCTACTTCCTCAGAAGCTTCACCAGCTCCCGAACCGAACTCCACGAGCTCATGCTGAGTATCTTCGCGCGGCAAAGTGAGAACACCCCACTAATCGAGAAATTCACGACCATCGCATCGAGTCTTCACGGGCATGATAGTGATGTCAGAAACTTAATCGTCCAACTGTGCGCTGCAAAATCGCCGCGTGTCCGCCTGTCTGCCTTTAAGGCAAGCGCGAACACCGGCATTTTCATGCAGAATTTCGAGAGCATGAAGGGACTATTCTTGCGCCAAGAGAACGCGGGCCTTCGAAAGGAATTGATTCTTGAGGCCGCCATTAGACTGGGGCGGAATCACTTGGCTGCTGTCAATCGGTTGGCTCTGCTCGATGACGTGAAGGCCGAGGATGTCTTGGATCTGTCCGAGCTTTTCGAGGAAGCAGCGGGGACGCAGATTTCCGCGGCTATCACGCACCGCCTCGACGCTATCGAGGCGCGGCTGAACCCTCATGCGTCCCACAAGAAGAAGATTTCGTCGAAATCCTCGCCCGTAACCCCTGCTATCATCTATGAAAGGCAGGCAGAGGTCCTTTATTCAGCGCCTGTGCTCCGCACCATCTTCGCCCGTGACGACCCAATCAGGTCGATGGCTGCGAGGGCGCGGCTTGCCAACCGCCGCGAGCACAAGGAAAAACAGAAGAGCAAGTTGCCTAGATGAACATCTGGTGCTGAAGTGGCTAAGTCTGGGATGGCGACAGCGTGGTTGTGCTGCGCTAGGCCGACTAACATATCAATTCTTGATAAGCAGGGTAAAAACCCGATGTGCACGAAAGCCAAAAAACGCGCCAAAACTGCTACGATCAGTCTTCTTGTCGCACTCACCTCGACATCAGCATCTAATGCTCAACTGTTCTCGTGGGGACAAGATAAACGCGACTTTGGTACGCAATATGAGATGACTTACTTTGTGTATGATTGTTTCGATCAACGAGTCAGAGCTGCTTACGGAAGTGTTCGCGTGAGTGCGCGAGATCCTTATCTCAGTGCGATGATGAGAGAAAACAGTCCAATAAGAAAGGGCCTCATGGATCGCTTCCCTGATGTACTTAAAGAGGCGGCACTGGCAGATGATTTTGATATCGACGGCGCTATCAATGGCGTACGTCCAACTTTGGAAAAGGTCGTTGGTACATTATGGAAGGCAGTTGCTGTCGATGGACAGGACCACAACGAACGAATGTGGCAGGAAGAGCAGAATTTGCCACCCACCAATAGCGTTGACGAACAACTAGATGGCTACCTAATCGCAAACATGCTCTTTTGCTCAAAGTATTACTTGGACGAGAAGCTAAAGAAGAATTAATTTTCCTGGCTTTAAGTGAGCGTCCGTTGAACCCGACCTAACGCGCGCTGCTGGAGGCGGCTAAGTGTCCACCATCGATAGTGGACACTATGGGGCGCTCTATGAGCAGGCGGAAGAAGCGGTTTTGGGCTGACGAGGAGAAGCGCGAGATTTGCGCGCAGGCGACGACGCCGGGGATGTCGGTTGCGCAAGTGGCGCGGCGGTATGCGGTCAATGCGAACCTTATTTTCAAATGGTTGAAGGACCCGCGTTTTGCGCCACGGGCCAACGAGCCAAAACAAGAGACGTAAGACCGCATGTCTTTTCCATCGGCCCGGCCCATGGCGGATCTGTCTGTATCCTGAACGTTGGGCGGCGGGTGCCGTCCTTTTGCGATGGAGGAAGACATGCGGAGAACCCACGGAACGCTCTA
>NZ_JAHKNG010000036.1 GCF_018860165.1 Paracoccus marinaquae
TCGACGGTTGGGAAACCCTTTCTCAGCCGATCGAGCCGTGCGCCCTTGACCGCGCCGCCTGACGCGGCCATCCATCACATGCTCGGAGATGCCGCCGACGAATTTCCACCAGATACGCGACACCACCGCCGCATACGCGCGTTCTGTCTATCGTGAGTCTGTTGTTTGTCACCCATCTGTTCCAGATCGGGCTCTTCGCAGGCGGCTTCTGGATTGCGGGGGCGTGGTTCGGGATCGGTGGCTTTGAGGGACCCGATATGGCACACCCGCTCGACTATCTATATTTCTCGGCTGTCATGTACACATCGCTCGGGATTGGCGATATCGTCCCAACCGGACATATGAGGTTTATCGCCGGTGTCGAGGCCCTCAACGGGCTCCTGCTGATTGCCTGGTCCGCATCCTTCCTGTTTGCGATGATGAACCGCCTGTGGGACTGGGAGCCTTGTGTCGAGCCCAAAGACGAGGAGTGAGGCATCCGTTCTAGGGGCTCAACCAATCAGCGCATCTTGAACGCAATGATGCCGAGCAATGCGGCGAAAGCTGAACTGCTCACAACGGCGAGTTTTGCCGTTGCGGCGATCGGAGTTGCATCGAATGCCGCACCGACGATGAACAAGCTCATGGTGAAACCGACGCCAGCCAGCAGTGAGACCCTAATGACGTCCCGCATCGAGGTGCCGGGCGGGAGTGTTCCGATGCCGAGGCGAAGCGCCAGAAGTGTTCCGCCGAGAATTCCCAAAGGCTTACCGACAATCAAAGCAATCGCAATGCCGATTGCGACAGACCATGCCTGTGGGTCAGCAGGAGCAAAATCCATCATGACGCCGCCGTTGAAGAATGTGAAGATTGGCACAACAAAGAGCAGAGCAACTGGCGAAACGCGCCGCTCGGCGCGCGCTGTCGCTCTTGGCGGAAACGACGACAGCGGCAATGAAAACCCGACAATTGCCCCTGCAATGGCTCCTTCGAGACCGGTCAGTATAAGTCCTGCCCAGAGAACGCAGCCGAAGGCGAGGTAAGGCAAGAGAGATGCCCTTCGGGTTCGATTGAGCAGAAATAGACCTGCTAAGCCGCCAACCACCACCCAAAGCGGCCAAAACTGATCGAACGCTCCGTAGAACAATGCGATGACAATTACTGCGCCAAGGTCGTCGAAAATCGCTGCGGCTGTGGCAAAGGCGATGACCGCAGGGTCAACCCGGCCCGAAAACAGCGAGAGGACGCCAAGGACCAAGACGATGTCTGTCGCAATCGGGATTGCCCAGCCACGCAGGGCGACGGCATCTCCGGCATTGAGCCCGAAGTAGATCGCTGCCGGCACAATCATGCCCCCAAGCGCCGCACTTGCCGGAAGCATGGCCGCACCGGGTTCGGTCAGCGCCCCACGGGTCAGCTCAAGATTTGTGTGAAGACCGATGAGAAAGAAGAAGACCGTCAGAAGGCCCTGATTGATCCACTCGATCAGAGGGGCTTCGATTGCCCAGTCGCCCGCCCCAACCCGCAGAGGCAGGTGATGCACAATCGCGTAGATGTCCGCCAGCGGCGAGTTCGCGGCCACTATACCCAGAGCAAGACCGACGAGCATGGCGAACCCCGCGCGCCGCCCGTCGCGAACCGATTGCGTGGCAACATCCGTCAACTGTGGGCGGGCTCATCTTGCGGCGCCAGCCAGCGCGACAGGTAGGCGCGTTCGAACAGAAAGACTCCCGCGATCGTAAGGGCCGCGTAGGCGACAATCGCGGGATCGCTTTGTAATTTCATGGCAGTGAACGCGACCAGAACGATCGCATCAAACCCGAGTGCTGCAAGAATGATGACACCCGAGGCACCGATCTCTGCCCTGCGGTAGCGCCAGACACCCCAATGCACGGCCATATCCATCATCAGATAGAAGAACGCACCCAACGACGCGATGCGGCTCAGATCGAAAAACACAGCAAGGAAGGATGCGATCACCACGGTGTAAACCAGCGTATGCCGCTGGATCGGACCGGACATGCCGAAGTGACTATGCGGGATCATCTTCATATCCGTCAGCATCGCAAGCATCCGCGAGACCGCAAAGACACTCGCCAGCACGGCAGACGCCGTGGCGACGACGGCCAGCAGGACCGTCAGCAGGAAGCCTACCTGCCCCAATGCCGGTTCCGCCGCCTCGGCCAGCGAATAGTCCTTGGCGGCAATGATCTCGTCTATGGTCAGGCTGGACCCGACACCGAAGGCCACGAGCAGATAGACGACGACGCACAGCGCAATCGAAATCATGATCGCGCGCCCCACGTTGCGGTTGGGATCGGTGATCTCGGCGCCGCTGTTGGTGATCGTCGTGAACCCCTTGAACGCAAGAATGGCAAGCGCGACCGAGGCGACGAAACCCATCGGGCCGAAATCCACAGCGTCCCGCGACGCGGCTGCAAATTCAAACCCGCTCGACCACAGGGCCGCGATCCCGAAGAGCGCGATGCCCCCGATCTTGATTGCGGCCATGACCATCGAGAACAGCCCAATTGACCGGTTGCCCGCGATGTTTACGACGAAGGCGAAAAGGATTACCCCAACGGCCAGGATGGGCACCAGCGGCCCGCCCTCGATATCGAACGGACGCAAAAGATAGGTGGCAAAGGTCCTTGCGACGAGGCTTTCCGCGATCACCATGCTGAGCGCCATTAGAAGCGCCGCCCCAGCCGCAACTGCCCCCGGTCCGTAGCATTTTTGCAGGATCATCCCGATCCCCCCTGCCGAGGGCCAGGCGTTGGACATCTTGATGTAGCTGTAGGAACTGAACCCGGTGACGATCGCGCCGATGATGAACGCAATGGGAAAGAACGGCCCGGCCAGTTCGGCGATCTGCCCGGTCAGAGCAAAGATCCCTGCCCCGATCATCACGCCCGTGCCCATGGCAACCGCGCCGCCCAAAGTAATGGAGTTCTTCTTGTAGCCGTCGCCGCCGTGGTCGTGCTCATGGTTCATGATTTGCCCCGTCTTTCCTGTTTCTTAGTTCGGCCTTTGCCAAGCGTTTGTGTGTATGGCCACTCCGCCTGCTAAGTGGCGACGCAAACCGCTCAGCGCCTGCTCCAGATCAAGGTGATCAACAATGGAATTGGCCCCTGCGTGTCGTGCATCGCTGGACCGCATTGCCTCAAGTGTCACCAATATCATCGCAGCCGTCAAATCAGCCTGATCGCCACCTTCGAACAGGTTCGCGGCGATCTCTTTGCCTTCGCAATCGAACGCAACCGCCGCAATCCGTGTTCGTAATTGCCCGAATTGCGGCAGCCACTGTGAAAGCTTTGTCATTTGCCGGGGATGCTCTGACATCCAACGTCCGAGCCTAAGCCGTTGTGCCACTGCAAACAGGCGTGTGACAAATGGCGGATCGACGGCCAGGTAATGGTGAACACGGAGTTCGAGTCCGCCAGGATGAATACCCTCATCGGGAAACGCCACATCGAGCGCCAGTCTCGGCGTCTCGTTCTGTGCGAAACTGAACCTCCAGGGGTGCGTGCCTGGAAACACAGACCGGCCCGTCACCGGATCGTCATAAGGCTGTCCAAGCGTCCGAAAGAACCACTCGGCCGCCGCCTGTCCATAGTGACGGCCCATACCAAGCTCGACTCCGATACGCAGCGTCTCTACCCGTTTGTCGCTTGCCAGAGCTGCCGCCATCAATGTGCTGAGACCCGGAGCAGTTCCAACACCCGTCACAAGACACCCGTTTGTCCCGTCCGCCGCCCGGATCAGGGCGTGGACATAGCTCGGCGTCGCCGATGTATCGAGCACCGTACCGCCTCTTGCGAGAATTTCAGCGACCAGCCCCGGCGGTGTCGCTTCGGTCAGATTTACGACCATGGCGTCGTCGGGAAGTGAATGGGCCGCGTCGGGGCGCGCCACGTCGAGGGCTGTGTAAACCACGTTTTCATGCGCCGGTTCAACCGCACGGTTTCGCCTGGAAACCGCCCAAACCTTCCATTCCTGATGGTCGGAAAGGAGGCGAACAAGCCGCGACCCGACATCACCGGATCCTCCGAGGATCACCAGATTGCTCACTCCGTTCACCCTCTTGGTCTCGGCGCTTCTAAATCGCAAATCCGTCTTGCATTTCCGATATCAAACTCAATCTTCGATCAATTCGCAGGCGAGCGCTCGATCGTCGGCAAAAACTGACGCCGCTCCGGTTTCCCGATAGCCAGCTTGCGCTCTGCAAAAAACGGAACAGAACGCTTGCGTTCATTGCGCGGCAACTTCCCGGAATCGAGGCAGAAACGCCGGAACATTCTCTGCATATCTCTCCCATGCCTCGCCAAACCGGGCCCGACTGTCGGCCTCCTCGCTCTTGGCAAGTCGCGCATACATCCAGACCAGAACCGGGAACATTGCAAGCGTGAGGATTGTCGGCCATTGCACGAGGAACCCTGCCATGATGAGAGCGAACCCCACATATTGCGGATGCCGTATCCGGGCGTAGGGACCCGTGACCGCCAGTCGCCCGGCCCGCTGTGCTGCCCAGAGATGGTGCCAGGCCACCGAGATCAGCCAGAAGCCCCCACCGATGAATGCAAAGCTGAGGAAATGGAACGGCCCGAAATGCGGGTTCGCTTCCCAGCCGAACATCATTTCCAGAAGGTGCCCGCTGTCATGGGCGAACCAGTCAATCCCCGGCCAGTTGGATTGGAGCCAACCCGACAGGAAAAAGATCGTCAGCGGAAACCCGTACATCTCGACAAAAAGTGCCACGATGAAAGCACTGAATGCGCCGAAGCTGCGCCAGTCACGCGATGTCTGTGGCTTGAAGAAACTGAACGCGAACAGAATGAAGACCGCCGAATTGATGAACACGAGCAGCCAAAGCCCGTATGACGATCCCGGGTCGCTCGTCATTTGTCATCACCCGATCCGCGGCCGCCATGTCCGCCGTGGCCACCATGACCGCCATGCATGAAGAAATGCATGCCAACACAAAGCAGCAAAGGGAGCCAGATCAGCAACCCGCTGCCCAGAATGTGCACCCGATGCTCGTAACCCAGCAGTAGTCCACCAAGGATGAGCGCAAAGATCAGGTAGATGCCCGCGCGTGATTTCCAGAACGAGGGCGGCCTCGGCGGATTGTCATTATCCAAATGTTTTTCGTGATGTCTTGTCATAACACATTCCCGTAGTCAGTTGTGGATCGAGGGGACATGAAACCAGCCCCCACGCGTCGGAGCCATTCGCGCAGTTTCTGCAAGGTTATGGCCAGTCTTTTTTCGCGTCATACGTCATGTCCCTTGAAAAGAACCCCTGCGGGCGCGCGACGTCCCTGAACCGCATCGAATTCGGCTTCTGTCAGAAAATCAAGCGCCCGCCGCCCCGTGACATCCGCCGCAGCCGCAAGAACATGCGCCCAGCTTGATCGGTTGGCGAACAGCATCCCGTTGGTATCGAGTGTACCGCCGCGACCGCAAAACCCGAGGAATTTCGACTTCCGCAATCCGGTATCAAGGCGGCGGAGGAGACCGCAGAGCGGCTCCGGCCTGGTATGCGCGACAAAAACCCGGGCGCCTGCCGTTTCGGGAAAGAATATTTCGAGCGTCGCGTCGGAGGCGGTCATCTTCGCCTCATGATCGTCGCGGGTGCTGCGGAACCGTCCCGGCTCGACCATCACGATGACACGGTGCCGCACGCTCTTTTCTTTCAGGCGATCCGACGCCGTGAGAGTTTCGGCCAGTTGGTAAGCGCCAATGGCGACCAAGATCAATTCCGGGTCATCGCCACCGACATCGCGCAGGCAGACCGCGCCGTCGGCCAGCGCCCGTTGCGCCAGTTCGGGAGATAGCACGTCTGGAACTTCGCGCTTGGGAACCACCATCGTCCAGATCGCCCCGTGTGATCGAAAGACATCCCGCAGGCATGCGACGGCACTGTTCCAGTCCACAGGAAACACGACGCGAGAGAGATCGGACATCTCCGCCCACATCGTTTCGGCGGCGGTCGTGTCCTGATGCGACAGCTCGTTCTTGCCATTTTCCCACGTATGCGAGGTGAGGACAACCGGCAGGCCAAGCCAATAGGGTTGGCGACCTGCGGCGATCAATTGCCGCGTGAAGATCAAATCCTGGCGCAAAGCGCCAAGCATTTTCGTGGCGAAGGCTTCGTAGGAGACTGCCAGATTGAGACCGCTCTTGTTTCCCAGAACGGCGCATATGACGGCTTCTTCGTTAAGGGCTGTTATCACGCCACCGGTCTCGGATTCCGGCATCCCGGGCTCGGGGGCGGTCACACGATGCTTCAGCAGATCTAGGGTCGCGTTCATCCTGTTGCTGCGCATTTCATCAGGGTTGCCGACGCGGGCGCGCAGGCCGGGATTGGCGAGGACAAGCGCTTCGAAGTATTGGTCGAGACCTTCCATCGGCGAGACGTTTCTGCGACCCTCAGAGGCGTGCCACGGCGGTTCGGGCAGGCTGGGCGTCACCGCCGGGCGCGAGATCAGGGGATGGGCCCGCTCCTTGGGACGTCCCGAGGCGTCATGGTTGTTGAGCGCAAGCACCGCATCCGACAGGTCTTTTGGCGGCACCCAGAGGTTCGCGGCACCTTCGTTGAAGTCACGGCGGGCGGCCGCGTCGGTTCGCGGATTGCCCTCGAGCGGCAGGTTATGCGCACGGTTCGTGCCGGCGCCGGGAAATCCGAAACCTTTGACCGTCTCCGCGATGCCGTAGTGTAGACGGATCGCAGGTGCTTCGTCCTTTTCCCGAACGGCCAGGGCATCGGCGGCGAGACGTTCCTCGATCTCAAAGATCGCCCAAGCGAAGGCTGCCGGATCGCGCCCGTCCAGATCGATCGGATCGAAACCGTTCAGCCGCAGGTGCCGACGGAACCAGTCCACGCCGCCGGATTGCGCCATTGTCGTGCGCTGGTCGATCCGTCGACCGTTCGCGATCATGATCGGGGCGACCGGCCCGGTGTCTTTCGAACGCCACCAGCGCGGTGCCCAGTCGCTTCCGCGCTGTTCTTCGAAAGCACCGTCACTCATGAACGCCACAAGATGTTCACCGGGCTGAGGCATGTGCCCGTAGAGCAGTCCGGCAAAGCCGAGATAGCCGCCTTCGATGAGACCGCCGGCGGTATGCGCGTTCACATGGCTGCCGAGCGCAGATGCGGGGCGTCCCTCGGCGGTGATCTCGTAGGAATAGAAATCCCGAACGAAGCGCGTCAGGCCGGGATCGGAAAACGAGTATCGGTTCTCCTGTTCGGACGACATGTTGTTGACGATGAGGTTCACCGCGTCGATCGCGGCAACGCAATGCCCCTGTCCCATCAGCCAGGATCGTGTCATGCCGCCAAGCGCGTTTGCAGCCAGATAGCCGACATAGGCTGGAACCATGTTGAGCGACCCGCCGGTATGACCATCGGGACCGGCTTTGAAATCCTCGGCGTCAAGCGGTGTCCCGTCCGTGCGCACGTTTCGCGCATAGGTCATATGCACCACGAGCCACATTGCCGCCTTCGTGATGCGATCTGCTGCGGCGAGGATACGCCAGGCTTCGGCCCTGTCGCGCACTCGCCCGCGACGCTCGAGAATATCGACCATGTCGTGGACCCGCACCTGTGTCAGGTCGTCATGGGCCGCAAGACCCGCGCCAAGCACCCAATCCGCAAAGGCCGGTTCGTTGCCACGATAGAGAGCGGCCCGATCCCTTGTCCGCACTTGCCCGGCGGCCGGCGTCTCCAAGTGCCTGTTGTGGTTTTCGGACATCCTGATTTCCCTGCTTCTCTAGTCGATGCTTGTGCCCGCTCGCACCCCAAGCGACCCGAATGCTTCAGCCAGAACGTCGGCGATTCCGATCGCATTCGATGGATGCGGTATGGTGTCGGTGGTGATGATCCTTGCGGCACCGGCTGCCAGAATGTCATCATGTGCGGAACCGGCGAAAACCGCGTGGATCACGAGGCACACCGGCGCGCGGCTGCCCGCCGCAACGAGCCGTTCAATGGTGCGCACCAAGGTCCGTCCCGAAGAGGCGATATCGTCCAGGATCACGGGCGTGCCATCGCGCAACACGGCACTTTCCGGCACGCTGACCTCGACCTGACGGTCGCCGGTCCGGACCTTGCGCAGCACTTCATAGGGCCGTCCGGCCAGCCGGGCCACCTCGGCCACCCATTGCTGGCTTTCGCTATCGGGGCCCAAAAGAACAGCGTCGGGCAGGTTAGTCTTGATCCAGTTTGCAAGCAGTGGGGCGGAAACGGCGCGCACCGCTGGGATCGGGAAAACCTCCTCCAGCCGAGCGATCCGGTGCAGATGCGGATCGACCGTCACCAGCCAGTCGAAACTTTCACCCAGGAAGTGCGCGAAAAGCCGCGCGCTGACCGCCTGCCCAGCCTCGAAACGGCTGTCCTGCCGCATGTAACCGAGATAGGGTGCGATCAATCCGACGCGGCGCGCGCCCATCTCGCGGGCCGTCGCCGCGGCGAAGCGCAACGGCAGCGCATGATGGTCTGGATTGCGTAATGTCGCCAGGAGCGCCACGTCGGCCCCGTCCAGATCGCCCGGCAAGGTCATCAGGCTTTCGCCATCGGGGAAATGGTGCCAGTCGAGCGTGCGCAATTCCGCCCCCATCGCAAGTGCCAGAGTTTCGGTCAGTAGCTTCATTTCGGGAAACGGTATGAGGATCATGGGCCCTCCTCGGACAGCGTGAGAACCCCGGTTTGGGATTCGGCATAGGCCAGGGCATAGGCCAGTTCGCCCGCTGTCTCGGCATGGAGTTCATAGAGCGGCTGGCCCTCGTCCACCCGGTCGCCCAACCGCACCAGCAAGCGAATGCCTGCGCATTTCTGACGCGGCGCGCCTGCCAGCTTGGCGATGCGGGCGATCCGGCGGTTATCCACGGATGTCAAAAGGCCCGCGTGGGGGGCGTGTATCTCGATCCGCTGCGCCGCCGTTCCGGGTTCCCGGAACCCGCCCTGCGCCTCACAGATCGCCATGAACCTGGCCTCAGCCGCGCCGCTATCCAGCAGAGCCCGGGCCCGGTCTCGTCCCTGCCCCGCCACGCCGTCGGGAGCGAGGTCCAGAAGATGCCCGGCCAGATCCAGCGCCCTTTCGCGCAGGTCCGCAGGCGCATCGGGCGCGCGTCGCAGGACCGCCAGCACGTCGATGGCTTCCAGCGTCGGGCCGATGCCGCGCCCGACCGGAGCGATGCCGTCGCTGATATGCAGCGCCAGGTTCAGACCCAACGCATTGCTGACCGCTGACACACGGACGCCGAGTGCCTCGGCAGCCTTCTCAGAGCGCACCTTGGCCGTGGGTCCGACCGGCATGTCGATCAGGACATGCGTGGCACCCGCCGCGGCCTTCTTCGACAGTACGCTTGCCACCAACTGACCGGTCGAGTCGAAATCAAGCGGGCGTTCGACACGAATGAAATGATCGTCGGCGGGGCTGAGGGCGAGCCCGCCACCCCAGACGATGCACCCGCCTTCTGCTTCGACTACCCTGCGCAGCGCGGCGGCGTCGAGCGCAACGGGTGCCATGGCCTCCATCGTGTCGGCCGTCCCTGCCGGCGACGTGATCGCACGGCTGGACGTCTTGGGAATCAGGTGCCCCGCTGCGGCGATGATAGCAACCACGATCGGCGTCGTTCGATTGCCCGGCAAACCGCCGACGCAATGCTTGTCGAGAATGGTCCGCCCTCCCCAGTCGAGCGTCTGCCCGGCGCCCTGCATGGCGCGGGTCAGTGCCACGGTCTCGGGCTCATCCAGCCGCTCACCCGCACAGGCGGTGACGAAAGCGGCAAGCTCGAGATCGGACAGCCGGCTGTCGAGCGTGTCGCTCACGATTGCCGCGAACCCAGCCTGATCCAGCCTGTCGCCATAGGCTTTCGACCGGATCATCGACGCGGAAACGGGCGGTTCGGGATGAGAAAACGCTCCCTTGTCCCCTGCTCGCGCACCAAGCGCCGCCCAAGCCGAGGCGGACAGCGCCGCCTGATCCACGTCAAGCCACGCTCCGCGGCCAACGACATTCAGGGTTGCGATGATCCAACGGTCCTCCAGGTCGATCCGCACACGGGTCTGGGCCGCGAACCCCTCGGAGCGACAGATGTGGCAGTCTTCGTTCATATAGACGACCGGTTGCCGGTAGGTGTCGATCCCGGCGGGGACAAGAGCAAGCGTATCGGTCATCGCGGCCGGTCCAGATAGACGGATTCGAGGTGCTCCGGGACGCGCACGGATCGTCCAAGCTCGTGTTTGACGCGAAATCTCAGGGTGTCCGCAGCCGAAGGTTCCCCGTGGGTCAGATAGGTCATCGTGGGTGCGGGACCGGCGGACATCCAGCGCAGGATTTCGTCGGCATCGGCATGCCCGGAAAAGGACTGGAGCTGAACCACTTCGGCCTCGATCGGGAACTCTCGTCCGAACATGCGCAAGGTTCGCGCGCCATCGGCCAGCACCGCGCCACGTGTTCCGCCGGCCTGAAAGCCGGACAGCAGGATCGTGTTCCGCCTGTCGCCGCCAAAGCTTGCCAGATGGTGCAGGATGCGCCCGCCGGTCAGCATTCCGCTGGCGGAGACGATGATCATCGGGCCCTGGCGCGTGTTCAGATCCTTCGATTGCTCGACCGTGTTGACGCGCTTGGCAATCTCGAACATCGCGACGCAGTCTTCGCGGCTGACGTGATGCTCTGCGTGGTGGCGGTGATAGATATCGGTCGCATCCACGGCCATCGGGCTGTTGAGGAACACCGGTACATAGGGAATGTCCCCCCGCGCCATGAGCCGCGCGATATGCAGCATCACCCCCTGCGCCCGTCCGACCGCAAATGACGGGATCAGTACCGTGCCGCCACGGGCAAACGTGCGCTTCAGGACTGGGGCCAGTTCGGCCTCGGGGTCGGTATCGGGATGGGAGCGATTGCCGTAGGTGGATTCGCAGACCAGCACATCGGCTCCACCGAACGGTTTCGGCGGCCGCATCAGCGGATCGGGATCATGGCCCAGATCGCCGCTGAAATGGACGACCCTGTCGCCGATCTCGAAACGGATCTGGGCGGCGCCCAGAAGGTGCCCGGCCGGGATGAAACGGGCGGCGACCCCGTCGCCGAGGTCGATCCTCTGATCGAAGCCATGCGGCCGAAGGCGTTCCAGCGCCGCCTCTGCATCCTTGAGCGTATAGAGCGGTTTGGGGTTCTTGTGTTTGGAAAACCCCCTCCGGGCGGCAAAGCGCGCCTCTTCTTCCTGAATGTGTCCGCTGTCGGGCAGGATAAGCCCGCAAAGGTCTGCTGTCGCCTCGGTGCAGTGGACCCGGCCGCCGAACCCCGCCCGGATCAGCGCCGGCAGGTATCCCGAATGGTCGAGATGTGCATGTGTGAGCAGCACAGTGTCGATCGTGTTCGGACGCACGGGAAACGTTTTGCGGTTGCGTTCTCGCAGGTTCTTGAACCCTTGGAACAGGCCGCAATCCACGAGAATGCGCCGTCCCATGGCCTCGATCAGATAACGCGATCCCGTCACGGTCCCGGCGGCACCCAGAAAGCGTAGTTTCGGACGTGTGATTTGTGTCATGCCTAAGTCTCCCTATTCGCGATGGCGTTGAAGAGCCCGCCGAAGATCAACGCGGCATACCAGCCATAGAGAAAGCTCTCGACCAGACCGACGATGAAGCCAAGCGGTGTCAGCCAGACGAACCCTGGCAGCAGGCCGGACCAGGTCTGGTACATCGCATAGCCGGGAAAGATCAGATCGAACGCGATGCAGACCAGATAGGTCACCGCCAGAAACAGGCTCAGCGCCCAGCCCAGCGGCACAAGTGGCAGGCGCGCGCGCCCCGTCGCGGTATCCGCGCCCATGACACATGCCCCGCACGTCATGCGCAGGGCCAGGAAAAGGATCGCCGCGACTGCGGTGAAATAGATGATAGGCATCATGGCTTGTTCCCTCCTCGCCGCCGGTGGGACCGGTCCGCAAGAGCCTTGCTATCCGGCGCCGCCGTGCCGTGGCTCGCGCGGGACGCAGATCCCGCGCGGGGGTGTCGTGTCAGTGGCCGCAGCAGCAGCCGGATTTGGCCGGCGTCTCCTTGGCGGATTCCGTGACGCGCGGCTCGGGCTTGGCTTGGCCCTGCGCGTCGGATTTGCCGCCGCAACATCCGGTCGATTTCTCGGCGGCGCTGGCTTGCTTCGGGGTATTGGAAAGACTGTCCATCTGGACCTCCTCTTGTTGCCTTCGTTCTATAGACGCGGCTCGACGGACAGCATTACAGGAATTCGGACATTGGCGCGTTTGCAGTGTGAGGATGCGGGCGGTCTCGCAGGCCGGAGGCAGTCGTTTGGCAGCTCCGACCGGGACGCCCGATCCGGGCTGGCATGGGTCGAGCGGTTCTGACAGCTACAGCAGTCGTCGCGCGGCCCAGCCAATCGCCTCCAGGCCACGCGCGCGCAAGCCGCGGCGGTGCCACGCCGGCTGGGTGATTTCAGCGGCCTCTGCGAGATCGCTCAGATACTGCGCCTGCAGTTGCTCGGCCAGGGTCCGATCCCGAGCGATCAACACGAGCTCCTGGTTGATGAACAGGCTCCGGTAGTCGAGGTTTGCCGATCCCACGATCGACCAGGTCGCGTCGATGACCGAAGTCTTGGCATGCAATTGGCGCGGCAGATATTCGTAGACCCTCACACCCGCCGACAAAAGGTGCGCATATGCCGCCCGAGTCGCCCAGCCCGCGACCGGCGGATCGCTCCGGCGGGGGACCAGCAAACGGGCGTCCACGCCGCGCCGGGCGGCGGCCTGAAGCGCCCGGTCGACCACGGTTCCCGGACTGAAATAGGGCGAGGTCAGATAAACGTGGGTTTGCGCCATTTCGATCAGCCCCGCGTGCAGACAGGCAAGCCGCTTTCGGCACATGCGCGAGTAGCTCGGCACCAGCAATCCCGCGACCCCGTCAGTGTCTTCGGGAATTGCGCCGGCCGGAAGCTGGCGGGCGTCATGCCAGAGCCGGTCGAAATGCCGAACCGCGAGCTCTGCCAGCGGGCCAGCGACGCGCAAATGGGTATCCCGCTGGCGGGTCTCGCCGTGAAGTCGGCGCGAGTTCAGCCGGCGAATGTTGAAACCACCCAGGAACGCTTCCCGGCCATCGACGACAAGAAGCTTGCGGTGGTTGCGTTGCAGGTATCGCAGCGGGTGCCGCAGGCTGAAGGGACGAAACCAGCGGAACCGGACCCCGGCCCGTTTCAAATCGTGCCGCAGCCTGCGAAAGTTTCTCTGGCCGGCACCAAAGGCGTCGAGATGCAGCCGCACGTCGAGGCCGGCGCGTGCCTGTGCCGCGAGCGCGGCGACGAAGCGCGCACCGACCTCGTCGGCTGCAAAGATATAGGACTCCATGCGGATCTCGCGCGTCGCGCGCTCAATCGCCGATATCATTGCGTCGAACAAAGCATCGCCTTCGACGAAAAGCCGGAACGTGCCCTCGCCCTCGCCGAGGGTCGGCACACAGATCGCGGCGCGTGCCTGTTCGCTCGACGGCGTGACGTCGGGCGCTGCGCGGCCGATGCTGGACGTACGGAGGTTTCTGTCGAAGACGCGCATCGCTCTCATTTACCGCCTCCTGATTCGGACGGCAACGTCAGGGTCGGCGAGAGGTCTTTCGCGCCCGGCTGTGATGGCTCGAAAACCTGCATTGATCTTCATGGCGACACGATGGTCACGGCGGTCAGGCGTCGGAAGCATCATGCAGGCCGTGCTGGCACCAGACGCAATCGCAATCGACGTGGTCGCAACTGCTGTCTTTCAGGGGGTCGCGATAACGAAACCGGGCGAGCGGCAGCACAAGGCGCTTGGGAAACGACAGCCGATACGCCGTCCCCAATAACGAGCGGGTGTCATTGGCACCGAGTTTTCCAATCAGATAATCCAATCCGCGCGCGCCGGTACGGTTGAACATGAACCGGTTGACCACGCCGGCACGCAGGCCCGGAAGCAAACTCTGCCGCCAGGCCTTGGAATAGTCGGTGCCGCGTATCAGGCTTTCTGCCGCCAGCCGGCCGGATCGCATCGCGTAGCGCAACCCGAATCCTGCCAGCGCGTCCTGAAACCCCGCGTGCTCGCCGATCACCGGTTTTCCGCCCTGCATCGCTGTGCGTGGCAATCTGACATTTCCGAAACCGCCGAAGCCGCGCGCATTCTGCATTTGCAGCCCGGCGTGACGTTCGAAATACGATACCGTCGCCGCAAGATGCTTCGCCTGATCGCGAAACCCCGTAAAGATGCAACTCGCCACCGTTCCGCGTCCTTCGTTCACGAGTAGATAGGCGTAGCCCTTCGGGGCAAGTTCCGGCCCGAACGCAAGCCAGGCACCATCGGGCATGGCCGTGTCAAAGACGTAGCCGACCGCGATGATATCAGCACGGCGCGGCCCGCCTGCCAGGATCATGTTCCCCGCCGTGGCCGTGACCCGATCATTGAACCGCACCTCGACCCCGGCCGCCTGGGCCTGAGCCAGCAGGGCGCGGTCCAGCGACCCCGGCGCGCTGCCTCGCCGCAAGAGATAGAAGAGAGGCTTTGCTCCGTGCACCCGGTGGGTCCGTGCGCGGCTGTCGAAGACGACGCCTTCGGTAAGGCCGCTATGATCGAAATCGGCCTCTATTCCGGCCTCGGCGAGTTCGTCCAGAACGTCCTGCGCGTCGGTCCAGTTCTCCAGACCCTGAAAATCGTCATGGAAACGGTGACCGACATCCTTGTGCCATTCACGCACCGTGACCCGGCGGTTGGCCTTGGCCAGAACTATCGCGCAGACGAGGCCCGCGGGCCCGGCTCCAACAATTTCAATCTGGTCATCGCTGGCGGCGGAATGGTCGGGCACAGGTGCCATCATCCCGCCGCTTTCCGGCGCCCGGTACCCTCGTGCATTCTGGAGTCCAGAGTGCAACCGCAGGATCCACCGACCGGTACCATGCGGCAGAGGACAAGCCTGTCAACCAGTTTATGCGACGATGCCAGGCATCCTTCCTCTGCCGAACCTTGTGTAAACGCCTGCGGGGTCTGATCCCCCCGCAGGCCATTTCTCCATGATCTTCTGCACCACATCAGGGCCTTTCGAACATGCAGGAAACTTTTCCGGCCTGCAGGCCATGCAAATGGTGCGGAGCCTTGGCCGACAGTATTGATCATATGCCGTAGGCCCAAGCCGGAAGTCGGCCCATATGGATGTCGACGCTGCGGACACCAGACACGTTTTCCACCGCGACGCGAATGGCGTTCTCTTCGAAATCGCTGTCGGCAACGCCCCAGACCGCCACATTGCCGTTATCAACTGTGTAGTTAACCAGATTGACCGCTGCACCGGGCACCTCTTTGAGCGCCTCGTCAATCTTGGCGCGCAGCACACGATCATCGTTTGAGGGCTTGGAAAGTGCCCCGTCCGGAATTGCCGACAAGGCATGTAGCAAGTTTGCCCGACTGACGATTCCGACCACGCGCCCCGCACGCAGCACCGGCACCCGTTTGATCCGGTGCTTTTCCAGAAGACGCGCGATCTCGGCGACCGCCGTGTCCTCCTCGACCGAAACGACATCGCGGGTCATCACGTCAGTGACATGGTGGCTGTTGAGCTTGACAAAGTCCTGGGCGGAATCGCCCGACCCGCCCAGCAGTTCGAGCCACCAGGATCGGCGCGGGCCGTCGGTGTCGCGGACGCGCCGCATCAGGTCTCCTTCGCTGACCACTCCCTTGAGGGCGCCGTCCGCGTCTACGACGGGGAGCGCGCTGACGTGATGGTCAAGCATCAGGCGCACGGCGTCCTCGATTTTTCCGTCCTGCGGGACGGAGATCACGGACGTCGTCATAATATCCTTGGCTTGCATGTCGTTGCCTCCTTCGCAAGTAATGGGCCGATGCACCGATCAGGTGCCGATCACCAGTTGCAGGTCATCGCCCAAATCATAGGGTGGGATGTCAAGGTTGCGTGGTGCTGGTCCTTTCCGTATCCGTCCCGACGTGTCGTAATGCGATCCGTGACATGGGCAGAACCAGCCGCCGAATTCTCCGACTGCGGATCCGTCCTGACCCAGCGGTATACAGCCGAGATGGGTGCAGACACCGATAACGATCAGCCACTCACCAGCCTCGTCCGCCGTTCGGTTCTCGTCTCGCGCGGGAACGTCGCCACTCAGGTTCGGGTTCTCGCGCGCACTGTCGACAGTGTCGACAAGATCGTCGAGTTCGACCGCGCGCGCCGCCTCGATAGCCGCAACAGACCGGCGCCAGACGAAGACCGGGCGCCCCCGCCACTTGACAGTGATGCGTTGGCCCGGTTCGACGCCGGACAGATCGACCCTGACCGTACCGGAGGCGGTCACGTCGGCAGAGGGGTTCATCGAGTCGATCAACGGCCAGACCGCAGCCCCGACGGCAACCGCGCCGGCCGAGGCTGTAGTATAGTACAAGAAATCGCGCCGCTCAGTTGCAGGCGGCGGAACTGGGTCGTCTGCGGTCCTGTTCATCGTGAATCCTCCGACTTGACGCTCATCTGGGTTGAAAAGACCGGGCTTTCGATGTGAACACCAGCATCGACATGCAGCACCCCGCCCGTGATGCCGCTGGTATAATCGCTGGCAAAGAGCAGGGCCGTGCGGCCCACCTCATCGGCCACTATGTTGCGCCGCAAGGGTGCTGCGCGCGCGGTCGCCTCCAGAAGACTTGAAATGCCGGTCAGCCCCGATGCTGCACGGGTCAGCACCGGACCCGCCGAAATAGCGTTGACACGGATGTTTGACGGCCCGAGTTCATGCGCGAGATAGCGCACTGTCGCTTCAAGCGCCGCCTTGACCGGCCCCATCACATTGTAGTTTTCCACCACGCGTTCGCCGCCAAGATAACTCAGCGTAATCACGCTGCCGCCGCCGGTCATCAGTGGTTCTGCAAGACGCGTCATGTGGATCAGTGAATGAACCGAAACGGCCATCGCTTCCGAGAACCCCTCGGCAGAGCAGTCGGTTAGGCGACCGTGAAGGTCAGCGGGCGGCACGCTACCTACGGCGTGAAGAAGGAAATCGAGCTTTCCCCAGCGTTCTGCGATGGCATCGAAAACGGCATTGAGTTCCTGCGGAGCCTTGACATCGCAAGGCAGGACGATGGGCGCTTCAAGCCGCGCGGCTAATGGTGTCACGTGGGTCTTGGTGCGCTCATTGACATAAGTGATGGCCAACTGGGCCCCGGCTTGCCGGAAATGCAGCGCGGCGGGCCACGCCAGACTGCGTTCATTCGCGATACCGATGACCAGACCCTTGCGACCGGACAGGTCCAAAAGTTCCACGGGATCGCAGCATTCGGGGAAGTCAGGCATCTTCCGGTTGAACCCGGGTATCGGCGGGTGCGTCCGGCACCTTCTTCTGTGCAGTTTGACGCTTCGCGGTCTTGCCGTGCTTATGCCCGCCGTGTCCATGCCCGAAGAGATGCAATGCAGCCATCCCGCCGATCACGAGGACCAGAACCCAGTTTTCGATAATCCATTCCATGATCCTTCACTCCTTGTTTGGTATGGCGGTCGGTTGGCCCGCTTGTGTGGTGGTGGCGATGGGGAAACTGCCGTACATCGCGCCAAAGACATGTGTTAGCCATGCATCGCGCGCTTTGCGCAAGGCACCGAGGTTTTCGCCGGTACGCGCCAACAACGCGCGTTCGGCAAGGATGGCGGGATGGTCTTTCGGCAGGGGATCTCGCGTCTCGCGCACGGAGTCGGCTGTGGATTTCACCAATGCCATCCATGGGTTCACACGTTCGGAAAACATCGTTCTGGTCCATCGCATCGGATGCAGGGCGCGCAGCATCTCGGCACTGGCTGGAGAAGTCGCGGCCTTGATCCAAGGGCTAACAAATGTCGAATAGGCCGCCTCGTTGATCCGTGACATCTGCGCGACCTGCGCCAGCGCTCCATGGTCTGACCCAAAACCGAGATCGTCGACGTCGCGCTGCTCAAAACGCACGTCGTAGTCGTCGGTCTTGCGCTTTGCGCCCCCGGAAGGATTATCGATGACCATCTCATAAAGCCCGGGCGCCAGCGCCTCGACCGCCTCCAGGCTTTCCAGGATCGCCCGATGCTGAAGCCGCGCGACGGACCCGGAGACGAAGATACCCAGATGCCCGACAGTCTCGTGCGTCATGTAGACGATGCGCTGTCCTGCGGCCTTGAGCGCTTCGGTGTCAGGATATAGCTTGGCAATCCAGCCCAACGCCTGCTGCGGCGGGGTGATGTTGTCGCCCTCCGAGGCAAAGACGATGATCGGGTTGCGGATCCGTTTCAGATCGATGGTACAATGCGCGTCCAGTTGCATCTCGCCCTGCTCCAGTCGATTGCCGATGAATAGGTTCTGAGTGATGCCGAGAATTTCCTCGCGGCTCAGCGTATAGTAGCCGTTCCACCAGCGTTCGAAGTCGAGGAACCGTTCACGTTCGGTATCGGCATGGGAAAAGAGGTTGGCGTATTTCTCCCAGATCGCCTTTTCGGGTTGCAGTGTTTCGAAGTTCTGCGCCAGCCACGCGCCGTCGAACCGCCCGTCGCCCAGATCGGCGATCATGTGCGCCGCCCACGACCCGCCCGAGAGCGCGCCGAGCATTCGCATCGGGCTGGTGGACGCGTCGCCCGACCAATAACTGAGCGGAGAGCCGTTCAGCACGATGGGCCCGGTCAGACCGTCGCAATCGGCGGCCAGCAAGGCGGCGGCCCAACCGGCCTGGCAATTGCCGTAGAGCACGGGTGCTGCGTTCGGGTGACGGCGGGCGACTTCGGTGACGAAGTCACGCAGTGCATAGTGTACGTCAGCCAGCGTCTGGCTTGGCATGGGTTCTGGAAAGAAGATCACGAAATAGACCGGATGGCCCTCGTGCATCGCCATGCCTACTTCGCTGTCATGCTTGAAGCCGCCGATGCCCGGCCCATGACCCGCGCGCGGATCAATGACGATGACCGGCGGCTTTGCCTCGTCCACGCAATCGTCCCAGCAATCTTCGCCTGCCCGCGTGATCCGGAGCAGTGCATAATTGGCGGGCCGGTCGAAGGTGCGGGCATCCAGCAAGAGCTCGTAATCGAAGTCCAGAAGCGGCGGCATGCCCTGCCGTTCATGTGCGATCATGTTGTCGGCGCGTTCGCGTAACGTGTCGAGGAACAGCACCCAGCGTTCAAAGGCGTCCTGAGCGTAGGGCACATTCGCGCCAGCCGAGGTCTGTTCCGGCACAGGTTGAGAGGATTGCGTGGGCGTCACAGTTGCAAGGCGCAAGCTCTTATTCATCGTTGGCTTCCTTCTGTTCATCGATTTCTCCGGATGGCCGCCCTGCAAGAAGCGCAAGTGCGAGGTCCTTGGCGACCTCCTCGCGCAGACCGGTCAGCAGGTAGGCCGCATCACCGGGCTTGAGGCCCAATGCGCGCGCCGCTAATTCCGGGGGTTGCTTTAAGATTTCCACGCGCTGGAACAACGCTAATGCCATCGGGGCATCTGGATGCGCGGAGGCCTCTGCACAATTGCATATCATCCGCGACATTAACTCCGGAACGGCGGCATTCCGCGACGGTTCCGTTGCTCCCGAACGAAAATTCGTCGTCTCCGGTGGCATGATCCCAGTCCTCCTGCTGTGCTGCCCTAAGGCGCAGTCACAAAAGAAGACGTCGATTGGCGAAAAACGTTACAGAACCGACCGCGTCTCGATCAGGAATTCTGCTGCCCTGCTTCGCAATCGGTTTCGTGCTCGGCGTTCTTGCAACCCTCAGGCTGACAATAGCAATCGTCACGGTCATCCCGGCAGCAAGCGCCACAATGATTTGTCAGCGCCTCGCGCAGAGCCGTGCGCGCCCGGTGTAGCCTAACGCCAAGCGCGTTGCGGGTTAGTCCAAGGTCGCGCGCCACATGCTCACGGTCTTCTTCGCCGAAGTCGATGCGCCGGATCAGTTCCGAATCCGCCGGGCGCAGTTCGGAAATCAGACCGCCATGACAGGTGCAGAGCCGTGCCATCTGAGTCGGCGCATCAGCGGTCCAGTCTTCCGGCTCGCGCGCCACCGGCGCGGCCAGTTGGTCACGGCGCGTGCCTTTGCGGAAATGGTCATTCAACGTGGAGCGCAGGATCGCATAGAGCCAGGCATCCATCCGTTCGGCGTCTCTGAGTTGGTCCTTGCGCTGCAGCACGCGGATGCTGAAATCCTGCAGGACATCCTCTGCATCCGCCCGGTTGCCAAGCCGTTTGATCAGGAAGCCCAGAAATGCGCCACGTCCATCGAGCAACGCACGTTCCGTCGCGGTGTCCGGCACCTTCGGTCTTACGTTGTCTCGTAAGGCCATGACACTCCTGTCCTTTCCAGATTTTTTGAAATTTGCACTGTCATCAACGTCATCATGACTTCTGTCATGTTAAATGCCCGCAAGCGTTGACATGGATCAATTACGCCATCGTTCTTGTCGCAGGTTCGACGTGGCAAGGTCCACTCACCCGTTCTGCGGGGGAGCCTTTCAATGACCTGGGCAACTATTGCCAGATCGCCTCAAGCTATTGAAATATATTTATTTATGTCAAGATCAGCTGTGCTGGCTTTGTATTCTACCACTGAGATTGACGAACACAATTCCCGCAATGACCAATAGGATGCCGGAAAGCTGCATGACGGAAAGACGTTCGCCAAAGAACACTGCCCCGATGGTGAGGCCGAATATCGGCACCAGGAAACTGAACACAATCGCCCGGTTCAGTTCCACTTCCTCCAGTACCGAAAACCACAGCCAGTAAACCAGTGCAGAGCCAAACAAGGCCAAGCCCAACAGCGACATTACGAAAACAGATGTCCATTGGATGGCCGTCTGATCTTCAAGGAGAAGCGCCGCCACGGCAAGAGGCACGCTGCCGATCAGCATCTGAAAGCCCATTGCAAAAAGTCCATCGACCTGACCTGCGATGGATTTGATCGCCACGTTGCTGACAGTCACTCCAACCGCAGCCAGAACGATGTAGGCAAAACCGATGGCCGTCCCGTCTCGCGCTCCATCGCCCAATTGTGGCAAGGCGATCACAAGTATTCCCGCGAAACCGATCAATAGGCCACCCCAACCGACCCTCGCCAGTCGCTCTCCAAGCCATGCAACGCCCAACATTGTCGCAAGCAGCGGCTGAGCGTTGGCGATAACCGTGGCGAGCCCGGGAGATACAAATTCTGCCGCATGAAACATGCCGAGAAATCCCAGACTGGTCGCGCCAAGGCCGACGACACCCAGTGTCACCCACGTGCGCCAACCACGCGGAAACGGCCGCTGCAGCCACACCGCAACAAACACCAGGGTGGCCGCAGCCAGAATTGCCCGCAGTGTCGCAAAGGTCAAATGCGGCGAATATTGCAGCCCTGCCGTGATCAGCGGAAAGCACGCCGCCCACAAGAGCATGGCCAGAACGATCTTGGTTATTGTCGTCGGCGACATCGGGATTTCCTTTTTTCAGGTCAGAACCGGCTGGAATTGCGGAGATCTTCCGGCGTGCCAAGTCAGTGTAGAATGATAAGTTTTTCTCGTAGTTGATGATCGCAGTCGCAAGTGTCAACAATTGCGGTGCGGCGGCTTGGCGACAGTGATTGGACGAACCAAACAGACGTTTCAGCGACTGAAACCTTACTGGTTATTAAGACAAACGTCTGATGACCTGTGCTTTATGAGTTCCAGGATGCACGTATAATGAAAGAAACGCAGACGTTTGTGGCAGACGGTGTAACGCATCCGACTTACGAGCGTCGTATTTTGCAGAGGTGTGTGATGAAAAATGACCAAGGCGACAAATTTTCCTTAGTTGACCAGTCCGACGTCGCTGCAAAATCCACCGACGCGGCCGTTCGCCACGCGTTGGTGGAAGGCAGACATCAAATTCTGAAATTCCTGCGTCGGCGACTGGGTGATCCAGAGGCGGCAGAGGATGTCCTGCAAACATTTATGCTGCGGGCCATCGACCGCTCAGAGCAACTTCGTGATGTGCGCGCCGTTCGCGGCTGGCTCAGTCAGATCCTTGCGTCGTCCATAGCGGACCATGGCCGCAAGGTTTCGCGACAGCGACAGAGGGAGGTGGTCATGGCCCCGACCGACCTGGAAGGCGTCCATCACGATTTTGACGAAGAACTGGACGAGGTTATCTGCAATTGTCTCTACAAGTTGTTGCCAACGCTCAAACCGGAATATGCCGAAGTCATCTGGCGGGTCGATCTTCAGGAACAACCGCGAGAGGACGTCGCCAAAGACCTTGGGATCACGTTGAACAACCTCAACGTCCGCGTTCACCGGGGCAGGCAGGCATTGAAGACAAGGTTGCAGCAGATGTGCCTGACCTGCCCGGTTCACGGCTTTCTTGATTGCGATTGCGACGCGGCAGAGAAGGTCCGCGCCCGCCTCGAAGGCCTTGCGGACGAAAGCGAAATCTGAAGAACACGCAGAACCGCGGAGCGATCCTCGGAGCTTTAATGCTGCTGCCTTACACGCGTGCCTGAGACCGAAGCCGCAATCGAAAGATGATCACGATCGCGTTTGATAAGTCGTGGGCTCATGTCCTTCGGCGAACAATAGGCTGCAATCGGGCAAATGTGTACCGAAAGCGCTTGGACCGATACGCCCAATCGGCGCTTTCCTGCTTTCAGGTGCCGACGCAATATGGCTGCGCGCTGTAACAAACACTAGCGCCGGTCGTCTTTTTGAGAGCCGGGGTCGTTCGATGCCCCTTCCAAACTCAGACAAACGCGGAGGCACCGATCATGTCCAACAGCGAAATCTCACCTGATGAGCAGTTTGAATTGCATGACGGCGCGAGGCAGCTTCCACGCCTTGGACCCGGAAGGGCCGCGATGTGGTTACTTGCCAAATTGCTCAGCCGTCTGGTTCGGAACGGTCACCTGACTGTTATCGACCCCTGTTGTGGGACTTGGCGTTTCGGTGGCGGTGACGGCCCTGCCGTTTCAGTCCGATTGACCGACAAGGCGCTGCCTGCGCAACTTCTTGCAAACCCCAGTCTGGCGCTTGGCGAGGCCTATATGGATGGAACGCTCCGCATCGAGACCGGCAGCCTGCGCGACCTTCTTTCGATTTGCATGGCTGACCTCGACGCCGTCGACGCTTTGCCCGGGAAACGGATCAGGCAAGGGCTGGACGCTTTTTTGAGCCGCAGGTTGCATCACAACCCGATCAACCGGGCCCGCTGCAACGTGGCGCACCACTATGATCTCTCGACCGAACTCTACGACCTCTTTCTTGACGCGGACCGACAGTATTCATGCGCCTACTTCGCCACAGGCAATGAAACTTTGGACGAGGCGCAAGCCCTCAAGAAACGACACATCGCTGCAAAGCTGCTGCTGCGGCCCGGCCTTGACGTTCTCGATATCGGCTCGGGCTGGGGGGGCTTGGCGCTGGAGCTTGCCCAACAGCATCAGGCCCGCGTGACCGGTCTGAGCCTGTCTACCGAACAGATCGTGGCCGCCCGCGCCAGCGCAACGCAGTCCGGCCTGTCCGAACAGGTCGCCTTTAAACTCCGCGACTACCGGCAAGAGAAAGGCCAGTATGACCGTGTCGTTTCGGTGGGCATGTTCGAGCATGTGGGCCGCAGTGGATTTGATGACTATTTCAGCACGATCCGAAGGGTTCTCAAGCCGGATGGAGTCGCGCTTGTACATGCGATCGGTACGATGGCACCCAAAGGTGGCAGCGATGCGTGGATCAGGAAATACATTTTCCCCGGTGGCTATCTTCCGTCACTGTCCGAAACGATCTCGGCGGCGGAACGTTCTGGGCTTTGGGTCACCGATGTCGAGGTCCTGCGCCTGCATTATGCAGAGACCCTGCGGCACTGGTCCGAACGCTTCGCAGCCGAGCGCGGGACCGCGCGGAGGCTTTACGACGAACGGTTCTGCCGCATTTGGGAATTCTATCTGGCTGTCTGCGAAATGGCATTCCGGCATGGCCGGTTGATGGTGTTCCAGCTCCAGTTGGCCAAACGCCGCGACACCGTTCCGTTGACGCGGAATTACATCGCGGACGCTGAGGCAGATCACCACTGCCACATCAGGGCACTCGGCAAACAAATAGGGAGAGCAAGATGACAGGCAAAGGGCAAATCAAGGTCGCCGTGAACGGATACGGTGTGATCGGCAAGCGCGTAGCCGACGCGGTGGCCGTGCAGGCCGACATGGACCTGATCGGCGTGGCGGATGTCGTGGCCGACTGGCGCGCCCGGATGCCGGCAACCAAGGGCTTTGCCCTCTACGCTGCAGACCCGGAACGGGAATCCGCGATACAAAAGGCCGGCCTGAACCTCGCCGGCGGCTTGGACGATCTGTTGGCCGCCGCCGACATCGTGATCGATTGCACGCCGAAAAAGATCGCCGCTCAGAATGTGGAAACATACCGCGACAAAGGCATCCGTTTCATCGTTCACGGCGGCGAAAAACACAGCGTAACGGGCCATTCCTTTGTCGCCGAAGCGAATTATGAAACGGCGCTCGGGCGCGACAGCACCCGTGTCGTGTCCTGCAACACGACCTCGATCGTCCGCACGCTGAGCGCACTCAAACGGTCCGGCCTGCTTGGCTCGGCGCGCGGAACGCTGCTTCGGCGCGCCACTGATCCATGGGAAAGCCATCTGGGCGGGATCATGAACACGCTCGTTCCCGAACCCGAAATCCCTAGCCACCAAGGCCCCGATGCGCAAAGCGTCGATCCCGACCTTGACGTGATCACGATGGCCGTCAAGGTGCCCCAGACCCTTGCGCATTTGCACTACTGGTCCGTGAGGATGCCGCGCAAGGCATCAAAGGATGAGGTGCTGGACGCATTCTGCGCGTCGTCCCGCATTGCTCTGATCCGGATGTCGGACGGGCTGGGTGCAATCAACGCAGTCAAGGAGATGATGGCCGATCTCGGGCGCCCCAACGACAGCCTCTACGAGGTGGCCCTGTGGGAGGACATGCTCAGGGTAGAGGGCGACGAGTTGTTCTATGCCTATATGGTCGACAACCAGGCTATCGTGATCCCCGAGACCATCGACGCGATCCGTGCCCTAACCCAAGCTGAGCCAGACGGAGCCGCATCGATTGCGCGCACGAATGCGGCGCTGGGTGTCGGTGCGTTTGCGGCCAACACACCGACGCGTTAGCAAGAGGCACTGAGGACTGAATTGGCGTGACTGATCAGCCCGCCGCCATGCCCCCGTCGACGGGATATTGCGCTCCGGTGATGAACGCGGAATCGTCGGAGGCGAGGAAGAGGACGAGGTTGGCGATATCGAGGCTTTCGCCATAGCGACCCAGCGGGATCGTATCGGAAAGCTGCTGCTTTACTTCATCGCCGCGACCGGGATTGAAGCCTTCCTCCAGCGACCGCATCATCCGGGTGTTGACCGGCGATGGATGCACGGAATTGACCCGCACGTTGTGGCCCGCCGCCTCGATCGCAGCCGCGCGCGTCAGGCCGACTACGGCATGTTTCGACGTGATATAGGGCGCGACGTTTGGGCTGCCTTTGAGACCCGCAATGGACGACATGTTGATAACGCTTCCCGATTTCCGTCCGATCATCACCGGCAAGACATGCTGCAATCCAAGGAATGCGCCGCGCACGTTGACTGCCATCACGCGGTCGAAATCCTTGATCTTCTGATCGATCAGTGGCGCGACCTTGCCCTCGATCCCGGCGTTGTTGAAGAACACGTCGATGCGTCCGAATTTCTCGACGGTCTGCGCGACATATCGTTCGCAATCCTCGACCGACGATACGTCGGCCGCGATTGTCAGCACATCGCCCGAATTTCCAAGATCCCTCGCGGTATGCGACAGATCACTTTCCCTGAGGTCGACAAGCGCGACCTTGGCACCTTCGCTGAGAAAGAGCCGCGCGGTTTCCAGACCGATACCAGCTGCGCCCCCGGTGATCAGGGCGACTTTGTCGGCGAGACGTTTCATCGAGAATCTCCTTTTGATGATTTTGGGGGTGACGAACGAACCTGCGTCCCGGCCGTTCCATCCAGAAGCGCCAGCGCATCCTCAAGCTGACCGATACCAGCGAGGCCTCCTGCCTCCGCGAAATCGGCCGCTGCCGCCATCTTGGGGCCCATAGAGCCCGCCGCCAGGTCGAGCGCCCGCGCCTCTGGCGGGGTGAGATGTCGGATGGGCGCCGCATCATCCGTTCCGAAATCCCGGTAGGCCGCATCCACGTCAGTGAGCAGAAGCAGCGCATCCGCCCCGAGCCGTTGCGCAAGCAGCGCGCTGGCGGCATCCTTGTCGATCACGGCCTCGATCCCGGTCATGCTGCCGTCGGGCAGGCGCAGCACGGGAATGCCCCCGCCTCCGGTGCAGATCACGATCACACCCTGATCCAGCAGCAGGCGCAGCACACGCAGATCCGGAATGTCCTGCGGCTTTGGCGAAGGCACGACGCGCCGCCATTTGTCCCCGTCCTGCGCGATGCTCCAACCGGCGGCGGTGGCGCGTGTTTCGGCCTCGTCGCGGGAATAGACCGGGCCGATGAACTTGCTGGGCGCCTGAAACGCGGGGTCGTCCGCGTGGACCACAACCTGCGTCAGAAGCGTGGCGACCGGAAGCGCATGATCCAGCGCATTCTCCAGTTCCTGCTCGATCATGTAGCCGATCATGCCGACGGTTTCCGCACCCAGCACGTCGAGAGGAAATGCCTCGTCGGGTTTGTACACCGCCCCCTGAAGCGCCAGCAGCCCGACCTGCGGACCGTTGCCGTGGGTCACGACCAGTGTGTGCCCGGCGCGCACGATATTTGCCAGCGCAGCGGACGCAGTCCGGACGTTGGCGCGTTGATTGTCTGCCGTCAGGGGTTGACCCCGCTGCAGCAGGGCGTTCCCGCCAAGCGCTGCGACCACCAGCACGGCTAGTTAGCCAATGTGGCGACAAGGATCGCCTTGATGGTGTGTAGCCGGTTCTCGGCCTGATCAAAGACTATGGAGGCCGGGCTTTCGAACACCTCTTCGGTCACTTCCATCGCCGTGATGTCGAAATGTTTTGCGATGTCGGCACCGACCTCAGTCTCGGCGTTGTGGAAGGCGGGCAGGCAGTGCATGAACTTGGTCTGCGGATTGCCGGTCTGCGCCATCACGTCCGAGTTGACCTGATAGGGCAGAAGTTGGCGGATACGTTCTTCCCATTTGTCCTTGGATTCACCCATCGACAGCCAGACATCGGTGTAGATGAAATCGGCCCCTTTCACCGCCTCGCCCACCTCTTCGGTGATGGTGATGCGCGCGCCGGTGGTCTCTGCGATCCGGTGCGCTTCGTCCTGAATGGCTGGATCGGGCCAACAGGCCTTTGGCCCGCACAGACGCACGTCCATACCCATTTTGGCGCCGCCGATCAGCAGGCTGTCGCCCATGTTGTTGCCCGCATCCCCCAGAAACGCATAGGCAATCTGACCCAGCGGTTTGTCGGAATGCTCTGACATGGTGAGGAAATCGGCGAGGATCTGCGTGGGGTGGAATTCGTCCGTCAGACCGTTATAGACCGGCACCCCGGCATACTGCGCCAGCGTCTCGACGATGGGATGACCGAAGCCGCGATATTCGATCGCGTCATAGACCCGGCCCAGCACGCGGGCGGTGTCCTTCACGGTCTCCTTCTTGCCCAGATGCGACCCCGACGGCCCCAGATAGGTGACATGGGCGCCCTGATCGTGGGCGGCCACCTCGAAGCCGACGCGCGTGCGGGTGCTGTCCTTTTCAAAGATCAGCGCGATTTCCTTGCCGGTCAGGCGCGGCACTTCGTAGCCACCGTATTTCGCCGCCTTCAGGTCGGCGGAGAGTTTCAGCAGAAAGCCGATTTCCTGCGGGCTGAAGTCGCGCAGCGCAAGAAAATGGCGGTTTCGTAGATTGTAGGACATGGGGTTTCCTTTTGTCAGATTGCGTCGCGGATGGTGGGGCAGCTCATGCAATGGCTTCCACCCCTGCCCCGGCCCAGTTCGGCACCGGCAATGGCCAGAACTTCGATCCCGGCGTCCTTCAGCGCGGCGTTGGTGTCATCATTGCGGTCATAGCCGATGACAACACCGGGCCGCAGCGCCAGCACGTTGTTGCCGTCATTCCACTGCTCGCGCGACTGCTCGGCCAGATCGCTGCCGCCGGTCGGGACCAGATGCAGTTTCTTGAAACCCAATATCTCGGCGGTGATTTCGAAAAGATGCCGGGCGTCGCGCCGGATATCGAGCGCGGCACCGGCCGACCCGGGACGCAGGTCATAGCAGGTGATCGCGTCAGCCACCTCCTTGAACGTCGTCACGACATCGTTGCCGCAATGGGTGAATACCGTGTCCAGATGCATTGCCGCCCGCGACCGGGGCATCTGGCAGGCGATGACGCGCGTCACGTCACCCCCCAGAAACAACGCCTCGGCCAACTGACCCACCGCCTGCGGAGACGAGCGTTCGCCCATACCGACCATCACGACGCCATGGCCGATGGGCATGATATCGCCCCCTTCCAGCGTAGCCGCGCCAAATTCGCGCGTCGGATCGCCGAACCAGACACGCGCATCTGCGAACTTGGGGTGGAACCGATAAACGGCGGCCATCAACAGCGTTTCGGGCCGCCGTGCCGGCCAGTACATCGGGTTCAGAGAGACGCCGCCATAGACCCAGGCGGAATTGTCCCGCGTGAAGATGAAATTGGGCAGCGGTGGCAAAACAAAGCCGTTGAGGCCGAGATAGCTGCCGAACATGCCCGACGGGGTGAAAGGAAGATCGTCGACGGTGATCCCACCAACGAGAAAACGGGCGAGTTCCACGCCCGGCAGTGCCTCCATCCAGGCGCGCAGGTCGTCACGCATCCCCACGCCCACATCATTGCGGGTGATCCGGTGGTCGAGCACCCAGGTGCGCGCCTCCTTGATGTCCAGCGTCTCGGCGAGCAGCGCCATGGCATCCAGGACCTCGATGCCCTCGCCGCGCATGATGTCGGCAAAGACGGCATGGTCCTTGATCGCCTGCTTGACCCAAAACACATCATCGAACAGTAGATCGGCGCAGTTTTCGGGGGTCAGGCGGCGGTGGGCAAGTCCGGGCGGCGACACGATCACCTGCCGCAATTGCCCTGTTTCCGAATGTACGCCGAGTTTCAGTTCAGACATCTGCGGTAACTCCTATGTATTCAGTCAAAGAATGGCGGCCAAGCTGATGCTGGCCGAGATGAAGACGACGAGGATCAGCAGTAATGGCCATACGAAGACAACCCACCGATCAAACGATACGCGTCCGATCGCCAGACCGCCGATCACCACTGCGGATGTGGGCGTGATCAGGTTCACCAGCCCGCTTGCGGATTGATAGGCCGTCACCACAAGGTCGCGACCGACGCCCGCAAAATCCCCCAGTGGGGCGAGGATGGGCATCGACAGAACCGCCAGTCCGGAAGATGAAGGTACGAGGAAGCTCATCCCGATCTCAATCCAGAGCATCAGGTTGATGAACGCGATTTCCGGCAGGCCGCCGAGGGTGTCGGCCGCGCTGTTGAGGATGGTATCGGCGATCAGGCCCTGTTCCATGATGACGACGATGCCGCGCGCCAGCCCGATCACCAGCGCCACGCCCAGCAGATCCCTGGCGCCGTCGACAAAGGCCGAGGTCAGTTTCTTCTCGCCCAATCGCGCGACAACCCCGACGACGATGGCCATGCCGAAGAACAGCGCCCCCATCCGGGCCATCCACCAGCCCTGGCTCGACACGCCCCAGATCATGACGGCAAAGGTGGCGAAGAACAGGAGCAGAACCAGCTTCTGGGTGCCGGTCAGCTTCGGCTCGCTGAATTCCGCGTCCGTCTCTTTCAGGAAAAACCGCCGGTCGCTTTCGCGTTGCGCCGCGACGACGGATCGCGCCGGGTCCGCCTTGACCCTGGAGGCGTAGCGCATGACATAGGCAATGCAGATCGCGAGGCCGCCCAGCAGGATGACCAGCCGCAAGGCGATGCCTTCGGTGAACGGAATGCCCGCCGCGTTGGAGGCGATCACCGTGGCGAAAGGGTTGATCGTCGAGCCCAGCGTGCCGATGCCCGCGCCGATCAGGATGATCGCCACGCCGGTCACGGAATCGTATCCCGCGGCGATGACCACCGGGATCAGCAGCGCGTAGAAGGCCAGCGTTTCCTCGGCCATGCCGTAGGTCGTTCCGCCCAGGGCGAAGAGCGACATAAGGATCGGGATCATCCAGATCTCGCGGCCCTTCAGGCGGACCATCGCCGCCTGGATCCCCGTGTCGATCGCATTTGTCGCGTTTACCACCCCCAGAAAACCGCCCAGGAGCAGCACGAACAGCGCCACGTCGATGGCATTGGCGGCATAGCTGTCGGGGTCATAGAACCCGGCGACAGGTGCCAGCATGACATCCACGAAGCCCTGCGGATTGGCTTCGACCGTCTGATAGGTGCCCGGCACCGCGATCTCGCGCCCGACCTCTTCATTCATCGCGCGGTCGTACTGCCCGGCAGGGATGATCCAGGTCAGGGCCGCAACGGCGATGATCAGCAGAAAAAGGATGGAATAGGCGGTGGGAAATCGTGCTGCCAGTCCGCTCCCGTCGGGCTTCTTGTCTGTAGATGTATCAGTCATCGTGGCCTCCCCTTCATTCAATGCGTTTGGTGTGTTTGTGGTGTGGAACCCGGCTCCAGGATGGTTTCAGAATCCACCGGGTTCCGCCGATCACCTGCGCCGCCTTGGCCTTCGCTGATCCCTTCCAGCCGCGTCCGCTTGAGCAGCAGCGCGTTGACCGCGACCAGCGCCGAGCTGCCCGACATGGCAATTGCGGCGACGGCAGGGCTGATGATCAGCGGGTAGAACACGCCCGCTGCAGCGGGGAAGGCGATCACGTTGTAGGCCACCGCCCAGAACAGGTTCTGGTGCATCTTGCGCAGGGTGGCGCGCGACAGCTCGATCGCGCCCACGACATCGTAGGGATCGCTTTTCATCAGCACGACATCGGCGCTTTCCATCGCCACATCCGTGCCCGCGCCGATGGCAAAGCCGACATCGGCCTGGGTCAGCGCGGGCGCGTCATTGACGCCGTCGCCGACCATGCCCACCTTCTTGCCCTTGGCCTGAAGCTCCTTGACCTTCTCGGCCTTCTGACCGGGCAGCACGTCGGCCAGCACCATGTCGATGCCCAACTCGGCCGCGATCCGCCGCGCCGTGCCCTCGTTGTCGCCGGTCAGCATCGCCACCTCGACGCCGCGTTCGCGCAGCTTGGCCACGGCGGCCATGGCGCTTGGGCGCGGTGCATCGGCGATGGCGATCAGCCCGAGCATCCGCCCGCCCTTCGCCACATGCACCACGGTGCGGCCCTCGCCCTTCAGGCGCTCGGCTTCGGCATCCAGCGCGCCAAGGTCGATGCCTTGCTCGTCCATCAGCCGGCGGTTGCCGACCAGCACTGGCTCGCCCGCGATCTCGGCGCGTGCGCCGCGGCCTTCAAGGTTCTCGAAGCCGGCCATCTGCGGCACATCGAGCCCCTCGGCGCGCTGGACGATGGCCAGCGCCAAGGGGTGATCCGATCCGCGATCGACAGAGGCCGCGGCGCGCAGCGCATCATCCTCGGTACTCCCGTCGGCCGCGACGAGTTCGACAACGCGCGGCTCGCCCATCGTCAGCGTGCCGGTCTTGTCGAAGACGATCACGTCGAGCTTGGTCGCATCCTCGAGCGCCCCGGCATTCTTGAACAGGATGCCGTGCTGCGCCCCCAACCCGGTGCCCACCATGACAGCCATTGGCGTGGCCAGCCCAAGCGCATCCGGGCAGGCGATGACGAAAACGGTGATCGTCAGTGTAAGCGCGAACAGCAGCGGCGATCCGATCCACCAGAACCAGACCGCGAAGGTGGCCAGCCCGATCACGATGGCGATGAGGACCAGCCATTGCGACGCCCGGTCGGCCAGAAGCTGTGCCGGTGCCTTCGAGTTCTGCGCCTCCTGCACCAGCTTGACGATCTGAGCCAGCGCGGTGTCGGCGCCGACCTTGGTGGCGCGGTAGCGGAACGTGCCGGTCTTATTGATCGTGGCGCCGATGACGGTATCGCCCAAGCTCTTGTTCACCGGCATCGACTCGCCCGTCAGCATCGACTCGTCGACCAGCGAAGATCCTTCCAAAACCTCGCCGTCCACCGGAATCTTGTTTCCCGGGCGGATCACCACCGTTTCGCCCTGAAGCACTTCGGAGGTCGGCACCTCGGTCTCCTGCCCGTCGCGGATCACCGTGGCCATCGGCGGCGCGAGATCGAGCAGCGCCCGGATCGCCGCAGAGGCACCGGCGCGCGCCCGCATTTCCAGCCAGTGGCCCAACAGGATGAAGACCAGCAGCACCGCGACCGCCTCGTAGAACTGCACGCCGGGAAAGAAGAAGGTCGAGCCGACGCTGAACACATATCCGGTGCCGACCGACAGCACGACGAGCACGGCCATGTTGAGGATGCCGTTCTTCAGCGCCCGCCAAGCGGCTACGAAAAACGGCCAACTGGGCCAGACGATGCCCGCGCTGCCGAGGAAGAACAGCCAAAGGTCCAGCCTCAGGCCGAAAGGCGGCACCGGGGGCGTGAACATGCCGCCCATCGGCGAGTAGATGAAGATCGGGATGGTAAAGAGCAGCGCCACCCAGAACCGGTTGCGCATGTCGCGGACCATGTCGGCCATCTCCATGCCGCCGCCGTGACCCATCTCATGGGCCATCGCGTCCTTGGCAACGGGCCCTGTCGCGCCATGCGCCGCGTGGTCTTCATGGCCGGTGTGGTCCATCTGGCAGATATGGTTCGGCATACGCTCTCCGGCGCAGTGAAAGCCGCAGGCGTCGATCGCCTTGCGCAGCGCCTCCTCGTTCACCACCGTTTCGTCGTACTGCACTGTCACACTGGCAGACGCAGGGTTCGCTTCCGCCCGGTGAACGCCGTCGAGGGCGGATACATGACGTTCGACCGCGAGATGATCGAGTTCCTCGAACAATCCGCGGACCTCAAGGGTCAAGGTTTTCAATGCTGGCTCCTGTCGATTAATCCTTGCGGTCGCGAAGGACCATCAGGGGAATAGACGTTGCCAGGCATCGGACGTTACAGTGTCCGGCGAAAATCTTCGCAGGCACTGCCGCTGGTGTCACCCATGAGACGGTAACGCTTTACGTCCACTCGCGTCAGTATTTCCGTATGGCGCGCACTGGCGCAGGGTCGGGCAGCCTGGGACCAACCAATTGACGAAAAGCCAAATTGCGGAGTTTGAATTGAGCAGCATGACCAAAGCGAGCACTGCAACCCACAAGTGCTTTGCCCTCGTGCTAAGTGGCGGCGGGGCAAGGGGCCTCTCGCATGCTGGCGTACTCAGAGCTTTGATCGCCAGGGGCTACATCCCAAGCGCCGTCGTGGGCGTGTCGATGGGCGCGGTTGTCGGTGCTACGTATGCTCTTAATGACAAATGGTACGACGCACTCGTGGGCATGGATACCAGCGGGTTTCCGGCAACACCGGACTTTCGCGTGCCTGGAATGGCTGCAAGGATCAGGGGAATGCGGCTTGCTTTGCTTGCCGCGCGGGACATGTATTTTGGCTGGGGATCAGGCGCGCGCACCGAGACCTGGGGCCGCAGTGTCCTGTCCGGCCTGACCAAGGGCAAGAACCTGCAGGACGGCCGCATCCCGGCTTTTGTCTGTGCAACCGACATGCTGTCTGGCCAACGCGTGGTATTCGGCAAGGGAGATGCCACTGATTATGTCTATTCAAGCGCGGCGCTGGCCGGAATACTGCCGCCCCTTGTCGATGATCCGTATGTACTGATGGACGGAGCCTATTCCGATATCGCGCCGGTGGACGTCGCCAGGGCCACCGGCGCGGAAGTCGTGATCGCTGTGGATCCCAGCCAGCGCGAAAACGCGACTGGCCCGAAAAACGGCTTGCAGGCGATGATGCGATCCATCGAGGTCTGCCAGTATGAACATGCGCGACTGCGTTTTGAGCAAGCGGATTTTGTGATCCGACCCGCTTTCAGCCAGACCATCGGCACACTGGAATTCCGGCAAAAGCGTCATTGTATTGCGGCAGGCGCCGTGGCGACCCGCCGCGCATATAACGACATCAGCATGCTGCTCGCCCCCTGATCGGCGAGTTGCCCCCGACGTGCGATTGCGCTCAGTTGCAGTCACCCAGGAAACATCCCTGCAAGCTACCCCATGAGCAGCGTGATCGGCGCGGTCGCGCCCAACACGATCATCAGCGGCGGCGCCGGGGCGGCGCTGTCCTGTCCGGACTCTCGCGGCTGACACATCGGCACCACGATGCGCAGGTAGGCCGCCAGCGCCAGCACGCTGTTGAGAATGCCGATCACCGCCAGCCACAGATAGCCCGCCTCGATCGCCGTACCGAAGAGCAGCACCTTGCCGAAAAAGCAGAAAAGCGGCGGAATGCCCGTCATTGACAGCAGGAACACCACCATCGCTACGCCGATCACAGGGCGCGCGCGGCCGAAGCCCCGGAAGTCGTCAAGGCTGCGTCCGGCGACCATGATCACCGCGAAGGCGCCGAGATTCATCGCCACATAGGCCGCGCTGAACACGATCACCGAGGGCAGCGCCAGCAAGCCTGGCCCCAGATCCACGATCCCCATCATGAAATAACCCGCCTGCGCCATCGACGAATAGGCCAGCAGGCGCACCTCGTTGCTTTGCACCAGCGCCGCCAGGTAGCCGCACGTCATCGTCATGGCGGCGATTAGCGCGACCACCATCGGCCAGGTAGTACCGACCGGTAGGTCGCGCAAGATCTGCGCGAAGGCGAAGATTGCCGCGACCTTGGTAATTACCGACAGATAGGCGGCCACGGACACCGGCGCGCCGTCATAGGCGTCGGGTGCCCAAAACTGGAACGGCACCAGCGCCGCCTTGTAGCCCAGCCCGATCAGCACCGCGGTCAGCCCGGCCAGCGCGATCAGCGTCCTGCCCGCCAGCCGGCCCAGCTCGGAAAAGAGCGTCGAGCCGGCACCGCCGTACGAGATGGACCAGCCGGAGACCCGGCGTTCAATCGTGCCGCTTTAGCCTCTGCGCCCGCGTGACTGCCGCGGCGACGCGGAGCAGGCCTTCCGCCTCCTGTTTTTGGGGGGAGCCGGACCAATCCTGCGGCTGACGATTTGCATTCTTTTCAAGGCTGTAGAAGTCGCTTACGTTTGGAAACAGAGAGTAGGCCTGAAAAGGAAAATGCCATGTGCCTGTCGGCCCAAGTCAGTTTTGCTGCAAGCGTTTTCCTTGTCGGGGGTGGGGCCGCCATTTCAATCGTGGCCTTCCAGCGCAACAAACGCTATCTCCCGCTTGCATTGATGCCGCTTTTCGCAGGTCTTCAGCAATTCACTGAGGGTTTCGTGTGGGTTGGCATGAACGGAAATGATCCCCTGACGGTCTTGTGGGGGGCAATGGGGTTCATCTTCTTCACGTGGTTCATGTGGCCGATATGGGTTCCCTTCTCGGTTTATGTGCTGGAGCCGGACGACAGTCCGCGCAAGCGATTGTTCCGCCTCATGGCGCTGATCGGACTGGCCTTCGGCCTGCTGCTATACATCCCGCACGGGCTCAACAGCGACATGGTTGTGGTAGAGATCAACAACCAGTCGCTGGCCTATGAAAAATCCATGTGGCTCGATTTCATGATGCCGCGGTGGTTGACCAACACGATCTACGTGACCCTCATCACCCTGCCGCCGGCCCTGTCGCACTACAAACATGTGCGCCATTTCGCCTTGACGCTGGTGGCGGTGATCGTGGTCGATATTGCTTTCCTGCAATATGCCTACATCTCTTTCTTCTGCCTGCTGGCAGGACTTGCGACGCTGCATCTGGTCTACATCATCCTGACAAATAAGTGCGCCCGTGAATGTCCTGAACTGTTTGCCTAAATCCGACAAGTAAATGGCGCGCTCTACGGAATCACAACGGCGATTCTCTGTATTTCTTACCGGCCTGTCCAAGGGGTCGTCGTAGGCTGAACGTCAGGGCTTCCGGGACGCTGCCATGGTACCGGCGCGTGAATGGGCGGGCTGTCTGGTCGGTCATTGATTATTGCGCTTCGTCTTGCGGGCTTAGGGTCAGGATGCATTGATTTCTGTTGCGCTGCGTGATTCACGCCTCCGAAAACGGAGTGGTGACATGAGCGATCTCTTCTGGCTGACCGACGCGCAGATGGCGCGCCTGGCTCCCTTCTTTCCCAGGTCGCACGGGAAGCCCCGGGTTGATGACAGACGGGTGCTGAGCGGGATTATTTTCATCAATCGCAATGGCTTGCGTTGGCGCGATGCGCCCGCCGCGTATGGCCCACATAAGACATGGTGTGATTGCGGCGGTCGCTCTCCGGGGGCGAACGAGGTCCGGTATGTTGGCCTCATGGATATAAGCCGTGAGGAGAACGACCTATGGAATACTATGTCGGTTTGGATGTGTCGCTGAAAGAGATTTCGATCTGCGTTGTAGACAGGGATGGCAAGACTGTAGCGCGTGGCGTCTGTCCCGCTGATCCCGAGGGGGTCGCGGGCTGGTTTCGCAACCGCGAACTTACGCCCCGACGGATCGTGCATGAAAGCGGAATGCTATCGATCTGGTTGCAGCGCGGCCTCGCAGGTCTCGGCCTGCCTGCGACCTGCATTGATGCCCGGAAGGCACACAAGAGCTTGTCGGCGCGGCTCAACAAGTCGGATGCCGCCGACGCCGAAGGTCTGGCACAGCTTGCGCGCACCGGTTGGTTCACACCGGTTCACATCCGCAGCGAGGAGGCGGACCGGCTTCGCAGCTTGGTAGGCGCGCGGGAACGGTTGATCCGGTTGCGCAAGGACCTCGAAGGTCACATTCGTGGCGTCCTCAAAACCTTCGGCATCCGTATGATCGGCATTGGCCAGGGACGGCAGAGGCAAGCGTTCCGCGATCAGCTGGCGGCAGCGGGCGAGACCGACCAGGTTTTGCGGGTCATAGCTGATGCCTTCATCGCTACCCATGCCAAGTTGTGCCAAGTGGCGGACGACTTGGACAAGGCGGTGAGGAAAACGGCCAAGGTCCATCCAGTCGCGCGCCGCCTGATGACAATCCCCGGTGTTGGTCCGGTCAACGCGCTCAGCTTCATAGCACTGGTTGATGATCCGGGTCGGTTCAACCGGACGTCGGATGTGGGCGCTTTTCTTGGGTTAACGCCAAAGCGACATCAGTCCGGCGAAATGGATTGGTCGGGGCGCGTTTCGAAATGCGGTGACGGTGCGATGCGCGGGCTACTGTTCGAGGCGGCGTCATCCGTGATCCATCAGGTGAAACGTTTCTCGCGGCTGAAAAGCTGGGCTGTGCGACTGGCGGGACGGCGTGGCTTCCGCAAGGCGGCCGTCGCGACGGCTCGCAAAATCGCAGTGCTTATGCTGACGCTCTGGAAAAATGGAACCGACTATCAATGGACAAAGGAGGCCACCGCCTGATCTGAGTTCTCGCGTCTGACGCGGGGAGCGCAGTCCCGACGGGACGGAGGTTGATCGATCTCGCTGTAGAGCATGGGATGGCCAGAGCCACACCCCGCACAAGACATTGGAGACGATCCGCCGCCGAAAACCATCATGAGGCGCTCAAGGCGACCTCGGAGAGAACCATGACCCCGGACGGACATCAACTTCCCACGCTTGACAGGGCCGCAATAAGAGAACGCTCTACAGCCGGTGGAAGCGTTGGAGCGAAAAGGGCATCTTCGCGCGGATGATGGCCGGGCTGGCGGCGGAACACGGCGAGAAAACGACCGTGATGATCGACGCAACATACCTCAAAGCCCATCGAACGGCGACCAGCATGGCCGCCAAAAAGGGGGGCGTGGTCGCCTGATCGGTCGAACCAAAGGCGGTATGAACACCAAGCTGCACGCCATCTGCGACAGTCAGGGGCGACCGATCGACCTGTTCGTCACCGCTGGACAGGTCAGCGATTATATCGGCGCTCGGGCCCTGCTGAGTGGCCTGCCAAACGTCAAATGGCTACTCGGGGATCGTGGCTATGACGCTGACTGGTTCAGAGAAGCGTTGCAGGACAAGGGGATACGTGCCTGCATCCCAGGCCGGAACAAACGCAAGACGGCGATCAAATACGATAAGCGGAGATACAAGCGGCGTAACCGCATCGAGATCATGTTCGGCAGGCTCAAGGACTGGAGGCGCGTCGCGACCCGCTATGACCGATGCCCCAAGGTGTTCCTCTCAGCCATCGCCCTCGCGGCTCTCGTCATCTATTGGTTATGAATCCTGACCCTAGACTGTGTTGGTTGGTTTGGTCACTGTGGCGTCATGTGGTCTGCGGGCGGCCTTCCCTGCCTTGCGCCTAGCGTCGGTTCCTGTCTTGAGGGCTTTTTACAGGGATGGCCACGAGCGCTTCTTCGACAACAATGCCGTCACGATGTGCTTCGACTATTCTGCTGGCGAGCAAAACCGAAACGAGGATACCAACCAGAATGAGAGGTCCGAACATGTCTGTCTTCCTTGCTGATGAACGCTGATTGCGCGGTTCATAAGTGTAGACGCCGGCTCTGTCCTTTCGTTACACACATCGGGGTGCGGTCCGTAACCCGACCACTCAGTGGCCCACACTTCGCCTCCCTTCCCCGCGCGTTTGATCTTCGTCCGACGCCGATACTGTGAGGACTGACGATACCAAAGCACTGGCTATCTGGCGGCGGAACAAAAAAAGAGCTGTTTTGGCGTCACCTGTGCTGAGCCCGACCGCGTCTGCCGCAGACCGAAGGCTCCGCCCTTCGACATCTACCTTGAGAAACAACTCGCCCGACAGCCTTCCAACATCGGCCTCAACAATGCTTCGACACTCGCAAAACACATCCGAAATCAAGTCTGCGACTGCCTGCGCATCTGCCGGTTCCGTGGTCATACGATCCTCCCGAGCGTCTTCTTTATGAAGACGCCGTTTGAAGCGCAGCATTACAAAACCGCCTCAAGACGGGGTGTTTTCGTCCTTACAATCGGTCTCTTCAACAGGATGCTCGCAGCCGACCGGCGGACAGGAGCAATCGTCAAAGCCATGACGGCAACAAGGGCCGCAGTGGGCCATCAACGCGTCACCCAAGGCGGCGCGGGCGCGGTGGAGACGCACATTCAGTGTGCCGGACTTAAGCCCGAGGTCCGCTGCCACAATGCCGCGATCCTCGTCGTCAATGTCAATTCGGCGGATCAGTTCGGCGTCACCGGAACGCAGTTCAGTGACCAGCCCTTTGACGCAGTTGCAGATCACGTCCATGTCTTCGACCGGGTCATCCGCGACAACCGCAGACTGAACTTCCAGTGCGACAGCCTCTGTCAGACGCCTCGACCGTCCCGACTTGCGATAGTGATCATTCAGCGCCGAACGCAACACCGCGTAAAGCCAGGCATCCATGCGGTCCGCCTCGCGCAGCTGATCCTTACGTGCCAGAACGCGGATGCAAAACTCCTGCAGAACGTCCTCAGCATCGGCCCGGTTTCCCAGCCGTTTGACGAGAAACCCCAAAAACGCATTTCTGTTCACCGACAGTGTTGTCTCGAGGCCGGGCGGATCACCGTCGCTGTCCATTGGGATATGGTTTTTGGTTTCCGACATGGTTGCACGCCGCCCTTGCACCGAAATTCCGATCCAGCCCGGCAGGCGGATACATCGAACATGTCGCCATGGGCAGATACCATGAAGCTATCCATTCCAAGGCGAAATTCCAATGTTAGTGATTTTGAAATCAGCAATCCATCGTGCCGATGAAATTTATCCGCATGGTTGCTGCTGACAAAGGCGCCGCGACTTTCAAAATCTCATTGCTTCAAGTCGCGTCGTCAGGTTGGGGAAGTAATTTTTCGTAATCGTTTTTCTTTTTGAGCGTCCTTGCCTTAACGTGGATGGAAAGGACTACGCACGGCTTTTTCGTGCGCGGTACCAGATCTGGCAAAAAAGGCCAAGCACGACAGGAGCCAGTGCGGACATGAGTGAACTGACGCAATACGCCATTCTGCTCGGCCTGACGTTCGGCACGGTCGGGCTGGTCCTGAGCATCTATGCCCTCGCCCGTGCGATCGGGCGGGCCCGTGCCGAACCCGCCAAGGACGTGCCCGCAACCGCCGGCACGCTGGCCCGCGATCCGGTCTGGGTCCGATACCACGCCAAGTATTACGGCTATGCGCTATTGTTTCTGGCCTTCGATATGGAGATGGCGTTCATGTACCCTTGGGCGGTCGTCTACCGTGAAGAGGGGCTGGTTGCCCTGCTCGACATGGGTGTCTTTCTCGCAATCCTGTTTCTCGGCCTGCTCTATGGATGGAGCCAGGGCGCGCTGAGGCGGCAATGATGGATTTGTCCGGAGCACGTCAGGGTCTGTTGCGCGGTTTCCGCGGGTTGGTCGCCGGGGCCATGGCGCGGGACTTGCGCGCGTTCGTTGTTCCCGGTGAGGATATCGCAAATGCCCGTGGTCTCGATCTGGACGCCGCAGGGCTGATCCGCGCGGTGACGCCGCGCCACGCGAACGTCTTGCTGATCGCGGGGCCCTTGCCCACTGCGCTGGCCGATGCGGCCAGCGTCGTCTGGGCCCAGATGCCGCGACCCCGGTGCATTCTGGCGCTTGGTGAGGTCGATCTTGGCCCTCTGCCCACTGCCGACGTGACGGCGGAGATGTCGCAGGCGGGCCTGATCTCCGGACTGGAGGATCTGCGCAAACTGCTCCGCAATGGGGCTTTTGCACCAGACATCACGGAGTTTGATGCGCCTGCCCTGTCGGAGCGGATCGAATACACCTGCCCCATGCATCCCGAAGTCGTTTCGGACGAACCCGGCAAATGCCCGAAATGCGGGATGTTCCTTGTGGAACGCCGCGTTTCCGGCGCGGCGTCGCACGGCCATGAGGGCCATGAGGGCCATGAGGGCCATGAGGGCCATGAGGGCCATGAGGGCCATGAGGGCCATGAGGGCCATGAGGGCCATGAGGGCCATGAGGGCCATGAGGGCCATGAGGGCCATGAGG
>NZ_JAHKNG010000037.1 GCF_018860165.1 Paracoccus marinaquae
CCGAAACGTCCGGGAATGGTTTGCGGCCCGCAACCAGTTCGCCATAATGTTCGGCGAGCGCTTCGCCGCTTGAGTATCTGAAACTGCATGGGCCGGATCAGATACACAGAGTTCCTGACACTCCCGACCGGCCGCGCGGCCGAGATGATCGCCAACCGCGAATACCGGTTCCTGTCGCCCGTCCTGCACTATCACCCGACCACCGGGCAGGTCCTGCGCCTGATCGGAGCGGGCCTTGTCCACCGCCCCAACCTCGCCCTGACCGCCCTTTCCGAACAGGAGATGACCATGCCCGACCCGCTTGAGGAACCCGCGCCCACCGATCTGTCGCGCATCGCCGCAGCCCTCGGCCTGGACGAAGCCGCCGATGCCAATTCGATCCTGACCGCGATCAATGCGCAGACGGCGCCCGATCCGGCGCGCTATGTCCCCATCGAGGCCGTGGCCGATCTGCTGAAGCAGCGCAACGGCGCGGCCGGCGACAACGCCGCACGGGCGGCCGAAGCCAAGGTCCAACAGGCGATGGATGCGGAATACCTGACACCGGCCATGCGTGACTGGGCCATCGCGCTCTGCACCCAGAACGAAGCGAGCTTCGACAGTTTCGTGACGACCGCCACGCCGGCCTATGCCCACCTGCTTCGCCCGAGCCGCTTGCACGATGCCAGCCCGGACGTGCGCGGGCGCAAACCGGCCAGCGCCGATGAACGGGCGATCTGCGAACAGCTCGGCCTGTCGCCCGACGATCTGAAATAGGAATATGCGCCGTTACTCGGCATTCCGGCGCATCGTCGCCGCCCTGTTCCGGTTCAGGCTCGATGCCAGACATACGGGCGGAAAAGGGGCGGCGACACCCATCTGCGCGGCTTCAAACTCCTTGCGCGGCCGCCGATGATTGACCTCCTAACCGAGATTGACACGGTCCGCGCCGAAATCGAGGTGATGCGCGGAACACTCGCCCGGCTTGAAGCCGCGCTTGAACAGCTGCGCGGCGCGGCACTGCAACATTCCCTGTCACAGCTTCCGCCATGCGATGTGCCGTCGACCGAACACCGTCGCGCCCACCGCTCGGGCCGCCCAGCGATCATCGACACCGACCCCGAGCTGCAAGCCTTCATCCTCGCCCGCCTCGACCGGCTGACCTATCATCAGGTCGCCGCCGCCATCGCCGAACACTTCCCGCCCGACCGCCATATCAGCCACGCCACCGTCCATCGGTGAGCGCAGAAACGCCGCTAACCCACCTTGCGACGGCCCGTGACGATATCGGATAAGCGCGAGAAGTTTATGGGTCTTAACGCATCAAACCCTTTTGGACAGGGTATCAGGAGTTTTGGGATACAACACCCCTCGCCATCGCGGGACGCAAGACCAGGGGCGATGATCCGTGGGGCACCCGTGTCGCCTTGACCGGACCCGCCGGCTTCGCTATCAGCGCGCGGTACCCGCAACGGGTGCGACTCAACGAAGCAAGAAATGCCGTGTCCGTCCCATCATCGCTTCGGGGACGTGTCCGGCCAAGGAGAAGCGACATGAAACTGCATGAAATTCGCGACAATGACGGCGCGAACCGCAAGAAAAAGCGCGTGGCGCGCGGTCCCGGCTCGGGCAAGGGCAAGACCGCCGGCCGTGGTATCAAGGGCCAGAAGTCGCGGTCGGGCGTGGCGCTGAACGGCTATGAAGGCGGCCAGATGCCGCTCTATCGCCGCCTGCCGAAGCGCGGCTTCACCAAGCCCAATGCGAAATCCTTCGCGGTGGTCAATCTGGGCCAGCTGCAGGTCTTCATCGACGCCGGCAAGCTGGATGCCTCGGCCGATGTGACCGAGGACGCGCTGGTCGCCGCCGGCGTCGTGCGCCGCAAGCTGGATGGCGTGCGCCTGCTGGCCAAGGGTGAGCTGAAGGCGGCGCTGAACATCGCCGTCACCGGTGCGTCGAAATCGGCCGTCGAGGCCGTCGAGAAGGCCGGCGGCAAGGTGACGCTGCCCGCGGCAGTCGCGGCGGCGGAATAAGCTGTTGAACGGGGCCTCCGCGCCCCATAGATAGCGAACAGGTTTTCCTGGCGCCGCCGGTCCCCGGAAACGGGCCGGCGGCGCTGTCATGACACGGGACGGATAGATATGGCGTCAGCCGCAGAACAGATGGCCGCGAACCTCTCATGGGGGGCGCTCGGGAAGGCCACGGAACTTCGCCAGCGCATCTGGTTCACGATCGGGCTTCTGATCATCTATCGCCTGGGCACCTATATCCCGGTGCCGGGCATCGACGGCGCCGCCCTGCGCAACTTCATGGAGCAGGCGCAATCGGGGATCGGCGGGATGCTGTCGATGTTCACCGGCGGTGCCCTGGGGCGGATGGGCGTCTTCGCACTGGGCATCATGCCCTATATCAGCGCCTCGATCATCGTGCAGCTGCTGGCCTCCATGGTCCCCGCGCTCGAGCAGCTGAAGAAAGAGGGCGAGCAGGGCCGCAAGAAGATCAACCAGTACACCCGCTATGGCACGGTGGCGCTGGCGCTGTTCCAGGCCTACGGGCTTGCGCGCAGCCTCGAGGCCGGTGGGCTGGCGCATGATCCGGGCCTGTTCTTCCAGGCCTCGGCGGTCATCACCCTGGTCGGCGGGACCATGTTCCTGATGTGGATCGGCGAGCAGATCACGGCCCGCGGCATCGGCAACGGCATCAGCCTGATCATCTTCGTCGGCATCGTGGCCGAGATTCCGGCGGCACTGGCGAATTTCTTCGCGCAGGGGCGCTCGGGCGCGATCTCGACCCCGGTGATCCTGGGCGTGATCGTGATGATCGTCGCGGTGATTGCCTTCGTCGTGTTCATGGAACGCGCGCTGCGCAAGATCCGCATCCAGTATCCGCGCCGTCAGGTGGGGATGAAGATCTATGACGGCCAGTCCAGCCACCTGCCGGTCAAGGTGAACCCGGCCGGCGTGATCCCGGCGATCTTTGCCAGCTCGCTTCTGCTGCTGCCGGTCACGATCTCGACCTTCTCGGGCAATCAGACCGGGCCGATCATGTCGACGCTGCTGGCCTATTTCGGACCCGGACAGCCGCTTTACCTGCTGTTCTACGCGCTGATGATCGTCTTCTTCACCTATTTCTACACCCAGAACGTCAGCTTCAAATCCGATGATGTGGCCGAGAACCTGAAGAACCAGGGCGGCTTCATTCCGGGGATCCGGCCGGGCAAGCGGACCGAGGAATATCTGGACTATGTGGTCAACCGGGTGCTGGTGGTCGGTGCGGCCTATCTGACGGCGGTCTGCCTGCTGCCCGAGGTGCTGCGCAGCCAGTGGTCGATCCCCTTCTATTTCGGCGGGACATCGCTTCTGATCGTGGTCTCGGTGACGATGGACACGATCAACCAGGTGCAAAGCCATCTTCTGGCCCACCAGTACGAAGGCCTGATTGAGAAATCCCAGCTGCGTGGTAAACGCAAGCCGGGAAGCGCAAAGCCGCGCCGGGCACCGTCCCGGCGCTGATACGGCCGACAATACGACCAGCCAAGGGGACAGACATCATGACGATCAACATCATTCTTCTGGGGCCTCCGGGCGCCGGCAAGGGCACGCAGGCGCGCAAGCTGGTGGATGAGCGGGGCATGGTGCAGCTGTCCACCGGCGACATGCTGCGCGAGGCGCGCAGCTCGGGCACCGAGATGGGCAAGCGCGTGGCCGAGGTGATGGACCGGGGCGAACTGGTCACGGACGAGATCGTCATCGGCCTGATCCGCGAAAAGCTGGCCGAGGGTGGCAAGGGCTTCATCTTCGACGGCTTCCCGCGGACGCTGGGGCAGGCCGATGCCCTGGGGGCGCTGCTGGACGAGACCGGCATGAGCCTCGATTCGGTGATCGAGATGCGGGTCGATGACGAGGCGCTGGTCAATCGCATCACCAAGCGCTTCACCTGCGGCAATTGCGGCGAGGTCTATCACGACGAGACCAAGCCGACCGCCAAGCCGGGCGTTTGCGATGTCTGCGGCTCGACCGATCTGAAGCGCCGCGCCGATGACAACGAGGACAGCCTGCGCACCCGCTTGCTGGAATACTACAAGAAGACCTCGCCGCTGATCGGCTATTACCATGCCAAGGGCAAGCTGGCGCCGGTGGACGGGCTGGGGGCCATGGACGATGTCGCCGCCGAGATCGCCGCGGCGCTGGACGGGAAGTGACCCCGGGGAAGCCTTGATCCGCTTGTCAAGTGATTTCTGCGCGCCTGCCCTTGACGGGGCAGGCGCCTGCCTTTAGATCACGACTTCTCGCAAGAGAATCACCCGAATCCATCGGGTGGACCATGGACTGGCCCGAAGGCATGGCTTTCGGGCCTTACGTTGTGAAAAAAGGTTCCGGGGTTACGGAACCGCAACCGAAAAGGATAACGCGTGGCTCGTATTGCTGGCGTCAACATTCCGACGGGGAAACGTGTCCCCATCTCTCTGACTTATATCCACGGTATCGGCCCGATGTTCGCCGAACAGATCTGCGAGGCCGTCGGCATCGACCGCGCCCGCCGCGTGAATGATCTGTCGGATGCCGAAGTGCTGCAGATCCGCGAATATATCGACGCGAACCTGACCGTCGAGGGCGACCTGCGCCGCGACACGCAGATGAACATCAAGCGCCTGATGGACCTGGGGTCCTATCGCGGGCTGCGTCACCGCCGCGGCCTGCCGGTCCGCGGTCAGCGCACCCACACCAATGCCCGCACCCGCAAGGGCCCGGCGAAGCCGATCGCCGGCAAGAAGAAGTAAGGGGGACCGGACATGGCACGCGACAAGACCCGCATGAAGCGCAAGGAACGCAAGAACATCGCCGCCGGCGTGGCGCATGTGAATTCCAGCTTCAACAACACCAAAATCCTGATCTCGGACGTGCAGGGCAACGCGATCGCATGGTCGTCGGCCGGCACCATGGGCTTCAAGGGCTCGCGCAAATCGACCCCCTATGCCGCACAGATGGCCGCCGAAGACGCCGGCCGCAAGGCGCAGGAACACGGCGTGAAGACGCTGGAGGTCGAGGTGCAGGGCCCCGGTTCGGGCCGCGAGTCGGCGCTGCGCGCGCTGGCCGCCGTTGGCTTCAACATCACCGCCATCCGCGACGTGACGCCGATCGCCCATAACGGCTGCCGCCCGCCCAAGCGTCGCCGCGTCTGATTTCGGATCAATCTTTTCCGGACCGCGCATCATCCGCGCGGTTCGGGTTTTCGCATTTTACCTCGGGCGTTGCCGACCTTGGTCATGGGCCGGCAACTAGAATGGAGGCCAAGCCATGATCCACAAGAATTGGGCCGAACTGATCAAGCCGACGCAACTGGTTGTCAAGCCGGGCGCAGACGCGACACGTACCGCAACCCTGGTGGCCGAACCGCTCGAGCGCGGCTTCGGTCTGACGCTGGGCAATGCGCTGCGCCGGGTGCTGCTGTCCTCGTTGCAGGGTGGCGCGATCACCTCGGTTCAGATCGACAATGTTCTGCATGAATTCAGCAGCGTGGCCGGCGTCCGCGAGGATGTGACCGACATCGTTCTGAACCTGAAGGGCGTGACCCTGCGGATGGATGTCGAGGGACCGAAACGGCTGGCGCTGAGCGCCAAGGGGCCGGGCGAGGTCAGGGCCGGCGACATCCAGGAAACCGCCGGGATCACCGTCCTGAACCGCGACCACGTCATCTGTCATCTGGACGAGGGCGCAGAGTTCAACATGGAGCTGACCGTTGCCACCGGCAAGGGCTATGTCGCCGCCGACAAGAACCGCCCCGAGGATGCGCCCATCGGCCTGATCCCGATCGACGCGATCTTCTCGCCGGTCAAGCGCGTCAGCTATGAGGTCACCCCGACCCGCGAGGGGCAGGTGCTGGACTATGACAAGCTGACCATGAAGATCGAGACGGATGGTTCGCTGACCCCGGAAGACGCGGTGGCCTATGCCGCGCGCATCGTTCAGGATCAGCTGTCGGTCTTCGTCAACTTCGACGAGCCGGAATCCTCGAACCGTCAGGACAGCGACGACGGGCTGGAATTCGATCCGCGCCTGCTGAAGAAGGTCGACGAGCTGGAACTGTCGGTCCGCTCGGCCAACTGTCTGAAGAACGACAATATCGTCTATATCGGCGACCTGATCCAGAAGACCGAGGCCGAGATGCTGCGGACCCCGAACTTCGGCCGCAAGTCTCTGAACGAGATCAAGGAAGTGCTGTCGGGCATGGGCCTGCATCTGGGCATGGATGTCGTCGACTGGCCGCCGGAGAATATCGAGGATCTGGCCAAGCGTTTCGACGACCAGTTCTGAATTCGGGCAGGGTGGGGCAGGACCCCACCTTCCCACCCGGGCATCCCGCCCCAAGGAGAGCGGCCCGCACGCATGGACCGCCGGACAAAGCAAAAGACGTCAAAGGAGACCCATCATGCGTCACGCCCGCGGCTATCGCCGTCTGAACCGCACCCACGAACACCGCAAGGCGCTGTTCGCCAACATGGCCGGCTCGCTGATCGAGCATGAGCAGATCAAGACCACGCTGCCCAAGGCCAAGGAACTGCGCCCGATCGTCGAGAAGCTGATCACGCTGGCCAAGCGCGGCGATCTGCACGCCCGCCGTCAGGCCGCCGCCCAACTGAAGCAGGACGCGCATGTCGCGAAGCTGTTCGAGGTTCTGGGCGGGCGTTACAAGGAACGTCAGGGCGGCTATGTCCGCGTCCTGAAGGCCGGCTTCCGCTATGGCGACATGGCCCCGATGGCGATCATCGAACTGGTTGACCGCGATCCCGCCGCCAAGGGCGCCGGCGACCGCGCCCGGATCGAGGCCGAAGCCGAGGAATGAGTGCCTCGGAAGCCCCCTGATATCAGGGGGCTTGCAAGCGAATCACATGCCCCGCTGCGCGATCGGCGGGGCATTTTTGTTGCCGAGCCACGAGTTGAAGGGAATTGCAGGATCGGCAAGTCGCTGCAAAAGAGCCACGCCGACCTCGCGCCGTTCTGCGGCGTTCAGGAGCCCGGCTTGCTCGAGCGCCAGCAATTGCTGGCGCATATCTTTCGGCAGGAGGGACGTCGCGTCGGACTTGATCATCGCTAGAACTCCGGCACAATTAACAGACTAGCAACAAAAATGTTCCATGTTTACTTTGAACGTTGACGGCCACCAACGCAATTTGTCTAAAAAGTCATGTCCTCACGCGCAGACATAAACGCCGGTTTACGGAAACTGGGCAAGTTCGCCCCGTCAGGCTACTTCGTTGGCCTGCATATCCGTTTTGCCGCGCCGCTGATGCAGTTTCAGACCTATGCCGAAGAGTGGTCAGAGTTCTATTCGCAGAACGGCTATGCGCTTCGCGACCCGACCATCGCCTGGGGGTTTTCCACCACGGGCTCCTGTCGCTGGTCCAGCCTGCCGATCCCGGACCCGTTCAACATCCTGAAGGACGCGGCCGATCACGGTCTGATCTTCGGGTTGACGGTGTCCTACGGACCCATCAATTCCCGCACCATCGCCAGCTTCGCGCGCGATGATCGCGAGTTCACGGATGACGAGATCACCGACATCTCGGCAACGGTACGACGGCTTCACGACATCACGGAGCCGCCGGCGAGCCTGACAAAGGCTCAGAAAGAAGCCCTTCGTTGCATCGCGGAGGGCGATCGTCACGCGGCAGCGGCAGCCAAACTTGGTATTACCGAAAGCGCGTTCAAGGCGAGGCTGATCTCGGTCCGGGAAAGACTGAAGGCCAGAACCACCGCCGAGGCGCTGCAACGGGCCAAGGAATACCGACTGCTCTAGAGGCGTTCGCCCAGGGGAACCGTGAGGCAGTGGGGGATACCTCACACCCCAGGAGTACGTAATATGCAGACGACCACCCTTTCATTCTCGAACCTCCACAACCACGGCGAGCTTTTCGCCAACCTGTTTCGTGCCCGCAAGCAGAGTTTCATCGTTCAGAAGAACTGGGACCTGCCCGAGGCCGACGACATGGAGTTCGACCAGTACGACACGCCGCAGAGCCGCTGGATCGCCATCCACGACAAGGGCGAGGTCATGGCCGGCATCCGCCTGACGCCGACCACGGCGCGCTGCGGCATCTACAGCTACATGATCCGCGATGCGCAGAAGGGCATCCTCGGTGGCTCGATCCCGCAGGATCTGCTGTTTGAAGAGGCGCCGGTGGACGAACACACCTGGGAATGCTCGCGTGTCTTCGTCAGCCATTCGATCCCGCAGATGTACCGCCGCAAGGTGCATTTCAAGATGGTCGAGGCGATGACCGGATCGGCGCGCGAACTGGGCGCCACCCGGCTGATCGCGCTGACCGGTGCCAACTGGCCGCGCTGGTATGGCCGCTGCGGTCTGGAAGCCGAGGCCATCGGCCGGGTGATGTGGATCGACGACGGCGACTTCCAGTGCGTGTCGATCAACCTGGCGGGCAAGATGCACTGATCCGGCAGGACGGCGGAAGGGGCTGTTCGCCCCCCGGCGGTGGCCCTAGTATGGCGCCGTCATGGCCGATCTGTTCGATACAAGCCCGTCCTCCAGCCCGCCGCCGTCCCCGGCGGTAAGGCCCTTGGCCGATCGCATTCGCCCGGTGCGCATGAGCGATGTGATCGGCCAGGACAAGGTTCTGGGACCGGACGGGCCCCTGGGGTCGATGCTGGCGTCGGGAAGCCTGTCCTCGCTGATCCTGTGGGGACCGCCCGGCGTCGGCAAGACCACCATTGCCCGGCTTCTGGCAGACGAGACCGATCTGGCCTTCGTCCAGATCAGCGCCATCTTCACCGGCGTTCCCGATCTGCGCAAAGTCTTCGAGGCCGCCAGGCTGCGCCGCCAGCAGGGTCGCGGCACGCTGCTGTTCGTCGACGAGATTCACCGCTTCAACAAGGCGCAGCAGGACGGGTTCCTGCCGCATATGGAGGATGGCACCATCCTTCTGGTCGGCGCCACGACCGAGAACCCCTCGTTCGAACTGAACGCCGCGCTGATGTCGCGGGCGCAGGTGATCGTGCTGGAGCGCCTTGGCCCTGCCGATCTGGAGCGTCTGGCCCGGCGGGCCGAGAAGGAACTGGACCGCAAGCTGCCGCTGACCGCCGAGGCGCGCGCGGCGCTTCTGGAGATGGCCGATGGCGATGGCCGCGCGGTGCTGAACCTGATCGAGCAGGTGGCGGCATGGAAGACCGACAAGCCGGTCGATGCGCCCGCCATGGCCCAGCGGCTGATGCGGCGGGCGGCGAAATACGACAAGTCCGGCGACGAGCATTACAACCTGATCTCGGCCCTGCACAAATCCGTGCGCGGCTCGGACCCGGACGCGGCGCTCTACTGGCTGGCGCGGATGCTGGAGGGCGGCGAGGATCCACGCTATCTGGCCCGCCGCATCACCCGCATGGCGGTCGAGGATATCGGCCTCGCCGATCCGGCGGCAGCCCGGCACTGTCTGGACGCCTGGGCGATGTATGAGCGTCTCGGCAGCCCCGAGGGCGAACTGGCCCTGGCGCAGGCGGTGATCTATCTGGCGCTGGCGCCGAAATCCAACGCCGGGTACGTGGCCTACAAGGGCGCACGCGCCGAGGCGAAGCGCACCGGCAGCCTGATGCCGCCCGCCCATATCCTGAACGCGCCGACGAAGATGATGAAGGAACAGGGCTACGGCGCGGGCTATGCCTATGACCACGATGCCGAGGATGGCTTTTCGGGCCAGAACTATTTCCCCGACGGCATGAAGCGTCCGGTCCTCTATCTGCCGGTCGAACGCGGCTTCGAGCGCGAGTTGAAGAAGCGCCTCGACTGGTTCGTGAGCCAGCGCCTGAAGCGCGGCGGTTGACTTTGCGCGCGGCCCGCCACATTGACGCGCCATGATGAATCCCTTCCTTCAGGTGGCGCTTGGCGGCGCGGTCGGCGCGACGGCGCGCTATGCCGTCTATCGTGCCATCCCGCTGCACGGGCCGGGCTTTCCGGTCGCAACCGGCGTGGTCAATGTCGCCGGCAGTCTGCTCATGGGCCTGCTGGCGGCCTTCATGGCGCATCGCTGGAACAGTGATTATGCGCCGCTGCTGCTGGCCGGTGTGCTGGGTGGGTTCACCACCTTTTCCGCCTTCTCGCTGGACGCGCTGACCCTGTGGGAGCGCGGGCAGGCGATCGGCGCGCTGGTCTATGTTCTGGCCTCGGTCGTGCTGTCGCTGGCGGCGGTGATCGCCGGGCTGGCCCTTGGCCGGGGGGTGTGGGCATGAGCGGCGTCCAGACCATCCGCGTGGGCGCGGACGAGGGCGAGCAGCGTCTTGACCGCTGGCTGAAGAAGCGGTTCCCGCAACTGACCCAGGGCGCGGTCGAGAAGATGTGCCGCACCGGACAGTTGCGTGTCGATGGCGGGCGGGTGAAGGCCGCGACCCGGATCGAGACGGGGCAGGAGGTGCGGGTGCCGCCTCTGCCCGATGCCCAGCCCGTGCCGGCGAAGGCCGCAGAGCCGCGCATCACCGACAGCGATCAGCAGATGATCCAGGCGGCGGTACTGTGGAAGGACCAGCATATCATCGCGCTGAACAAGCCGCCGGGCCTGCCGTCGCAGGGCGGCAGCGGGCAGGGCAGCCGCCATGTGGACGGGCTGACCGGGGCGCTGATGTTCGGCTACAAGGACCGGCCCAAGCTGGTGCACCGGCTGGACAAGGATACCTCGGGTCTGTTGCTGCTGGCGCGGACCGACCGCATCGCCCGCGCGCTTTCCGAGGCGTTCCGGGCGCGGACCACGCGCAAGATCTACTGGGCGGCGGTCGCGGGCGTTCCCAGCCCGCGCATGGGCACGATCCGCTATGGGCTGGTCAAGGCGCCGGGGCACGGTCGCGGTGGCGAGGGCGAGAAGATGATCGCCGTCCATCCGCGCGACATCGACGCGACCGAGGGCGCCAAGCGCGCGACCACCGATTATGCCGTGCTGGATGCGCTTGGGACGCGGGCCAGCTGGTGCGCGCTGGTGCCGATCACCGGGCGCACCCATCAGCTGCGCGCGCATATGGCAGAACTGGGCCATCCCATTGTCGGGGACGGCAAATATGGCGGCTCGGGTCAGGAAAACCTGGGCGATGGCTGGGGCGCGCAACTGGGTGGAGAGATCAGCCGCAAGCTGCACCTGCACGCCCGCAGCCTGTCTTTCGACCACCCGGTCACGAACCGGCGCATCACCCTGACCGCGCCCTTGCCCGACCATATGCAGCGGACATGGAAGGCCCTTGGATGGCACGAGCATGACGTGCCCGAGGATCCCTTTGCGGAGGACGCATGAGGCTGGTTGTCTTTGACGTGGACGGGACGCTGGTGGACAGCCAGCACCATATCTGCCGGGCGATGGACATGGCCTTCGAGCATGCCGGCCTGACGCCGCTGCCGCGGCCGCAGATTCTGGGCATCGTCGGACTGTCACTGCCGGTCGCGGTGGCACAGCTTGCGCCCGAGGCCGATCCGCCGACCCAGGCGCGTATCGTCGCGGGGTATCGCGCGGCCTTTCAGATGAGCCGGATGACCGAGGAGGCGCCGCTCTTTCCCGGTGCGATGGCCTGCCTAGATGGGTTGTCGGCGCGCGATGACATGCTGCTGGCCGTGGCCACCGGCAAGTCGCGGCGCGGCCTCGACGCGATGATCGAGGCGCATGGGCTGGTGGGGCGGTTCGTGTCCCTGCAGACGGCCGACGATCACCCCTCGAAGCCGCACCCGGCGATGCTGCTGGCCGCGATCGCCGAGGGCGGCGTCGAGGCCGGGCGGGCGGCGATGGTCGGCGACACATCCTTCGATATCGAGATGGCGCGCGGGGCCGGGGCGACGGGTTTCGGCGTCGCCTGGGGTTATCACCCGGCCGCGGCGCTGGAACAGGCCGGCGCCGCGCTGGTGGCGCCCGATTTCCCGGCGCTGACCGCCGCCATCGAGGACTGGGCGCAATGAGTGAATGGAAGGCGCGGCGGTTCTGGAAGGCCGCCGATATCCGGACCGCCGGCACGGGATGGGAGGTTGCGCTGGATGGGCGCCCGGTCCGCACGCCGGGCAAGCAGCCGCTGATCCTGCCGACCGCGGCGCTGGCCCGCGCGGTGGCCGGCGAATGGGATGCGCAGACCGAGGCGATCGATCCGAACACGATGCCCCTGACCCGCGCGGCGAATTCCGCCATCGAGAAGGTCGCCCCGCAATTCGCCGGTGTGGCGGCGATGCTGGCCGATTACGGCGGCACCGATCTGCTGTCCTACCGGGCCGAACAGCCCGAGGAACTGGTGCGGATGCAGGCCGAGGGCTGGGATCCGCTGATCGACTGGGCGGCGACGGAACTGCGCGCGCCCCTGCGGATCACGCATGGGGTGATCCCGATTCCGCAGGATCCCGAATCGCTGACCCGGCTGCGCGCCGAGGTCGAGGCGCTGGACGTCTTCGGGCTGACGGCGCTGCACGATCTTGTGACCCTGCCGGGCTCTCTGGTCATCGGGCTGGCGGTGCTGCGCGGCCGGATCGAGGCCGAGGAAGCCTGGCATCTGTCGCGCATCGACGAAAAATTTCAGGCCGCCCGCTGGGGCGAGGACGAAGAGGCGCGACTCACGGCGGAAACCCGGCGCGCGGCCATTCATTCGGCTGCGCGGTTCTGGCACCTGTCGCGCGTCGGTTGAATATTTGGCTGTGGCAAGGGCTCGCTTGACCTGACCGGCTGGATCGGCACAATGTCGCCTATCTTGAGCCGCGCCTTGGCCGACGGACCGGGCGAGCGACCGTCGATGTCGTCAATGGGCACGGGCAGGGATGCAGGCTCGAAGACCCGAAAAAGGGGCAGGTATGTATAGAAGCGTTGTACTCGGCGCAGTGATCGTCTCCGGGTTATCGATGGCGGCTTCGGCGGATGTCCTGACGGATGTCCGGTCGCGCGGGGAACTGGTTTGCGGGGTCAATGCCGGGCTTGCCGGATTCGCGGCGCCGGACGCGAATGGCAACTGGACCGGGTTCGACGTGTCTTTCTGCAGGGCCGTCGCGGCGGCGGTGCTGGGCGACCCGTCCAAGGTCAAGTTCGTGCCGATGGATCCGGAACGCCGCTTCCAGCAGTTGCAGGACGGCGAGATCGACCTTCTGGCGCGCAACTCGACCTGGACCTTTTCGCGCGACACGGCGCTTGACCTGGAATTCCCCGGGGTCAGCTATTACGACGGCCAGGGTTTCATGGTCCGCAAGTCGCTGGGGGTCACTTCGGTCAAGGAACTGGACAGCATCCCGATCTGCGTCCAGAGCTCGTCGACCACCGCGCAGAACCTGTCGGATTATTTCCGCGTCAACGGCATGGTGCTTGAGCAGATCGACATCGCCGGCGCCGCCGAGGGCGAGCGGAGTTATGCGGCGGGCGATTGCGAGGCCTATACCGGGGATGCGTCGGGGCTGGCGGCGGCGCGCGCGGCTTTTGCGGATCCTGAAAACCACATCGTTCTGCCCGAGATCATCTCGAAGGAACCCCTGGGTCCGGCGGTGCGCCAGGATGACGGGCGCTGGACGGATATCGTGCGCTGGACGCTCTATGCGCTGATCGCGGCCGAAGAATACGGCGTCACCTCGAAGAATATCGAGGAACTGGTCAAGGCATCGGGCAACCCCGAGGTGCAGCGGCTGCTGGGGGTCAGCGACGATCTTGGCGTGATGCTGGGACTGGACAGGGACTGGGCGCGTCGCGCCATCCAGGCCGTCGGCAATTACGGCGAGATATTCGCGGCCAATATCGGCGAGCAGACGCCGATCGGGCTGGCCCGCGGTCTGAATGCGCAATGGACGCAGGGCGGGCTGCTCTACGCGCCGCCCTTCCGCTGACGCATCGCGGGGTGGCGGCTCAGCGGCGGCCGTCGAGGCGCACGAAATCCATGACGCTGCCTTCGCCGGGTCGGACATCGGCCCAGCTGTCGATCTGGAAATCCACGACCAGCGTCGCCGCGGTCGGATAGCGGCGAAAATCGGGGTCCAGCGGTGGCCGTGCGGGCAGGAGCGCCGCGAATTCCGAGATTCCGGGGTTGTGTCCGATCATCATCACGGTGGGATGGCTGGCCGTGCGCAGGATCGTCAGCATCTTGTCCGGCCCGGCATGATAGAGGCCGGGCTCGATCCGCAGCAGCGGCCTGACCTCCAAGGGCGCACCGGCGACCATCGTCCAGGTCTCCTGCGTGCGCCGGGAGGACGAGCACAGCACCTCCTCGGGCTCATAGCCACGGCTGGCCAGCCAGTCCCCCAGGGCGAGTGCCGAGCGGCGGCCGCGATCATTCAGCGGCCGGTCGTGATCGGCAAGCGTCGGGTCGTCCCAGGCCGATTTGGCGTGGCGGGTCAGGATCAGCCGTCGATGTCCAAAGGGGGTCATGGGTGGAACTGCCTCATATGCCAAGCCGATTGTTCGCGCAGCCTGCCACAGCCTTTGCTGATCGGGCAAGCACGTCTGACACGACACCCCTCACTGATGCAATTACGCCCCTCGGGCCGGTCCAGCCAGCCATGGCAGAGGGCGGTGTCATAACCCTCAGCGGTGAAGGCATTGACCGGACAGGCCGTCAGACAGGGACGCGGGCAGTCGTGGCAGGGAGGCTCTGCGGCGGGCATCGTTGGCGCCGGTTGCTGCGGCAGGATCACCGCCCCGCGAAAGCTGATGAACAGGCCCATCCGGTCATGGATCAGCATGCCGGTGGGTGAGGACCAGCATCGTCCGCTGGCCAGCGCCCAGCCGATGAAGGGGGCGAAGGGCGGCCCGTCCGAGGGAAAGACCGCGCGCCCGCCGATCTGCGCGGCCCAGGGCCGGATCAGGTGCTTCGACCAGCGGTCCAGAGGGTCGGCCTGGCCGTCCCGGAATTCGGGCGCGGCGGTGAAGATCCGCCAGAAGTCCGGCTCGTCAGGGGCGATCAGAAGAACCGTGTCATCGCCATCCGCGCATTGGCCGGCGACGACCAGGCCGCGGGGCGGCGTCAGTTCGTCGCCGGGTGCCCCGTCACAGCCCATCCTCGCCCTGCCGCAAGCCGCGCGGCTTGACCCGCGGCTCGGTCGTGCGGATCAGGCTGCCGGCGCCATGTTCGGTGAACAGTTCCAGCAGACAGGCATTGGGCACGCGGCCATCAAGGATCACCACCGCGCGCACGCCCTCCTCGATGGCCTTCAGGGCCGTTTCGGTCTTCGGGATCATGCCGCCGGCGATCTGGCCGTCGGCGATCATCGCGCGCACCTGATCGGGATGCAACTGCGTCACCACCTCGCCCGAGGCGTCCTTGACGCCGGCCACATCGGTCAAGAGCAGCAGCCGGTCGGCCTTCAGCGCCCCGGCCACGGCGCCGGCAGCGGTGTCGCCGTTGACGTTGAAGGTCTCGTTATCCTCCATGCCGGTGGCCACCGGGGCGATCACCGGGATCATCCCGGCGGCATAAAGGTCGCGGATGATCTGCACGTTCATCTCGATCGGGCGGCCGACGAAACCCAGTTCCGGGTCGTCGGCCTCGCAGACCATCATGTCGTCATCCTTGCCGCTGATGCCGACCGCGCGGCCGCCGGCATCGTTGATGGCCTGCACGATGCGCTTGTTCACAAGCCCCGACAGCACCATCTCGACCACCTCGACGGTTTCCTTGGTGGTGACCCGCTTGCCGCGCACGAAATGGCTTTCGATGCCCAGCTTGTCCAGCAACTGGTTGATCATCGGCCCGCCGCCGTGACAGACGACCGGGTTCATGCCGACCTGCTTCATCAGCACGATATCGCGGGCGAAATCGGCCATCGCGTCGTCGTCGCCCATCGCGTTGCCGCCGAACTTCACCACCACGACCGCGCCTGAATAGCGCTGCAGATAGGGCAGAGCTTCCGACAGGGTGCGAGCGGTGGCGATCCAGTCCCGGTTCATGTTCTGCTTTCTCATCCTTGCGACCCCCGAAAGTTGGCTGGGACCCTAGGGCGCATCCGCGGGTCAGTCCAGCCCGGCAATGATGGCGCGCAGCGTGGCGATGCCCTGACCCTTGTCCGAGGAGGTGACGACCAGTTGCGGGAAGGCCGCGGGATGTTTCTGCAACTCGTCCTCGACCTGCGCCAGCACCGGCTTGATGGCGTTCGGGCCCAGCTTGTCGGCCTTGGTCAGCACCACCTGGAAGGGCACGGCCGAGCGGTCCAGCAGGGTCATGATCTCGTGATCCACCGGCTTGATGCCGTGGCGCGCATCGATCAGGCAGAAGGCGCGGCGCAGGGTCGGCCGCCCGGCGAGATAGCTTTTCAGCAGCGCCTGCCACTTCGCCACCACCGCAACCGGCGCCTTGGCGAAGCCGTATCCGGGCAGATCGACCAGATAGGCCTGTTCGCCGAGGGTGAAATAGTTGATCTCCTGCGTCCGGCCGGGCGTGTTCGAGGCCCGGGCGATGCCCTTGCGCCCGGTCAGCGCGTTGATCAGGCTGGACTTGCCGACATTGCTGCGCCCGGCGAAACAGACCTCGGGCCGGTCGGCCGGGGGCAGACCGTCCATGGCGACCACGCCCTTGAGGAAATCCACCGGGCCGGCGAACAGCAGGCGCGCGGCCTCGGCCGCCTCGGCCTCGGGTTCGGGGGCCAGCGGGAAGGCGACCTTCATGCCGCGACCTCGTCGCCAAGGGCGATCTCGCCACCGGTGACGACCTCGGCATAGATGCCGAAATCGGTGCTGCCGTAATGGCGCTCCAGCGTCTCGATCATGTCGATATCCATGCTTCCGGTCTCAGTATCGGCGCTGGTTGCCGCACAGCGGCCGATCTGGTCGGTGACGCGCAACTCGACCTCGCCGATCCGGATGATGTGGCCGGCCATGCCCGCCTCGGCAAAGGGTTCCCAGCCGTCGATCCACAGATTGCCGCGCCAGCGCCGAATGCCCAGCGGTTTGCCCGCCCGCTGTTCCAGATCGGCCAGACTGCCAAGCGACAGGATCGAGATCCAGGGCCACTTGCTGTCGGTCCAGATCGCGGCCCCGCGCACCAGCCGGGTCGGGGCCGGGGCATCGGCGGGCCAGAGCGGGCGCAGCCAGTCGATCAGCCGCACGCCCTCGGTTTCCGGGTCGAAGACCAGATCGGGGCGCGCCGGATGGCGCAGCGCGATCCGGCTTTCCTGCCAGCCGCCCGTGACGGCCTGCAGCGGTGCCGAGGAAACGCCGCGCAGAAAGCAGGATTTCGGCAGCCAGCGATCCGGCTCGCCGCCGGTCTGGCTGGCCTGCGCATTCCGCTCGCCCGCCTCGGTCAGCACCGCCCATTCGCGGTCGCCGGGCAACCGCCGCGCGGCCCTCAGGCTTGCGCGCTTCAGCCCCTCGCCGCCGATCGCCTTGATCGGATGGCGGCGGATATGGGCCAGGCGCGCGGTCACTTGTCCTTGCCCCGTGTGGCTCCCTTGCGGCCCGACCGCGAGGGGATCGACGACTTGATGTTGCCGAACAGGTCGGGACGGTGCCCGTGCATGGACATGATCGTGTATTGCTGGATGATGGTGATGACGTTGTTGGTGATCCAGTACAGCACCAGCCCCGAGGCGAAACCGCCCAGCATGAACATGAACACCCAGGGCATCCATGCAAAGATCATCTTCTGCGCCGGGTCGGCCGGGGCGGGGTTCAGCCGCTGCTGCATCCACATGCTGATGCCCAGCACGATGGCCAGCGCCGGCAGCGACAACGAGTGCAGCAGGGTCCCCTGCGCCGGCGCGGCATAGGGCAGCAGGCCGAACAGGTTCAGCAGGCTCGAGGGATCGGGCGCGCTGAGGTCGCGGATCCAGCCCACCCAGGGGGCGTGGCGCAGTTCGATGGTGACGAAGATCACCTTGTAGAGCGAGAAGAAGATCGGAATCTGCAACAGAACCGGCAGGCAGCCCGCGGCGGGGTTCACCTTCTGGGTCTTGTAAAGCTCCATCACCTCTTTCTGGTATTTCACCCGGTCGTCGCCGGTGCGCTCCTTGATGGCCTCCATCTCGGGCTGCAATTCCTTCATCTTCGCCATCGAGACATAGGATTTGCGCGCCAGCGGGAAGACCAGCAGCTTGAGGATGAAGGTCAGTGCGATGATCGCCCAGCCCATGTTGCCGATCAGGCCGTTCAGCCAGTGCAGCAACTGGAAGATCGGCTTGGTCAGGAAATAGAACCAGCCCCAGTCGATCGAATCGATGAAACGCTGGATGCCGGGCGTTTCCTCATAGCCCTTGATGACCTCCCAGACCTTCGCGCCGGCGAACAGATAGCCGCGCGAGGTCAGTTCGGCACCCGGCTGCACCGTCTGCAGCGGATAGCGTGCCTCGGTCTGGTAGATGTCGGCGCCCTCGGCATATTTCACCACGGCGGTGAAGGCATGGCCGGGCGCGGGCGCCAGCGAGGTCATCCAGTATTTGTCGGTGAAGCCGATCCAGCCATTCTCGTTGACCGGGATGACATCGGCGCGGCCCTCGCGGGCGACGGGGTCAAGATCGGCGATGTCGTCGTAACCCAGTTCCAGCAACTCGCCGTCATGCATGCCGACTGCGCCTTCATGCAGCACGAAGAAGTTCTGCGTGTCGGGCTGGCCGTGCCGGGCGATGATGCCATAGGGTGCGGCGCTGAAGGCCGCGTCGCCGTTGTTGGTCAGCGACTGCGAGACGGTGAACAGATAGTTGTCGTCCAGCTCGAACACGCGGCGGAAGACCTGCCCGGCGCCATTGTCCCAGATCAGCGTGACCGGCTGCCCCGGGGCGAGGCTGTCGCCCGATTCGACCTGCCAGATGGTGGCGGGGCCGGGAACCAGTGCCGGGTCGATGCCCGGACCCGAGGTCCAGCCATAGACGGCGTAATAGGGCTTTGCGCCGGCGGTTTCGATCGCCGGATCGGCGGTCGCCGAGGACGGCGACAGCAGCCGCACATCGGGGGAATCCGGGTTCAGGGTTTCCTGGAACTTGGTCAGCAGCAGGTCGTCGATACGGCCGCCGGCCAGCGAGATCGACCCGGCCAGCGAGGGCGATTCGATCGTCACGCGACCGGCCCGCGGCGTGTCGGCGCCTGCAGGCCCGGCGCCCAGATCGGCGGTCGCGGTGGACGGCCCGGGCGCGGCCGTGCTGCCACCCGCACCCTGTTCGGCGACCGGCTGCGGGGCCGGTTGGTCGGCCGGGGGATCGGGGGCGAAGACGGTGTACCAGATCAGGATCACCAGAAACGACAGCACCGTCGCCAGGATCAGATTGCGGTTATTGTCGTCCATGCCCTCACCACTGTCATCGCGTCAGTCGCGCCGGTTCAACAGAAGGGGGCATCAAAGGTCAAGCATCTTTGGCAAGAACCGGCCCCATCGACCTGAAAATCCGCGACAGAAGCGAAGAAAGGGGCGGTCGAGAACGGGGCCAGGCGATCAGCCGGCATTGCTGCGCGGCACGGCGGGCAGGGCGCCCCGGTGCCTGGCGTGATCCAGCAGGAAATCCAACGTTTCGCTCAGCGGCATTGGCCGGGCGATGGCGTAGCCCTGGACCTCGTCGCAGCCCATCTGGGCCAGAAAGGCATGTTCCTCGCGGCTTTCCACGCCTTCGGCCAGGGCCGAGATGCCCAGCCGCTCGGCCAGGGCGAGGATGGCGAGGATCATCCGCTGTTGTGCGTCGTCGATGTCGCAGCCCATCACGAAACTGCGGTCGATCTTGATCCGGTGCACGCCGAACTGGCGAATCGCGTCAAGGCTGGCATAGCCGGTCCCGAAATCGTCCAGATCCAGCCTGCAGCCCGCCCGGGAAAGCGCCGATATGTTGGCCCGAACGGCCGGGCTGCTGGTCACCGGGGCGACGCTTTCCAGCACCTCCAGCACCAGGCGGTCGGGCCGGACATCCTGACGGTCCAACTCCCACAGCAATCCGGCGGCGAAGCCGGGATCGGACAGTTCGGAGTTCGAGATGTTCAGCGACACCGTGGGGACCTGCCAGCCCGCCGCGTCCCAGGACCTCAGCGCGGCGATGGCCTGGCGCAGCATGGCCAGGGTCAGGGCCTTGTGATCCTGTTCGCCCATCCGGGCCATGAAGCTGCCCGGCAGCAACAGGCCGCGGGTCGGGTGCTGCCAGCGTGCAAGCGCCTCGAACCCCGTCACTTCCCCGGAATGGCAACTGATCTGGGGCTGGAAATAGGCCGTGATCTGACCCGCCGCTGCCGCCTCGGCGATGGTCGCGGGCAGATCGGGCGCCTGGATTTCCGAATCGTGGTCGAAAAGCGCGATGGTTCCCAGCCGTTCGGCGGCGAGGTCATCAAGGCGGCTTCGGGCGCTGCGCAGCATTGCGACGGGGTCGCGCGGGATCGCGTTCCCGGCATGGACCAGCACGCCGCTGAGCACCGGCGTCACCGACAGGCCGGCGACCGGCACCAGCTTCTGCGCCCGGTCCTGCAGCCGCCGGGCGATGCGCATCGCCTCCTCCTCCGAGCGGTTTCTCAGGGTGATGCCGAACAGGCCCTGGGCGATGATCTGCACCGGGTCGTCGGGCCGGATGGCGCGGCTGAGCCGCATCGAGAGCTTGACCAGAAGATGACTGAAGCCGGCCTTACCCAGATGCTCGGCCAATGGTTCGACATTCTCGAGCCGCAGCAGCAGCACGCTCTGCGCCCCGGCTGCCTGCAAGGTAGAGTCTGCCGGTCCCATCGCCCGCCACAGCGCCTGCCCGGATTGTCTCAGCTTCGCCCACATAGCCGCCCTTTCGCGTGTCATCGCAACAGGATCTAGGCAAGAAGGCTTTGTACCCGGTTAATGCGGGCGGGATGCGAAGCGAAAACTAGGACAAAGTTGAACGATCCGGAAACAGTCCCTGAAAGTCGAACAGTTTCGGGTCCAGCAGATGCGAGGGGCGGATGTTCATCAGCGCCCTGAACATCACCTGCCGGCGCCCGGGCGAACGCGCCTCCCATTCGTCCAGCAGTTTCTTGACCTGGACACGCTGCAACCCTTCCTGACTGCCGCACAGGTCGCAGGGGATGATCGGGTAGGCCATGGCGCGGGCGAAACGGTCGCAATCCTCCTCGGCCACATAGGCCAGCGGACGCAGGACGGTCAGATCGCCCTCCTCGTTCAGCAGCTTGGGCGGCATGGTGGCCAGCCGCCCGCCATGGAACAGGTTCATGAAGAAGGTTTCCAGAATGTCGTCGCGGTGATGGCCCAGGACGACGGCGGAACACCCTTCTTCGCGGGCGATGCGATACAGGTTGCCGCGCCGCAGCCGCGAACAGAGCGCGCAATAGGTGCGCCCCTGCGGGATCTTGTCGGTGACGATGGAAAACGTGTCCTGATATTCGATCCGGTGCCTGACCCCGCGCTGGCTGAGGAATTCCGGCAGCACGGTGGCCGGAAAGCCGGGCTGACCCTGATCGAGATTGCAGGCCAGCAGATCGACCGGCAGCAGGCCGCGCCATTTCAGTTCGTGCAGCACCGCAAGCAGGGTATAGCTGTCCTTGCCGCCCGACAGGCAGATCAGCCAGCGATCACCCTCGCGGATCATGCCGAAATCCTCGATCGCGGCGCGGGTCTCGCGCACAAGGCGTTTGCGCAGCTTGCGGAACTCGGTCGTCGAGGGCGCGCCGGCGAACAGCGGGTGGATTTCGGACTCGTCGGAATCATCCAGCATCGGAATGCCTTTCGGGATCATCATGCATATCTGCGCCGGGAACCGGATCGAAGCCATGCCCGCCCCAGGGATGGCAGCGGGCGATGCGACGCGCGGCCAGCCAGCCACCCCGGATCGCGCCGTGACGCTCCAACGCCTCCAGCGCATAGGCCGAGCAGGTCGGCTGGAAGCGGCAGCCATGCCCGACCCAGGGCGAGGCGACCAGCCGATAGGCCCGGACCGGCAGCGCCAGAAGATGGGCCAGCGGGCTCATTGATGCACCTTCTGCAGGGCGCGGGTCAGATCCTCGCAAAGCGCGGCGAAATCGCGGCTGATGGTGGCGCCGGGGCGGCCGACCAGCACATAGTCCCAACCCGGACGTGCCGCCGGTGGCAGGCGCAGCCGCGCGACCTCGCGCAGCCGGCGCTTGGCGCGGTTGCGCGTCACCGCATTGCCGATCTTCTTCGAACAGGTAAAGCCGACCCGCGCCGGCCCGTCATCGCCGCGGTTACGGGCCTGCAGCAGAAAGCCGGGCATGCCTTGACGCCGCGCCTTTGCAGCCGCCAGGAAATCGGCGCGGCTGGTCAGGACGGGCGGCAATCCCCGGCGGGGGGGCGAGACGCGAAATGCCGCCTTGCCGGCATCCTTCGGCTGCATGTCAGCATCTGGATGGGGCAGGGGCGGCATCACCAAAGCCTTGTACCGGCAGCGCAAGCCGCCGGGTGCGGTCAGGCCGACAGGCGCTTGCGGCCCTTGGCGCGGCGGGCGTTCAGCACGCGGCGGCCGCCCTTGGTGGCCATGCGGGCGCGAAAGCCGTGACGGCGCGCACGAACGAGGTTCGAGGGTTGGAAGGTGCGCTTCATGGTCGGTCTCCGGGTCTTAGCTTGCGGGTGGCGGCCGAAGGGGGCAGGATGAATAAACCCGCCCCGCGCGGACGCGCCGGTTGTTTGAAGCCCGCTGGATAGTGCAGAGCGGGGGTGGCGTCAACCGCCCAGACCTGCCTTTATAGCAGCAGTGATTTCGATCTCGGCACGGAACCGGGCCGGGATCACATTCGTTTGATCTGCAATTGCCGATTTGCCCGCATGATACGGGCGCCACGGCGACACGACCCGGGCAAGATGCGACTGAATACGATTTCCGGCCGATTCGCTGCGCTGACGATCCTTTTCGTCATGCTGGCTGAGTTGTTCATCCTGCTGCCCGCGCTGGCCAGCTTTCGGCTGGACTATCTCGAATCCCGGCTCGAGCGGGCGCAGATCGCCAGCCTGGCGCTGCTGGCCACCGATGAATCCCTGGCCAGCGAGCTTGAATCCGAACTGCTGCAGAATGCCGGTGTATTCAACGTCGTGCTGCGTCGCGACGACATCCGCCAGTTGGTGCTGTCCTCGCCGATTCCGGGGCCGGTGGCGGCAACCTATGACCTGCGCGAGGAAGGCGTCGTGCAGACCATCGACGATGCGCTGTGGACATTGTTCGACAACCGGGACCGTGTGATCCGGGTGATCGGTGCGCCCGTCAACCAGGCCGGACAGCTGATCGAGATCACCATGCCGACCGCGCCGCTGCGCACTGGAATGGTGGATTACGGCCTTCGCCTGCTGGTCATGTCGGCGGCCTTCTCGATCCTGACGGCGGTGCTTCTGAACCTGGCGGCGCAGCGCCTGATCCTGGTCCCCATCCGGCGCGTCATCAGCCACATGTCGGCCTATGCCAGCGCCCCCGAGGATCCGCAGAACATCATCGCCCCGAATGCCCGACTGGCCGAACTGCTCGAGGCGGAAACGGCGCTCGAGTCGATGCAGAAGACCGTCACCTCGTCGCTGAAGCAGAAGCAGCGCATGGCGCAGCTGGGTGAGGCGGTGGCCAAGATCAGCCACGATTTGCGCAACATCCTGACCACGGCGCAGATCTTTGCCGACCGGCTCGAGGACAGTGCCGATCCGAAGGTGGTCCGGGCCGCGCCCAAGCTGCTGAACTCGATCACCCGTGCGGTCAACCTGTGCGAGACCACGCTGGCCTTCGGCAAGGCCGAGGAACCCGCCCCGAGCCTGTCGCGCTTCAACCTGTCGCATCTGGTGCATGATCTGGTCGAGGCCGAGGCGCTGGCCGCCGAGGCGGCGGCACGGGTCGAGTTCCTGACCGATATCCCGCCCAGCCTGACGATCCGCGCCGACCGCGACCAGCTTTACCGGGTGCTGAGCAACCTGGCCCGCAATGCAAGGCAGGCGATCGAGGGCACCGGCCAGCCCGGCACGGTCGAAATCGGGGCGGGCGAAACCGATGCCGGCTGGTGGATCCGGGTGGGCGACAGCGGGCCGGGCCTGCCCGACAAGGCCCGCGAATTCCTGTTTCAGCCCTTTACCGGCAGCGCGCGGAAGGGCGGAACCGGCCTCGGGCTGACCATCGCCGCGGATCTGGTGCGCGGGCATGGCGGCCGGCTGGAACTGATCCGCAGCGATTCCGGGGGCAGCGATTTCATGATCCACCTGCCGCGCGACATGGGTCCCGGCGCCAGCCGGCAGACCGCCGCGGCCAACTGAGACGACAATGCGGAAACGGGGCGCTTTTTTTCCGCTTCCCCCTTGCATCCCCTGACCCGGGGCGATAGATCACCGCCCTACGACGGACCCGTAGCTCAGCTGGATAGAGCACCAGACTACGAATCTGGGGGTCGGGCGTTCGAATCGCTCCGGGTCCGCCATTTGTTTCAGTAACTTAGAAGATGCGCTGAGTGGGACTAGGCTCATTTTAGGCTCAGAATCGTGCAAGCGATGATTTTCACGACTGCGTGTGCGGCATCTGAACAGTGAACGCCTCCGCCGTCCCCAGCTTCACCATTCCCCTCCCTCTAGGCAGTCTCTGCAACTCCCACCCCTCTAAATCCCGCTCGCCAAACACCCTCGTCAGCACCTCAGCATCCTTAGGCCCGACGCGGAAGGCGATGATGGTGCCGGTGTTGGCAAGAATCGCGTCGGTGATGGCGGTATCGGTTCCGGCGGTGCTCTGCGTCGCGAGGGTCAGCCCCACACCATACTTCCGTAGGGACGGCAGCATGTCCGCCAGTGAACGGCTGGTGAAGCTTTGGAACTCGTCGATGTATAAAGCGAAGGGGCGGCGGTCTGTGGCAGGCATGGCCTGTCGCGAATAGGCCGCATTGGCGATACTGGTGATGAAAAGGCCACCAAGGACATTGGCGGTGTCGGCGCCAACCCGACCGTACCCATGCCGGCGAGACATGGCGCAAGGTGGCCGAACAGTTGCGATCCCGCTGGCCAAAGCTGGCCGATCTGATGGACGACAGCGAGCATGATGTGCTGGCCTACATGTCCTTTCCTCGCCAGCACCGTACCAAGTTGCACAGCACGAACCCGATCGAACGCCTGAACAAGGAGGTGAAGCGCCGCGCCGATGTCGTCGGGATCTTCCCGAACGAGGCGTCGATCATGCGCCTGATCGGCGCCGTGCTCTTCGAGCAGAACGACGAATGGCAGACCGCCAGCCGCTACATGATGGTCGAAGCCTTCGCCCAGATCGACAAGGAGGAGATCGACCCCATTCTCGGCATCACAACAAAAGCCGCCTGATCATGCCCTCAGGCCATCCGGGAAATTACACCACCTTGACGGACGTGACCCGTGCGATTATGACAAGGCGCTCTACAAGGCGCGCCATCTGATCGAGAACTTCTTTGAAAAGCTGAAACATTACAGGGCCATCGCAACCCGCTCGGACAAAACCGCAGCCGCCCTCCTCGGCGCAATCCATCTCGCAGCAGCAGTCATTTGGCTCAATTGATGACACCGCCTAACCATCAGAGCCGAGGCAAGTCCCAAATGGCTGCCGACGATCAGATACAATCAGTGTTCGCGATCACGCGAAACGCGCAGCGTGCGGGCGTAACCGGTGCTGGCCGCCAGCGAAGAGGTTCGGTTCATGCCGCAGAGCGGGCCTCGGGTCATTTTCGGCGCCGAAACCTCACCCTTTGGACAGGTGAATTTACCCGCCCTGTTCCGTATGCTACGCAGAACGACCTCCGTGTTCGAGGATGTCGCGTGTACTCTGGTTGTGAACAGGTTCTGATATGGCTGAGACGTCCGGTCAAGCGCCTTTGGCGCCCCAACTCGATCTGCTGACAGCCATACGGTTCTTTGCGGCTGCCTGGGTCTTCTTTTTCCATTTCTGGAGTTGGGTGGGTCTGCCCGATACCGGCCTCTGGGCGCTTGCCGGTTCCGGGGCGCGCGGCGTCGATCTGTTCTTCGTGCTGTCAGGGTTTGTGATCTACCATGTCTATGGTGGACGCGAGACCGGTGGCGGCTTCGATTTCGGGACCTATATGTGGCGTCGCTTTGCGCGGGTCTATCCCATGCATCTGGTGATGCTTCTGGTCTGGCTGGTGTTCCTGCTGGCGGTGGCGCGACTCGGCTATCAGGCGGATCGGGCGCCGACGCTGCGCGATGGCATCGCCTCATTGTTGATGATCCATTCCTGGCGTGTCACTGACGGGCTCATCCTGAACGGGGTGTCCTGGTCGATCTCGGCCGAGATGTCGGCCTATCTGGCCTTTGGGCTGTTGATGGTCATTTCACCGCGGCGGCCGGGCTGGGTGTTCTGGACCGTTGTTCTGGTCGTATCCGGGGTGGTTGCGCATCTCGTCGCGCGCGCGGATGGCTATGCGGGATTCATGCATCCGACCTGGGATTTAGGTGTCTTGCGGATCTTCCCCGCCTTCGCTCTGGGGGTCCTGACACGGATGCTGGCCGAGCGTGTCGGGCCGCGCCCGGCGGCCCTGATCGGTGCGGTGGCGATGGTCGCATTCCTTGTCGTGGCGCGAAATCCGAATGCGGACTATGCGCTGCTGCCGATCTTCGCGGGGCTGATCCTGGCCGCCGCGCGGCTGTCTCCGACCCTGGGCCAGTCGTCGCTTGTCGGCCGCCGGGTCACGGGCGTCCTTGTCTACTTGGGCGAGATCTCCTATTCCACCTATCTCGTGCATTCGCTGATCCTGATCGTCTATTCCAATCTCGGGCCGCGGTTCCCAGCCTATTGGGAAGCCCTGCCGCTGACCGTCCATTCGCTGGTCTGTTTTGCGCTGGTGATCCTGGCCTCGGCGATCAGCTATCACATGGTCGAACTTCCCGGCCGCAGCTGGCTCAACGGGATCTGGACGAGGCGGCGGGCCAGGGCGGGTATCGCAAGGGAAACAGGATGAAGATTGCCAGCTTCAACATTAATGGAATCAAGGCCCGGATCGAGGCGCTGAGCGACTGGCTGGCCGGGACGGATGCCGATCCCGTGGTGCTGCAGGAGATCAAATCCGTCGATGAGGGGTTTCCGCGCGGGCATTTCGAGGATCTGGGCTGGAATGTCGAAACCCACGGCCAGAAGGGATTCAACGGCGTCGCCATCCTGTCGAAGCTGCCGCTGGAGGATGTGATGCGCGGCCTTCCGGGCGACGAGGCCGACGAACAGGCCCGTTATATCGAGGCGACGGTCGTGGGCGAGCGCGCGGTGCGGATCGCGGGCCTCTATCTGCCGAACGGCAACCCCGCGCCGGGGCCGAAATACGATTACAAGCTGGCCTGGATGGAGCGGCTGCGGGCACGGGCAGCCGAGTTGCTGGCCAGCGAGATGCCGGTGGTGATGCTGGGCGACTACAACGTCATCCCCGAGCCGCGCGATGCCGCGAGGCCCGAAAAATGGGTCGATGACGCGCTGTTCCGCCCTGAAAGCCGGGGCGCGCTGCGGGCGATCCGTTATCAGGGCTGGACCGATGCGATCCGCATCCGCGATCCCTGGGCCACGCGCGGACCGTTCACCTTCTGGGACTATCAGGCCGGGGCGTGGAGCAAGGATGACGGCATCCGCATCGATCACCTGCTGCTGTCGCCGCAGGCCGCCGACCTGATGGTTGAAACCGGCGTCGACCGCGAGGCGCGCGCGGGCGAGAAACCCAGCGATCACGTTCCGGTCTGGGTGCGCTTGGCCGCCTGACATGGCCCGCGATGACGGCCTCGTGAAGCGCTGTGTTCCCTCCAGATATCGACGCCAAGCGCCTGATCTGGAACAATGTTGGCATGATGCTGCTGCGCGCCCTGTTGGTGATGGTTCTGGTCCTTGCGGTGATGCCGTGGGGGGCCTTTGCGACCGAGGTCGCGCGCCTCGATCGGGCGGCCGCGACGGCACCCGAGGCGACGCCGTTGGACCGGCAGGCAGGGGCGGAGCTGACCCTGTCGCGTCGATGCCCCGGTCCGGCCCTGCCGGGGGCGCCCTGCCATCCTGACGCCGGCCTTCTGCCCGGCGCGATGACGGCGCCCGGATCAGAGGCGGCCCGGACAAGGGCGCCGGCGGCCATCCTGCCGCAGGAGGGTGGCGGCCCGCAGCGAATTCTCGACCCGCCCCGGATGGGCTGACACAGCGCCCCCGTGCGATCGCGCGGATCGATCTCTGTCAGCCCTTCACCAAGGAAATCACCATGAAAAGACGTATTTTTCTGACGGCCGCCGCGGCCGCTGTCCTGTCCGCCTGCACGAAGAAGCCACCAAAGGCCGTCGAAGTCCTGCCCTCGCCGGCGATGCAGCTTCTGCCCGCGCGTTACGGCGCGATCACCGACGAGCCTTTCCCGGTTCCCGCCGTGCCGCAGGGCATCGTGCCGCCCGAGTTGTGGCGGCAGGAGGTACCGAATCCCTATCCCGATCAGCCCGCCGGGACCGTGATCGTCGATCCCGACCAGGCCTTCCTGCATCTGGTGCAACAGGATGGCACGGCCCTGCGCTATGGCGTCGGCGTCGGGGCAGCCGGGTTCGCCTGGAACGGCGATTCCGTCATGCAGTACAAGCGCAAATGGCCGCGCTGGACGCCCCCTGACGAGATGGTCGCCCGGCGGCCGGATCTCGAGCCCTATTCCATTGCCAATGGCGGCATGGATGGCGGGCCGGGCAACCCGCTGGGATCGCGGGCGCTGTATCTGTTCCAGAACGGCGTGGACACGCTGTATCGCATCCATGGCGGGTGCGAGCCGCAATATCTGGGGCAGGCGGTGTCCTCGGGCTGCATCCGGATGCTGGATCAGGACGCCATCGACCTGTTCGAGCGCGTGCCCGGCGGCAGCAAGATCGTGGTCCTGCCCTCGCTGTGGAAAGAGGGCGCCCGCGGCATCTTCTGATCGGGTCGCGTCCGGGCCGCGCGGGTGGCGCGGCCTACAGCACCAGAACGCCGGAATGCTTGGCCTTGTGTTCCGGCTCGACATGGATGGTGATCTGCGCCTCGCGCAACAGCTTGCGCAGCGAGGCTTCGATCCGGTCGCAGATCGCATGGGCGTCGTCGACCGTGGTCTGGCCGTCCACCACCAGATGAAAGTCGATGAAGGTCACGGTTCCGGCGTGCCGGGTGCGCAGATCATGCGCCTCGATGGCGCCGCCGGCCTCTTCCGAGATGATCGAGCGGATCTGTTCCAGCGTCTCGGCCGGCACCGCCTCATCCATCAATCCGTTCAGCGAGGTGGCGGTGACCTGCCAGCCCATCCGCAGGATGTTGAGCCCCACCAGCCCCGCCAGCAGCGGGTCCAGGATGGCCCAGCCGCTGAGGACGGACAGCACCACGCCCAGCAGCACGCCGCCCGATGAGATCACGTCGGACAGCAGGTGCTTGCCGTCGGCCACCAGGGCGGGTGATTTCAGCCGTCGCCCGCGGGTGATCAGCACCCAGCACCAGACGGCGTTGATGAGGCCGGCGGCGGCGTTGATCGCGATTCCCTCGAAAGGCGATTCCAGCACCGGCGGGCTGAGAAAGCCCCGCCAGGCCTCGCGCATGATCAGCAGGGCCGCGACGATGATCATCACCCCTTCCAGCACGGCGCTGAAGAACTCGGCCTTGTGATGGCCGTAGGGATGGCCCGCATCGGCGGGGCGGGCGGCGACATGAACGGCGATCAGCGCGGCGACGGCGCTGGCGACATTCACCGTGCTTTCCAGCGCATCCGACAGCAGCGCGACCGACCCCGTCATCCACCAGGCCAGCAGCTTCAGCACCAGCACCGTCAGGCCGACGACGATGCTGCCTGCCGCGAGTTTCAGGGTCAGGGTCATGCTGCCCGCCATATCATGGTATTGCCTGTCATGGCTTCGGTGCCGGCTTTGTCAGATTGCGGCGTCATACTCAACCGCCAGGCCCCGGCTTTCTGCCCTCCATGCCATGGCGATGCGGGAATATTCAACGCGGTCTCGAATTTTGATTGACTGAACAATCAAGATAAGGCAGGGATATGTGACAAAGTGACCCAGCGGCAACTTCCTTGCCGCGCGCCGGTGGCCCGAAGCGGGGGCGTCCCGGCTTCTGCCAAAAGCGACTCGTCGCAGCGAAGAGGTTCATATGACGCCAATCATCACCATAGCCTATCTCAGCGTGCTGGCCTGCGCGCTTTTCGTCCTGATCCGCTGGCCGCGCGTTCGGTGCTATGGCGAAACGCCGGTCGGGTTGTTCACGCTGATCGCGCTGCTGTTCACCGCAGGCCTGGACATGGGGCTGGTGATGCTGCCGCTGAACGAGTTTCCGATCTACGAGGAGGAGGCGGCCTTCGGCTTCACCAATGCTCTGGCGGTCGAATTCGGCATGTGGGGGCCGCTGGTCTGGCTGATGTATTTCGTCGCCACATTCTATTTCGTCGCCCTCGAGCCGCGGCTCAGGCTGTTCGAGATCGCGCCGGTGAAATGGGTCTATAACCTCACCGTCATCGCGACCTGTTCCTTTACCTGCTACCTGTTCATGATCAACCTGCCGACCTATGCGCCCGATCTGCCGCAATGGGCGATCTGGGGGCTGGCGGTGTTCGTCATCGCCTTTTCGGTCACCTCCAGCGGCGATTTTCGGATCATGAAATGGCTGGCGATCGTTTCGACCTACGGCTTCGGGATGCTGGCCTTCACCGCGCTGGCACTGGTGGCCTTCGCCTATAGCGGTGTCGGCATGGGGGATTTCGGGGCCAATATCGGGCTGCTGATGGACTATTTCGCAAACCTGCCGCGCTTTGCCGTGCCGATCTCGGACTATCACGAATTCTACCTGTTCTGGTGGTTCGCCTGGAGCATCATGATCGGCCAGTTCGTCGCCCGCTTCGTCGGTGGCCTGCCGGCCTGGCAACTGGCGCTGGCGATGGTGTTCCTGCCGGCGATCCCGCTTGGGCTGTGGTTCAGCGTACTGTTCATCTATTACAAGGCCGAGATCGTGATCCCCGGCTGGCTGAACTGGTTCATGATCTTCGTCGGCGTGGTCTTCGTCATCAACTCGCTGGACAGCCTGATCCGCCTCTACTCGGCCAATCTCGGCTGGTCGCGCGAGGCCCTGGGCAACCGGGTCTATTACCCGATGCACTTCATGCTGCAATTCCTGCTGGTCGTCGCCTATTTCTTCACCCCCTTCGAGATCCAGTGGGTCGGACTGGTCGTCGCCGGACTGTATGCGGTGATCTATGTGCTGATCCTGCAGCGCATGGGGGCGCTGTCCAATCTGGCCCCGGCCAAGTGAAAGCCATGGACCGGCGCGGGGCGGCGGCTTAAGCAGGGTCCATGACCGCCTTGCCGATCTACATCGCCGCGGCGCTGGCCGAGATCGCCGGATGCTTCGCCTTCTGGGCCTGGTTCCGACTTGACCGATCGGCGCTGTGGCTGCTGCCGGGCATGGTCTCGCTGGCGATGTTCGCGGGGCTTCTGGCGCTCAGCCCGGCCGATCAGGCCGGCCGCGCCTATGCCGCCTATGGCGGAATTTATATCGCGGCCTCGCTGGCCTGGTTGTGGCTGGCCGAAGGGCGCCGGCCGGATCAGTGGGACCTGACCGGCGCTGCGATCTGCCTTCTGGGCGCCGCCATCATCCTCTGGGGACCGCGCGGCGCCTGACCGGATCAGTTGTCGTCCGCCTCGTCGCCGTCATCGCCGAAGCGGGCGTCGTCGTCATATTCGTCCTCGCCCTCGTTGACGTATTTGGAACTGAGCGCGATCGAGTGGTTGTCATGCTGCGGATCCATGATCACGTCCGAGGGGATCTCGCCCGCCAGCCATTCGCGCAGCTCGTCGCGGATGTCCGACGCCTCCTGACCGGTCACTTCGGCCAGATAGGCGATGAAGGCGCGCTGATCGCCGTCGATCTCGTCCAGATCGGCCTCGTCCGCCTCGGGCCATTTGTCCTGGATCACCTCGTAGAAGGCGGACCAGTTTTCCTGAACGTGATGCCACTTCATCTAGTAACTCCTCGGAAGGCCCTGCTGGAACCAGCGGGCGGTGCCGGTGATGTCCTCACCGACCCCTGCGACGGTATTGCAGCCGGCCAGCAACGCGCCGGCCAGCAGTAGTGCAGCAACTGCTCTCATTTTTTTGCCTCCTGCCACCAGACCTCGGGCATGAACCCGGGCCAGTCACCGTAAAGAGGTGTGTTTTCAGGATAATGCAGGTCGGCCGAATGGGCCAGACGCGAGATAGGCGAAAAACTGACCGGAATGACATAACGCCCAGCGGTCAGCACCCGGTCCAGCGCCCGCACGGCCGAGGTAAAGCCTTCGGGCGTCCCGGCGTCCAGCATGGCGTCGATCATGGCCTCGGCGGCGGGGCTGTTCATGCCCATCCAGTTGCGGCTGCCGGGCAGGGTGACGCCGTCATGGCCCCAGTACAGCATCTGCTCATTGCCCGGCGACAGCGACAGGGCGCGCTCGTACCAGGTCATGTCGAAATCATAGGTATTGGTGCGCTGCACATATTGCGCCGAATCCAGCAGCGTGACCGTCGCCGTAATGCCCAGATTGCGCAGCGCCTCGACATAGATATCGACGATCTGCTGGGTTTCGGAGGCCGTGCGCATGGCGCTGCCCGACTGGTTCAGCAGGATCTCGAAGGCGAAGGGGCGCCCTTCGGCATTCTTCAGCGCCCCGTTCTGTACGGTCCAGCCGGCCTCTTCCAGCAGTTTCAGGGCGCTGCGCAGGCCGCGCCGGTCCAGCGCGTTCTCGCTGCCTTCGGGCAGGGCATAGCCTTCCAGCGTGCCGGGAGGCAGATCGTCGGCGAAAGGCTCCAGCAGTTCCTTCACCCGGCCTTCGGCGGGTCCGGGCTGCATCGCCAGATCCGAGTTCGAGAAATACGAGGTGATGCGCGGATCCCTGCCGCCATTCAGCGTGTTGTTGATGAACTGGAAGTTGAAGGCCTCGATCATCGCCTGACGCACGCGCCAGTCCGCGAAGACCGGGTTGCGGCTGTTCATCACCAGCCCCATGATCCCCGAGGGACGGTCATGGCCGATCTCGGATTTGACCACCTTGCCCTCGATCACCAGCGGGAAATCGTATTCGCTGTCCCATTTCTGCGCCGAGAGTTCGCGCCAGATGGTCACCTCGCCGGCCCGGAAGGCCTCGGACATGGCATTGGCGTCGCCGAAATAGTCATAGCGGATCTCGTCGAAATTATGCAGGCCGCGATTGACCGGCAGATCCTTGCCCCAGTAATCGGGATCGCGCCGGAAGCTGATCGAGCGGCCCGGATCGACCCGGTCGATCAGATAGGCGCCCGAACCGATGGGCGGTTCCAGCCCGGACTGGGTGAAGTCCGTGTCCTCCCATTGCGCCTTCTTCAGGATCGGGCGCATGCCCATCAGCATCGCCAGCTCGCGGTCCTGTTCCTTGAAGGTGAAGCGCAGGCTGCGCTCGCCCGTCTGCTCCATCTTCTCGACCTTGGACCAGGTGGCCAGATAGCGGGGATGGCCAAGCGTGCCCAGCGTCTCGTAGGACCACATCACGTCCTCGACCGTGACTGGCGATCCGTCCGAAAAGCGCGCCTCGGGGCGCAGGGTGAACTCGACCCAGGTGCGCTCGGGATCCGTCTCGACCGACTCGGCCAGGAGGCCGTACAGCGTGAAGGGCTCGTCGATCGAGCGCAGCATCAGGCTCTCGGCCACGTGAACGCCGACGCCCCAGGCGGCATTGCCCTTCAGGACCCAGGGCTTCAGCGAGTCGAATCCTCCCGGCTCTGCCAGCCGAATCGTGCCGCCCTTCGGGGCGTCCGGATTGGCGTAGGGCAGGCTGGAAAACCCCTCGGCCAGCGCAGGTTCTCCATACATTGCAATGCCATGCGCGGGTTCTGCGAGGCTTGCCAGCGGCATTGCTGCAACAGTCACGGCCATGGCCATGAGCGCCGGCGCTGCGCGTTTGATCGCGCATTTGTTAAGGTTTTTGAAGATTCGCATTGCCTGTCGCCTCTGGGGTCTTTGTTTGCGCACGATTTCAACAGTCTCGACCCCTGGGCGTCAATGGCCGGGGCAACTTCACTGTTGGACTCGGGCGGGGAGTCGCGTATAAATGGCTTACTGCTCGATAGGTTTCTTGCCTGTATGAAACCTGCCTCATGACTTGCGCCCGCCTTGTGCGGGCGCTTTTTTTTGCCCATGCTGCGCCTGCATGATCCTCTGCCATGCCCGAAGGCGTCGCGGAGGTTCCTTTCACGGAAAAACAGTCGCAGAGGGGCGCAGATGTTCGAGAAATTCCTGACGGGCAAGACGGCGGTGGTGACCGGGTCGAATTCCGGCATCGGGCTGGGCGTGGCCCGGCAACTGGCGCGGGCCGGGGCGAATCTGGTTCTGAACAGCTTCACCGACCGGGACGAGGATCATGCGCTGGCCGACCGGCTGGCGGCCGAGCATGGGGTGAGCGCGCGCTATATCAAGGCCGACATGTCGAGGCCGGACGAGTGCCGCGCGCTGGTGGAACAGGCCGGGCAATGCGATATTCTGGTCAACAATGCGGGCATCCAGTTCGTCTCGCCGATTCCGGACTTCCCGGTCGAGAAATGGGACGCGATCATCGCCATCAACCTGTCCTCGGCCTTTCACACTACGGCGGCGGCCCTGCCGGACATGCGCAAGGCGGGTTGGGGGCGGGTGGTCAATATCGCCTCGGCCCATGGGCTGACCGCGAGCCCGTTCAAATCGGCCTATGTGGCCGCCAAGCACGGCATTGTCGGGCTGACCAAGGTGACGGCGCTGGAAACCGCGCAGGAGCCGATCACCTGCAACGCCATCTGCCCGGGCTATGTGCTGACGCCGCTGGTCGAGGCGCAGATCCCTGACACGATGAAGGAATACGGCATGAGCCGCGAGGAGGTGATCAAGAAGGTCATGCTGGAACGGCAGCCCTCGAAGGAATTCGCCACGGTCGAGGAGATGGGCGACACGGCGGTGTTCCTGTGCAGCCAGGCAGCGGCGCAGATCACCGGCACCACGATCAGCGTCGATGGCGGCTGGACGGCGCTGTAAGCGAACGCCGCCCATGCGGGCGGCGTGCCTGCGGCGCGGATATTTGCATGAAGAAGAAGGGGCCCGCGCGGCCCTTTTTTCAGGCGCAGTTTTCGCAGAAGCGGCGGATGCGGGTGACGGCCTCGCGCAGCTGGTCGTCGCTGGTGGCGTAGGAGATGCGGAAATGCGGGCTGAGGCCGAAGGCGGCACCGAAGACGACGGCGACGCCGGCCTCGTCCAGCAGCGCGTTGGCGAAGGCTTCGTCATTGTCGAGCAGCGTGCCGCCGGCGGAGGTCTTGCCGATCAGGTCGCGGATCGAGGGGTAGACATAGAAAGCGCCCTGCGGGGTCGGGCAGGTGAGGCCCGGGCAGGCATTCAGTCCCGCCACCACCAGGTCGCGGCGGCGCTGAAAGGCGGCGCGGCTTTCGGTGATATAGTCCTGCGGCCCGGTCAGCGCGGCCTCGGCGGCATATTGACTGATCGAGCAGGGGTTCGAGGTCGATTGCGACTGCAGCTTGGCCATGGCCCGGATCAGGGGCTCGGGGCCGGCGCCATAGCCGATCCGCCAGCCGGTCATGGCATAGGCCTTGCTGACCCCGTTCATGGTCAGCACCCGGTCCTTCAGGCGCGGCTCGACCTGTGCGGGCGTGCAGAACTCGAACCCGTCGAAGACCAGATGTTCGTAGATATCGTCCGCCAGCACCCAGACCTGGGGGTGGCGCAGCAGCACATCGGTCAGTGCCTGCATGGCGGCGCGATCGTATCCCGCGCCCGAGGGGTTGGAGGGCGAATTCAGGATCAGCCATTTCGTGCGCGGGGTGATGACGGTCTCCAGCGCCTCGGGGGTCAGGCGGAAGCCGGCCCCGATGCCGCATTCCACGATCACCGGCCGGCCGCCGGCCAGCAGCACCATGTCCGGGTAGCTGACCCAGTAGGGGGCGGGAATGATGACCTCGTCGGCCTCGTCCAGCGTGGCCATCAGCGCATTGAACAGGATCTGCTTGCCGCCGCCGCCGACGGTGACCTGCGACGGCGCATAGTCCAGCCCGTTCTCGCGGGCGAATTTCCCGCTGATGGCGCGTTTCAGCGACGCGGTGCCGTCGACCGGCGTATAGCGGGTGTGACCTGCGTCGATCGCCGCCTTGGCCGCCTCGCGGATATGTTCGGGCGTGTCGAAATCGGGCTCGCCCGCCGACAGGCCGATGATGTCCCGCCCCTCGGCCCGCAGGGTGGCCGCGCGCGTGGTCATCGCGATGGTGGGAGAGGGCTTGATGCGCTGCAGGCGCCCGGCAAGAAGACCCATGGAAAACCCTGATGTTTGAACTGTCGCTTCGCTTGGCTTACGCTGTGTGCCGAACGGCGACAAGCGGAGTGGATCATGCAGGATCATGGCTATGGCGAACATGAGGCGACCTTTGGCGATCGGCTGACCGCCGCGCGCGAGGGCGCCGGGCTGGCGGTGGCGGATCTGGCCGGGCGGTTGGGGGTCCGGGCCGAGACGCTTAAGGGCTGGGAAAGCGATCAGGCCGAGCCGCGGGCGGTGTTCCTGGGCCGGCTGGCCGGGATGCTGGGCGTGCCGCTGGTCTGGCTTCTGACCGGCGAAGGGCAGGGGCCGCATGAAGGGGCCGGCATCCGCCAGTCCGCGCGGGCCGAGTTGCGCGACCTGCGGCGTGTTCTGGAAGAGGCCGCTCAGCGGATCGAACGGCTTGAAGGGGTGCTGGCGGATGACTGAGACGGTTGAAACCCGGTTGCGGCGGCTGCGGATGCGCAGCTGGCGGCGCGGCATGAAGGAGATGGATCTGATTCTGGGTCACTTCGCCGACGGGGCCTTGTCGGGGCTGTCCGGGGATCAGCTTGACATGTATGAGATGCTGCTGTCCGAGAATGATCAGGACCTGTACCTCTGGATCACCCGGCGGGTGACCGGCTCGGATCACGCCGACCGTGGCCCGGCATCGCTGGCGGGGCTTCTGGACCTGATCGCCGGGCATGCGGCCAGCCGGGTGGGTGGCTAGGGTCTGTTGACGTTCATTTTGTGAGGATGATGGTTGCGGCGAGCGCAATGAACGCGATGAAGCTGTGATCGGTCTTGCAGGAGCGCATCGCGATGCCTCTGTTCTCTTTCAGCTTTCCGAAGA